>JAFSKR010000042.1 GCA_017448825.1 Bacteroidaceae bacterium
AAGAAGCAGTTGTACACAGGTGTTTGGATGAGCACCTTGTCGCCTGGTTGTGTCGTGCCTTTGATGATGGCAGAGATGGCTGGCACGACTCCACTGGTGTAGATGAAGGATGCTCTGTCTATCGTCCAGCCGTGCCGATGTTGGAACCACTGGATGGTGGCTTCGTAGAAACTTTCGGGCACATGGGTGTAGCCGAAGCAGGGGTGTTGTACACGTTTGAGCAGGACTTGCTGAATGCAGGGGGCAATCTCGAAGTCCATGTCGGCGACCCAGAGGGGGATGATGCCGTGGTGGTGACCGCCAAGAGCTACACCCGCGAGTATGGCGAAGCAAACCCGACGTTCGAATACACCTCGACAGGAAAGGAGTTGGAAGGAACACCCGAAATCTCTTGCGGGGCAACAGCGGCTTCGCCTGTGGGCACTTATCCCATCGTCATCACCAAAGGTGGCGTAACGAACTATAATGACAGCTATGTGAATGGCATGCTGACGATAACAAAGGCGAAACTGACTGTGGCGGCTGAGGATAAGAGCTGTGTACAGAACGATGAGCGTCTGCCGGAGTGGACGATACGGTATGAGGGTTTCAAGAACGGCGAGACGGAGGATGTGCTGGATGAGAAGCCAATGGTGCTTTGCACGGCGACCTCCACATCGGTGGCTGGCGAGTTCGTCATCTACCTGCAGGGCGGTCAGGACAACAACTACGAGTATCAGTTCGTGGATGGGACGCTGACCATTGAGCAGTATGTGGATGTGGGCATTGAAGGTGTGGATGTGATGATGGCTCCGCTGAAGGTGTACACGTTGTCGGATCAGTTTGTCCGCATGGTGGAAGGTGCTGACGTGAGGAGCCTGAAAGATTGTTTGCCTGTAGGCCTATACATCGTCAACGGCAAGAAGGTGTATGTGAAGTGATGGCGTTTCGTTGACAAACAAAAAAAGCCCGCTTGCTGTCATGTGTTGGCAGCAAGCGGGCTTGTATTATTCAAAGAGGTTGGATAACGACGCTCAGGTAGGTTGGGAGGAGAGGTTCTTCAATCAAGCAGTGTGGTCAATCCTTGTCTGACAGAAAGCTGTCGTCGAAGGAGAGGGGCAGCAGGTCTTTGATGCTGCGGAGGCAGTAGGTGCCTTGGGTGCCATAGAGGAGTACTTCGATGGGATGGCCCGCACGCTGTTCTGTTTCGAGCAGCACTTGGCGACAAGCACCGCAGGGGGAGATGGGACGGGCTGTGAAGTTGCCTTCGGTATCGCGGGCTGCAATGCAGAGGCGGCGAACGGCAAGGTCGGGATAGCGTGAGTTGGCGTAGAAGACTGCGGTGCGTTCAGCACAAAGTCCTGATGGATAGGCCGCGTTCTCTTGGTTGCTGCCCGAGAGGATGGTGCCGTCTTCCAGCTCGACGGATGCGCCCACGGAGAAGTGGGAGTAGGGTGCATAGCTGCGGGAGGTGGCACGGCGGGCTTCATCTAACAGCTTGATGTCTTCTGGACGGAGTTCTGTCTCGTCTTTGACGCTGACAGGAATATGGATGGATAGTTCCTTCATGTGTTATTCGTTGAGGTATGCAATCATGGCCCTTTTCCAGTCAAGACCGGCCTTTAGGTCTATGAGGTCATCGACTTTCCAGGTGTTTTCTTCATGGACGAATTCGATGGAGATGGGGATAGGACTGAAATTGTGAAGGGTGCAGTCAACAGTGGCACGCCAAGGCTCTTCGTCCAGTTCGATGTCTGTGATTTTGATGTTGGAGACGCTGATGTTGCCCATGTCATAGTCTTGTCCCATCACCCAATAGTCGGCATCGAAGAAACCCATGCCGTCGATGGGCATATCCTTGATGCGCACAGCCTTTACTTTCTCACGCCAATCGTCGGAACAGAACATTTCGTCGAGGTCGGTGTCGGTACCGTACTCGCCCGTGTTGGAGTAGGCTTTGTTGACGGCTTCATAGATTTCTTCCACCTTCTTTTTTACGGCTTTCTTTTGTACGGCCAGGGTGTTCATCTTGAGGTCGTGCTCTGTAGGATTGTATTCGGAGCCTGGGCCATCAAGCATGAAGATGGAATCGTTTCCTTGGTCGCTGCCATTCGTCTTGTTGCCACATGAGGTGAATGAGATGGCTGTGGCAGCCACTAATGCGATGAGTGTTTTTTTCATGATGGAGGGGATAGTAGGGGGCTTATACTATTGAAGGTTCCTGTTTGAGAATGGTCTGGACAACATAGTGTTGCCCAGACCTCCCAATAGTAGATAGTAAATAGTATAAGTAGTATTCTTTATTTATCTCATATAAATAGGTGTAGCCTTATTCTGCAGGGGCAGATGGAGCTGCTTCAGCAGGGGCAGCAGGTGCTACTTCTGGAGCGGCCTTGCCACGATTGGCGAGTTCTGCCAATTTCTTCTTGCCGTTGAAGGCAAACACCCAAATGAGGAATCCTGCCAATACTAGCAAACTGATGCCTAATACTGGGCGATAGAACAGCCAAGCAATGGCGATGATGAGGAGTGACCAAACGATGCCCACAATCGTACAGATAAGACCTACGCCAAATGCGAAGATGCTTGACAGGAATGGAACCACTTTGAGAATGGTTTCCACGAAACCAAAGATACCCTTCAAACCACCGATGACAACAAGTGTGCCGATGATGCGGAGAACCCACAGCCACATATTGTTGGCCTCATGTTCAGCATCGAAAATCTCGTCAGCATCTTTCTTGCCCATGACAAGGGTCTGGTACTTTTTGCCGTTGGAAGTCTTGAATGCTTTGAATGTGTCGCCTGTCACCTGTGCGATAACGGTTACTTTGGCTGGTACAATCTTCTCGAAAGTAATACGAACGTCACCGACCTCTGGAACGCTGGCATTGCGACCATAGTAGAGAACGTTGCCCATCTGGTGAACATAATTGAGGTCAATCTTGTTGTTTTGAGAGATGGAGTCTGGCACTACAGTCTTCGCACTGTCGGCAATAGCTGCTGCGTCAGCGGCATTAACTTGAGTTGTTATGTTGTTTACATCGGTTTGAAGTCCTTTGGCTCTTGCATAAGTTTCACCAATGACTTTGTCCCATGCCTGCAACTGCTCTGGATTCAGGTTGAGTTCTACTGCCTCTTTTGAGCTGATGGAGTGAATGAGGGACTCGGTGAGTTTGTATGCACCGAAAGATACGTTTTCTGCATAGAGGTCTTGATTTTCAGCCTGTGTCCATGTGTAGTTTTTGTTCTGATAGGCAGGGTCTTTGAAATCAGCACTGTTTACAGGAGAGGAAACCCATTCTTGTGAATAGGTGTAAGTGGTTGTTGTCACTTCTTTTCCACCCAATTTGTCTTCTTTCTCTTCTTTAGCGTTCTCCACCCACTGGAAGTACTCAACTCTGCGTGTGAGTCCGATGGCATTCTCGCTGATGCCGAAATCTTGGTCTGTCAGGACATCATCTGTTGCAACGAGTGCAGAACCGCATACCAGTTCACCATCCAAGGCGGGGTCAATTTTTTCGGGGTTCGGCATTTCAACGCATGCCTTTTGTGCGTCGTTGAGCATCTTGTCTGTTTTCACAGCACGGCCTTCATTCCACCAAAGCAGAACGGTACCTGCAACGAAAAGGAGAAATCCACTTGCTATGCCTTTGAACGAGCGTCCTACGCGAGTTCCATAGCCGGTTGTTGTTGTTTCTGTGTAAGCCATAATCTTTGTTTTTTTGTTATAAAAAGTAATTTAGTTAAAAGTAAAATATAGTTATATGTATGAGTTTCTTTATTGGAGTCCGTTCCATTTGCCTCGGATGTTCTTGCACTGGGTATAGACAGAGGGGCAATTGAACACTTTATAAAGTCCTCCTTCATAAGGAAGCAGAATCTCTACGGAACGCTGCTCGGTATCCCATCCCTTGCTGAGAATATAGACGAAATAATCAGTACCATAGGTTGTTTCTTGTGATTTGTTTACTGATGCTGTCATTTCTACCGTATAAGGTAATGTAGGAGTGTAGCCATTTTGTGCTGTGGCGCCTTTTAGAAGGGCGGCAGGAAGATAGCGTTGGCCATAGGTATCATTTTCTGGCGCATATTGGGATTGGGGACCAAACTTGTCTTTAAGTATTCTAAGAATCTGGCTGACAGTTGACGAATTGTTGCAGATGAGCCAGAAACATTGTTCGCCTTGTTCTCTATCACGGGCATATATTTCCATTGCCATTGGTATCATGGCTGCAGTGCCATGAATGCTCTTGCCTAATAACTGTGTATAGACAGCCTCGAACTCTTCGTAGTCGGACGGAATGTTGGTGAAACTCACTTTGGCTGTGGCTTTGCCTTTGTAACCATTACTGAGGATACTGCTGGCTATGGAATCGAGTGTTTTCCCGTTGATACTTCCACTTACGGTGTAAGTATGAGAACCGTAGGTCATAGTCTTGTCGTTGTTACCTTTAGGTGTGCCTGCGGTTGCAAATGTGGCAATCAATATGGCTGTAGCCAGCATCAATAAATTTTTCGTCATGTACTTTTTGTTGTTTTTTTCGTAATTTTGCGACAAAGGTACTGATTTTTGATTGTTTTTTCAGAAGATTAGTCAAAAAAATGAATTTATTCCGTATATTTGCAACTGAAAATTACAAAATGCTTTCTAATGGGTAATCTGAAATGTGTATTGCTGGTGTGTGGCTTGCTTGTGTCGGCATCAGTATTTGGGCAGCATAAAAACACTGCCTATCAGCAGTATATTGACCAGTATAAGGATGCGGCTGTTGAACAGATGCATCGATATAAGATTCCTGCCAGCATCACTTTGGCGCAGGCTTTGTTGGAAAGTGCCGCAGGTAAGAGCTATCTGGCAACAAAGGCGAATAACCACTTCGGTATTAAGGTGGGAATGAATTGGACGGGACCGTATGTGAAACGCGATGATGACCATAAGAACGAGAAGTTTCGTAAATACAAGAATGCGGAAGAAAGTTATGAAGACCATTCGAAATTTTTGCAACAGAATCGTTATAAGAAGTTGTTCGATCTGAACCCAATGGACTATAAAGCATGGGCACGTGGATTGAAAGCGTGCGGGTATGCCACGTCACCTACCTATGCGAATAGGCTTATTAACATCATTGAGTTGTATGAGTTGCAAGATTTGGACGAAGACCGCACAGGATTGAGACGCAAGAAGAAGCAGGCAGAGACAAAAGTGGTTGTGTCCACTCTTCATCCTGTTATCATGGTGAATGGCAAGCGGTGTATTGTGGCACGTGGTGGTGACACATGGGAAGCTTTGGCAAAGGAAACGAAAATTCGGAAAAAGAAGTTGCTGTCATTCAATGAGGTGGATGAGGATTTTGCCCCAGTGGCTGGCATGAACATCTTCTTGGAGAAGAAGGCAAAGAAGGCTGATGCGCAATATAAGGATTATTGGCATAAGGTGAAATCGGGAGAATCAATGTATGCTATCAGTCAGTTCTATGGCATTCGCTTGGATAACCTTTACAAGATGAACTTCAAGGATGATAGTTATATCCCTGTAACGGGCGATCTGTTGAAAGTGCGTTGACTTTCTTTTATAGTATAAATATGTATGTAAACAAGCACACATGGAATCGTAAAAGGTCTTTGGTGTGCTTGTTTTTGTTTGGGGATGAGATTTTTTCTGCCTTTTATGAAAATTGTAGTGTCAAAATGCCCTAATGGCATCTTTTTTGTTATGAATTTTGATAGAATTTACTAAATAGAAAGGAAGATTATGGCATTTATTGATTATTACAAGGTGATGGGTATCCCGAAAGATACTCCACAGAAAGATATAAGGGCTGCTTATCGTAAACGCTCGAAGCAGTTCCACCCCGATTTGCATCCTGATGATCCGAAGGCAAAGGCAAAGTTTCAAATGTTGAATGAAGCCTATGAAGTGTTGAATGATCCTGAGAAGCGTGCGAAGTATGATCAGTATGGTGAGAATTGGAAGCAGGCAGACCAGTTTGGAGGCTTTGGTACAAGTAGTGGAAGTAATCCGTTTGAAGGCTTTAGTTTTAATATGGGTGGCGAAGGTGGCATGAGCGACTTTTTCCAGCAGATATTTGGAAGTATGGGTGGTAGTCGTCGTACAATGCGTACTCGTCGGAAAGCAGAACCGGCAGAGACCGAAGCGCGTGTCGTCATTGATGCTTGGACAGCAATGCTTGGAGGGGATATCATTCTCAGTACAGCATACGGTAAGTTCAAATTGAAGGTGGCGGCAGGTACTCAAGTCGGCAAGAAAGTGCGCTTGAAGGGCAAAGGTGGTACGATGAGTGACGGTACGCCCAAGGATCTTATCATTATTTTTGATGTGTCTATCCCTGTCAACCTGACAGAGCATCAGCGGGCGTTGCTGGAAGAAGCGCGTCGAGGATAAAAAGCCCGTTCTATAAAACTATTTTCATGCCATCTTCTGCTAAGATGGTATTAGGAAACACTTGTTGTGCCTCTTGCAGAAGAGGCACTTCTGTTTTGTATCGGGAAGAGAAGTGTCCAAGAATCAGTTGGTGGGCATGAGCAGCCTTGGCTATCTCGGCTGTTTGGGTGGCAGTGCTGTGATGAGTCTTCTTGGCAAGGAGGGCGTGCTCATGCGTAAAGGTGGCTTCGTGGTAGAGGCAGGTCACATCCTGTAGCAGGTCTGCCAATGGAGGTCGATAAGCGGTGTCGGTGCAGTAGGCGTAGGAGCGGACGGGGTCGGGGGGAGTGGTGAGACGGTCGTTGGGTATGATGGTGCCGTCCGCTTGTGTCCAGTCCATTCCAGCCTTGATGTTATTGATGTGGGCGATGGGAATGTGGTAGTAGTCAATCATGTCGCGTCGGATATGGCGTGGTGTGGGCTTTTCCTGGAAGAGGTATCCGCAGCAGGGGACTCGGTGGGTGAGGGGAAGGGTGGTGACGATGACGGAACGATCTTCGTAGATGGTATGTGGGGTTTGGGTATCGATTTCATGCAGGATGATACGATAGGGCGCATCCGTGCAGAAGTAGTCAATTTGTGGTTGGAAGACACGCTGTAAGTCCTTGGGACCATAGATGTGTAGTTCTTGTATACGTCCAAGGAGTCCAAAAGTGGAGAGCAACCCCAGCAGTCCAAACACATGGTCTCCGTGTAGGTGGGTGAGGAAGATGGCTTGGAGATGGGAGAAACTGAGGCGTGACTTACGGAAGGCCATCTGGGTGCCTTCGGCGCAGTCGAGCATAAAAAGTTTTTCGCGGATGTTGACCACCTGTGAGGAGCCGAGCCGCCGAGGGGTGGGGAGGGCTGCTCCGCAACCCAGAATGTTGATCTCAAATTTTTCCATTGGAGTAATTACACAATAGATTCGTTCAATTTGTGGTTTATATAAGCTCTTTTTTGTTCACCTACTTGTCATTTTTCTTTTGGGTGTCGTCGGCAGAAGTTGAGGAAGTCACAGTAGGAACAGTGCTGTTCGTCAGTGCACTGGGCAAAGATGCCACAGGTGTTTTCTTCTCCATCTTGGTTCACACCGTCTTTGCTTTCTTCGTATGGTGTGAAAATCTCTTCTATTTTCTGGGTGAGCAGGTTGTGATAGGCTTCGCCGTATTGTGCCTTGAAGTCCTCCATCTCCTCTTTCTTCTCACCGTCGGGTGGGGTCAGCTTCACGATGCCTGAATAGTTCTTCCCGTAGTCCTTGGCACAATACATGAGGGCTGGCACCACGGCTGTATGGGCGTAGGCAGGACAGCCTTCGGTGACGACTTTGGCATAATACAGGGTCTGCATGATGTGGTAGTTCCCCGTACACTTTTTAGAGTCGAAAAGTTCCTCCAGATAGTTGGCGGTGTGTGCCCTGATGCTGGTTTTGTAATCCACGATGCGGATGCGGTCGCCATGCGAGGTGTGGAGCAGGTCAAGTCGGTCGATGTAGCCACCGATGAGTACTGTCCCCCTCTTCCTTCCATTTGCTCCATGATGTAACACCGTCGTGTACTTCTTCTCTTGACTGACGATTTGTAGGTATCCGCCTTCACTTTCCAGCTCTTCCGCCATCATGTGGTCAGCGGTGATTTGGTTGATGACAAACTCCTTGATGACATGGCGGTTGATTAATTGGGTACCGTTCAAGGTCATCCGATATGTGTCGTTGCCATAGTTGATGTCGTTGCCGTTCTCGTCTTTCTCGGGGCGATGGAACAGATGGATGGCAAAGGCATTGTTAAGTTTCTGTTTGATTAGTTCGTCGCTGCCTGCCAGCTGCTTCAGCGTTTCGCTGCCGAGGGGCTTGCCCACGTATGGCTCATAGAGTTTCTGCATGACATGGTGGAAAAGCGTGCCGAACATGGGTTTGTCCACATCTTCAGACACCTCGTCGTCGGGGCGCAGTTCTGCCACGTAGTTGAAGTAGAACTTGAGTGGACACTTCATGTAGGTGTTGATGGCAGAAGGCGACAGGATTCTTTCCTCGTTGAAACGCTCATGTAGCTTGACCATCACCCCCTCATCCTTCACCACACTGAATGGCTTCACCATTTCGGTCTCACTGGCAGAAGTGAAACGGTGTTGGACTATCGCTTGCCCTTTGCCAAAGAGCTCATCGCTTTCCGCCAGTGTTTGCAACATGAACCGCGACATCTCCCCCTTGCTGCCACCTTCTGTGCTGGTGTTGTAGAGCAAGGTGATGTTCTCTGCCCGTTGTAGCAGTCGGTAGTAATAGTAAGCATACAGGCTCACCTCCCGCTCAATGGTCGTCATGCCGTAGGCAGCCCTCAGGGTGTAAGGGATGAGCGATGCTCGTTTGTCCGACTTAGGCATTTGCCCCTCGTTGACCGAAAGCATGATGACATTACGGAAATCGAGGTTACGGGTTTCCAGCAGACCCATCACCTGCAATCCTACGGCAGGTTCTCCGTGGAAGGGAATCGTGGTTTGCCTGAGCAGCTGCATGATGAGTCGCATCAGTGTCTCGTCGCTCACATCCAGTGCGCTGTGTCCCTCCTGCAACGTGTGGATGCGGTTCACTACCGTATAGGCCATGAAAATGGACTCCTTCTCCATCTGCAAAGTGAAATCTTGACTACCAAAAGTTTCTTGATAACTCTGTCCCACCAGCGAAATGATTTCTGCCAGATAGGTTGTTAGTGCCTTGCCCGACACTTTTGTGAAGAGGCGAGCTAAGAGGGCATGGTCTGCAAACAGTTCCTTTTCGGGGAAAACCACGTTGTTTCTCATCAGTTCCAGCAGTTTCTCCTGGCTCTCCCTGCCCACCAGTCGTTGCACAAGTGCATGCTTTAGTACTGCTGCCACCTGTTTATATCGCCATGCTCCCTGCACAGAGCGTCCATGCACCTGTAGTTCGAGCAGAGTTTGGACAAGCGAAAACACTGCCGTTCCGCTGAGTGGATAGCCCATCGTCACGTTTACTGCCTCCACTTCCCCGATGCTGTGCAGGACAGGCAACAGTAGGTTCTCGTTGCAGAGCACGATGGCAGATTCTCTAAGTGGCTCCCCTTCTTTGATGTGCAGACGTTTCCACTCGTCGATGTAGCGTGTCTGTGCATTCTCGGTGGGCGACTGGATGAACGTGATGCACTTTGGTCGTCTCATGTTCTCATACACCCCTTTGTCTGTCAGTTCGCTGCCCAGTTGCCTGATGTTCTCCATGATGAACACCCCTGCTTCATACCCTATATCTCTGCCGCTCGTATGGGTGTATGCCACATCATAGTCCCAATAAAATTTGGCATCCCGATTTTGTTTGACATATCGGAACAATTCCAACTCCGTCTTGTTCAACACATTAAACCCCACCATCACGTATGTCCTTGACCCCAGTCTGCCGTCCGTTTTCCTTCTCGCTTCCTCTTCCTTGCCTGTCAGCACCTCCACCACCAGACGTTTCAGCAATCCCTCATACACCATCCCTCTCTCCTGTTCTCCCTGCTTGGCGAGTAGGATGGCGCGATACGCCTCATAAATCTCCGTCAGACGATTCCATAATGTCCCGAAGCGCCCCTTCAGCATCGTGCCTGCACCGTCGAGAAAATGCCCGAAGAACTGCTCAATGGCTTCCCTTTGTTTCTCGTCTAGGAAAGAGAAGTCTGTCATCTCCTTCAAGTCAGCGATGTTGAGGAACAATTTTCGTGGTTCCACCATGTTGTTGTCGATGTCTTGAAAATCGCTTAGCATCATCTCCATCAGCCCATAAAGTTGGTCAAGCGATTTGGTGGGCTGCATCTTCTGCTGATACACCTCCCACAGCTTCACCACCAACCATACAGGGTCGCCCACCGTATGGTCGGAAAGAGAGGCAAACAACTCACTGATGGTGGTGTATTCAGGAGTCCAGATTGTTTTGCCCCCAGCATTCTCCCACAGATAGCTGCTAAAGAACAGGCTTGCACGTTTGTTCGGAAAGACCAACGTTACATTCTGAAAGTTTCCCCTCATCTTCCGATAGAGGTCATCTGCCACAAGTTGTAAGAAAGGAGCCACCATTATATGTATAATTTGTTCATTTACAATTAGTCTATAGAGTAACTTGTTTTTTCGTTTTTATTGGAGCGTGTGGCGGCTTAGACTGCTACCACAAGCCCGTCAAGGATGTACCAGAGGTAGGCTTCGACGGAGGTGTAGCCGATTTGGGTGAGTAGGTTTTTGTAGTGTTGGACTTGCTGGCGGTGGGTGGAGGGTGCCATGAGGGTGCCGTCGGCTTTTCGGCTCACAACGCCTCGGGCGGTCTTGTAGTCGATGACGATGGCGCGCTGACCCTGCACGACGACGCGGTCGGGACGTTTGCTGTTCAGCAGATTGTTTTGGGTAGAGAGGATGTCTCGTTCACTGAGCACTTTCCACGCTGCGGAGAACCACTCGGGATGCTGGGGGGTGATCTCTTCTATCATGCGAGTCACTTCCGCCTGTGCTTTGTGGGCTTCGAGTAGGGTGCCGAAACAGCCGCGCGACTGGAGGAGACTGACGGTGCGAGGCACATCGTGGAGGGTGCGGATGTGTTGGAAGATGGCATGGTATAGGTTACCGAGGCTGATGAGGCGGATGCGTTCGGTGTGTTGCTGTAGCTTGGGGTCTAAGGAGTCTTCAGTGATGAACATTTCTGACTCATAACTCTGTCGGAATTCTGCTGTCGAAGGGTGGGAGGCGAACGAGACGGGCTGGGGGGCGTAATCGCATTCTAAAACATTCGTTTCTTGCGGTAGGGCATGGGTCTTTTTTTCGTTCTCGGGGTCTTTGGATGCCACGATATCGCCCCACTGATAGATTGTTGCGTTTTCCTCTTCTGTTGGTGTCATCTGGGGGGGCATGGCTCTGAGCAGGATTGTCTGGGCACTGTCTGTCTGAGTGTTTTCCGCATCGGGGGCTTGGTCGTTCTTGTTACCTGTGAGGATGATGAGATTGTGCTTGGCGCGTGTGAACGCTACGTAGAGCACGTTGATGTTGTCCACAAGGGTTCGGAGTTCTTCTGTTCGGCGGTCGTCGGCGAAGATGCTGTCGTCTTTCGCCTTGCCCACACTGACGGGCAGCAGGGGCATCATGTTGTAGGGGGCTTCGTGGGGGATGCACCACATCACTTCGGTGTCTTTTGGCTTGATGGTCCATGAACAGGAGGGGATGATGACGGTGTGGAACTCCAGACCTTTTGACTTGTGTATAGTCATGATGCGCACGCCTTCTGATGCTCCGTTGGGGATGGTCTTCTCGCAGAGGCCTTCGTCCCATGCCTTGAGGAAGGAGTCAAGGTCTGTTGGGTTGTCCTCGCAATACTGCCCGATGAGGTCGTTGAAGTAGAAGAGATAGGCATCCTGCCCCTCCATCTTGTCCAACAGGAAAGTCTGGCAGAGGTCTTCCACGAGTTCGGGCAGGTTTTTATACCGCAGTTGCTCCCGTTTTGCTGTGTCGAAGTGGGTGGGGAGCATGTGACGATGTGCCAATGTGTAGAGGGGCAGTTTATCTTGGGGGGAGGCTATGGCTCTGAGGGCAGTGATGAGGAGGTGGATGGCTGGAGATGCATCCAAACGGAAGGCTTCGTCGGAGACGACTTTCACGGGCAGCACGTTTTGATGCTGATTGAAGAAGTCGCATATCTGTGGCACTTCTCTGTTGTATCTCACCAAGATGGTGATGTCGCTGGCTTTCACTCCTTGTGCCATCAGTTCCTTCACTGAGCGTTGTAGATGTTCCATCATGTCTGCTTCGTCCTTCAGGTTGGTCACGCTCACATATCCTTGCTCTTCGGATTGTTTCACCTCTTGCTCCACCTTTCCGTAGGCTGTGGTGAGGGCTGGGCAATGTGTCTGTAGGAGGTTGACGGCATTCTGGAACAGAGCATTGTTGAACTCCACTACACGTCGGGACGAGCGGTAGTTAAATTGGGCTGGTATTTCTTCTATCAGTCCTCGTAAGTCGTGGTCGCGTTCGATGTTGTTCAGAATCTGCCAGTCAGAGTTGCGGAAACGGTAGATGCTCTGCTTTACATCACCTACGATGAGGCACGTGCCTCCCGTGGCCATACTGTTGAGGATGAGAGGCTTGAAGTTTTCCCACTGCAAGGTTGAGGTGTCTTGAAACTCGTCTATCATCAGATGCCGGATGACTGTGCCTGTTTTTTCGTAGATGAAGGGGATATCTTGTTGGGCTATCATGCCCAGCAGGAAGTTGGCGGTCTCTGACAGGAGAAAGCGATTGTTCTCGTTGTTCAAGTCTTTCACTTTCTCGCTGATTGCGTTGAGGAGCATCAGCGAATAGAGGTGTTGGCCGATGGCGTTGACGGTGTGGAGGTGTCCGACGTAGATGTCGTGCAGGTGGAACAGTTTTGTCAGCATGGGCATGAGCACTTGCTGCACTTGCAGTTCGAGTACGGAACGATTCTTTGACGATTTCTTGAACCACTTGTCCACGTTTTCGGTATGTTCCTCTATCTTGTCAGAGAAGGTGCCCTTGCTGGTTCCAGTTGATTCGGTGACTCTATAGTCTCGGACTTTCTCCAGAAATGTCACTATGGCTGTCGTGCAGTCTTTCTCGTTCATGCCATATTCCTTGTATGCCTCCAGCATTTGGGTCGCCAAATCGGTTACCTCCTTTTTCTTCTCTTCCAAATGTTTGTTGATGATGGTGCGGTATTGATAGATGGTGCTCTGGTTGGTGATGCGCTGTCTCACCTCCTCGCCATGAATGAGGTAGTTCTCCTTGAAGATATTACGTCCGAAGTCCTTCACCGTCCCATCCACTTGCCACGAACGATTGCTTTTGATCTTCTCCTCGATGAACTCGATGATGGAACGGAACTCGGAACTCCCCTCTCTCAGGTTGTCAATAATCTCATCCACTGCATCAGCCAACACTTTGCCCTCGTCCAGTTCCACTTTCATGTTGACAGGTAACTCCAGTTCGCTGGCTATCTCACGAACGATGCTCTGGAAAAAGGAATCAATGGTCTCGATGTGGAAGCGGCTGTAGTCGTGGATGATGTTGGAAAGTGCCGACCTCGCTCGTTGCTTGAGGATTTCTCGATTGAGTGTCTGTAGTTGAGAACGATATGGCTCTTCCATCCATCGGGGAACCAACTTCATTCTCTCGAGGTTCGCCATGACGTTATCCATATAGTCGTCGGCACTCTTCAAGCCATGTCCCATTGCCCAAAGAGTGCCCAAGATGCGTTGCTTCATCTCCGTGGTTGCCTTGTTGGTGAACGTCACAGCCAATATCTCTCGATAGGCCAAAGGGTTCACCATCAGCAAGGTGATATACTCCACTGCCAAGGTGAACGTCTTGCCCGAACCTGCCGATGCCCGATAGATTTTCAATGCCTGATGTTCTTTCATGGTGATGACTTGTTCGATGATGTTGATGCAAAAGAAGAGTGTGACTATTGGATAAACTTGTTGACTTCTTTTTCCCAATGCAATGTTGTAGTGATGGGTTCTATTTTGCCTATTGTTGAACCCTCATCAGTGTGCAGTGCTAATGGATTTTGTGTAATGATGGTCAGTATGTTTGTGGCAGGGTCAATGGTGATTTGACGAAATTCTGCTGATGTCGGCTGATTGATAAAGTCTTCGTTATGTAGTGCTTTCCATTCAGTAGAATAGAAACTGATAGACGAATCGCTGATGCTGTCACATAAGACTGTGCTGATGACCATGATGATTGAACTTCCATCGTTGAGAGGCAGAAGCTTCATTGTTTTCTCTGAACTTTTGGATACTTCAAGTTGTGCGAATTGATCTGTCAGAGTGTGCATCGTGGAGACATAACGAAAGGTATTTCGTGTCTGCATGGGCTTGTTGTTTCGTTGATTGTCGACCAACTCTAAACGATTGTACTCTGACAAGGCTGGACATATTTCTTGAGGCATTTTCAGGAAGAGGTCTTTCAGCGACTGTGCGTGGAGCGGACTGGCGCAGAGCAGTACAAACAAAAGGAAATTCAGTGTTTTCATACAGATGTTTTCTAAATGTTATTCGTGTCGGATAGCCTCGATGGGGTCCATGTTGGCAGCTTTGCGTGCTGGGATGTAACCAAAGATGACACCAATGATGGTGCAGACAGCGAAGGACACATAGATAGACCACGCAGGGATGCTGGATGGCATGCCCATGAGGGGCACGACAAATTCTCCTACGAGACTGCCTAATATCACGCCGAGCAGTCCTCCTGTCAGGGAGATAATGACTGACTCGATGAGGAATTGGAGGGAGATGACCATGCCTGTGGCTCCTACAGCCATGCGGAGACCGATTTCCTTAGTACGTTCAGTGACGGACACAAGCATGATGTTCATGATGCCGATACCTGCCACCAACAGGGAGAAAGCAGCTGCCACGACGAGGATAATGGTGACGGTGTCCATTGTGGAGGACATGGTTTCCATCATCTCAGCTTGCGAACGGATGGTGAAATCGTCCACAGCTTCCGCTTTCAGTTTATGGTTACTGCGCAGAATTTGTGTCAGTTCCTCGATGGCGGCATCAGAGAGTTCTTCGGTGAGTGCGGAGCAGACGATGGATGAGAAGTAGGTCTGTGCAGCGATGCGCTTCATCACACAGGTGTAGGGTGAGATGATGACATTATCTTGGTCCATACCCCAAGAATTGTAGCCTTTGCTTTTCAGCACACCCACAATGCGCAGAGGAATGGACTTGAAGCGGATGTTCTTGCCGATGGCTTCTGCTTCTTTGCCTTCGCCAAAGAGTTCTTTGACAATAGTGGTGCCTACTACGCACACCTTAGCTGCTTTTCGGATATCTTCTTCGTTGAAATTGACTCCTTCCTCTACATCCCACTGCTTGATGTCGAGATATTCTGGTGACTCGCCATAAATGGTGGTGTTCGTGTTGCTGTTGCCATAGATGACCTGGCCTGATGCAGTGACCTCAGGCGAGACATTGCTGACAAATTTCTTTTCAGCAAGGATGCGTTGATAATCTGCCATTTTGAGGGTTTGCATTGAGGATGGGTCTTGACGTACACCGCCACGCATATCGGCACCCGGACGGATGGTCAACAGATTTGTGCCCATGGTGGAGAGTTCCTTACGGATGCTCTCTTTGGAACCTTGACCGATGGCCATCATGATGATGACTGCTGCTACACCGATGATGATGCCGAGCATGGAGAGGAACGAACGCATCTTGTTGTTCGCTACAGCGTTGATGCTGACTTTGAAAAGATTAAGTATGTTCACGGTCTTATTAAATAAATCGTAAATTGTAAATCGTCAGATTGTAAATGACTTAGTCGTCTTGTGGTTTGGGAAGGGCAGCCAGTGCTTCGGCTGCCGATTTGATGTTGGTGTTGAGGGTGTCTTCGCGAATCTTTCCGTCTCGCAGGTTGATGTTGCGTGAGGCATATTCAGCGATTTCGGGGTTATGGGTCACGAAGATGATGGTGCGTCCTTCCTGATGGAGTTTCTGGAAAAGCACCAACATTTCGAACGAGGTGCGTGTGTCGAGGTTACCCGTTGCCTCGTCGGCCAAGAGCACGGCAGGGTTGTTGACCAGTGCACGAGCGATGGCGACACGCTGCATCTGTCCACCTGACATTTGGTTGCTCTTGTGGTCAAGGCGGTCGCCCAAACCTACAGCTTGCAGTGCCTTGATGGCAGCTTCGCGTCGTTGCTTGGCATTGTACTTATGATTGTACATAAGGGGAAGTTCTACATTCTCGACAGCTGTGGTCTTAGCTAAGAGGTTGTAGTTCTGGAACACGAAGCCTATTTTGCGGTTGCGTAGTTTGGCACGTTGATTCTTGCTCATCTTACGCACGGGCGTACCATCCAGATAATACTCCCCTGATGTGGGTGTATCGAGGCACCCCAACTGGTTGAGCAAAGTAGATTTGCCTGACCCTGATGTACCTTGAATGGTCACGAACTCGCCTTCGTATATCTTGAAGCTGACCCCACGCAATGCTTTAACGGTTTCAGAGCCAACTTGAAAATAACGCTTTACGTTGTCGAGTTCGATGACGACCTTACGATTATCCTTTTGTTCACTCATTATTTGGGGGTGTTATTACTGTTTCCGTTCTTGTTTGCACCGTTGGTGCCATTGGTGTTTCTGTTGTTTCGTGGACGTGGCATGAAGGGGTTGGTCGTTCCTTCATCCGCTTCATCCTCCTTTCCGCCTATGATCTTGAAGTCGGTGAGCACTTCTGTGCCGGCTGCAACCCCCGATACAATTTCGGTGAGCATACCGTTGCTGGTGCCAATATCCACTTTATGTGCTTTGAAGGTGTTCCCTTCCTTCGTCCACACTTTAGCTGGAGCTTCCACGTCTTCTACCGTTTCATCTTCTTGCAGGAGTGCTTCGTTTGGAGTGAAGCGAAGGGCTTTGGCTGGAACTGCCAGTATTCCGTTCTTTTCCAGTGTGTAGATGGTCACGTTGGCGGTGAGTCCAGGCTTTAATTTCAGTGATTCGTTGGGAGCTGAGATGACCACTTCATAGGTCACCACATTGCTTTCTGTTGTGGCCTGTTGGCGGACCTGAGTCACTGCACCTTCGAACGTGTCGTCAGGGAAGGCATCGACGGTGAAGGAGACGCGCTGTCCTTCTTTCACCCCGCCTATGTCAGCCTCATCGATGTCGGCAATCACGCGCATATCAGTCAAGTCTTGAGCGATGATGAAGAGGGTCGGTGTGGTCATGGCTGATGCCACAGTTTGTCCTTCCTCCACCTCTTTGGACAGTACGACACCGTCGATGGGAGAGGTGATGGTCGCATAACCGAGATTGGTTTGTGCCTTTTGTACATTTTGTTGCTGTACTTTCACCTGTTGCACAGCCTGCTCGTAACTCAGTTTGGCGTTTTCGTAGTCGTTGGCAGAAACCAATCCCTTTTCGTAAAGGGTCTTGTAACGCTTATAGTTGGCACTCTGATAGTTGAGCGAGGATTGTGCATTGGAAAGGTTGCTCTGTGCCGATGCCAATTCGGAAAGCAGGTTGGTCTTGTCAAGTTCGGCAATAACCTGTCCCTTATGAACTTCAGAGTTATAATCCACATAGATGCGGTCAATGATACCAGATACCTGCGTGCCGACTTCTACCTCAGTCACAGGTTCGATAGTGCCTGTAGCTGTGATGCTGGTGCTGATGTTCTGCTTCTCGACAGGTGTAGTAGAGTAGATGACTTTCGTGCCTTTGCTGCAAGCTGTTAGTATGGTTGCCATCATGATAGCTGCATATATCTTGTTCGTTCTCATTTTTCTTGCTGTATTATTGGTTTGATTTTATAAAATGATGTTCTCTCCTGCATAGAAGTTGAGCAGGGCGTAGTTGAGTAACGTGGTGTATTTTGTCTGTAAGAGTTGCTGTTGAGCTTGCAAAAGATTATTCTTGCCAGTTGTCAATTCCACGATATTTTTCAGTCCTAAGTTGAACTGCTCACTTACTAAACTATAACTTTCTTGCATACTTTCCACGTTGGCTTTCGCATAGATGTACTGCTGCTGCGAGGTGGTGGCGTTCAGCCAGTAGTTCTCCACGGTGGAGTAGAGTTGCTTCTGTTGCTCCTGTAGATTCAGTTCGCTGGTCTGCAATGCATATTTCGCCTTGCGGATGTTTGTGCGTGCCTGATGGTTGTCGAAGAGGGGCACGGAGACGGTCAGACCTAGCGAGTTGCTAAGGTTGTTCTTGATTTGCTGTGTGATGGAGTTGTCCTGCCCAGACGAGTTGCTGCTGCCGATGCTTGCTGAGAGCGACACCGTAGGCATGTAGCCTGCACGTGCGGTCGAGATGGCTATTTCTGATGACTCGATGTTCAATTTGCTCGACTGAATTTCGGGGCGGTTCTCCAAGGCTGCATTATAGACAGCCTGCTCGTTGGGGATGACGGAGAGCACTTTCTCGTCAGACACATCGGGGATGGCAATGTCAAAGGGCTCGTCGTCGTGAATCTCCAGTAATTGTTTCAGCTGCAACTTGTAGTTGGCCAGTTGCGATTGTGCCTGTGCCAACGAATACTTGTCTTGACTCACCTGGGCTTCCAGTTGCACCAAATCAACCCTTGCCAAACTACCTACTTCCACCATCGTTTGAGCTCGGTCGCGTTGCAGTTCGCTTGCCTTGATGATTTCCTCGCATACTTTTACAGCCTCTGTTTCATAAAGTATCTGTACATACAGTTGTGCAATCTGTTCTTGGATGCTGTTGGCTTGTTTTTCCACGTCCAATTCAGCCATTTGTTCCGTCAGTTTGTTCTGCTTGATGGTGTTTGTGTTACGGTTGCCGTTCCATACCGTCCAGTTGGCATTGATGCCATAGGAACCATTGTATGAAACGGTGTTACGGTTGGTGGTCATCGAACCGTTGGTGAGATTGATGGTACTTTCGGCAAAAGGTCGCCACGAAACATTTTGATTGGTGCTGAACGATACTGAAGGGAATAATGCAGATTGGCTCTGCAATACATCCTCATGATCGGAGGCTACCGCTATCTTCTTCTGCTGCAATTGGATATTGTTGGCGAGGGCATAATCAAGGCACTCTTGTAGTGTCCAAGGCTTTTGCCCGTATGCCACACTGCCTATTAGCAACAGAGATAGCGTGGTTAATAAGTTTTGTCTATTCATTGTTTCTCTGTTTGTTAATCGATTCTCTGTTTGTTCATCAATTTGATTTGAACGTGCCCGTAGTGGAAAGTTTAATTATCTTTCAGCGATTTTAACATACTTTATGCTTCAATATATAAAAAGGAAAGCAGTCAGACTATAAGCCGGGTTCTGTTCGTCTTTTGGAAGAAAGGTCGCCCATCTTCCGAAAGGACGTGCCTGTCATTTATCTACTCCATGAGTCACCTCATGGCTCAAGCGTTCTACCCTCTACCGAACAATCGGGCGGGCAACCCTTGTGGCGGTAGTTTACATGAACTTGCAGTTCCCAAGATGCACAGCCGACATGTCACCATGCCGCTGGTGAGCTCTTACCTCACCTTCTCACCATTTCAGCTTCTGGCAATAGAAATAACATCGAAGCAACGCTTCATCCCTCATGGGGTGTTAAAGCTAAAGTCAAAGCTGTTGTTATTTTCTTCTGCATGACTCAACCCTCACGGACTGCTTCTACATTAGGAAGTGGGATGCCCTGTACTGCCCGGACTTTCCTCTTGAGTCCCCATGGGAACTCCAGCGACAGACCGTCTGACTGCTTTCCAGCTACAAAGGTAAGTATATTTTCTCAAAAAAAAGACAAACCATCCGAAATATGGCTTGTCTTTTTAAGATATTTTGAGAAAATCGTATGAATTTTACAAGTTGAACCTCAGATAATAGGGAATACTTGTCTGGATGCCTGTCCGCTGGTTTACCTTTTTCATGTCGGAGAATATGCCGTAATATTCGCCAAGTGCCTGCTTCATCTGTCTGTCCGCATAACTGTCGCCAGACATTTCCTCCATCAGGCTTGCAAAGATGTTGGTCTTGCCTGGATAGCTGATGACAGAAGCCTCGTCCAATTTGGCCAAATTCTTGGCTTTTTCGATGGCTTGCTCGAGACCGCCAAGTTCATCGACAAGTCCGATTTGCTTGGCGTGCAGACCTGTCCACACACGACCTTCGCCAATGCTCTTGATGCTGTCTTGTTTCATCTTGCGGCCATTAGCGCAGCGTTTGGTGAAGAGTTCGTAACCGTTGTTGATATACTTCTGTGCCTTGGCGCGTTCCTGTTCCGTGAACGGACGAGTGAAGTCGCCAAAGTCTGAGAAATCGTTGGTTTTCACCGTGCTGAAGTGCACACCCAGTTTCTCGTTCAGCAGTTTGCCAGCGTTAGGGAACATACCGAAGATTCCGATGGAACCGGTAATGGTGGTAGGCTCGGCATAGATGTAGTCGGCTGCACAGCTGATGTAGTAGCCGCCAGATGCTGCCATGTCGCCCATGCTCACCACGATTGGTTTCTTCGATTTGATGTTCATCACTTGATGCCATATCTGTTCGCTGGCGTAGGCTGAGCCCCCCCCCGAGTTGACGCGCAGCACAACAGCCTTCACGTCTTCATCTTCAGCCAGTTCCTGCAAATCCTTGATGACGGTCTTTCCCACGATTTCGGGTGATGTGCTGAAGCCTGTTGATGCTTCCTGTACGATGTCCCCCACTGCATAATAGACAGCCACCACGTCGCCGCTGGTGCCCTTAGGTTCGTTGGCGGCAGCACCTGCAAGGTCACTCACCTTCACTGTGTGGTAGTCTTCGGGGTCATCTACTTTCACCATGCGGGCGATGATGTTTGGCACCTCGTCGCTGTAGGCAAGCTTGTCCACCAGTTTCTCTTTCTTGTAGAGTTGGGCATCCTGTAACATCATCAGCGAGTCGGCCAGTTCATTCAGTTTCTCTACCTTGATGCCGCGGCTCTTGCTGATGGCCTTCGTCATTTCGCCCCATATCTCATCGTCGTAGGTCTGAATCTGTTCGCGATTTGCCTCGCTCATTTCGCTGAGCAAGAAAGGCTCTACCGCACTCTTGTAGGTGCCGACTTTCACCACCTGCATTTCCACGCCCACCTTCTCAAGCAGGTCTTTGTAGTAGGTCACTTGGCTGGAGAGGCCTGACCAGTCAATCATGCCTTGTGGATTGACCACCACAGAGTCAGCCACCGAGCAGAGGTAGTAAGCACCCTGTGTGTAAGTGTCGCCATACGCCACAATGAACTTGCCGTCTTTCTTGAAGTCGGCCAGTGCCTTGCGGATGGCTTGCAGGGTGGCGGGCATGGCACCCGAAAAAGTGCCTGCCTCTAAATAGATGCCCTTGATTTTTTCTTCCTCCTTTGCTTTCTTGATGGCAGCAAGGATGTCGTCAAGCCCTTGCTCCTCTAAGGCAGAGTTGCCCATTATTTGTGCAAAGGGATTCTCCGTGCTGCGTTCCTCGATGGAGCCTTGCAATTGGATGACTAATACGCTGTTGTCCTTCACAGAGGCAGTCGAACTGCCCATAGTTGCCATGCCCGCCAAACTAAGAAGGGACATGATGGTGATAATCACTCCGACGATGAAGATACCCACAATCGTCGCCAGTACATACTTGAAAAATTGTTTCATAAAGTTTTGGTATTTATTGGTTTATGTCTATTTTCTTATACTTTCTCCAAAAGTGGGTCAACAAGGCGGCACAGAGGAAACTGCACACACACAGCAGAATCATAGACTTGCCTTGTCCACCCAGCCATTCTATCATGCTGAAGTCCTTGGCTGCATCGCCCAGCACATGCATCTGCCACACAGCCACGCTGTTGTTCAGCACGTGCAGTATAATAGGAATAACGATATTCCCTGTCTTATAGTATATTATGCCCAAGATAAATCCCATGGCTGCGGCAAAAGGCACTTGGGCAGGGTTGAGGTGGATGATGCCGAAAGCAAGGGCACTGGTAATGATGGCTATCCACTTGTTCACACCGTTCCTCACCATATACCCCAAGAAAGCCTCGCGGAAGACGAGTTCCTCGACCACGGGACCTACTATGGCGATGCACAACACACCCATCACAGAGTTTGCCATGTCAGTAAACATATCTTCCATCAGATTGGGCAGATCCATCATCTCTTCCAGTATGTCGAGGGCGAAAATGCCGCAGATGGCAGCCACGACGCTGACGGCTCCCCATCCCCAACGGATGGTCTTGATGTTCAGCACGTTCTTCCAGTCAATCATTTTCAGCAGGGCAATGATGCCTACGGTCGCGATGCCACTGAGCGCGATACCCCATGCCAATGCGTCGGGAGCGACTGCTGTCATCAGGGCGTTTGGGTCGCCTGTGGTTCTCACTTCATTCAGGGTTTCGGGAGAGAGGATAAGCCCTATCAAACCGAGGATCCCTCCAGCGATGGCCTGCATCACCAGAAAGACCACCACCGCAAAAATAGGATAAATAATTTTCTTCATGTCGTTCTTTATTGTTCCGTTGTTTCTTCTTGATATTCTAATAGGTCTCCTGGCTGGCAGTTCAGCACCTTGCAGATTTGTTCCAAGGTGGAGAAGCGCACAGCCTTCGCCTTGCCTGTTTTCAGCACCGACAGGTTCGCTTGCGTGATGCCGATGCGTTCAGCCAATTCACCCGATGACATTTTGCGTCGTGCCATCATGACGTCCAAGTTTACTACTATCATATTGTCAGTTCTTGTTCTTCTTTCATTTGACGGCCAATCTTGAATATCTGCCCGAAAAGCAGCATGCCGAAAGCGGAGTAGAGCAGGGCGATGTCGGGCCTCTGGACGATGCTCAGGTCATACGCCTCAAATTCAAACTCTTGCACATTGAGGATATAATGGTAGAGCGTACCAATCCACCCCAACACATACATGGCAAACACCGACCATCCGCCCCATGCCAGTTGCGTCTCCATGTTCCGCTCGAAGATGCGCCCCTTGTTCACCGAAATGATGAGTTTGATGAATGCCACGAAGAAGACGATGATAAGGGCGATTCCCAGATAACCGATGCCTTGCAGCACACTCATTCTGCTGCTGCCTTTCTCTGGCACCACAAACCCTATCATGGTCAAGATGGGCATCTTCTCTCCCGTTTTCAGATTGACGATGCTATCGCCCGAGTTGAGTGTCATCAAACACTCCCCTTTGGGCATCATCTGCACAGGTGTCATCTTATAGATTCTTTGAAAAGTCTCTGCGGGGTTATGATGCTTTCCCCTTTGTTTCTCCTTGCGTGCATGTTCCCAGCCAGCCTTTCCGCCCTGATACATTCTGTAGCCCGTATCAAACATCTCAACTCCGATTCCGAACACGATGGCAGCTATCAGCAAGCCACAATACAAGTTAAATTTCTTTTTCATAAGTCAATTGGTTCAATTTCATGTTTTAGTTCGCTCAATTCGTTGTTTTAGTTCGTTCATTTCGGTGCTTAGTTCGTACCCGAATTGACCACTGGTTGAGCAGGTTCTTCAGCACAAAGCACCACCAGCAGGTTGCTCACCATCGATGCCTTCTGGCTGTCGTCGAGGTTCACGATGTCCTCGCCCTTCAGTTTGTCCAGTGCCATCTTCACCATCGACACCGCACCATCCACGATTTTCTCCCTTGCCGTGATGATGGCTGCTGCCTGTTGACGACGGAGCATAACTGCCGCAATCTCAGGAGCGTATGCCAAATAGTTGATGCGTGCCTCCAATACTTCCAGACCTGCCATTGCCAGCCGTTCGTTCAGTTTGCCCGTCAGCACCTCGTTGATTTCAGCGCTACCACCACGCAACGTCACGCCGCCAGCCTTGCTGTCCTCATCGTCGTAGGCATACATGCCCGCCACCTCTCGCAATGCCGAGTCGCTCTGTACTCTTACGAAGTTCTCAAAGCGGTTCATCCTCGCAGCCGAACTGCTGCCCGAGGTGCCAGTAACCACCTCTGTGTCGATGTCGAAGATTGCTTTGTAAGTGTCTTTCAGTCGCCACACCAGCACCAAGCCAATCATCACAGGGTTGCCCGTCTTGTCATTCACCTTGATGGGGTCGGCATTCAGGTTGCGTGCTCTCAGGCTCACGTTCTTCACCGTCATGAAGGGGTTGAGCCAATAGAAACCGTTCTTGCGGAAGGTGCCCACATACTTGCCGAAGAACGTCATCACCTTCGCCTCGTTAGGCTCCAGCATAGAGAAGCCGCAACTACAGATGATGGCAGCGATGAGCAGAAGCACTGCTGTTATAAACCAGAACGCGCAGGGCTTGTCGGCATCCGCAGCGATGCCTCCCTTGATGAAACTATAGACCATTGTTCCATAGAGCACGATGTCGATTGCACACATAAGGAAGCCGTTCATCGAACCTCCTCGAAATTCAAACTCGGATTTGTTACTTGTTGCCATAGTGTAAATAGTTTTTAATGTTTATAAGTAGTTTTTAGTATTGATAAGTAGTTGTTTTTAATACTGATTATAAATTCCTGGTCGGCATCATAGTCAGTCTTGATAATTGATAAGTAGTTGTTTTTAGTACTGATTATAAATAGTTTTGGGTATTTATAAGTCGTGAAATATCGTTTATTTTGAATCATTTATCGTTATTCGTTAACTTTTTTCGGTGCAAAGGTAAAACATATTTTTATAACTTCCAAATAAAAACGAGAAAAATTTACCGTTTTTCGATATTTTTTTCTCGTTCCCATTATAATCTTATGCTTTCATGCGAGGATTTACCACAAAAGCAAGCCACAATCGACCTTACCCATAAACGATAAACCCCTTCATCCGTATGCCGTAGGGAAGTTACATATCCTTATAGAAAATGCACATATCCTACAAGAATATGTGCATTTTTAAGTTGGAAATGTATAAATCCAACAAGGATATGTAAGTCTTATCCCAGTTCTTTAGGAACTGGTTTAGGCTGTGATGGGTTTGTACTTCGGTACGAGAGTCTTCATCAGTGCCCAGGCGATGAGGTAGGCGATGGCGCAGTAGCAGAAGACAATCATGTAGCCAGCAGGTTTGCCTGTCACACCGAAGAACTGGAAGGCGTCGCCCTGTGCCTCGGCATGGGTGAAGAGCAGACCCGAGCCCCAGTTGATGGCGAAGGAGCAGAGACCGCCGAACATGGTGCCGATGCCTGTGATGGAGGCAATGGCTGACTTGGGAAACATGTCGCCAATAGTGGAATAGAGGTTGGCTGACCAAGACTGATGTCCTGCACCTGCGAGACCGATGATGATGCAGGGCCACCAAACGGAGGTGTCTGCCAGCGGCTGTGCGAACATGGCAAAAATGGGGAAGAAGGCGAAGATGAGCATGGCGAGCATGCGGCCTGAGTAGGGTTCCATGCCTTTCTTTTCCACGAAGTACTTGGGCAAATAGCCACCACCGATGCTGACCACGGTGACGATGAGGTAGAGCACGAAGATAAGTGCCTGACCCATCGGGTCGGACGATTTATAACCTAACTCTGAGAAGTAGGCTGGTGCCCAGAAGAGGAAGAACCACCAGACTCCGTCGGTGAGGAGTTTGCCTACGATGAACGCCCATGTCTGTCGATAAGTGAAACACTTGAGGAAAGGTATCTGAAGGTTGTCGTTGGCTTGTTCGCGGGTTGGGGCAGTTGCTGTGTTCTCTTCTGCAGCAGGGGCATTGTTGTCTTGCTGAATGTAAGCCAGTTCGGCTGCATTTACGTGGCTGCTCTCCGTTGGCTTGTTGTAGAGCACAGCCCAGAGGATTGCCCAGATGAAGCCGATACCACCGATGATGATGAATGCCATTTCCCACCCCATGCTTTCTGCCAATATAGGAATGGTGAGTGGGGCGGCAAGTGCGCCTACAGAGGCACCTGCATTGAAGATGGAGGTGGCGAGGGCACGGTCTTTTTTGGGGAAATACTCGGCGGTCACCTTGATGGCGGCTGGGAAGTTGCCTGCCTCGCCTGTGGCAAGTACGATACGGCAGGCAAGGAAGAGCCATACGCTCCAGGTGGAGATGAGGAGTGCCATGTCGGTGCCAGCCTTGACTGCTCGCAGGGCTTCTTCGTTGGGAATGTCGGTGATGGACATGGTGATGACACCGCATGCGGCATGCAGACAGGCACCGATGGACCAAATGACAATTGCCCAGATGTAGCCTTTCTTGGTGCCCATCCAGTCGATGAACTTGCCGGCAAAGAGGGAGATGAAGGCATAGAAGATGGAGAAAGCGGCTGTGATGAAGCCGTAGTCGGCGTCGCTCCAGTGGAAGTCGAGTGCGATGAAGTCTTTCCATGTGAGTGAGAGCACCTGTCTGTCCATGTAGTTCACCGTGGTGGCGAGAAAGAGCATTCCGCATATCACCCAGCGGTAGTTGGTCATTTTGTTTGTTGTTGAGGTCATGTGATTGTTATTTTTTAGGATGGAAATTCAGGAGGTCATGAACCTGATGGAAGGGCAGGGGAGGAGAGGGTTATTTCCACTCCTGCACCTCGGCAGTCGGAACCCATAGGTGGGTTCTCCTTGAGTATCTTAAGGTGGACAGTTTGTGCTGTGGGGCACTCGGCAAGGATGGCATGGGCGATGCGCCCCGTCACGTGTTCGACCAAACGGGAAGGTATTGCCATCTCGCGTTTGATGATGGCGAGGATGTCGGCATAGTTGATGGTGCCACGAAGTTTATCCGTTTCGATGGCATAGGAAAAGTCTGTGGCGATGTCGGCATCGATGGTGAAGTAGGCTCCAACCTTCCGTTCTTGTGCCATGGCTCCGTGATAGGCATAGAGACGCAATCCTTCGATGATGACGTGATGCTGTGGTGTTGCCATCATCCTTCCGTGTTTCTGCTTTCATCACGGGGAGTCGTTTCGTCTGCGAAGTCTTCCCCGTCATTGATGTACTTTTTCAGCGCACGTGCAACACCTGCTGCCCATGTGTTGATGTTCTCGTTTTCCAGTTGCAGCGAACTAACCAATTTGATGACATGGGTGAGGGGCATACGGTAGCGGAGGATGCCGCTGATGAGTTTGGCGTAGTTCCAGTATTCTTTGTTAAAGCGTTCGGAGAGCCCTTCGACGGTGGTCTTGTAGCCACGGCGGTTGACGAAGGTGAAGTCGTACCGCTTGGTGCCGTCGGGTTCAACCGCCTTGATGATGTGTCCTTTGGTGACGGTCTTGGGCAGGGCGATGCCGTCCTCGTCATCGAGCACGCCTGTGAAAATCTCGTAGGGATAGCCGTCAAGCAACCCCACGAATGCGACCCACTTCTCCTTCTTGTTCTGGAACTTCACCACGTCACATTCGAGGCTGACGGGACGTTTTTCTGTGATTTCAAACTGTGGGCGATAGGTGTAAATTTCGTTGTCGAGCAGTGACAACAGTTCCTCTCGCTCTTCATTCTCTTCCATTTCGGAATCGTATGGGGCAAGAGCCTTTCTCAGTTTCTTTTCCCCAAATTCAGCCAAAGTATTCAGAATGTTGGTTGATAAAGATTGTACCAGTGACATATTAAATTATTTACGATTTGTGACTTGACAAATAATCATCTACAAATGCCAATTGTTGTTTTGGTGTTGCGAACAAATGTTAAGTAGAGACAAAAATACGGCACTTTTTTGACATGACAAAGAAAATGTGAAAAGAAATGACTACCTTTGGGCAAAATTATAAAGAGTATTTGATAAAATAGTAATTTGAACGATGAATTTTCAGGAAAGAAGGACCATCCGGAAATATAAAAAGGATGATATTCCAACAGAGCAGTTGGAGGCGTTGCTTTTTCAGGCATCGCGTGCAGCAACAATGGGAAATATGCAACTTTACAGTGTTGTGGTGACTCGTTCTGAGGAAATGAAAGAGAAACTTTCTCCGTTGCATTTTGGACAGCCGATGGTGAAAGAGGCACCCGTGGTGCTTACTTTTTGTGCCGATTTCAATCGCTTTACCCAATGGTGCAAACAGCGTAATGCTGATGCAGGTTATGACAATATCCTCTCGTTTATGAATGCGGTGAGTGATACACTGCTTTATGTGCAAGCATTCTGTACATTGGCGGAGGAAACGGGATTAGGTACGTGCTATCTTGGTACGACGCTATACAATCCACAGGGCATCATAGACCTGTTGAAACTGCCCAAGTTGACTTTCCCCGTGGCGACCATCACAGTGGGCGTGCCAAACGAATGCCCTGAACAACCAGATCGTCTCCCCCACTTGGCATACATTCATGAGGAAACATATCAAAGCTATACTCCTAATCAGTTGGACATCATCTATTATTTCAAGGAACAATTGGAAGAGAATCAAAAGTTTGTGGAAATCAACAAGAAAGAAAATCTTGCACAAGTGTTCACCGATTGTCGTTATACACGAAAGGACAATGAGGCGATGTCAGCAGGACTGCTTGAAGCACTAAAAAAGCAGGGCTTCCTTTGAAGGAAACCCTGCTTTTGTGAGCACCTATCGTAACTTTGACAGTGCATGGCACATCTCTGAATGTGTGTATGGCTTATTTGTGAGGACATTTTAACTCATCCATCAATTCTTCCACATCCCTACGTGTATTTTCGTCAACCTCCATCATATCCTTTATCTGTTTGAGTGCATGGATGACTGTGGCGTGGTTACGGTTGCCGATATGGACGCCTATCTGTACGTGTGATTTATCGGTCAATTGCGCTGCTAAATACATGGCAATCTGGCGTGCATAGGCAATTTGCTGGGTACGGATGCGTGATTCCAGTTGACTGACTTTTAATTTGAAACGTTCACAAACACATTGTTTCACATCTTCGATAGTGATAGGCTTTTCCGTCGTATCAATGAAGCGTGGCATAACTTTCTTAACTAAGGCCATATTGATGTCACAGTTATAGACAACAGAATAGGCCATGAGTGAGTTAATCATGCCTTCAAGGTCACGTACGCTCTCGTCAATGTTCTCAGAAATGAATCTTAGCACATTAGCAGGAATCTTAAGACCATCTTGATCCACCTTCGCCGACAAGATATTGAGGCGTAAATGTTGGGTGGGCTTCTCTATCTCTGCTTGCATTCCCCACTTGAAACGGGTGAGCAGTCGGTCTTCCAAACCTTGGATGGCGATGGGGGGACGGTCAGCCGAAAGGATAATTTGTTTGCCGTTGATGTGCAAGTGGTTAAAGATGTGGAAAAACGTGTTCTGAGTTTGTGTCTTACCCGAAAGTTCCTGCACATCATCCAAAATCAGCACATCAATGGTCTGATAGAATCGGATAAAGTCATTTACCTTGTTCTGGCGTACTGCATCTGTATATTGTACGGTAAAGAGGTGAGCTGAAAGGTAGAGCACACGCATCTGTGGATGCAGTTCCTTGATACGCCATCCGATGGCATTGATGAGATGGGTCTTGCCACATCCCGAAGGGCCATAAACGAAGAAGGGGTTGAAGGTTTTGCTGGGTTTCTGGGCGATAGATTCACCAACAGAACGCGCCAGCCTATTACTGTCGCCTTCAATGTAGTTGTCAAACTTATAGTAAGGGTAGAGTTGAGAATCAAGGTCTTGTACTTGTGGAGCTGTAACATCATCTGGCGATTTACGTGCATCTTTACGCGAAGGGCCATTGATGACCATTGGGGTGATATCTGTCTTTTCTCTTACCGCACCACCTGTAGATGTTTTTACTACAGGAATATTATAATAAAGTGCTTTGACGTTGTTGTTGAAAACTCGTTTGAAAGTAGAAACCATCAATGGAAGGAAATTCTCCTCTAAGAAGCTTTTCACAAATTCGCTTGGTACATCAAGTACCAAATCGCCATCCTTGAAACTGTGTAGTTTCACGAAAGCAAATGATGCTGCGAATTGTTCTGGGGTCATGTTGTCACGAAAGATGTCGAGACATTTTTCCCACAGTTCTTTTGGAGCTTTTCCCATTGTTTCTACTGAAATCTATATATGTTTTAATTTAGGTTTTGGAGTTTTCTGATTTTTCGAATGCAAAGTTCGTCTTTTTTTTTGTAACGACAAAATTTGATTTTTTTGCCGTTTATCTTTTATTTCAGAAAGTGCCCTATTTCAACCATTTACGTTCTTTAAGTTAAATGGGGTGTTGTTTGATATTATAAAAATATTTTCTCTTGATAAACAACTAATTATAAAAATGTTTCACATGTAAAACAAATCGTAAAGATACTTTCTTAATCATCTCTAATTGGTTGTTTTTTATATGTTTTTCTTACATTTGAAGTTTTGCTCAAAGAGAATTTCTTCTGTTTGAACAAAATTTAAATAATGTATCTTTATTGGCTTTTTTTAGATAACCTTATTTGTCCTTTTTACCAAAAAGAGAGAAATGAACGTATCGTTTCGGATGCAGTCGGAAGTCTTCCAGGAGACGTGATGAATTCATCATTGTTGAATCAAGATGTAGGGCGATACTGTTATCGTTCATCAACATGCCGAGTGACGTTTCTTTACTGTTCATGGCCGTATTAATCTTGAAGGTCATATCTTGTATAGTGCCAAGTGTAGCATCCGCTTTCTGAGCAATGCCAAGCATATCGATCTGGTTCAAATTGTTGGTTGTTGTTTCCAGATTGGTGCAGATGGTGTTAGTCTTCGCCATCAGTTGTGGCACATCCCTACCTAACAATCCGTTGATTTGCCTTGTTGTCATTTTCAAGTCGGCAGATACAGTCTCCATATTGTGCAAGGAAGAGGCAAGGGCTGGATCGTTTGCCAAAATGTTGAGTGCGGTCAGGATAGAATCGACTTTGGGTAACATCTTTTCCACTTCTGGAATCATGGCACCTGCAGCAGACATTAAGTCTGTCATTGGAGCACCCATGATTGTGTCACCTGGTTGCAACAAAGCAGTGGGGTCGGGACCCAGTTTCAGATTCATCATGGCACTGCCCAGCATCTCCTTGGTCATATAGACACTCGTGCCTTGTGGAATCTGGAAATTGGGATTTACGTTAATCTCTACAGTGAGGTTTTGTTTTTCGGAATTGAAGGTAATGGCTTTCACGTTACCGACTTTCAAACCATTGGCACGTACATCTGATGCCGTAGGCATTCCTTGTACGTCTGCGATTTCCACGAAGTAGGACACGTCATCGCTGAACAGTTTCAATCCTTTCAGAAAAATGATGCCAACATAAACAATGGCAACGGCGATTATGGCTACGCCTGCGATTTTTATTTCCTTACTAATTTTCATACAGTCATTTTTTTAGTTGCAATTTTATGGATTATTCTTCAAAAGTGACAATGAATGCATCGGGGAATTTGTTAAGTATTGACTTGCGTAGTTGCTTCGCTTCGTCAAGGGTTGATGCATTGCCATATGTGTAGGTGTATCGATTTCCTCCTTGTTGGTGCATTTCACATTTTAAGCCCTTAAACTGTTTGTCGTTGCTGTTCAGTTTGACACTGCCAGACAACACCTGTACCTTATAGACCTTCTTTTTCTCCGTTGTCTTTTCAGATATTGTTGAGGTCTTAGAGTTGGATATATTGGTTGTGTGAGATTTATCTTCTGCACGGGTTTCCACTTCGTCTTGTGTGGTTGGGGCGGGGGTGGGTTTCTCCAGTTTTGCATCTTTACCTGTTCGCTGCGAAGCATAGTTTGCGATGGCGTTATATATACTTTTTGCCATCAGGTTTTGACCATCTTTTGATAACAAAAACCTCTCTTCATCAGGAGTGGAGATGAATCCCACTTCCAGTAGTACACTGGGCATATAAGTTTTACGGAGCACAGCAAGATTGGCTTGGCGCACTCCCATATCCTTGCGTCCAGCCGTATGCACCATTTCTTTTTGAGCCATTTTTGCAAAGGCGACGCTTTCTTTCATGTCGTGGTCTTGCATCAGTTCAAACATAATGTCACTCTCAGCTGAAGCGTTGTAATTATATTTCTTGGCAGCCTCACCCTCAAGGGCAATGACCGAGTTCTCTCGTTTTTCTACTTCGAGATTCGTTCCTATCGATTTGAGACTTAAAGTGTAAGACTGTACCCCGTAGGCATAATGTTTAGCTTCTTTGGGTAACGAGTTAACGTGGATGGACACAAACAAGTCTGCCTTTGCTTTGTTGGCAATTTCTGCTCGCCGTCCCAATTCGACGAACACATCTGTAGAACGAGTATAGACCAATTTGATTTCAGGATGGTTCTTTTTCAGTAATCTCCCCACCTCCATGGTGATGCCAAAGGCAATATCTTTCTCCCGATGTGATGACACTGAACCGAGTGTTCCAGGATCTTTCCCTCCATGTCCAGCATCAAGTACTACCACAAAGCCTCCCCCCTCTGTCTTTGCCACTGAAGGTTGAACGGCACACAGCAATCCTATTATATATATAATAATGTGTAGAAATCGTCGCATAATGTGTAAATTCGTTGCAAATTTATAAAAAATAGTTGAATGCTATGGAAAAAGTTCGAAAGAATTTCTTTTCCGTAGCAATTTTCTACTTACAGAACAGGATAGCGTAACTCAATGCCTCTTTCTTTATTCAAAAATGTATCACCAAAGAATAGGGTCTTGTCACCACATCAAGCAATTTCTCTTGATGCTATTCCAATTCATTGATAAAATTGGGGTCATCTGGTCGGTTTAACAACAACTTTTGAGCCTTACCGGTTAAGTGAATCGTTTGGGAGCCTTCATTATAGATAAGAAGGTTTTTAAGATCAACGTGAGCAGAGATATGAGCAGAACTTCGTGAATAAATGGTTGCATCCTCTGCTTTGAGGTTGTTTATAGTAACGTCTCCAATACTGGTGGATTGAAGGCTGAAAGTAGAACACTCAATATTCCCCAGGTTCATCATGCCTGTGCCGAGTGCACCCAATTGTAAATCCTCTGTATGCCAGTTGGTTGGGCATTCAAAGTTCCCATTGCCACAGATACTAACACACTTCAGGTCAGGGCATGAGAGATACATGCGTATATTACTGGTATTACCATAAAGGTTGATATCAACATTACTTTCTGTCGGTAGGGAGATGGTAAGTAAATTGCTGTCGAAATTGGTTTCCAAATACGAGATGAGTGTACTATCACCTTCCACTTCTATATTGTAATTACCTTGTGTATAGATGACATCTATACTGCCCATATTTGTCAAATAGGAGAAATCATGGGGGATGATGATGTGTTTCCGAATAACATGATTTCTTGTTGCTTTCGATTTCTTTGAGGGTTGAGCTGTTCCTTCTGTGCTATGCTCGGAAGTCTTGTTATAGCATGCTGTCAACATGATTAACATGGCGACTGATATGAAAATTCTTTTTCCCATTCTGCCTTTTTATCATATAATTCTTTGGGCAAAGGTAGTACAAAAGAGTGAATTTGGAAACTTTATTCTTGGAAATCGTGCCTAATTAATAAGAAATCGTTATCTTTGCAACGTTATTAACTTTCAAAAAACATTATAAAATGGCACTTGACAACAAATTGCTGACGATTGCATATAGACTCTATACGATAGAAGATGGTGAAGAAGAAGAGGAACCTATTGAAGTGTATAATCGTCGTCATCCTTTCCAATTTATTAGTAAGCTTAATTTAGTTTTGCCTCGTTTTGAGGAAAATGTGGCAAATCTTGTGCGTGGTGATGAATTTGACTTTGTCATTCCATGCAAAGATGCGTATGGCGAGTTTCATGAGGAACTGATGTTTGATGTTGACCAGTCTATTTTCTTGATTGATGGAAAGCTGGATTTCAATTATGTGTATGAAGGAGCTGTGGTACCCATGCAGGCAGAGGATGGCAGTCAGTTTAATGCTACCATCATCGAAATAAAAGCAAACACAGTGACGATTGACTTGAACCATCCACGTGCAGGTCAAGACCTCCATTTCGTTGGTCACGTAATCGAAAGCCGTCCTGCCACGAATGAGGAAATTACTCAGATGCTGAATGCCATGAGTGAGTGCAACGGGTGTTGTGGTACTTGTGAAAGTGGTGGCTGCGGAGGTAGTTGTGGAGGTTGTAGATGATGAGAAATACTTTTGGACATATTTTTACACTGACAACCTTCGGTGAGAGTCATGGAGTTGCTGTTGGTGGTGTGGTGGATGGAATGCCCGCAGGAATTGATATAGACCTCGGCTTCATCCAATCAGAGTTAGCTCGTCGCAAGCCTGGGCAGAGCTGCATTACGACAAGTCGGCAAGAGGAAGATGTGGTGGAACTGTTGTCTGGAGTGTTTGAGGGAAAGAGCACGGGATGCCCGATAGGATTCTTGGTGAGAAACACAAACCAACACTCAAATGATTACGAGAACATTCGTAGTCTTTTCCGTCCATCTCATGCCGATTATACTTACACACAGAAATATGGGCTTCGCGACCATCGTGGTGGCGGACGTTCTTCAGCTCGTGAGACCATCGCCCGCTGTGTGGGTGGGGCTTTGGCCAAGTTGGCACTTCGTCAGTTGGGCATCAGAGTCACGGCTTATACCTCGCAGGTGGGCAGTATTGCCATCGACCGCGATTACCATCAGTACCAGTTCGCCAACATTGAGCAGAACTCCGTGCGTTGCCCCGATCCCGAGGTGGCACAACAGATGGAACAACTGATTCTTGACGTGAAAGCCGACGGAGACACGATAGGAGGAGTGGTAACTTGCGTCATTCAGGGTTGTCCTGTCGGACTGGGTGAACCAGCCTTCTCCAAACTTCATGCAGAACTCGGAGCTGCCATGCTGGGCATCAATGCCGTGAAAGGCTTTGAGTACGGAGAGGGCTTTGATGGAGTAGGGCAGAGAGGCTCTGAGCAGAACGACCTCTTCTTTAACGACAATGGGCGCATCAGCACCCGCACCAACCATTCGGGTGGAATACAAGGAGGCATCTCCAATGGGCAGGACATATATTTCCGTGTGCTTTTCAAACCCGTTGCCACACAGTTGCGTCCGCAGCCCACTGTGAACAAAGATGGTGAAGAGACGATTCTTGAGGTGAAAGGTCGCCATGACCCCTGTGTCTTGCCTCGTGCCGTTCCTGTAGTAGAAGCAATGGCAGCCATGACAGTGCTTGATTGCTATTTATTGAACAAAACAGTATCATTATGAATAAAGTGATTTTGATAGGAAATGTGGGAGCCGACCCACAAGTGAAATACCTTGACCAGGGTGTCTGTGTGGCGCAATTGCGACTCGCCACCACCGAACGGGGCTATACGTTGCAAAACGGAACCCAAGTGCCTGACCGCACCGAGTGGCACAACTGCGTCTTCTGGCGAAAGCAAGCCGAGGTCGTCGAGAAATATGTACGCAAAGGCGACAAACTCTATGTGGAAGGGAAGATACAGACACGTGACTACACAGACCGTCAAGGCATCTCTCGCAAGTCCATTGACATTGTGGTGGACAACATGGAGATGCTATCTTCGAAAACAGCAGGGCAATCAACCCCTCAACAGGCAGCTCAGCCAGAGGCACCAGCAGCAGTCGCCCCGACAGAGAATGGCGACAAATATCCTTTTTAATCAATGGATGACATGAAACCAACCATCATAGCAGGTCCTTGTGTCATTGAGTCAATGGAGTGCCTCGAAGAAGTGGCACAGGAATTGGTTCGACTCAACGAGAAGTACGACCTCAACATCATCTTCAAGTCCTCCTTCGACAAAGCCAACCGCACCTCCATCCACTCCTATCGGGGGCCTGGATTGGAAAAAGGAATGCAGATGCTCTCCAACATCAAAGAAAAATATGGACTCCGCATCCTCACCGACATACATGAGAGCTATCAAGCGCAACCTGCTGGCGAGGTGGCCGACGTGCTGCAGATACCAGCCTTCCTTTGCCGACAGACAGACCTCCTTGTGGCAGCTGCCAGAACAGGTCGCATCGTCAACATCAAGAAAGCGCAGTTCCTGTCAGGCATGGACATGGAGTACCCCGTGCAGAAAGTGCGAGAAAGCGGAAACGACAACGTGTGGCTGACCGAGCGAGGCAACATCTATGGCTACAACAACCTTGCCGTTGACTTCCGCAATATAACCGATATGCACCACTTTACCGACACCGTCATCATGGACTGCACGCATTCCGTGCAGCGTCCAGGAGCCGCAGGTGGCAAGACGGGAGGAAACCGCGAGTTTGTACCCGCCATGGCACTCGCTGCCAAAGCCTTTGGAGCCAACGGATACTTCTTCGAAGTGCATCCCGACCCCGACCATGCCCTCTCCGACGGTCCCAATATGCTCCACTTAAGCCACCTCGACCAAGTGATTGCAAGCCTGATAGATGAAAAAAACTAAATAAGAATTACGAGTTAAGAATAAAGAAAAATACCTTATTCGTTAGTTCAACACTCTTTCTTAACTCTTAATTAATTTTTAACTTTACCCATGAACTCAAAAATATATGCAGAGCGTTGTCTGCGCGACGAAGCCCAAGCCCTGCTCGACCTCATACCCCAGTTGAACAACAACTTCGAACAAGTGGTGGACATCATACACCGCTGTACGGGACACGTCGTCGTGACGGGAGTCGGCAAGTCGGGACACGTCGGAGCCAAAATCGCCGCCACACTCGCCTCCACAGGCACTCCAGCCATCTATCTTAATGCCCTTGATGCCTTGCATGGAGACCTCGGCATGGTTATGAACAACGACGTGCTACTCATGATAAGCAACTCTGGCAACACCGACGAACTGCTGCGCATCATCGCATCGCTCGAAGACCGCCACATCCCCATCGTCTCCATCACCGGTGATGCCAACTCGCTCTTGGCACAACACTCCGACTACCACATACTCTGTAGTGTGGAGCGCGAAGCCTGTCCCCTCAATCTTGCACCCACCTCCAGCACCACTGCCGCCATGGCGATGGGCGACGCACTCGCCTGTGCCCTCATGGAAGTGCGCAACTTCAAGGCAAGAGACTTTGCCCTGTTCCATCCAGGCGGTTCGCTCGGACGCAAACTGCTCGTTCGTGTGAAAGATGTGATGTACACCGACAACTTCCCCATCGTTCCACCCACCATGCGCCTTTCTGATGCCCTCATGATCATCAGTGGCGGCAAACTTGGCCTGGGCGTAGTAATGGACGAAGACAACATCCTGGGCATCATCACCGACGGAGACATCCGCCGTGCAGTGGAAGGAGCTCGCGAGAACTTCATCAACCTGCCCGTCAGCGAAGCCATGACCCGAACCCCAAAGACCATCTCGCCCGAAACCAAGCTCACCACCATTCAGCAGATGTTCCGCAACCACAAGATTCATGCCCTCCTCGTCACCGACCACGGCAAACTCGTCGGCATCGTCGATTACTTTGCCATCATGAGCTGATACCCTTTCACAAGATTTCGCATAAAGAGCCCCTCGGCCACGTTCATCCGTAGTCGAGGGGTACTTAATATGTGTAGCCGAGAGGTACGCCTTCCGTGTAAAAGAGATCATACAAAAAATGGGATGAGATAGAAAAAATATGAAATACTTTTATATATAATAATGGGAATAGATGAAAAAGTTTAAAAAAGTTTGGTGCTTTTATGGGGCACAGAACGAAGCGTATAGGAGAGGAAGGGGACGAAAAACAGCGAAAGCCGTTTATTTACAGGGAGTTGCGAGGGTTGAGGCTATGAGGTCGGCACAAAACGAAATGTTTACATAGGCTTACGTTTGCTTTACG
>JAFSKR010000043.1 GCA_017448825.1 Bacteroidaceae bacterium
ACTAATTTGTAAGCAATTCACAACCATGGAAGCAAATCGGATAGTACGGCTGTCGTTGTTTCTGATAGTGCAAAGATACTAATTTGTAAGCAATTCACAACCTTCTTGTGAGATAGTGCCGGCCTTTACTTGTTGTTTCTGATAGTGCAAAGATACTAATTTGTAAGCAATTCACAACCTCTCTCCCTCTCCGCTTTTATCTCCGCTTGTTGTTTCTGATAGTGCAAAGATACTAATTTGTAAGCAATTCACAACGCATCAACTCTGCATAGGTGGGCAATCCCCGTTGTGAAAGGTATGTGTCGCCACGATTGACGGCTTCGGTGTCTTGCCTAATTGATGAGAGCCACCTGTGATGGGTGGCTCTCTCTGGTGTTTCTTTTTGGACTTTTTTCTCCAAGCATGGCATAGCCCAAACCTTTTTTTGCTATGCGCTTGTTGTGTTCATTTCTATGTTACCTTTACTTGAACTGGAACAGGTTGATGAAGCCTGTAATCGAGAAGATGTTGCGGATGTCGTCGTTCAAACCTGTGAGATAGACTTTGCCGCCCCATGTTTTGGCGTTCTTCAGCACGCTGAGGAACACGCGGAGGCCGCTGGAGGAGATGTAAGTCAGTTTCGTGCAGTCGAGGATGATTTCCTTGGGGTTTTTCTCCAGCATGGGTTTCAGATCCTGCTCCACGGCGGGGGAGGCTGCTGTGTCGATTCTTCCGTCGAATGCGGCAACGTAGCTGCCGTTCTGTTCTGTGATGATTGTTTTCATACTTTTGTTTTTTTAGAGATGATTGATGTTTTTTATTTGTTAGTTGAGTTTCTTGCGTAGGGTGAGGATGTTTTTGCCGTCTATGCGCTCGTAGTTGATGGAGTCCATGAGTTGGCGCACGAGGTGGATGCCGAGTCCGCCGATGGGTCGTTCTTCGGCCTTGAGGGTGGTATCGACTTCTTCCTTGGCGGTGGGATCGAAGGGTGTGCCGCTGTCGGTGATGGTGAATTTCAGCCTTACGTCGTTGGCTTGGGCCTCGATGCAGATGTTGCCTTTCTTGTTTTTGGGATAGGCGTAGTTCATGACGTTCACCACGGCTTCTTCGATGGCGAGGTTAATGCTCATGGTGGTAGCGGGGTCGAACTCTACAACCTCGCACACTTCTTCGACGAATTGTGCCAGCTGGGGCACTTCTTCGACGTTGTTTGTGAGCGTGATGCTGCGTAGCAGCCGCACATCCAGCTGTGGCTTGGTGTATTGGATGGCGAGCATGGTCAGGTCGTCGCTTTGTTCGGCTTCACCTACAAAGCCGTGGACGGCATCTGTCATCTGGCGGATGACGGCTTGTGGCTCTTGCTTGTTTTCTTTCTGGGCGTTACGTGCCACAGAGAGCATACGGTCTTCGCCGAAGAGGTTGTGGTTAGTGTCTTCGGCTTCGGTCAGTCCGTCGGTGTAGAGGAAGATGGTGTTTTGGGGAACTATCATGGTTTCTTGTGTGGGGAATTTCCAGCCTGTCATCACTCCCACGGGGATGTTGGCTTCGACGGGGAGCAGTTTCACGTCGCTCGCCATGATGATGGGCGCGTCGTGTCCGGCGTTGCTGTATCGCAGACGTCCTGTGGGCAGGTCGAGCACGCCCACGAAGAGGGTGACGAACATATTGGTCTCGTTCATCTCTGCCATGGCGTCGTTCAAGGATGCCATGATGCGCTCTGGCATGGCTTCATGGGCTGCCACGGTGCGGAAGAGGCTTCGTGTCACGGCCATTACCAACGATGCGGGCACGCCTTTTCCGCTCACGTCTCCGATGCAGAAGAAGAGTTTTTCGTCGCGGATGAAGTAGTCGTAGAGGTCGCCGCCCACTTCCTTGGCGGGTTCCAGTGAGCCGAATATCTCCACGTCGTTGCGTTCGGGGTAGGGGGGAAATATCTTAGGTAGCATGCCTCTCTGTATGTTGCTGGCGATGCGGAGTTCGCTGCCGATGCGTTCTTTTTCGGCATTCACATCTTGCAACTTGCGTGCACCGCGGGCGATGCGATAGATGATGAAGACCATGAGGGCAAGCCCTGCAAGCATGAGCAGCATCAGGCTGAAGGTCACTTGCCGCAGACCATAGTAGATTTCGTGGTCGGAACAGACAACTGCCATCGACCATCCTGTCTGTCCATCGTCCAATGGGGCGTAGAAGACGTAATTCTTTTTTCCTTTCGGGTCTTTTACAGAGGCTTGGCCGCTTTTTCCTGCCATCATTTGGCGGTTCACGTGGAGCACTGTCGTGTCTTCTGCTTTGGCTGTCAGTTCTTGAATGGTTTGCCGCATCACCAGGCTTTCCACAGGGCACGCCATCATCTGTCCCTTGCGCGAAATCACGAGGTTGTAGGAGGAGGGGTAGATGTGATGGGCGTTGATGACGCCGCTCAGCCAGTCGAGCGAAACGTCGGCTGTGAAGATGGCCACTGCCTTGCCTGTCTGGTCGTGGATGGGGATGGAATAGGTGGACATCATCATCTCACCGCCCCCTTCGTCGTAGTAAGGTTCGCTCCAATGGCCATGTCCTGACTGCAGGGGTGCTGTGTACCACTCCTTTTCGTGGTATTCATACTGCTCTGTGCCCAGCTGCTTGCTCTCGATGGTTTTGCCTTGCTTGTATGAGTAGGGGGAGTATTGCCTCCCCTTTTCTGGATAATAGTAAGGTTCGAAGGCGATGGCGCTTCCTACGATGATTTCGTTGTCTGCCAGCAGTTTGCGGGTGATGCCCCACATGGTGTCGGGCTGTGCCAACTGCTGCTCTATCCACCAGGCCTTGTTGTTGACTGCCACTTCCACGGCTGTCAGGACGTTCTGGATTTCCAGACTTTTCACTTTCAGTTCGCTTTCCGCGCGGTGCTGCACTTCTTTCTGGATGCCGTTGCTGGCAAACCAGTACTGTATGGCTGATGTTGCCTCAATCAACACAGCTGCCGTGATGATAAGGGCGAGGCTCGATTTCCATCGTGGCGTCTGGGGTTGGATTTTCTTGAATATATTCACCTGTGGTATCTGTTTTTTTGAATCTTTCTTTGTTGTGCGTCCAATGCGCTCAATTTTGAATGCAAAGATAAGGAATAAAACTAAAAAAACGCTGCGCTAAATGAGAAATGATAAGTGATAAATGAAAAATATGTGCTCCTTTTTTATCATTTGTCATTTTTCCTTTCTCATTTAGCATAGCGTTTACCATTTTTCATATCTCGTTTAGCGTAGCGTTTCTCATTTCTCATTTCTTATTTAGCGCAGCGCGTATCAAAAGGCGATGCCACGGTAGAAGTTGAGGAGTTTCTGCCGGAAAAGGAAGGTGTAGCGCGACTGGATGGCAGTGCTCTCTGCTTTCTGTAGGGCAGTCTTCGACTCTTGGAACTCGGTGGCGGTGGCTTTCCCGTTTTCGTATTTCTTCTGCATCAGGTTGAAAGCTGTCTGGCTACTCTGCAGGGCGGCATCGCTGCTGATGCATTGCTTTTGGGCGGCGATGGCGTTGTAGTAGGCTTGCTGGATTTCCTTGTATAGTGTCTTTTTGGTCTCTTCGAGTTGCAGCTGCTGGTTGACCACCTGCAAACGTGCGGTGCGGACGTTGTTGCGGGTGGCGAAGCGGTTGAAGATGGGGATGGAGAGCGAGAGGCTGATGGATTGGTTGAAGTTATCCTCCATCTGCTTGCCGAAAGATGCTGCCTCAAAGCCCGATGTCTTGTAGTAACTGCTGCCCAGCCCGCCCGAGAGATACACAGAGGGGTAGAATCCTGCTTGAGCAACCTTGACGTTTTTCTCGGCACTTTGTATGTTCAGCAGTCCCGACTGGATTTGGGGTTTGATGCCGAGAGCTTCGCTGTAGATGACGTCTGGCGTGGTGAGCAGGACGGTGGTGGGGTCGCTGGTTTCTGGACGCTGAATGTCAAACTGTTCGGGCGAGGGAAGTTCGAGCAGTTGGGAGAGTTCAAGCAGAGCGAGCATGGCACTGTTCTGTTGTTGGGTGAGGGCGAGTTCGTCGGCTGCCACGTGTGATTGGGCTTCTGCCAGTTCGCTTTCAGAGACTTTGCCGTTTTTGAGCAGGAGGCCGATGCGTTGGACTTGGGCGGTACTCAGTTCCAGTTGCTGCTGTGCCACGCTGACGAGGTCTTTCTGATAGACGGCTTCGAGGTAGGCAGATACAACCTGCATACTGATGTTTTCCTTGGCACGGTCGAGGTCGGCAAGAGCGGCTTGCAGGTTGAGTTTGCTCATTTTGATTTGGTTGGGTATTTGACCACCTGTGATGAGGGGGACGCTGGTGCCGATGTTGAAGGAGGTGCTCTGCGTGTTGCGGTTGGCATAGGTGTTGTCCATTGTCAAGCCGCGTCCGAAGCCGAGGCTCTCACTGGCAGATGCTTCGAGGTTGGGCAAACGGGAGTTCTTGGCGGTGCTGAGAGCCACCTCTTGGTTCTTCACGTTCACTTCTTGCTGCTTGATGCTGATGTTGTGCTCAATGGCGTGGGCTATGCATTGTTGGAGACTCCACTGATTCGTCTGTGCTGTGATTGGAGAGACGAAGAGCACACATATCATATATATCAAAGAATGTTTCATGTCTTATTATTCTTTTTCTTTGTCGATGATTTCTATGCCTCTCACTTTCTCGCCCACCTTCAGTCCTTTCTTCACTTCGATGCTGATGCCGTCGCTGATGCCAGTGGTGACAGGGATGCGTTGGAACTTCTGTCCTGAGGTGCTGTCGGTCAACACATAAACAAAGGTGGAGTCGCCTTCAAATTCCAGCGAGGCTTCGGGCACGCAGATGGTCTTGGCGGCACGTTCCAGCACGATTTCGGCGTTGGCACTGTAGCCTGAACGGATTTTCACGTCGTTGGGCAACTGGATGGCAGCCTTGATTTCAAACATATTGGCACCGTTCTCTTCCACTCCCTTCGGTGAGATGTATTCGAGGGTGGCATCCAGCTTGAGGTCTTGGATGGCTCCTACGGTGATTTTTACGGGCATACCCTCCACGATGCGTCCCACTTCCGTCTCGTCAATCTTGCCACGGAAGATGAGGTCTTGCATGTTGGCGACGGTGGCGATGGTGGTACCGTCGTTGAAGGAGTTGCTGAGGATGACCGAGTTGCCAATCTTGACAGGCACATCGAGCACCAGTCCGTCGATGGTGGAGCGGATGAGGGTGGTGCTCATCTGGGCGTTGCTGAGCGAGATGCCTTCGCGGGTGATGTTGAGGGCATCTTTGGCATTGTTCATCTCTGCCTTGGCGTTCTTGAGGGTCACTTCTGCCTTTTCGTAGTCTTCGGCAGAGACCACTTTTTCGTTGTAGAGGTTCTTCATGCGGTCGAAGTCCGTCTGTGCCTGTTTGAGACTGATTTCAGCGAGTTTCACACGGTTCTCGGCACTGCTCAGCGAGGACATATCGGGGATGACCTTCACCTTGGCAATCACTTCGTCCTTCTTCACCACGTCGCCCGCCTGCTTGTAGAGGGCGGTGATGATGCCTGAGATTTGTGGTTTGATGTTCACTTCGTCACGTGGCTCGATTTTGCCTGTGATGATGGTGACCTTTTCGATGTCCTTCACCTTGGCGGTGTTGATTTCGTAGGTGGTCACTTTCGGCTGCGACTTCTGGTAGAGGAAGACGAATGTGCCGATGAAAATGGCAGCGATAAGGGCGATGCCAGCCCATTTGAAAAACTTTTTCATAATGCAGACCCTCTTTGTCCTGCGGACATCTCCCCCTCTATGGGGAGAGCCGTCCGGCTTGTTTGCAAATGGGGGATTTTGTTATTGTTATTAATTATTATTACCACTATTTTTTCTGTTTTCTTCTTTCCCCCAACATCCCGCATGGCTCTCCCCTTAGGGGTGATTCGAGGGGGAGATGCCCGTAGGGCAGAGGGGACGGAGTGGTCTTATTCTTCTCTCATCGCATCTACAGGTTTAATCTGCATGGCTCTTAACGTAGGTGCTAAGCCAGCCAGCACACCCAAGGTGGCGAGCATGAGGGCGGCGCCGATGGCGATGGCAAAAGTGATTTGGAACACGGCTCCGGGCGTTTCGGCCTGTACGCTGTTCTCCACCACTTGCAGGATGAGGACGGCGAAGACGATGCCGCTCATACCGGCGATGAGGGTGAGCACGATGCTCTCGCTCATAATCATGGAGAGGATGTCGGTGGGTGTTGCTCCGATGGCGCGGCGGATGCCGATTTCGGTGGTGCGCTCCTTCACCGTCACCACCATGATGTTGCTCACACCAATGGCTCCTGCAAAGAGGGTGCCTAAACCAATCATCCACACGAGGATGCTCACGCCCTTGAAGAGGTTGTCTATCATGGAGAAGATGGCTTCAGCGTTCACCTTCACCACGGCTTGCGTGTCGTCGGGGTGGATGAGGTGCTTGCGTTTCAGCACGGCCTCCACCTTCTGCTGTAAGTCCGACATCTTGTAGCCTTCACGAGCCGTGAGGCAGAGAATGTCCACGCGGTTGCCTCGGTTGTAGGCACTCTGCATGGTCGTGTAGGGAATGTGGACGGTCGTGGTGGCGTTGCCGCCGATGCTGATGCCGCCTTCGCTCTTGCCGCTGATGCCCACCACTTGGTAGTAGATGCCGTCGATGGCGATTTTGTTGCCGAGGGCTTTTTCGTCGCTCTTGAACAGTTCTTCCACGATGCGCTTTCCGATGACACACACCTTGCGTCCTTGCTGCACGTCCACGTCGTTCAGCCCGCGTCCGGCTCGAATTTTGGGGTCTTCAATCAGCGAGGCGTTAGGGTATTCGCCCTTGACGCTGACACTCGATTTTTTGTCTTCGAATGTGGCTGTGCTGCCCCAGTTGCTGAGGGAGGGTGAGATGATGTCGAGTTCGGGAACACAGGAACGGATGAGGGGAAGGTCGGTGGTCTCGATGTTCCAATACCGTCCCTTTTGGAAGCCCTTATATGCTTCGCTGGTGACATTAGCCATCATGAAGCCCGAGTTGTTGGCAAAACCGGCAAAGTTGGTGGCCAGCATGGATTGCAAGCCTTGTCCGCCACCCATCAGGAGCACCAGCATGAAGACACCCCAGAAGATGCCGAACGCTGTGAGGAACGTGCGGGTCTTGTTGCGTGAGAGCGAGTCGAAAATCTCCTCCCACTGGTCTCTGTCTATTCTTAGTTTCATCCTCTTAGTGCTTCTATGGGTTTCACTTTAGCTGCCTTGCGGGCAGGGAAGAATCCTGCCAGTGCGCCAGCAATAATAATTACGGCGGTCGCTTGAATGCAGGTGCCAATATCGACGGTGGGATCAACGAAGTATTTCTGTTGAAACACGCCCATGTCCATCGTCTGACTGCCCACAGTGGCATCCATATATTCGCAGAAGCCCACGCCGAGCAACATGCCGATGTAGCCGAAGATGGTGGTGATAACGATGCTTTCCATCACGACCATGCTGATGATGTTGTGTGGCTTGGCACCGATTGCCTTACGGATGCCGAACTCGTGGGTGCGTTCCTTCACCGAGATGAGCATGATATTGCTCACGCCCGTCACACCGCTGAGCAGGGTGAGCAATCCCAGCACCCAGAGAGCGGTGTGGAGGATGTTGCTTGCCTTGTTCATGTCGGCATTGCTGCTTGCGTTGTTCCATATCCAGAGGGCTGATTCGTCAGTAGGGTCAAAACTGTGCTTGTCTGCCATGACTTTTCGGTACTTTTCCTCGAAAGCTTCGTTTGCCTCTTCAGTGTCGAGGTTCTTGACCTTCAGGTTCAATGCCTCCACGAATTTCCCCTTGCCGTAGATGGTGCGCACGGTGGTGTAGGGAGCGTAGAACATGTTGTTTCTGTTCATCGCGTTGTCTTTGTAGATGCCTACAATGGTATAGGAGATGCCGTCTATGCGGACTTGGCGATGGATGGCATTTTCCCCCTTCTTGAAGAGGTCTTTGACGTGCAAGTCGCTGATGACTATGACCTTGCGGTGCTCGTCGATGTCGATTTTGTTGATGAAACGACCCTCTAAAAGTTTGGTGGCATCCATCTCCTGCATGGAGGGTTGTACGCCTTCGAGTGTGACACCGCTCAGATGGTTCTTTCCAACCGAGGCTGACGTGACTTTTTGGCTGCATTGCCCAATGGCGCTCGTCACCTCGTTGATGAACGACTTTTCCGACACTTCCGCATCGCTCTCGTCCAGCCGGATGCTGCGCCCTTCCTTCATGCCTTCGAAGGGTTTGGAGGTGAAACCTGGGTAGATGTAGATGGCATCGAAGGCAAAGTCCTCGCTGTTCTGTTCGAAGGTGTGGATGATGCCGTTGCCAGCACCTTGCAGCACGATGAGCAGGAAGAGCCCACTTGCCACAGCAAAGCCTGTGGCGAGGGTGCGGAGGAGGTTGCGTCTGAGCGAGCCGATGATTTCTGTAATGTAGTCAATCATACGATTTGTCCATCAACAATGTGAATGATTCGGTTTGTCTGTGCGCCCACATCCTGCTCATGGGTGACCACCACGATGGTCAAGCCCTGCCTGTTGAGTTCTTTCAGCAGTTCCATCACTTCGATGGTGGTCTTGCTGTCGAGGGCACCTGTGGGTTCGTCGGCCAAGATGATTTGCGGATGGGTGATGAGGGCACGGGCGATGGCGACACGTTGCTTCTGTCCACCCGACATCTCGTTGGGCAGATGGTGTGCCCAATCCTTCAGCCCCACCTTGTCCAGATACTCCATCGCCAGGGCGTTGCGCTTGCGGCGACTTACGCCTTGATAGAAGAGGGGTAGGGCGACGTTTTCCATCGCGTCCTTGTAGGGGATGAGGTTGAACGACTGGAAGACGAAGCCAATCATCTTGTTGCGATATTCGGCAGCCTTTGTCTCGCTGAGGTCTTTGATGAGGGTGCCGTTGAGGGTGTATTCGCCCTCGTCGTAGTCGTCAAGGATGCCGAGGATGTTGAGCAGGGTCGATTTGCCCGAACCCGAGGCACCCATGATGGCGACGAACTCGCCCTCTTCGATGTTGAGGTCGATGCCCTTCAAGACGTGCAAGGGTTGCGCGCCCTTGTACGTCTTGTGGATTCCTTTCAGCTGAATCATCATATCTCTTATTGAATCACAATGTTTTCGTGAATCGCCAAATTGCGTGAGTCGATGCTTGCCATTCCGCTGGAACGTTTGGTCAGGTGGCCGCATTCACCTTTCAGTTCCACCTCACCTGTGCCACTGGCTATGACGCTGATGTCCTGACACTTCACGTCGAGGTCGGCATCGCCCGCACCGCTGATTTGTACGCTGATGTTATTCGCCTTCACGTCGGCCTTCATGTCGCCAGCACCGCTGATTTGGATGTCGGCCTTGCCTTTGCACTTGATTTTCTCGGCCTTGATGTCGCCGGCACCGCTGATTTGCAGGCAGAAGTTCTGACACTTCAGACGGTCAATGTCCACGTCGCCTGCTCCTGCAATGGTGATGTTGAGGTCGTTGGAAAGTTCGATGGTGTCTTTCATCTCGATGTCGCCAGCACCAGCCACGTGGATGCTTTCGAGCGTGGGGGCGGTGATGGTCAGTTTGATGCTGGGCAGTTTGCGGTCGGCATCAGGCTTTTTCTCCACCAAGAGGATGCCATCCTCCACGCGGATGTCGTTGCCCTCGATGGCCAGTTCGTTTCCGTAGGCTTCCACGCTCACAGCATCGCCTTGGCGGAACTTGATGTCGGCATTGCCAGCCAGATTGATGTGGGTGAACTCCGTGAGGTCGAGGGTCTTCGTGATGACCTTGCCCCATTTCTTGCTGTCGCGGTAGTCGTCTTTGCCAGCTTCCTTACGGACAATACGTTTTAACTCGTCTTTCGACATGGTGCATGAGGTCATGCTGCTGATGAGGATGCCAAGCGTGATGGCAAGGATGATTTTGTTGAGATGCATAGTGTTATTTCTCCATTTGATAGTTGATGATTCCGTTTGTTAACTCGTTCATGGTGATGTCGAGGTTCGCCATCTGGCGTGCCACTTCGGGCAGGGTCTCCGTGAGGAACTCCTGACGCTTCATCTGTCGGATGGCATCTTTGGCTCCCACGCAGACGAAGTAGCCGAGGCCACGTTTTGTGTAGATGATGTCCTGTCCTTGCAGCCAGTCGTAGGCACGGGCACAGGTGTTGGCGTTCACCTCCACCGTGGCGGCATACTCTCTCACGCTGGGGATGCGTTCGTCCTCCAGAAACTTCTCTTGAAGGATGTCCTCGCTGATGAGGTCGGCTATTTGTGCATAGATAGGTTTGTTGTCTTTGAACTGCATAGATACATTTATTTATTTAAGGGAGTGGTGATTTGGGCACGGGTGTAGAGGCTGTAGCTCTTCCAGCCGAGCACGGCGGCGAGGATGAGTGCCAGTGTGCCTGCAATGTAGTATCCTGTGGTCATGTTGCGGAGAAGGACTTCTCCACCGTTCTCCATTTCGGTGACAACATCCACATGGTCGGCAAAGATGGCGACACCGACGAAGAACAGGATGACAAGGATGAACCCCAGTATCTGCATGGCGACGTAGGTGAGGATGATGTTGTATTTATACTTCACGGCGTTGCCGAACAGATAGATGGCTATTTCGGCAATGATGCCACACAGAATGCCGAAGCTCAGGGCGGAGAGGAGGGCGACACCCTTTTGTGTCTCGTGGTTCATGGCAATAGCGTCGCCGTTGACTGTTAAGAAGGAGCCTCCAAGCCAATCGGTGATGTTCAGACGGAGAATTTCCCAGATGCTTTCGGTCAGCGATTTCACGCCGCCTTCGCTGCCATAGACAGCCAGCGTGAGCAGGGCATTGATGCCGTCGGCCAGCAGAATGGAAAGGATGCAGAGGATGAAGCCGCCGCCAATCATCAGTCCTGTGTGCCAGGTGAACTTCTCCAGATTGGTGGCAGGCAGGGTCAGTTCGGTGATGCGTCCCTGCTTGTTGCGCAGGTTGTGGAAACTGCAACCGGCAAAGATGTAAAGCATGAAGACGAGGAAGCCCAGCACGTAGGCAGCTGTCATGAATAGCCAGTTGTAGCCTGCCTGAGAGAATGGGTCTCTGTCGCCCATGAAGGTCATGTTTTCCCACATGGTGTAGCGTGCCATGAAGCCTAACACGTTGATGCCTATGGTGCCAACTACGGTGAAAAGTGCCAGATTGCGATAAAACACCTTGTTGATGGCAAGGTCGTATTTCGCGAAGTTCGCGAAGCGTTCTTTGTTGAAGTTCATACGTTTATCCTCCTATTTCTGCTTTGGTTAATGTCTTGATGAAGAGTTCCTCCAGGTTGACGGGTTCTTCCATGTTCATTTTCTCGTTGAGCAGGACGGCGTTCTGCTCGATGATGGTCACGTGGTCGAGCAGTGTCTCCACGTCGCGCACCTGATGGGTGGAGATGATGACCGTCTGGTCGTCCCTCATGCCCTGTGCCACCACCTTGCGGAACTGGCTCTTGCTGGGGATGTCGAGGCCATTGGTCGGCTCGTCCATCAGCAGCAGTTTCGTGCGTGCAGCGATGGCGATGCACATGTAAATCTTCTTTTTCTGCCCCATCGACAGCGCACCGAGGTTGATGTTCGGAAGACCATTCTCGTCGAGGGTGGCACCGTCGACATGGAGCATTTCGAAGACGGTGAGCAGTTGCACCATCAGTTGCTCGTCGAAGTTGGGGTAGAAGGGCTTGAGCACCTTCACATAGTCGGGCAGCAGGATGGAGGGCAGGTTGTACTCCTCGGGCACGATGAACATTTCCCTGAGTGTCTCGGGTTGGCGTTCTTGCGTGTTCATGCCGTCGAAGGTGATTTGACCCTGACGGGGACGGAGCAGTCCCATGATGAGGTAGAGCAGGGTGCTCTTGCCCGTGCCGTTCTTGCCCAAGAGGCCGTAGATGCCGGGTTCCTCGTACTGGAGCGAGAAGTTTTCCAGTACGTGGTGGATGGCGTTGTAGCCAAACGTTATGTTTTCAATCTTTAGCATAGTGTTTTTATTTATATATAATGTGTATGTTTATAATTGCTTGCTCATGACCTCAAAACCGACGTGGGGCACGCCGCCTTACCGATGTGGGGCACGTCGCCTCACCGATGTGGGGCACGTCGGTTTTGTGGTTGTTTCCGTGTCACCTTGGCGATGTTTCCGACTCCATTCTTTATGTTATTAGTGTACTACTTAAGTAATACACTGCAAAGGTAGTGCATTTCATCCCGAACTTCCAAACAAATGATGAAAAAAGTTTCATTATTTAACATTCTTTTAACATTGCGTGTCGGAAAAAGTTTGTACCTTTGCAGCCGAAACGTGTGGAGAGGCAGATTGGCATAAATTGAAACAACCACGTTTCCGACATCATGAAAGTAAAGGATATCTTAGGTGCCCTTGAAGAGTTCGCTCCTCTGGCCCTGCAAGACGGCTACGATAATGCGGGATTGCAGATTGGATTAGCAGAGGACGCAGAGGCTACAGGGGCATTGTTGTGTTTGGACGTCAATGAAGACGTCGTGGATGAGGCGGTTCAGCGCGGCTGCAACCTCATCGTGAGTCATCACCCCCTGTTGTTCCATCCCGTGAAGAGCATCACGTCGCAGGACTATGTGGGTCGTACCATCATGCGTGCCATCCAGAAGGGCGTTGCTATCTATGCCGCCCACACTAACCTGGATGCTGCCTATGACGGTGTGTGTTTCAAAATGGCAGACAAGCTGGGTCTTGCCGCTCCACAGTGGCTCTCTCCGACAGAGTCTTATGTGCGTGACGGACAGGAGTGCATGGCAGGCGATGGCATCATTGCCACCTTCCCGACACCACTCTCCCAGAAGGCATTCATGGAGCGCGTGAAAGAGGTCTTCCATCTGAAGTCCCTGCGTGCCAATAATGCTGACAAGGAGAAAATCAGCCGTGTGGCACTGTGTGGCGGTTCGGGTGCCTTCCTGATACCCGATGCCATCGAGAAAGGTGCCGATGCCTTCTTGACGGGCGAGATTGGTTACCACCACTTCTTCGGCCATGAGCAAGACATCCTGCTCCTGGAGGTGGGACACTACGAGAGTGAGCAATACACCTTGGAGATTCTGAGAGACATTCTCCACAAGGCCGACGAGCAACTGCCCATCTACGAGACAGAGAAGAAGGTAAATCCTATCAACTATTTATAATATTATATGGCAAAGAAAAAAGAAAATCCTGCGGACATGCCGGTGGAAGAGCGCCTGAAAAATCTGTTTCAGCTGCAAACCATTTTGACAGAAATCGACCGCATCCGCACTTTGCGTGGAGAACTCCCCTTGGAGGTGGAAGACCTCGAAGACACAATTGAGGGGCTGAAAACCCGCATCAGCAAGACACAGACGGAAATTGTGGACCTTCGCTCGAAGATTGCCGAGTTCCGTGGCAAGATTGAACTGGCCACCTCACAGTTGGCAACCTATAAGGAGCAGATGGACAATGTGCGCAACAACCGCGAGTACGACCTGCTGAACAAGGAGATTGAGTTCCAAACCCTCGAAATCGAACTTTGCAACAAGCGCATCCGTGAGGCACAAGTGCAGGAGCGCGCCAAAGTGGAATATCAGGACAAGAGCAAGGAGGAACTGGAAGACCGTCTGCAAGACCTTGACGTGAAGAAAAACGAACTGGACGAAATCGTGGCAGAAACCAAGGCCGACGAAGAGAAACTGCGTGAGAAGGCAAAGAATCTGGAAACGCTCATCGAGCCACGCCTCTTGCAGAGCTTCAAGCGCATCCGCAAGAACTGCCGCAACGGTCTCGGCATCGTGTATGTGCAGCGTGATGCCTGTGGTGGTTGCTTCGCCAAGATTCCACCCCAGCGACAACTCGATGTGCGTATGCGCAAGAAGGTCATCGTCTGTGAATACTGCGGACGCATCCTCATCGACCCAGAACTGGCAGGCGTAAAGCAAGAAGCGCCCGTGGTGGAGGAAAAGCCCAAGCGCCGTTCGCGTCGCAAGAAGGAAGAGGACGAATAGAACCCCAAAAGAAACACGGAAGGATAAAAGTGAGCGTTGCTGTCTGAATGGACTCGCAACGCTCACTTTTATCCTTCCATGTTTAGTTTTTATCCTTCCGTGTTTCGCCTTTATCGCTCGGGCTTCCTTTGCCAGGCTTTCGGCACATTGCGTTTTTTATCCTTCCGCGTATCATTTTTATCCTTCTTGCATGATTTCCGCATACGTCGGCACATCCTCCAAAAAGACATACCCACCAGTTTTGATGTCCACCCGACAGCAATAGTGCTTCATCCCATTGCTCACCACCAGATACTCCACCTCCAGTACCATGTTGTATCGGCAAATCTGACTGAACACCTTCTGCGTAATCTCCACGTCAGGACGCTTGTACTCAATAATCATCCTCGGCCTCAAACCCTCCTGCCGATACACCACCGTGTCACACCGTCGGCTCATGCCGTTCAGCGTCACCGCCACCTCGTTCGCCATCAGCGTAGGGGAGTACCCCTTGTGTGCGATGAGAAAATGCACAAAATGCTGCCGCACCCACTCCTCAGGCGTGAGTGCCACAAACTTATGGCGAAGCACATCCAGTATCTTCACCATACCGTTCATCCTCTTGATGTTCGCCTCAAAAGGCGGTAAATTCAGCGGTTGTGTCATGACTGTCAATGAAGGAAAAATACCCTCCTCATTCTATAACTCCCATCAGCTTCCATCTACTCAACTATCTGAAGTTATCGCTTCGCTCGAAGTGAGCGAAGTTAACGAAGTGAGTGACGATACTTCTTGCGATAGTTTTCAATGCTGTTTCAATGTCCTTAACTATTGTCGTTAACTTCGAGCGAAGCGAAAACTTCGCTAACTTCGTTAACTTCAAAGATATACAACTTGCGACACTTAAATCATCTATTTGTTGTTGATTAGGACTATTGTGCTGCAAAGATACAACAAATCTCCTCATACAGCAACAAACTTTGAAAAAACATCCCTCTTGACACCACACTTCTACCCACACATGAGTCGCTTTTACCAATTTCCCACCTCTCCCCAAGCCCCTCATGGTGCTCTGGTATGGATGCTTCAGTGTCACAAGAAGCAACGTTGCCGACACCTATGCAGCAATGTGGGGGTGTCGGTGGTTGATTCCCTAAAAAATGTGAGGATATTTTGGTGGGAAGTTGGAAATGTTGTGAAAACTTTGTAACTTTGTGGCGAGAATATATGATAGAGTGAGATGCCAACGCTGATGGGTTGGCAAAATGTTTGTATAACTTATTAAAATCTGAGAATTGAATGAAAGAAAGTGCAGAAAGAATGCAGGGTCAAGGTTACTTGAACCATGCTAAAGTGCAGTCCATGTCCTCTAAGGAAGATGAGTTGCTTCCTTATAATTTCCCCATTGAGGACAAGTCGGAGCGAATTATCAAAGTAATCGGTGTTGGCGGTGGCGGTGGTAACGCGGTGCAGCACATGTGGGAAGCTGGTGTGAAGAACGTGACGTTTGTGGTGGCTAACACGGATAGCCAGGTGTTGAAGGCAAATCTTGTGCCCAACAAGATGCAGATAGGTTCAGGGCTTGGTACGGGTGGAAGACCTGAACTGGGTCGTGAGATGGCAGAAGCGAGTGTTCAGGACATCAAGGCGATGTTTGAGGATGACACCAAGATGGTGTTCATTACGGCAGGCATGGGAGGAGGCACGGGAACGGGTGCGGCACCTGTGATTGCTCGTGTGGCAAAGGAAATGGGTATCTTGACGGTGGGTGTGGTGACGTTGCCTTTCAAAATGGAAGGGAAACAGCGTATCAACAAGGCATTGCAGGGGATGGAGGCGTTGCGGAAGTGTGTGGATTCGCTGATCGTGATTAACAACGAGAAGTTGCTGGAGCATGAGGAATACCATAACTTGACATGGGAAGAAGGCATGAAGAAAGCCGATGAGGTGCTGACCATCGCTACCAAGACTATTGCCGAAATCATCACGGTGAGAGGACTTATCAATCGTGACTACAATGATGTGAGAACGGTGATGCTGAATGGTGGTGCGGCACTGGTATCGGTGGCGAAGGCGAGTGGTGAGAAACGTGTGATGAAGGCGATGTCGGAAGCGGTGAGTTCGCCGCTCATTGCCAATGTGGACAAGCAGAAGACCAGAAGGTTGCTGTACATCGTGTATAGTGGCAATGTGAATCCTGCCAAGATGGACGAACTGGATGAACTCCGCGAGTTCATGGAGAATTTTGATGAGGATATCGAAGTGCTTTGGGGGCACTACAAGGATGATTCTTTGGGTGATGAAATTAAGGTCTCGGTTGTGGCCACAGGTTTTGATAGCTTAGACAATGTTGAGGAGGAAGATAAGTCGGCCGACGAGAAGAATCATTTGAAGTCGTTGCGTGAAAAGTATTACGGTGCGGTTGGCCGAGTGATGGCAAAGTCTTCGGGGGAGAAGGATGAATCGCTGTGTTCTGGTGAGGAAGGCACTGTGGGTGTTTCGGATTTAGAAGATACTTCGCAGTCGTTAGATTGTTGCATCAACGAGGAGAAACCTGCTCAGCCCATCTCTTTCATGGGACGGCTGGTGGCCAAATTGAATCGACTGATGGAAGAGTGATGATGGGCGGAGAGAAGTCTATAGCTCCCAATCCTCGAAAGGCAAGTATTGGTCAATCCATTCTTCCCGATGAGGCGCATCCGCTTCGTCGGGAGTATTTTGTGGATTGCCGACCGATAGTCCCAACAGGCGGATGGAGTGCTCATCGAATGTGACTTTGTTGAGCAATTCTTTGGTGAGGGGCAGCAGTTGCTCTTTGGTGAGCAGGAGGTCGGGAGATGTGATGGAGCGTGTGATTTGTGTGAAATCATGGAATTTCACTTTCAGTGTGAGGGTATAGCCTTGAAACTGGGTGCGGTGCAAACGGTCGAGTAGTTCGAGCAGGATGTGGTACAGTTCGATGGTGACGGCAGAACGGGTGGAGATGTCGTGCTCGAAGGTGTGTTCGCACCCCACGGACTTCCGTACCCAGTCGGTCACCACAGGACGTTCGTCAATGCCTCGTGCGAAGTCGTAAAACATCTGTCCTGCCTTGCCAAAGGCAGTGGTGAGTCCCTGAAGGGAATAATCTCTCAGTTGTGCTCCGTTGTAGATGCCCATGCGGTGCATCTTCTCTGCCGTTTTTTTGCCCACCAACCAGAACTTCTCGATGGGCAGCTGTGCGATGAAGGAGAGGGCTCGGTCTGGATGGATGGTGCAGAGCCCGTTGGGTTTGCGGTAGTCGGAGGCTATCTTGGCAAGAAACTTGCAATAGGAGACACCCGCCGATGCCGTCAGTGAGGTCTCTTCCACGATGCGCCGCTTGATGTCCTTGGCAATCTCCATCGCCAATTCCATGCCCTTTTTGTTGGTCGTCACATCAAGGAACGCCTCATCCAACGACAGCGGCTCAATTACATCCGTGTATTCGTGCATGATGTCCCGAATCTGATGCGAGACCTCCTTGTACTTTTCGAAATGGGCAGGTACGATGATGAGCTGTGGACAGAGTCGTTTCGCTACCATGATGCTTTGTGCCGAATGTACCCCAAACTTGCGGGCTTCGTAGCTGGCGGTCGATACCACACCGCGTTCCCCATCATAACCTACCGCCACGGGGAGTCCCCGTAGCTCTGGATTGTCCCGTTGCTCTACCGCTGCAAAGAACTGATCCATGTCGATATGGATGATTTTTCGCTGTGTGTCCATCATTGTCTTCTGCAAGAATTTCACCCACAAAGGTACAAAAACTTTTGGAGAACCATGCATTTTTAGGGTGTGCATTACGGCTATATCAGATTTTTCATGTACCTTTGCACATGAGAACACGTATGTTTATGGCAAAGACAAACATTACACATCGGGAAATTGTGGAGCTGGTGCGGAAACAGGAGTATGCACCCATCTATCTGCTGATGGGGGAGGAAGCATATTACATTGACCGCATCTCGGAGTACATCGCAGACAATGTGCTGACCAAGGACGAACAGGATTTCAACCAAACGATTATCTATTGTACGCGCGAAACCTCGGTGGGAGACATCATCAATTGTGCACGTCGCTATCCTATGATGGCAAAATATCAAGTGATAATTGTTAAAGAAGCACAGAATTTGTTAAAAATTGATGAGTTGGCTGTCTATGCTCAAAATCCATTAAAGACCACAATTTTAGTGATTTGCTACAAGAATGGAACTGTGGATGGACGCAAGAAACTGGTGCCGGCCATCGAGAAAGTGGGCATTGTGTTCGAGAGTAAGAAGCTGAAAGAGGGTATGCTGCCACAGTTCATCGCTGACTATTTGCGCCGCAAACAGGCGAGTATCGATGAGCGGGCTTGTCAAATCCTTGCCGAAAGTGTAGGGGCAGACCTCAACCGCTTGGCGAGCGAACTGGACAAGCTTGTCCTTGCACTTCCAACGGGGCAAAATAGGCTCAATGCCGACCTCGTGGAACAGAATGTTGGTATCTCTAAGGAGTTCAATATGTGGGAGTTACGTTCATCTGTTGTCAACAAGGACGTGGCGAAAGCTAACAAGATTCTCTACCATATGGAACAGAATCCTAAAGACAATCCTCCTGTGATGATCGTGTCCATGCTGTTCAACTTCTTTGCCGTCGTGATGCAGGCGTTCTATTCGCCCGACCGCTCGGAACAGGGCTTGATGAAGCATCTGGAACTGCGTCAGAGCTGGCAACTGCGGGAATACACCACAGCCATGCGTCGTTACACGGCCATGAAAACGATGCAAATCATTGGTAAACTGCGCGAGACAGATGCTCGACTCAAGGGTATCAATCGAGGAAACTTGACTGATGCCGACATCATGCACGAATTGCTCTTTTTCATCCTGCATTGAGAAGAGGGACCCATCGGGTGACATCCATTCGTCGTCCTCTGCAAAATTTCTTTATGCATATTTTTGTCTGGGGAAATGGATTCTTTATTTTTGTTCAGAAAAAACTGCCTGAAAAATTAAAAGCCACATTTTTTGACATCGTTTTGTGTGTCAAAAAGTGTGGCTTTTTTGTTGTTTTGAGACGATAAAGAACGAATTTTGGGTTGATTTTTTAGCCTTAAAATCGCAAACAAAATCTCTTTCACCCCAAAAATCGTACAAAAAAAATGGGGGAATTTCATCGGAAAATCAGGCATTTAACCCCTGAAAAAGCCCCTCAAAAATACTCTTTTTTTCGAAAAAAAATCGGGTGAAGACCATCTGTGCGATTCTCGTGAAAATGGGCTTTTTTTCGTCAAAAAAACAACCGCAAAATTTTACGTTAAATAATTTTAAGGTTTCACAGAGTAAACTTTACAAACAGAAAATAGGCAAAAAGGCCGATTGATTTTTATAAACGTAACCCCCCGAGGCAGAATGCCCAACATCTTCAAATGGGGTTAACGACGCTTTAGATTCGTAAAGTTAAAATGTTTCAAAATGTAAACGTTTCTTTATTCATTCCAATTTGCTTGTTTTTAACAGATTGAAATAAGAAAATTTACAGATACTTATTCAATGAAAACAACCGATACTCATCCTTGTAACCCCCCTATTTCAAAAGAAAAACAGACTTTTACGCCCATTTTTACGATTGGTGTTATCGTAATCACTTCAATATCAGTATATATTATCCAATTTTACGAAGTGATGGTAAAAGTCGATTATAGGTATCTGTTTTACACGAGTGCATGATTTTACAATCATATCATCCGGCCTTCTTTTACAAAACAAAATAATTGAATTATGAAAATTAAATTTATAATTACAAAAAGAAAGGTAAAAGTTTTGATGTTTGGAAAATAGTCCTTACCTTTGTAAAAAAATTCAAAAGACATGACAGATAAGGAAAAAATCGAGCTTATCATCCAAGATAAGCATCTCAACAGTACTCAATTCTGCAATGAGGTGTGCATCGCTCCTGGCACACTCTCCCACATCCGCAATGGTCGCACCGAGCCAACCCTCAACATCTTGCGTAGTGTCGCCCAAGCGTTTCCTGACATTAACCCCGCCTGGCTATTTTATGGAGAGGAACCAATGTATAAGCCTGTGACCTCTCCTACTCCAGCAGACGATGCCGCTGTAGATGACACATATAATAATATGTCGTCAGCGGACAGTGCCGACGAGGGACAACTCCTTTTCGACTTCTCGTCAGCCCAATCCGCTTCTCGTTCTCATGGGGTGACAGTTGATGCACCTTCCGTCTCCTCCTCGGCCCCGTCCTCTCCTCGACGTTCTGCTTCGCCTGTAGTGGCATCCCCCTCCCTGCCTTCTTCCGCTGCGCCCTCATCGGTTTCCCCTCGTCCTTCATCCACTTCCCAGTCCCGCCCCATTCCTGCCCCCTCTGCCTTCAGTGTACAGGAGGTAGTGGCTGAGACGCTCAAACAGCAACAACGTTCGCTACGGAAAGTGGTTGAAGTGCGCATCTTCTTCGATGATGGAACCTTTGAAACCTTTGGTGCCAAATGATTTAGTTTTAACAAAAATTAAATGATTTTATCAAAATAGATAAAATTAACAATTTGGTGTTATATTAGTTTTTGTTTTGTCAATTTAATTTTGTCTTTGAAATTGTTCCAATTAGGAAATTTGTGGTTATTTGTATATTTCCCGAACAAAGGGGAGAGGGGAAAAGTGGGAGGAACGAGAGTGAAATAATTTCAATGTGGTTCAATTGTGGCTCTATTAAAGAATGTCCAAGATGAAAATACTTATAAATCGTATAGCTAAGTATTATCATCTTGGGCGTTTTTGTGACTCGGATGGGACTCAAACCCATGACCTGCAGAACCGGAATCTGATGCTCTATTCAACTGAGCTACCGAGCCATGATGTTACAAATCGTTGGCAAAGATAAGGATTTTTATTGAGATTCTTGATTTTGTTGGGAATTTTTGTTCGATTTTTTGGATTTTGTGTTAATTTTGCAACTCTATCAGATAATTTGGTACAAATGAAATGGCATAATCTTTCTCATTTTTGTGTGATATTCCTGTTGCTTGTTGTTGCAATGGGGGCATCGGCACAGACGAACGTTACGAAGCACAAGCATGGCGATTGGTACTGGGGATTGGCTGGTGGTTTTAGTCAGTCATTGGCGGAGAATGCCCGAGGCACGGACTTCATCGTTCATCAGGTTCCATCTGTCAATATGCTATTAGGACATAACTTTACGCCAGCCTTTGGGTTGCGGTTCACGGGAGGACTCAATATGCAACTTTCTCGATGCAGTAAGGCGGCTGAGAATGCGATGCCCCAAATATATGGCAACGGACGTTATTCTTTCAAGTGCCTTACGGCCACGCTTTCGGGTATTTTCAACATCACTAATGTATTCTTTGGTTATGAGGACGAACGGACGATGACATGGAGTCTCCTCTTTGGTGGGGGCTATCTCAAGACTTTTGGTTTCGATGAACAGAAAATTTGGTCGTGGAATAAATACTCTTACTATCCAATTAATCCTGATGGAGGTGACTATTTTGTGGGGCATGTGGGGGTTCAGTGTGGCGTGCGTGTCAACGAGGCATGGAACATTGATCTTGAGTTGCGCACTAATGCCACAGATAATGCTTATAATGGTGTGGAAAATGGTAATAACATTGATTTCTATCTTGACTTGATGGTCAATTTTGTCTATCATTTCAAGAATGGTAAGCAGGGGTTGCGCCGTTTCCGTGAACCCAAACGTGAGCCCTATTTTGACCCTGTGCTTATTGACCATAGCCGTGACTATACCGAGACCGTTCGTTTTGGGGAGTCGATGTACACTGAGATACCGTTCTATGCAGGATTTTACTATCTCAACTCCGTCACGACGAAACGTGTTGCCCTTGTGGCGAAGTTCTTGCAGCGGCATCCCGAAGTCAATCTGAACATCGTAGGACACCCCGACATTATTCCTGATGAGGATGTCGAATATCATCACCATCTTGCTCAAAAGCGTGCTGAAGAGGTTAGGGATGCCCTTGTTAAGAGGTTCCAGATAGATTCAACACGACTCCGTACCTCTATTGAAGACCATGCCTTGCAATCCTTCAAGACCGTGCGTGAGTGGGTGCCAGCCGTCAACTTCATCATGGAAGCTTCAGAAGGAGCGGCAGCTCAATAATAATGAGGAGGATTGTTTCCTGATTTCTGTATCTTACACCTTTCTTGCTATTTTAGCATCCAACGAAAGGTATTATAAATCGTGCTGTATTGTTCCTATTGATATCATTTCAGGAATAATACAGCTATTGTTTTGTGTCTATTTGTGGAACACTTTCTTGCCCTGATGTATGTAGATATGGTTGGGGAGGGGAGTGGTGGTCTTGCTTCCGTTGAGGTTGTAGTAGGTGTTGTTGGGGAATGGGGTGGTTAGGGTGGCTGGCAGGTCGTGGATGCTGACCACGTCCTCGATGTTGTCCGTATTGTCGAAGAAACCGATATAGTAGATGGTAGAGGTACCAGTGGAGGAGGTGAGTCCGAAGATGGTGGCACCTTGACAGATGGAGAAAGGGCTACCCGTGTTGTTGGCATCGAGGTCAGACTTGGTCATATCCCAGATGAAGGCTGTGCCCTCTTTGAGTTTCTTCGTTTTTGTGGGTGCCACGCTGCTGCCGTGATTCACGCCATTGAGCCACCAGAGGTAGGCTGAGCCATTGGTGGTGCGGACATTCGAGGCAACGGCGACCAGATACTTCTGCTCAGCGTTCAGCAGATAATCGTCGATGTTCTCATAGTTAAGAGACAGGCACAGGTTGTTGGTGCCTGTGCCTGCCTTAATCGTAATGGTGTTATCGTCGTTGTAGGTGAAGTGGCTTTGTGCCACACGTCCTTGGTCGCCTGTCTGCCAGTCGGTGGCATTCCACTGATAGGCGTGGTCTTTGTAGTCCTTCAGCAGTCGGAGGTAGTAGACTCCCGGACACATGGTGTTGGGCGAAGCAACTATCTTGAAAGTGAGCTTCTGCTTCACGTTGCCCTTGCTGTCCAGAAGGAGTTCGTCGGGGATGCGGTATTCCACATTGTAGAAGCCGTTTTCGTCAGCGCCTCTCACCTTTTGTTGTACGGTGATGTCGCCGATTTTCTGTCCGTCGATGTAGATGTTGGCTGTGCGTCCGTGGTCGGAGGTGATGAAGCGTAGCATCAGAGAGACATTGGTTTTGACACCCTCGGTGTTTTCGACGACGTATTGGATGTACTCATTAGCTTTAGCATCACGATAGGTCTCGCCGCGGTAGCTGCCGCTGGTGGAGCCGCTGGAGTACTTTGCCTCATGTCCTGCCTCGCTCTGCTGTTCGCCTGTGGCAACGAAGTCGAGGGTGCGTGCTGTGAGGGCAGCCTCTTCTGCATCCTTCTTGCCCATCTCCGAGTTAGCATACTCTTCCTCTGTACCTTGATAGAAATAGCAGGAGTAGCGTGAGTGGTGGATGGTGTAGAAAGGTTCGAGTGCCACGTCACCCTTGTTGGTGGAAGTCAGGGTGAACAGCAACTTGGAAATGTCGTTCTCCTTGATGTTCTGCAGCACCGTAGTGCGGTTGCCTATGAGCAACGGTGCTGATGAGAGCGGCTTGGTGTTGGCGCGGGCACCAGGGGAATGATCCATGCGTCCCTCGCCACCATATTCGTTCTGCAACTGTGCTTCCGTCTCGGTACGTGCAGCCAAGAGGATGGGGCCATACTTGAATGCGATGTAACTGCCGTAGTCAGGACATTCTTCATAGCGGAGCGACATGGGCAAATCCACTTCCACCACATCGCCCGCTTTCCACTTCTTCGTCTCACAGGTGTAGCTCGCTTTGCCGTCTGTGCTTGCCCATGCAGGTTTGCGGATGGCGAGAGTGAAGGTGCCCCCCTTCGTGATGGTCAGCTTCGTCTTCTGCTCGTAGGGGAAGTTTGTCTCCTGACGGATGCCAAACTTCTTGCTGTTCAGTTCGCTGGCGGTGAACAGATTCACATACAGTGTGTCGTTTCCCGTGCTGTGGGTGTAGATGAAGTGCCCATACTTACTGTGGTTCTCCATGCCTGTGCCCACACAGCACCACATCCCCTGGTTCACCTGCGAGTAGATGCGGTAAGCCTGTGGGCGAAGAGTGGTGAAATACACGTAACCGCCTGTCTCGGGGTCTTGGGTGGACATGATGTGGTTCCACATCGTTGCCTCATAGAAGTCGGCATATCGGGCATCGTGTGTGTCGTCGAAGAGGTCTTCGGTGAGTTTCAGCATATTGTTCGAGTTGCACGACTCGGGGCCTTCAAGGTTGTTGATGTAGCGGTCGCCACTCTGATGGTTCAGGAAGTGCTCGCTCACCGAGTTGCCGCCGATGCAGACAGTGCGGTTCTCTGCCACATCTTTCCAGAAGTTCAGCACAGACTTTCGGTAATCGGCCAGGGTCTTATCCTCCTGCCAAGCACGTTCGAAGCCGATGTACTTCGGCACCTGCGTATTGGCGTGCTTACCGTCGAGGAAAGTGGCGTTGAAGGTCTTCATGCCGTCAATCATTTGGCGGTGGCTGTACTTCTTGGCACCCTCCAGATACTTCTTGTCGCCAAAGATTTTGTAAGCATCTGCCAGCGTCTCGTTCATGCCGCCATGCTCCCAACCCAACACCTGTTGCATCTCCTCATCGCTCAGCTTGCTTACCACGTTCACGCTCCAGTCGGCAAGCCCCTGAAAGAGTTGCTTCGCCAGTTTGCTGCCTGTGTAGAGGTAAGCATCGCGAAGACCCGCCAGTACCTTGTGCTGACAATAGAAAGGAACCCAACCGCCATACTTGCGGAATTCGGTCAAGTCCTTGGCGTACAGTCCTGTCCAGATTTGGTTGATGGGCTGTCCGCCGATAAAGCCCTTCATGCCCTTCGTGTCGTTCTGGTAGGCATCTTGGCAATCTTTCATGATGTCGAGGCAGTAGTTTAGGCGTTCCAGCATCTTTGCCTTCATGTCGGCATCGTTGGTGGCAGCGTATGCAAGGGACAGGGCTGTGACATAGTGTCCGCCTACGTGCCCTTCGAGGCTCCAGTCGGAGAGTCCCCAGTTGCTGAACGAGGGGTGTTTCGTCTCCCACCCGTAGTACTTTGAACTCTTATCTTTCGAGAGTCCTGCCTGACGGATGAATGGGGTCATCAGTCGGTCGGCATCATACTTCAAGAGCAGTTCATCGTTTGTCTCCATCATGGTCTTCATCGGGCCATTGAGGAGCGTCACCTCACTGAGGTCGAAATGCTGCGGATAGATTTCACTTTGGGCGACGGCTTCTGTCGCCAACAAGAAGCTTGCGGCCCAAGCGATAGATAGTAATTTCTTATTCATAATAGGTGATTGGGGTTATATATCCGTTTGCAAATATACATAAAAATCATGATTTATAAGCTGGTCTCCATAAAAAACATTGATTATCGGAACAAATTATCGTTAATTATTGGCTATTTTCGTTTATCTTACGTCGTAGCGCATGAGGCTACTTCATAAAGATTTTTTTACTCCTTCACCGCCAAGGCGTTTTGGAAAAACGATAATTACCAATAATTGACGATAATTTGTTCTGATAATTTTTTTATTTCCTCTCTTCCCATTCATCCCAATTTGTCTCTGCGAGGTATTGGGCAATTTGCATATGGAGTATAGGGAGTTCCTTTGTTACAACATCCCATACGACAGTATTGTCAATTTGGAAGTATTCATGGACGATATAGTTGCGCATTCCCTTGACCATCCTCCATGGGGTTTCAGGATGGGTGGCTTGAAATTCCGACGTGAGCATGTTGGCGGCTTCACCCATCATTTCAATATTTTTCACGACGGCATAATACATCATGTCGTCGGCTAACAAGTCTTCGTAAGTTTTTCCTGTTGTATAGCGAACGACGCGATTGATGGCTGCAAGGATATGTTCCAAACGTTCTCGGTCTCTAAGTTGTTCTCTCATAAATCAGTTGTCTATCATGTTCAACACTTTTGCGGGCAAAAGGGGAAAGCGAAGGCTCTGTCACTAAATCCACGTTGCGGTGTAGCAATTCCTTCAGGTCTTCATACATGCCGAAGAACTTCAAACCGACGGGTTGCGAGTGGTCAAGCACGACGAGAATATCCACGTCGCTGTCAGGTCTTTCCTCTCCACGGGCGAAAGAACCAAAGAGCCATGCCTTCAGGACTGGTTGGTTTTTGAAGTAGTTGGCAATCACTTTTTGTATTGTCTGTGTGGTCATCATCTGCTATTTTTTGTTGTCTTCGTTGAGAACGAACCTTTGAGAGGAGCTGTAAAAACAGCCTCGGCTTTCGGTCAGTCCAAAAGTTTTTGGCCACGAAGCAGCGGTATGAACGGATGGTGTTGTTCATTCGGCTGGATGTGCCGTGGAAAAGGTTCTATTTCATGGTTTTGGGGTGTTTTAACTTGAAATCTACTGCAAAGGTACAATTTTTTTCTTTTCGTACCATTCTTTCAGCACATAAAATGCTTTCTTGCGCTTGCCTTGGTCGGAGAAGAGTCCCTTGCGGTTGAAGTAGTCTTGAATTTCGGGCAGGGGACGACGCGGGGAACGGAAGTCTTTGAGCACCCACGGACAGGTGCCTGAGAGACCGTCTATCTTGTCAAGCATATCGAGGTTCTCCTGATAGAGGCGTTTCTGGAACTCTTCTGTCCATCGCTGTTCGGGGGTGCCGTTCAGCCCTGCCTTGGCACCACCGCCAAACTCGCTGATGATGACAGGCTTGTCGTAGGGAATCTCCCACTTCATCTTCTTGGCATCGTTCACGTCGCGATACCATCCGACGTACTGGTTGAAACTGATGACATCTACGTACCGGTTCATGTTGTCTTGCAGACGGTTCACGTAGTTGGAAGCCGAAAGCACCTCCATTGCCATACTGATGAGACGGGTCGGGTCTTGCTCTTTGGCCGAGGTGGCAAGGCGGCTCAGGAAGTTGTCGCGGGCATCGCTGTGAGGGGTCTCGTTGGCAATCGACCAGATGATGACTGCTGCACGGTTCTTGTCGCGGCTGATGAGGTCGGACAGTTGGCGGTGTGCGTTGTTGTAGGTGTCGGGGTTGCTCCACGAGATGGTCCAATAGACGGGAATCTCTGCCCACAGCAGCATGCCTTGACGTTCCGCCTCACGGATGGCGTGCTCGTTGTGGGGATAGTGTGCCAGCCGGAGGAAGTTGCAGTTCATCGACTTAGCCCATGCAATGAGTGTGTCGGCATCGGCGGCACAGTTGGCACGGCGGTTGGTGTAGGCAGTTTCTTCGTGCACGCACACACCACGCAGGAAGATGGGCTTTCCGTTCAACAACAGTTGCTTGCCTCGGGTCTCAATGGTGCGGAAGCCTATCTCGTCGTTCATTGTTTCCGAGCCGTGTTGCAGTTGCACGGCATAGAGTTTTGGGGTCTCTGGTGACCAAAGCAGAGGCTTCACTTTAGAAATGGTGAGTGAGGCCTTTCCCTCAGCATCGGTGATGACCGTCTTCTTCACTTTCAGTTCGGGAATGGTCAGCGTCACCTTCTCGCCAGCCACCTTCTTGTTGAGCTGCACGGAGAAGTCGATGCTGTTGTAGGTCTTGTCCGTGAGTTGCAGTTTGTAGTCTTCCATGTAGGTGTCCTCCACATTGACCAGCAGCACATCGCGGGTGATGCCGCCGTAGTTCCACCAGTCGAAGATGCGGGTGGGCACGTTGTCTGCATGGCGTTTGTTATCCACCTTCACCACCACAAAGTTCTCGCCCTCATGCAACACATCAGTCACGTCATAGCAGAACGGGGTAAAGCCACCCACGTGCTTGCCCATCTCCTTGCCGTTCACAAAGACAATCGCTTCGTAGTTCACGGCTCCGAAATAGAGTAGGGCACGCTTCCCCTCTTTCTTATGGTAGTCAAACAGGCGGCGGAACCACACCGTCCCTTCGTAGAAGAACAGTTTCTCGTCAGCCGTGTTCCAATCGCTCGGAATCTGCATGGACGGCGATTTGTCGAAGTCATACTCAATCAGGTCGCTCGGGCTTTTCGGCTTGGCGTTGACGAAGTAGCCCCACTTGATGGGGTTCATCCTGTAGTCGTAATACCCTTGCTCCTGCACATCGACAAAGTAGTTCCATGTGCCGTTCAGCGATTGAATATCTCTTGCATAGATGTTTTGAGGTGCTGGCACCTCAGCCGCCACGCTGGGGCTGGCGACAACCATCAGCAATGTGACAAGGAAGTAAAGCTTTTTGTTCATAAGATAAGAATAGTAAGTCGGTTAATAATGTGCAAAGGTATGTATTTTTTTTCTACAATCCATCGTTATTCTATATTCTATCGGCAAGTTTTCACTTCATTTGCATCTACAAAGATACTGCTTTTTGCCGATGCGGGCAAGTTTTTATGGAATAAATTTGGTTTTTCGTTCATTTCATCCTACCTTTGTTCTCATGAAACTCCCCAGCATCTTTAATTGTTCCAACGATATGGCATTGGCTGCCCATGTGTGCCAGTATCAGCCTCCCAAGCGCATCCAGCAGATGGAGGCGGATTTGGCGTTGCTGGCACGGGTGTGGGAGGACACGCGGTTTGCCGGGCCGTGGGGATGGAGCTTGGCGACGAGACAGCGGTACAGGCAGATGGGGGTGGCTGTCGAGGCGTTGCCGTCGGATGACTGGCTGGAAGAGGTGAGAAGGCTTTCCTCAAGGGAATTTGCGTGTGGATATGTGAAAGGGTTGTTGGTGAAGCTCAATGACCCAAGACTCGTAGGGGAAGAGATGCGATGGGTTGACCGACAATGCTTCTCATGGGATGTGCTCGCAACCCCTGAACCGACGTGGGGCACATCGGTCAACCGACGTGGGGCACGTCGGTCAACCGACGTGGGGCACGTCGGTTTGGGGGTGGTGAGAGCACCTCATGCGAGGATATTCAAGTCCCCCTGGTCATCCTCTGGGCGTGGGGTGTTTGTGTCTGACGCGCTTGACGAACATACGCAGAAACGTTTGCAGGGTTTTCTCTCTTCGCAGGGCGGCTTCGTGGTGGACAGGTTCTACGAGGATAAGGTGCTGGATTTTGCGATGGAGTTTTTCGTTCATGAAGACCATCAGGTGGAGTTCTTGGGTTATTCCGTGTTTGAGACAGGCGAACACGGAGCGTATGGCTATAATTACGTGGAGAGTCAGGAGGAGTTGTTGGAGCGTATTGAGGACGGGGATGAAGGGGTGAATGGGGTGGATAGGGGGCTTCTTGAACGTCTGCTTGCTTATCATCAGGAGCATCTCGGTCAAACTGCCTATCATGGTCCTGTGGGCATAGATATGCTGAAGACTTCCGGCAGCATCCACCCTTGCCTCGAAATCAATTTCCGCATGAACATGGGCATCCTCGCTCTGTTGCTGCACGAGCGGTATGGCGCTCATGCCACAGTGGCTCTCACTCCCGAACGGGAGCATGGTTTTCAGGCTCTGGTGGATGACGGACGACTGATGATTACGTTTCGTCCTTGAAGAACGGGCTTCTGCACAATGGGGACGATGAGGGGAATAAAAAAAAGCCCTCGCACGATCATCGCTGACGGCACGAGGGATGTGTACACTTGTTTAACTGATCTTTAATCATTCTTTTTGGGGTCGAATTTATATTTGAAACTCAGCATCACATAGCGGTGGAGGTAGTTTTCGCCGCTTTCGGTGCGTGAGGTGGCGGTGATGCTGTAGGTGTTGCGTTTGACTTGGTTGAGGAGGTCTTTGCCATCCAGCGTCAGCGTGGCGCGGTTGTGCAGGAACGTGTAGGCGATGGAGGCTTTGAGCAGAAACTGGTCGGTGTTCATCTGTGGGGCGATGTGTCCGCGGTCGATGATGAGTTTGGGGCGAAGGTGGAAGGTCCAGCGAGATAGTTTGTAGCGAAGGTTGAGCTCCGTCTCGTTGTGGAAGATGTCTTGTCCTTGCTGCGTGGGGTCGCTGTAGGTGAAGTTCGTCCAGTTGAAGGTGTTGGAGAAGTTCACCGTCCAAGCCTTCATGCTCCATCCCATCTCCGTCGTGTAGGAAAACGCTGATTGGCTTTGCCGATTGTAGGTTGTCTCTGTGGCTTCATCCACCAAGGTCAGCACACCGTAACTTCTGCCCAGCAGTTCCGAGAGTTTGTGCCGCCACGTGAGGTGCTTGCCGATGCTGCGTTCGTAGTCGAGGCCGATGTGCCACGTGTTGCCGCCCTTCACGTTCTGCTGGGTGGCGTGATACACACCTGTCTGCGAGTTGTAGTGCAGCACAGGGGCGATGGGGTCGTGCTGCTTCTGGAATTCCGCCGAAAAACTCAGGGCTTGATTGGCGTGGGCGAGCAGCATGTTGTACTTGATATTGGCATGAAGCCTGTGGCTGTTCTTTAGCTGTGAGTTGCCCGAACGGATGTAGAGCGGATTGGTGTCATCCACATAATCGATGCAATCCAACAGGTTGGCTGGAGTGGTGTTGTACCCCAACGAGCCTTTCAGCGTCATCTGCTTTCCCAGTTTGTATTTCATCTCCATGTTGGGCTGAATCAGCAGCAGGTTCCGTCGCGCCACGGTGTCGAGTGCGGCACGTTGGTAGTCAAGGTGTTCGTGCTGATGGGAGAGGGCAACGTTAGGACTTAACGAGAATGTCCCCAGCGTGAGGGTGGCACTCGCTGAAAGCGTGTTTTCCCATGTATTGGTGCGGCTGTTGAGGCTGTTGGCGAGGTCGGGGGTGTTATCTCTTTGTCGTTCTTCGTCGTGGGAGTTGTGCCTGTAGGTGGTGGAGAAACGTGTGCCCATGAACACGTTTTCTCCCAATCCTTTCGAGAGCCCCGCGTTCCACGTGGCAGAGAAGTTCCGCATGTCGGTGTCGTAGTTTTGTGTGTCAAGTGTGCTCAGTGGGGTGGGGGTGTAGTAGTGATAGTTTCCCTCCGAGGTCCCCTTGTCGCTCTTTTGGCTGAAGTTCAGGTTGATGCCAGTCGAAGCGGCTCCATTTTTGATATGACGTGTCAGCGAGACATCTCCATTGGCAGTGATGCCTTTGGTGCGGTTGGAGGCGTGATAGGTGGAGGAGTTCACCGTCATGAGACCATCCTCTGCCTTTTCGGAGAGAGTTTGTTGCTGCTCGTTCTCCTTCCGTCCCTCTTCATACTTCAGTTCGCCCTCCAGTCTTAGTGTGTACTTCTTGAAGTAGCGGTAAGAGCAGGAGTGGAGAGGCACGTTCAGGGCATGCCGATACGTGTGGCTGGTGGTGCGGCTCTCGGTGGGTGTCGTGCCAGGCAGGAACGTCTGCGTATTCTCCCAACTGTCCTTGCTGCGGTCGGTGTGGTTGGGGCTTGCCGTGATGTTCCAGTAGTTGTGGCGCAGTTCCTCGCCCGTTGTCTTCCACGAGTGCTGATACCCCACCGATGCCATCTGCTGCTTCACGGGTTCGCCACCCCAAGTGCTGCTGGTCGAGTTCATGGTTCTATATTTCATTTCCGCAGGCTCGTTCGCCACTCGTCCGAACACCAGCAGCGGGTCGGAGTCGCTCAGCCGCAAGGCATCCAATACTGCGGCATAGTGCCCGCTCGAATACCCTGTTCCCATCACCTCGCCATACATCTTGTCCATCCACGAGGGCTTGATGCTCACATCCAGCACGTGCTCCTCCTTGCCGTCTTTCACACCCGTCCGCTCTGCCAGCTCACTCTTCTGGTCGTATGCCTTGATGTTCTCCACCGCCTCCACAGGCAGGTGGTGCATCAGCATGTCCCTACTGAACACCTCTCTGCCGTTCATCATCAGTTTGAGCGGTTCGCCGTTCCAGAGCAGTTGCCCCTCCTTGATGCTTACGCCCGGCAGTTTCTCGATGAGTTCCGAGAGTCGCGCCCCTTCCTCCATGTTGAAGGCTTCGGGGTTGAACACCACCGTGTCGCCACGCATGTAGAACCGCCGTTTCCGTGCACTCACCTTCACCTCTTTCAGCAGTAGCGGAGAGGGCTTCAGGCGGATGTCCTTCAGTCGGATGGTGTCATTGCCCTCCAGGCCAATCGTCTTTTCTGTTCCGTCATGGTACCCGAAGTACTTGGCGGTGAAGGTCAGCCGTCCCATGTCGCCACAGCGATAGTGGAAATAGCCGAGCGAGTCGGTTTCCTTCTTCGTCCAAAAGGTACTTGTCCCAAATGCTTCGCTCACACTCACTTGCGCGCCTTCCAGTGGTTCACCTGTCTCGGCATCGACCACACGGCCGCGGATGACGTTGGCTTGTAGGGTTGCGATGCTTGCAAAAAGGCATAGCATCAGCAGGATGCGGAGAGTTCCGCATCGAAACGTTTTGATTTTCATAAAGATGTGGTTTTTTAAGGGTTAGTAATTTTCAATCACTTGGTCAAGCGTCACCGTTGGGTCGTTGACCCCAAACCCCTCTTTCTTCAGTTTCTGCTTGCGGTGTTGCACGGCAGAGATGGAGATGGCATAAATGGCAGAGAGGGCTGTGTTGTTGAGTTTCAAGCGGGTGAGCATGCACAGTCGGATGTCGTCCTCGCTGAAGGATGGGTGCTCCGCCCGCAGTCGGCTCACAAACTGGTTGTCCGCCGTGTCGAGCGTTGCCTCAATCTCTCGCCAGTTGCGGGCATTGATGATGGTGCGCTTCCCGGCTGTGGGTTCCAGCATTTCGAGAATTTCGCTCTTGTCGATGATGTGTCCGCGCAGGGCGGCGATGAGCGTCTCTTTCTGTTGCAGTTGTGCCGAAAGTTGTTTCACGGCTTGTTCTTGTGCCAACTGCTCCTCCTTGTGCCTCCGTTTCACCTTCTCATGCCAAATCCGCACAAACAGCAGGAGGACAAGCACCGCCATACCCAGACAACCGATGACCGCCCACAGCAGCCGCTCTTGCAACAGGGCAGCCTTGCGCGCATAGCCGGCAGACAGGTAGGTGCGTGTCTGCACCCCCAGGTGGTTCATGCCGCGTTGTATGTCCTCCTCATATTTCTGTTGCTTGCTCTCCACCGATGAAACCGTTCCCGCTTTCACCTTTTCCTCGTATGTATGCTCGGCATCCTCGAACAGCCCCTTCGGCACACCGAGTTCCCTCACCATTGTTTTCCCGTCGTATAGGGACTGGAATTGGGTGTGGGAAGAGAAAGGGAGCACAGGTGCCCGCTCCACGCTGTCGATGAGTGCCATCACCGAGTCGCACACAGCCTCAGACACCTCCCCTTTTTGATAGACAATGTTCGCGGCATGCACCAACGTGGGGAAGTTGCGCGGATTGAGCGGCAGCCAAGACAAATAGGCAAACCCATAGTCATTCACGATATTGAGCAGCCACTCCACCTTGTCGCGGCATCGGTCGAAGTGGGTCAGAGCCTGCCTGATACACCAGTACGCCTCGTTGTTGGCAGCGGGTGCGTGGGGATGTTGCAAGTGTCTTCCCAACTGTAGATAGGCGCGATAAGCCAGTTCGTCGTCGCCACATGCCTCGGCGCAATGGATAGCGAGGAGGAGAAGTGGATCGGGTTGCAACAGCGAGTCATTGTCTTCATAGTGGCGGCTCAGCACATAGCAGATGCGGCCAAACCGACGCAAATCTTCCTCGTTGTCCGTCACACCGTCGAGACTCCGCTCTTTATAATAATAGTACGTGCGCAAGAGCGACGAGTCTGCTATCATGCTGTCCAGTTCTTCGTCAAGTTCTCCCTTTTTCAAATCAATCGTTCGCTTGAACTCCCATGTCTCCTCCGTATCATGCAGATACACCGCCGTGTCGGCATGAGCACACTGCCATTTTTCCTCCAGAATCAATGCTCGTGTGAGCGTGTACAGGGCGCGGTCAGCTTTGTTCATGTAGTTCGTGTTGGCTGCTGCCAGATAGCGGGTCGCACTATCGGGATGTATGAAAGCCATCCCTTCAGCCATAGACAAATCTTTCTTTGTGCAGCTCGAAAGGTAGGCAAGCCCCATTACGACAGTGACACACACAGGAACTTTGAAAATAGTTCTACGTTTCATGTTGAGGTTTCTTTTTTTAGTTTTCTGCTGCAAAGGTACGGTGAAAATCGTATACCCACAAAAAAAGAAGTGGAAAAATCTTTTTCCACCTTCTTCTGTTCAAAATCAATTAATTAGGTCTTCATTTTCCACCCTCCTTCCACTGTTTTTAGTGGAAAAGAGCAGATTGCCAGTTGCCTGTGATGGCTGAAAGATACCGTTAGAAGAATCTCACGATATCATCTAAAGGTCTTCTGTCTGGACGATTCGGCTCTTCGGCTCTGTAGCCTAAAGAGATGACAGCCATGATGGTTTCGTTTTCAGGAATGCTGAAAAGTGCCCTCAAACCATCTGCGTCACGCATACCCATAATCAACGTGTCGAATCCCATTGCTCTTGCCTTCATAATCAGATAGCAGTTGCTCAGGCCATTGTCGTAGGCTCCCCAACCGTCGCCCACTTCATTGGTTTGATTCCCTTGGAAGAATCCAGATTTGCCTCTCTCGAAGGTAGAGACAATCAGAACTGGGGCATCGGCGATTCTCTCCTTGTTGGCTCCCACCAAATTCTGTACAGCCGCCAGTTTCTCTTCACTGATGGCTACATAGTATTTGGTGGGTTGCTGATTGGCCCAAGAAGGTGCCTCTTGTGTGGCTGTTAAGAGTTCGCGAACTTCAGCCTCGGAAATCTTTTTCGAAGCGTCATAGCTACGGACACTTCTTCTGGAGGTGAGCACGTCATCAAAAGAGGTGACTTTCGATTCCTGCTGTTTGTAGCAGCTTGTAAAGGCGAGTAGTGCAGCAAGGGTACCCGTTAAAAATAATTTATTCATGTTGTGAGATTTTGTGTTATGAATAAATTATAGGGTCGATTGAATAAACTTGCGAAGGTTGTCCATGTCCTGTTGGTCAGGATGTCCAGCATGGAGTGGTCCCATTGAACCTTTGCAAGTGAACTCCTTTTCTGAGACGGTGATGCCTTGTGCTTCGAGCAGGCTGCGCATCTGCGGAACGGGAGACTTGATGATGGCACACGAACCGAAACAAACCACCTGCTTCACCTTATCGGGAGTCAGACTGCGAATGAAACGAGTCATATCGCTGCTAATCTTGCCAAGGAAGACACCAGAACCCAGATAGAGCACATCTACAGGCTCGCTGATGGGAACATCGGTTGTTTCTGGCTTAACACCAGTCACCTCACTTACTGTCTCGGCCATCTTGGCACTATGGCCGAACTTGCTGTAATACCTTATTGCTATTGCCATTGTTGTAATTAGTTTTTATATTACCATTTTTTCTATTTCTTCACGATGCTCGAACAGGGTGCAACCACCTGTATGTTCCCATCCGAGGGCACGGGCGGCACGAATCTTGCGGAAGAGGAGCGACTGCAACGCCTTTCGTACTCCCATTCCCGCCACATTGCTATCGCTGAAGGGTGAGAACGGACATGGTTCGGCAGAACCATCAGGACCAATGTGGAAGAATCCACGTCCTGATGCCAGACAGCCACCGAGTGCTTTCTCGTCGCCTGGGAAAGAGAGGAAGATGATGTCGGCATAGTCCCGACGCCGTTCTTCGAGCAACTCTTCCATCTGTTGGACGTGTTCATCTGTGAATGCCAGATGCTCTGTGCCCGGTTCCGTAGGCACATACTCTATGAAGAACACTATCTTGCAGCCATAAGACCGCAACTGGTCGATGAAGTCACGGGATGTAACCATCTGTAGGTTCTCTGTCGTCACGGTGATGCTGGTGCCGAAGAACAGATCTTCCTGTTTCAGCAGTTCCATTGACTGCATGGCGCGACGGAACACGCCTTGCCCACGCCGTTTGTCAGTCCCCATAGCGGTTCCCTCAATGCTGATGATGGGTATGAGGTTCAGTCGACTGCGCAGGAACTCTATGTAAGCGGGGCCTATCAGCGTGCCATTGGTGAAAATGGGGAAAATCATATCCTTCACATCGCTGACTGCCTCCAGTATGTCACGCCGCATCATCGGTTCCCCACCAGCCAGCAACGAGAAGTTGATACCCATCGAGGCGGCTTCTGTGAAGATGTTGCGCCATTGTTCTGGAGTGAGTGTCCTTTTTCTGTCGGTTTCATCATCTTCGGCGATACCGTTGCTACGGGCATAGCATCCTTTGCAATGCAGATTGCATGTGGTGGAGATGCTGCTGATAAGGAACGGCGGCACGTCCAACCCCTCCTGCTCCTTCACCTTCTTTCGCAATTTCTCCGATTTGGAGAACAGTTGCTGCATGTGGAAGGCGAATTTCGCTTCACGGGGATTGGACAGTACATTCTTGTAAGCCTTGGCCATGATGTTGTGGATACTGCCGCTCATGTAGTCTGCCAAGTCTAATTTTTCTTTTTCTTCCATAATAACCTTGATTTACCATTAACAATTATCCCATCACTACGTCGAGCACCATCATCAGGACGAAGCCGACGGCAAAGCCAATGGTGCTGAGGTTTGAATGCTCGTCCTTACTGGCCTCTGGTATCAACTCCTCGACCACCACATAGAACATGGCTCCTGCAGCAAAGGCCAACATATACGGAAGAACAGGCATCAGTAGCGAGGCCAACAGCAAGACGGCCAAAGCTCCTATAGGTTCGACGGCACCGCTGAGCGAACCGATGATGAATGACTTCCATTTGCTGTTGCCCGCCGCACGCATGGGCATAGAGATGATGGCTCCCTCTGGGATATTCTGAATAGCTATACCCAGAGAGACGGCAATTGCACTTGCCAGTGAAATGTTCGAGATGCCGCTCTCTGCTCCTGCAAAGACCACACCTACAGCCATGCCTTCAGGCAGGTTATGGATGGTGACGGCAAGGGCAAGCATGGCAGTCCGAGACAGATGCGACCGCGGACCTTCGGGCTTGTCGGTGCCTATATGCAGGTGAGGAGTCAGTTCGTCTATCATCAGCAAGAAGCCTATACCCAACAGGAATCCCACGGCAGCAGGCACTACCGACCACCGTCCGCTGTCTGCTACCATCTCCATCGACGGAATCAGCAGCGACCATACTGATGCCGCTACCATCACCCCCGAAGCAAAACCGAGCAACGTTTTTTGTACACGGAGCGACATTTCGTCCTTCATCAGAAAGACAAATGCCGCTCCAAGCATTGTTCCCCAAAGGGGAATGAGCAAGCCGATAACTAAGACCATAGGTTATTTAGCGGGTTCCCATTTGCAACGCACGGGCGATACGATAGCACCCTCCTTCTTCAGTTCGGCGAAAGCCTTGTCTACTATTTTGCGGTCGAGACCGGTCAACTCTGCCACCTTACCGGCGTTCAGAGGTTCACCTGCCTCGCGCATGGCCTGTAATATCTGTTCTTTCATATTAACTCGAATTATTAGTTATAGTTAAAAGATCAGTTATACTTGTGTGAACAGCCAGTTCTGGGCACCGATACAGTCAATCATATCTAATGCGCCCTGGCTCCAGTAGAGGTCTTCCTCCTCGTCCTTCAGGTAGGCCTTCAGCAGGTCGTAGGTGGTGGGGTCGTCCTTTACGCCCTCCATGCACTTCATCAGCATCTCAACACCAGGCTGCTGGATGGCGAGGTCAGCCTTGACATACTCGATGGGGTCATTGATGAGGTCGCGGTTCTTCATACCCTCGAACTTGACATCTGCGCCAAGGTCAAGGATGCGCTCTGTGAACTTCTCTACCCATTCCATCTCCTCATTGAAGTGATTGATGTACTTCTGGCCGAGCTTAGTAAAGCCTTTCGACTTGAAAATCATGCCCTGCTGCTTGTGAACGATGGCACCTTCTGCCAGATGGGTTACGAAAAACTGTAATGCTTCAATAGATTTCTTGGTTTCCATGATTTTGTTTTGTTTTAGATGATTATTGATATTTTGTGAACTGATACTATTTCTTTAATGTTTTTATAATCGAATCAAGTTCTTGAGCCAGACGCTGGTAGTCTTCGAACTTCAGCGGACAGGCTGAAAGTTTTTCGCCCATGCCAGAAGGAATCTGAGCGAAAGCTTCTTCTTCCAATTCCTTGCCTTTGGGGGTCAGGCTGACAATTTGCTGACGTTTGTCCTGCTCCCCCTTTCTGCGGCTGACGATACCGAGCTTCTCCATGCGCTGAAGCAGGGGAGTGACGGTGTTTGTCTCCAAAAGTAGGCGATGGGCTATGTCGTTAACAGGCTGGTTGTCCTTTTCCCAAAGCACCATCAACACGAGGTACTGCGGATAGGTGATTCCCAGTGCTGTCAATATCGGCGTGTAAGCCTGTGTAATCAATCGTGTTGCCGTATAGAGACGGAAGCAAACCTGATTGTCAAGTTGTAACTCTGTGTGCACAATCTATTGCGGAAGTAATTATTTTTTTACTTTTCACTTCTAAAGCATAGCTTCAACATCTTTCTCAAAGTCCTTCGGCTCTGTAGTGGGAGCATATCGTTTGATGGTCTCGCCGTCCTTCGAGATGAGAAACTTGGTGAAGTTCCACTTGATGTCGCTGTCCTTCTCCACGCTGTTGCTGATGGTCTTGAACAGAGCCTTGGCTGCTTTAGCCTTCAGGCCGTTATACTCCTCGGTGGGAGCCTGTGTCTTCAGATACTCGAAAATAGGCTCTGCAGCAGGACCGTTCACGTCGGTCTTCTTCATAATCTGGAAGGTCACACCGTAGTTCAGCTGGCAGAACTCCTCAATCTGACCATCAGTGCCAGGGTCTTGCTCCTTGAACTGGTTGCAGGGGAAGCCGATGATGACCAGTCCCTTGTCCTTATACTTCTGGTTTAGTTCCTCCAGCCCAGCGAACTGAGGGGTGAAACCGCACTTACTGGCTGTGTTCACAATCAACAATACCTTACCTTCGAACTGGGCGAAATCCAGTTCCTTACCTTTGCTCGTCAGAGCTTTGAAATCATAAATCCTTTTCATACTTTTCTATGTTTTTATCGTTTGCGATGCAAAGGTAAGAAGATTTATTTATATCGCAAGCGATTTAATGAAAATTTTAAGGATGTTTAACAATAAATCGTGCACGATATAAACATTGGTGTTTTGGAAGGGCTATTGTGGCTATCTGAGAATGGGGCTTGGGAACATTGAAACGTTCTATTACTACGATGGTTACTTTTTCTTCTTTTTCTTGCCCTTGGAGGTTTTAGTGGTGCGTTTCAAGTCTCGATTGGCTCTTCCTTCCTTGGTCACTACTCGGCTATTCGTGTGAGCATGATAGCTCCCGCTGTTCCCTCGGTTGATAAGTCTTGGCACATTGATGTGTTGAGGTAGTTCAAAGGTGGGTTTCACTTCCTGGAGAGCAGGGCTTTCGTTGCCGAAGCGGTCAATGGCAGTCACGGCATAGTGACGCACTTTCTGGGCACGTGCATTGAGTTGCCATTGGGTGTCGCAGACACGGGCTGCCAGGAGATTCTCGGCTTGGGTGATGTCAACAGGATAGGTGTTAGAGCCGTAGATATTATAGAGAAGACCCCCGACCCTTGAAGAAGGAGGGTTAACACAGTCTTTGTCGTTAGGGGCTATTGTGGCAACGTTGTGTAAGCCCTCCATGCTTCCCGTCCCCTCTCCCTCTGAGGGCTGGGGGGCAGGTTGTGGCTGGGGGGCTTGCCAATGGAGCGTTCCGTTTTCGTATTGAATAGAGGTGGGGGCAGCGGGTGCAAGGGTGTCGCCCATCCATGTCATGCGGGCAGTGAGGGCTGGATAGGGGAAGAACTCGTCACAAGTAGTGTCGTAGATGCCCTTGTAGTTTTTGGTGAGGAACTCGCCGCGATAGAAGGCGATGCCGCCGATGCCGCTGTTGCGTGCTGTGTGCATCTCGGCACGCACTTCATTGAGGGTCCATCTGCCTTCGCGAGGGTCGAGGAAGTAGATGCCAAGTCCAGGTACAATGGGATGCCCATGAGAGTTCTCAAGCCACTGGAAGAGGAAGGGGTAGTAGTTGTTGCCCGTGAAGTACATCATGGGGAAGAGGAGGTCTTGCAGGTCTTCCTTCAGCCAAAGTATGGGGTCTTGCCATACAGCATTGTAGCCATTCCAGCCGCCAGCACTGTATCGATGGGTGTCGGCGTATTTGCCGATAGGCGAACTGCTGAGCTTCACCCACGGCTTGATGGGCTTCACCACATCGTGTACACGACGGACGATGCGTGTGATGTTTTCACGTCGCCAATCGGCTTTCGATAAACTTGAAGCACGTGGGTAGAGTTCGTCATCGGAGAAGTTGAAGATGAATTCAGGATAACGGATGTAGTCGAGCGAGATACCATCTACATCGTAGTTTTCGACAATCTCTCGACAGATGTTGGCGATGTAGTCGGCAGTTTCGGGCTTGCCAGGTATCATGAACATCTCGCCTCCCTTGGCTGTCTTCACCAATTCTTTGTGTTGCTTGACGATGGATGCTGAGCCGTAGCCGCTTTGTCGTTCCTTGGTGCCAATGGGGATGCACACCACCCATGTGTGTAGTTCCATGCCTCGCTTATGGCACTCTTCGATACAGAAAGCCAAAGGGTCGTACCCCGGATTCATGCCAGCCTTGCCTGTCAGTGAGAGTTCCCAAGGTTCAATCTTGGATGGATAAAGAACGGCGGCACGGACACGTGTCTGGAAAATGACCGTGTTGATGTTGGCACGTTTGTAGTTGTCAAGAATTTTGATGAGTTCCTGCTTCTGACGTTCGCGGCTGGCGGCATCAGTTGCTTTGGTGCGTGGCCAGTCGAGTCCATTGATAGTGGTGAGCCAGACGGCACGAGTTTCGCGGAGAGGGTGTACTTTCTCGTAGAGATATTCGGTGCGTGAAAATGTGTCATTCTGTGACCAAAGAGTTGTAATCACAAGACTCAAAAACGCCCCCAAAATAGATGCTTTATATCGATTAGTCATTATTCTCATTAATTTTTTTTGCAAAGGTAAGGATTATTCCGTACTTTTGCTCTCAATTTGTAAAAATATAAATTAAAATGTTTACTTTTATTGTTTCTTTCCTGCTCCTTGTACTGGGTTATTTCCTCTATGGAGCCTTGGTGAATTGGGTTTTTGGTGCCGACCCCCAACGAAAGACACCGTGTTTTGTTTCTCAGGATGGGGTGGACTATATTCCGCTGCCGACATGGAAGGTTTTCTTGATTCAGTTCCTGAACATTGCCGGAACGGGACCCATCTTCGGCGCCATCTTGGGCGTGCTGTTTGGTCCTGCGGCCTATCTTTGGATTGTGTTGGGTTGCATCTTTGGAGGTGCGGTGCACGACTATATGTCGGGTATGATTAGCCTCCGCAAGAATGGAGCAAGTCTGCCAGAGATAGTGGGTGACGAGTTGGGCACGGGTGCGCGTATGGCACTGAGAGTCCTCTCGCTGGTGCTGATGGTGCTGGTAGGTGCTGTGTTTGTTACGACTCCTGCGGGTCTGTTGGCGAATATGGTTGGCGGCGATACATGGTTCGGACAAAGCCTTACGTGGGTGGTGCTCATCTTTATATATTATATATGTGCGACCCTGTTGCCGATAGACAAACTGATAGGCAAAATTTACCCTCTCTTCGGAATGGCATTGCTCATCATGGCGTTGGGCATGATGTATGGCATCTTTGCCTATAGCAGTGAGATGCCTGAAATTACAGAGGCGTTCAGCAACCATCATCCGACGAGTTCGATTCCGATATTCCCAGGGTTGTGCATCACGATAGCCTGTGGTGCCGTGTCAGGTTTCCATGGAACACAAAGCCCCATGATGGCACGTTGTTTGCAGAACGAGAAGTATGGTCGTCCCATCTTCTATGGAGCCATGATAACAGAAGGTTTGGTGGCACTGATATGGGCGGCTGCAGCGATTGCCTTTGCCAGCAGTTTTGATGTGACACAGTTTGGTATGACAGGTGAGGAACCTCCGTATGAGAAACTGTGGGCCATCATGACGAATGGTGGCACGTCAGGACCTAACCCGGCTGTGCTGGTGAATAAGGTTTGTTCGACATGGCTTGGTTCGGTGGGTGCAGTACTGGCAGTGCTGGGTGTGGTGGCCGCTCCGGTGACGAGCGGTGACACAGCGTTCCGTAGCGCACGATTGATTGCAGCCGATTTCATGCACTACAAACAGGATAAAATATATAAGCGTCTGCTGCTTTCAGTACCGCTCTTCGTGGTGAGCATCGTGCTGATGTTCATCAATTTCGACATCTTGTGGCGTTATTTTGCTTGGTTCAACCAGACCTTGGCAGTCATCACGTTGTGGACCATTACAGTATGGCTCACGAAACGGAGTGTTGCAGAAGGTACAAAGCGCTATGCTTACCTCATCGCATTGGTGCCGTCACTGTGGATGACCCTGATATGTTCTACCTACATCATGATTGCCCCAGAAGGGTTCCAACTCAATCATGTCGTGGCATACTCCATCGGTGGTGCAGTAACGGTGGGTGCACTCGTGTGGTACATCTTGTGGGCAAGAGGAATTGCAAAGACACGAAATAGATGAAGATATATGTTTGGCAGCCATTGGCCTTTTTTGTGGTAGGTCTGGGCTTTTACATCTACAACGGTGTGACATGGAACACATGGGTCAACTACCTGCCGCACATCATTGGATATGCCTTGATTTGTGGTGCCTTGGCATGGGCACGCTATCGTCAGGAACAACTTAAAAAACAGTCGTAATATGAAAAAAGCTATCTTTACACTTCTTTTTGCCGTAGTGGGCATTAGCAGTGCGTTTGCACAGTTTGAGAAAGGCAAGTACTATCTGGGAGCAACCACCAATGCGGCAGGGCTTTCCTACAACAAGCACGAAAAGCTTGGCATCAACCTCGGCATCAACGGAGGATATATGTTCGAAGAGGCATGGATGCTGATTACAGAAGTGGGTTTTGACTATCGCGACAAGGATTTGCAGAAGCTCTATGCAGGAATGAAGTGTCGATATCTCATCGAGCAGAACGGACTCTTCATTCAGGCTGGTGTCAAGTATGTGCACGGGGCACCCAGCTACAACGATTTGATGGTCACCCCCGAGCTTGGCTACTGCTTCTTCCTCAATCGCCATCTCACCATCGAGCCATCCCTCTATTGTGACATATCAACGAACAATTTCTCTGACTACACCAAGGCAGGTGTGAAGGTTGGATTGGCATGGTATTTTGACAATAGTAAAAAGCCTTCCGATTATGTTAAGCGTCTCAGAACTAAACGATAGACTTATCGACCTCGCCTTTGCAGAAGACATCGGCGACGGCGACCATACCACACTCTGTTGCATCCCTGCTGATGCCTATGGCGAGAGCAAGCTCCTCATCAAGGAGGAGGGCATCTTTGCTGGTGTGGAAATCGCCAAGGAAGTGTTCCGTCGCTTCGATCCCACCATGCAGGTTGAGGTCTATGTTGAGGATGGTGCCCATGTCCGTCCTGGCGATATCGTCATGTCCGTGAAGGGCAAGGAACAAAGCCTTTTGCAGACCGAACGCCTCATGCTCAACATCCTTCAGCGCATGAGCGGCATCGCCACCATGACCCACAAGTATCAGCAAGCCCTCATCGATGCTGGCACCAAGACCCGTGTGCTCGACACCCGCAAGACCACCCCTGGTATGCGTATGCTGGAGAAGGAAGCCGTGAAGATTGGTGGCGGCATGAACCACCGCATCGGTCTCTTCGACATGATTCTGCTGAAAGACAATCACATTGACTTCTGCGGTGGTGTGCATAATGCCATCTCACGTGCCAAGCAGTACTGCAAGGACCACGGGAAAGACCTGAAAATTGAGTGTGAGGTGCGTAACTTCAAGGAACTCGAGGAAGCCCTTGCCGAAGGTTGCGACCGAATCATGTTCGACAACTTCACACCCGAAGACACCGAAAAGGCGGTCAAACTCGTGGCTGGTCGTGCCGAAACCGAATCTTCAGGCGGCATCACCTTCGACACCATGATTCCCTATGCCAAAGCCGGTGTCGATTTCATCTCCTTCGGTGCCTTGACCCACTCGGTCAAAGGGCTCGACATGAGTTTCAAGGCAGCAGGAAGTGATAAGTTGATTATCAAGAAATAGAAAATTAAAAATAAAGTGAAGAGTGAAAAGTGAAAAATTTGCTGCCGCAGCAGTAAGCCAACAAGAATGACTAACAAGTGCGGTAGCAAATTTTTCACTTTTCACTTTATTTTTTCACTCTTCTTCATCCAGCATCTCCACATCCTCAAACTCCATCTTTTTCAGCGTTTCTTGAAATTCCTTGTGGGGATAAAAACGCACTTTCACGGAGTGTATGCACTTGGCACTGAGTTGTTCAGCCGATTCGGCACTTGTTGCATTAAAAACAGGTCTCAACGTGCCAATGCCGCCAATCTGTACGCTGTGTCCCAAACTCAAATAGTGCCGCAATCGGTCAGACATGGCACAGGCAATGCCTTTCACTTGTGCTTGTGCCACGCCTTGCGACATCATGCACTCTTTCACAAAATCCTCGAATGATACAGGCGTAGGGCACACCTGTTGCATCAGCCATGCCTCATGGGTCGTGTGGTCGGGGTTGATGACTTGTCTCTTCACTTTACGGTAAGCGATACTCATAGTTATAAAACTTTTTTGTGGGTTAATATCGAAGGTTAACTAATACTTTCAACACTCTTTTTCTTCTGTTTTTACGCTGCAAAGATACAACATTTTTTCGCCAAAGTCAATACCTTTTTGCAAGTGGATCATATTAAGCCACTTGCAAACACTTCTTCCCCAATTTCTGCATAGATGCTTCAATGATTAACAAATCGTACCCCTCGGGTTCGCCGTGCCGTACCCGAGGGGTACACCACAGCGTACCCGAGGGGTACGGTTTTGTAGAATAGAGATAAACAGCCCTGATTTTAATACCGCTTGTTCATCGTGTATTGTTGGCTCTTTCCCTTTTTATGTATGACAAGTGTTGTATCACTCACAGACACAATGGTGAACATGAAAACGGTCTGGTCGTCAAAAAGAAGACTCACATCACCACTTTGGGGAGTATTGAGTTTGTAAGTGAAGGACCGTTCTTTGCCACCGACAATATAAGTGCCTGTTTGGTTATCGTCATTGTTGAACGTGAACGTCACCATATCGCCATCTACTTCACCAGTCCATGTACCGAACAGATTCTCCGTTTTTTCTTCATCAATAACCTTGCCTGGTGTTTTCGACTCATAGCCACCGTCTGGGAAGAATACTGAATCTCGTTGCGGTATCGGCAAGTAGTTGCCAATATGGTAGGTCATACTATCAACTTTTGCCGTGCCTACTACAGAGGCACCCGAGATGTACGTGGCTACACCATTTGTCCCGTATGCCGTGATGGGCATGATGTGACTGTCGTGCAGTACATTAACATCTTTATAGGCGATAGTATAACCTGCGTAGTGGAAGATTGGGCTCACACGTAACGGATTTGTGTCCGGGTTAGTCCGTTTGGGTAGTTCAAACGAGGCTTCAAAACCTTGTACCATCGTCGTGTCTGGCTGAATCAAGTCTTCCACAAATATACTGTCGATAATGTTGTCATCCTTGTCAAGAAGAATGAAGCCTGTCTCCAATTCATGTGGAATTTTATTTTCTACTTTAGTGGAAACCGTGACATCTGTTGTTGTTTGGGTGCTTGCTTCTACGCCACGAGTCTCTTCATATTGAGGCAATAAGTCTATAGTGTGTTCCTGTCCATAAGCCTCAATGGAAAAAAGATTCTTCATCTCAAGAGATTCCTTTCTCCAAGGTCTGCGATAAACAAGGTCTCCATCCAATGTAAACTTGTTTCTTTCTGTAAACGCACACAGGCCATACGATTCTGGGGAGTATTCATGCATATCGGACAGTAGTTTCCCGCTTACCTTTGCTTCGAATTCGGGACCGTATTTAATATTTGCACGTGCTCCCAATACTTTCCCTACAAAAGTAACCTCAAGTCCCATGATTGCACCCAAATAGATAGTTCCATCTAACATGACTTCGGCATGAAACGTGTCTTTCACTCCTTCTTCTCCAGGAACTTCAGCGAATTTGACATCTACATCATCGAATGTGCGGGTGATGCTCACTCTTCTCAGGAAAGTTCTATGAGCCCCCATTTCTAAAGCCATTTCAGCCTTTGCGTCAATAAAAAGCCCTGCGGCAACCCCAAAGTTAATCACATTATACAAAGTTGCAAAAGGAGTATAATTATCATGGAATGTATTGACACTTATTGAATCCTTATCTCGAGCATAGATTTTGAAATCAACTCCCAGATCAATTGATACATCAATATCAGTGTGTGTGTAAAATCGCAGAGGCTGTATCACGGCTTGCCCCTTCGCACTCAATTTTGTACCAGGTGTGAGTTCTCCGTGCTTCCCTAATGGAATCTTTGCATTCAAAGTCATTCCATCCCATTGGAATTCATGTGTTTCTTCTTCGGCTTTCCGCATGGCGGATGCTTTTCTTCCATTCACTTCAACCATCTTCTCCTCATATATCGGACCTGCGTAGAAGAACTTGCTGAAAATCTCGTTCAGTTCCACATTCTCAATGTCCACGCGGATTTCGTCGGCCAGCGTGGTCACGGCGGTGGCTTTGGCGGTCAGGCCGTAGGGGAAGATGACGGCTTCGGAGGTGTCGCCATCCAAACCGTAGAAGAGGCGTTGGCCCACTTTGGGTAGGATGTTGGCAGGGGTGTTGAGGCGATAGTAGATGGCTTCGCCGTCGAAGCGGAGAATCCATGGGAGATCGGTCTCGGCGGTCATCTCCTTCACGTTGGGGCGCATCTCGATGGCGTTGCGGCTGCCGAACGCCACGCTATCTATCTCGGCGATGGGCACCACCATCGTGGTGTCGTCGGCATAGAACACTTGAGAAACCACCTCGTCGTGCAGGACACTGTCGGCATCGTAGGCAGACAGTTCGATGCGGTCAAGTTGGGAGGCATAGAACAGGTTGACCTCGCCCGAATGGCGGAAGACCAGCACCTGCTCTTCGTCGCTCTGGGCATGGAGTCCTATGGCAAAGACCCATGCACTCATCAGATACAGCAACCGTTTCATTTCTTTCGAATTTTGTGGGTTTCGTCACCAACGACAATTACATAGACATCGGGCATCAGCCCCGTCAAATCAAGAATCACTTGGCCATCTGTTCCGATGGTTCTGTGTACGTTCTGCTCCACTCCTTTTGAAGAATAGATATGTACTACAGCCGATGCGTCCTTCGCTCGCAAGGCAATCTTCTCGCCGTCCAGCCGTGTCATGGCCACGCCATCCTTGCCTGCCTCCACCGTCTCAATCCCAACTGCTTCGTTCTTGCTGAACGTGTACTTTTTCACATCTGTGATTTGGTAGCGTTCAGTGTTGATGCAGAGAACATTACCTTCAAAGGTGATTTGAGGTTTCTCATCGACAGGGAAAGAGAGAGTTGTACCAGAATTGAGGTAGAGGATGAGATTGTTGGTCTCCATGGCACAACAAGTTACAGATGCAATAAAAAATAGAAAGGAAATGCAATTTTTCATATAAAATCCCTTTTTTTTTATTTTATATGATAAAGTTTCCCTTTTATCCATCGTAATTCATTTGTATGACGCCCCCCATAATCTGTATACCCTTCATAATTGTCATCATAATATATGTATATGACATTCCCTTCAATACCATATTTTATGGGTATGGACTCTTCTGTGTCTCCTTCCTTAGTGTACCAAATACCAGTCCCATCTGTATTAAATAAAACGTGCTTCCATGTTGCATATCCTTTTGTTCCAAAATCCAATTTTTTCCCACACAACTCATCCAACGTAAAATCAGACTTCAATGTGTTTGCCACCTCTGCCACAGGTACATTCAGTATCTGGCTTTTGCCAATCAGTACATCATCTACAGTGACAGCGATAGACATGGGAAGTTTTCCAATAGCGACATCTTTGAATGTGTCTGCATTGCCTACCGTAAACGAGAGGATGCCAAAGTCATTACTGGTAACGGTTTGTGTTTCAGAACATACGACATCGTTTTGCGAGTCTGTGATGGTGACTTCTGCTTTCACCGTTTCATTGGCACGTGGTTCGCCTGTTGCCGAGTTGAGCAACGCCACTTGGTAGCCAATCTGTGCTTGTGCTACTGAGAAAAAGAGGCATACAAGGATGCCCAAAAGTGTTTTCTTTTTCATTTTACTTGCTTTTAAAAGGTTAATAATAAGATTGATAAAAAGTTTCCTTTCTCTATGGGAAACTGCACTAACCTATGGCATAAGAAAAGTGCAGACTCTCCATACTCTCAGCCAGGTCTGCAACAACCCCTAATATCCTATGGTGAAGCCTGCACTTTATAGTGCGGCTCCAATGGATATTAGTTTTTGCTTTTTTCTCTTCGAGGTTGCAGTTCGGCTGAGAAATTGAGCAAATAAAATGTCATGCTCCGAAGAACATGTTGCAAATGTACAAAGACTTTTTCAGAAGAACAAAAGAAAGAGGCTAAAAAATGTGCCTTGGGATGTGAATTTCTCCTAAGGCACAGGATTTTTATAGAGACCATTCAATCAGGCATCCCCTTTTGATACCACCTTCATCCGTACCCACAACCACCTCGGAATCAGCCGCCAGAAGAAGACGAGGAGGCGGTAGTGCCAATCGATGGTGATGATGGAACGGTTGTGGCGGATGCCCTTTGCAATGGAGAGGGCAACGCGGTGTGGGTCGAGTTGGAAGGGGTAGTGATGACCGTCTGCAAGGAGTGGGGTGCGGACGAAGCCGGGACGGATGTCGTGGAGGTGGATGTGGCGGATGCCTCGGATATGGCAGAGTTGGGTGAGGCATTCGAGATAGTGACTGATGTATCGTTTCGTGGAAGAATAGGCAGGGGCGGCACCGAGTCCCCGTGTGCCAGCGATGCTGCTGATGACGGCGAGGTGGGCTTCCTGCTCGGGATGCTCCATGAAGTAGTGGAAGGCTGTATTGACCATTTGGGTGAAACCTGTGACGTTGGTGGCAACGGTCATCATCTCCTTGTCGGTGTCGAGGTTTGGGTTCTGATAGCCGATGCCGGCACTGTGGAAGTAGAGATTCATGCCGCCAGTCTTGCCGATGAGGGTGAGGAGACGTTTCGGAGCGTCCCCTCGAGTGATGTCGATGCACTCGGTGGCGACCACGTCAAGGTTCTTACTTTGTATTTGTTGTAGTCGCTCTTGCCGACGACCGGCGATGCCTACTTGCCACCCTTGCGAGGTGAGCACCTTGACCAGTTCGAGTCCAATGCCTGATGTGGCACCAATAATGATGGCTTTCCGTTGTGTCATGCAGTCCTTTTGTTTCGTTAATTCTTGTAGAGTGATTGATTGCAAAGGCAAATGTACGAAAATTTCTTCAAAATGATGTGGTTTTCAATTTATTTCTCTACCTTTGCAAGAGTAAATGGAAGATAATCTATGGCAATGAAGAATTTTATGCTATCAGTAGTGGCATGGGTGGTTTCTGCTCTTGCTACTGTCGTGTTTGCTTGCACCAACATCATTGTGGGCAAGGGTGCTTCTGCTGACGGAAGCGTGTTTGTGAGTTATAACGCGGATTCTTACGGTATGTATGGAAACATCTACCATCATGTGGGAGGCATCCATGCCAAGGGCGAGATGCGCAAGGTGTACGACTGGGACTCGAACAAGTACCTGGGCGAGATACCGCAGGCCGAACGCACCTACACTGTGGTGGGGCAGATGAACGAGCATCAGGTGAGTGTTACGGAGACCACGTATGGCGGTCGTGAAGAACTCTGGAAGACTGAGGGCATGATTGACTATGGTTCGCTCATCTACATCGCCTTGGAGCGTTCCACCTCAGCTCGCGACGCCATCCACATCATGACCTCATTGGTGGATCAGTACGGCTATTGTTCAGAGGGTGAGACCTTCTCCATCTGTGACAAGAACGAGGCATGGATTCTGGAGATGATTGGTAAGGGCAAGGGTGAGAAAGGTGCTGTGTGGGCGGCTGTCAGGATTCCCGACGATTGTGTGTCAGCTCATGCCAACCAGAGCCGCATCACCCGTCTGAGCCAGTATGACAAGAAACAGGTGTTGTGCTCGAAAGATGTGATTACATTTGCACGTAAGAAGGGTTACTTCTCGGGCAAGGATGCCGAGTTCTCTTTCCGCGATGCGTATGCACCTAACGATTTTAGTGCGGTGCGGTATTGCGAGGCGCGTGTGTGGAGCATCTTCAACCGTCTGTGCGATGGCATGGAGCAGTATGTGGATTATGCCAAGGGCAACGACCTGAAAGGCGAGATGCCACTCTACATGAAACCCAAGCAGAAGGTGACCCTTCATGATGTGATGAACGGGATGCGTGACCACTACGAGGGCACCCCGTTTGACATTCTGAACGAGCTGGGTGCAGGGCCTTACAATATGCCTTATCGTCCCACACCCTTGGAGTGGGAGAGCGAGGGCAAGAAATACTTCAACGAGCGTCCAGTTTCCACCCAGCAGACGGCTTTCTCGTTTGTGGGTCAGATGCGCGCACAGTATCCCGATGCCATTGGTGGTATCGTGTGGGTGACCAACGACGACCCCAACATGGCTCCCTACGTGCCGCTTCATTGCTGCATCACCGAGATGCCCAAGTGTTTCCGTCGCATAGACGGTGTACAGGACGATGTCACCTTCTCCTGGGAGAGTGCCTTCTGGGTACAGAATGCCGTGAGCAATCTCGTTTACCCTTACTATGAAAAGATGTTTCCCGATGTGCTGAAGCAACGGGAGAAGATGGAAGCGGATGTTGACGCGGGAGGAATGGAAGAGTATCCGCTCCAGTTGCTCAAGGAACAGGGTGAAGGAGCTGTGGTGAAGTACTTGACCGAGGCATCGCTCATCCGTTCCAACATGATGTTGGCTGCATGGCAGCACCTCTTCGAGTACCTCATGGTCAAGCACTTAGACATGGCAACGAAGAAGACTGCCGACGATGACCCTCTGCTCATCAACTTCGACAAGACCGCAAACGGCTTTGCCGCTCCTCCCACACGTCCAGGCTACCCAGAGGCATTCCGCAAGCAAATCATCAAAGAAACAGGTGACAAATACTTGATGAAGTAGATTCCATGAAGACATTACCCTTACTTGTTTTTATAGCCTTGATTTCCAGTGCTGTGCTGACCAGTCTTGGCAGTTGCCATGTGCAGGCACGAAACATTGACAACGACGTACAGTCAGCACTCTCGCAGACCTTGGCAGAACGCCCTTCATACGTGGTGGATGCCGATACCATTCGTGTTTACCGCAGCTACATCGTCACAGCCGAAGTGCGCGACACGGCATCCATTTCCGTGAAGACCATCCGTCAAGGCGAACGGGACGTAGCCGTGTTCGAAGCCGATGCCGGCTACTCGTTCCTTACGCTTTGGGGCTTGTCCGACCAACGTCCTGCTGGCACGTTGGCGGTGCTTGCCATACTGTGGGCAATCGGTTGTTATTGGTATCGGCGCAGACATCCCGAGGTGTGCATGGTCGTGGCAAACGGCAGCCACATCGCTTTCGGAGGTCTCTTTTATGTTCCAGAGGAAAGCGCTTTCCACACCGATAGCGGCACAGAGCTTCACCTCACTCCCATGCAGCAGCAACTCATGGAGATGTTTTTCCGTTCACCCTCCCATACCCTCTCCAAACAGGACATTTGCAACACCCTCTGGCCCAAGAAACCCGATGCCAATGACACGCTCTACACCCTTATCCGTCGCCTCAAACCTGTCATCGAGGAACATAGCCAACTCAAAATTGAGTCGGATAGGGGACGTTCTTATCGGTTGACTGACAAATAGATAGCTTTTCTGTCAACAAAATGTCAGACAAATGTCAGGGAACTTTTTCGTTGGATGGTGAAACTGTTTCATACCTTTGTGGCGCAAAACAATTTTAACGCACAAAAGTATGAAACAGTTTTTTCTTTTCTTTTTCTTGATGAGTGCTTCTGTTGTGCTCAAGGGACAGGAAGTGGCAACGGATTCGTTGCAAACGGATTCAACGGTTATCAGCAAGTCTGTAGAACTCAAGGAGGTCACTATCAAAGCAGAACGGGTGGTGCAGACGGATGAGGGCATGAAAGTCTTCCCTACGGAAAAGCAACTGGAGGCTTCGCCCAATGGGTATTCGCTTCTGCAGAAACTCAGCTTGCCGGGCATCAAGGTGGATGAGGTGATGCACACGGTGTCGTCGCCCGAACTGATAGGTTCCGTGCAGGTGCGCATCAACGATGTGGTGGCATCGATGCAAGACCTGCTGTCGCTGGACATGGCGATGGTGCAGAGCATCGACTACATCACCTCGCCAGGGCTTCGCTATGGTGAGGGGGTGGCGTATGTGATTGACATCCATGTGCTTCGCCCCATGAGCGGGTATGTGGCAGGGGGTAACATTCTCCAGTCGCTCAACAGTCGAAGGAATACCGACGATGTTTATTTCCGCCTGAACCACGGCAAGAGTGAGTTTTCGTTGGGTTACGACTTCAGTTGGACGGACTTTCGTGGTTACCGTTTCGACGACAGGACGGATTATCTGTTGGCGGATGGCACGACCGCTTCGGTCATCACCCGCAGCATTTCCTACAAGAATCCCAACATTCATCATGGTCTTTCGCTGAAATATAGCCTTGCCGAGGAGGAGAAGTATCTCTTTTTGGCCACACTTTCGCAAGGTTTTAACCATTCGCCTTCCTACCATAACCAACAGGAAGTCGTCATGCCCCTTGCCACCGACACAGTGAATTACCAAAGCAAAGACCGTAACAACAGCACCCAGCTCGACCTTTACTTCAACCTCCGCCTGCCTCATGCACAGACGTTGACAGCCAATGCTGTGGGCACGTTTGTGGGCAGCCGTTACCGCTATTCGTCCGATGCCGTATCGCTCTATCAGTATGAGGCGAAGGGCAAGACCTATTCGCTGACGTCGGAGGCACTCTATGAGAACCGTCTCAAGCCCTTCACGCTGTCGGCTGGGGTGAAGTATCATCAGCAGTACATCGGCAATGAGTATAGCGGTGATGTGTTGAGGGACAATCCGTTGCGGGAGTCGGGTCAGTACTTCTATGCCCAACTCAGAGGCGCACTGATTCCGTCGCTCACCTATAGGGCTGGCATGGGTGTGAGCCACCTGCATTATAGTCAGTCGGGCACATCCTACAGCTATTGGGTGCCCCGTCCGAACGTACTTTTGAATTACAAGCTGACCCCTTCGCTTTCGGTGAATTATGTGTTCAACCTGAAAGCCAGTGTCCCCCGCATCGCCTACATCACTGACGTGACCCAAACCAACAAACGGGTGATGACCTCTTCGGTGCTGGTCGAGGAACTGAACGTCGGTAATCCCGACATCAAGGTGACACCCAACACCGAGCATTCGCTGAAGGTCACTTACACCAGCCCTCATCTGGTCAACAATTTTCACGCGATGTTTCGCAACTGCCATCGAACCTATATGCAAGACATCACCCGACAGACGCTCCCCGACGGCACGACGCAGTTTCTCTTCTCGCGGAGCAACCAGCGGAGCATCAAGATGTTGTATGTGATGGACGACCTCACCCTTCACCTTATTCCCGAAACCCTCGACCTCTCCCTCAACGGCTCCTTCTTGCGGTGCTTCAACTTTGGCGACCACTACACCCACTGCCGCAGCACCTTCATGGGCGGTGCCGACCTCCAAGCCTATCTCGGCAATTTCGCCCTTTCTTTCCATTACGACAGCGGGTGGCATTTCCTCGAAGGTGAAGGGAAAGGGGATAATTCCTACTCCACCTATCTTACCGCCTCCTATCAACTGGGCAAGTGGGGAACGCTCTCCCTCTTCTGGCAGCATCTCTTCGACAGCAATGTGCGGCAAGAGCAATTCGAGCGCCTCAATCGCTATCTGCACAGGATGTACACCGCCTATTCCACGGATATCGGAAACATGATTTCCGTGCAGCTGACCGTCAACCTCTCGCATGGAAGAAAATATCAGACGAAACAGCAAACGTTGAAGAATACCGCAGTGGATGCAGGGGTCGTGAAGCAAGAATGAGAAAAGGTGTGCTCGATACCCCCAAAGGGGAGTGAGTCATACCCCCAAAAGGGGAGTGAGTCACACCTCTAAAGGGGAGTGAGTCACACCCCTTTTGGGGGTATGGGCGATACGGATTTGTGGTCTTTGGGCGGGCCATTTTTCCCTTTGTTTGTTTGGTCACTTCGTTTGAATGTCGTACCTTTGTGGCTGTTTCATCAAAATCAGCGATTTGAACAACAAGGAAAATGAAAATTCTGGGTAATTTGCTATGGTGGCTGTTTGGCGGCTTGGAGGCAGCACTGGGATATTTTACCGCCAGTTTGGCAATGGTGTGTACGATTGTGGGCATTCCCGTGGCATTGCAGACTTTCAAGATAGGTTTGCTCTGTTTGTGGCCCTTTGGTGCGAAGGTGAAGAAAACAAAAAGTCCAACGGGCTGCATCCGCATTCCGTTGAACATCTTGTGGGTTATCTTTGGGGGATTTTGGGCGTGGTGTAACCACATCTTTTTTGGTGTGCTGCTCTACATCACCATCATCGGCATCCCCTTCGGCAAGCAGCATTTCAAAATGGCTCGTCTCTCTTTGGCACCTTTTGGGAAAGATGTGGAATTGAATTTTTGAGACGGGATACCACAGCCGTCAAGCAGGAAGAGGTGTCTCGTTTCCTCCCTCTTCACCTAAGAAAGTGTATTCAAAATGAGGGCTTTTTGCTGATGGAAACTGAGAACGAGGGTCAATTTCCGGGCGATGCTGCAGATGGTCAACGATGCGGTTGTAGGCATCCATCGCGCTGATGGCCTTGAGGCGTACTCGGAAACGGGTGTCGATGTACTTGCATTTGCCCGTTTCCGGCATGGTGATGACACGCTTGAAGAGCAAGCCTGCTTCCCACCATCCTATTTTCTCTTCGTTCAGTGCATCAAGGGCTGCTTTCTTTTTCTCTGCCATCGTTTGTACACGGTCGGCTTTCTGCTCCTTGCGCAGCGCCTCTTCCTCCTTGAACTGCTCTATTGTCTCTGCCTCGGTTTTCAGGAAGAGCACGTAGTTGGAGTAGCTTACCTTCAGGCGGAAGGGGTAGAGGTTAGAGGAGTTCAGAAAGGTGGAGATGCGGCTGGCCGTGTTGCTTTCCACTTTGATTTCATCTATGGTATGAAGAAAATCGATGGCATCATCTACACTTTTGGCCAAATACTCGTGGTCAAAATATCTAACGTATAAGTTCATATTGTTTGTCTGATTGGTTTTTCTGGGTGCAAAGGTACGGAAAAAACTAAAAACTAAAATCTAAAAATTAAAAATTTGCTACCGCATCAGAGAAAAACTAAAAACGCGAACTAAAAACGAATTTGCTACCGCACTTCAGCGTCAACTGCTTGGCGAACAGCTGCGGTAGCAAACTTTTTGTTTTAGTTTTTGGTTTTTCTGATTCTCCATTCGGCAGGATAGAGATTGTTGGCACGGTTGCCGATGTTTTTGGCAAAGCCGAGAGGATGTCCCTGGTACGTGATGAGCACGTAGCCCCGTGGCGTGTCGGCTGGCAGTTGCAATGCCTCGGTGCGCAGGTAGGCAATGGCTTGGTTTTCATCCACCTCCACCCTTGGGAAGGCCTCTGGGCTTAGGTGGTTGCTCATGGTCAAACTGTGGCAGGGCTGTAGGTTTTTCCCTTTCATGATGGCCAATTCGATGCCTGCATGAATCACTCTGAGTGTACTCTTTGCCTGCTTGAGGACATCTATATGTGCCGTTGGGAAAGCGGTGAAGGTCTCTTGAGTTTCCATGATGGTGAAGTCTTGGGCATCAGATAGCCAGCCATTCAGTTCGGCAGGAGTCTTACTGCTTGTCTTTCTCTGCTTGCAGTCTTTCTCCTTTCTCCTCCTTCCCGCTTCTGTCGTCAGTGGCTCATGGTCTGTTTTCTTTCGCAGCACGCTGATGAAGAAGCCCTCCCCCTTGATGCAATGAGGAAAGAAATGGGGGTTCTTCTCAGCAAGCCCCCATTCGGGCAGAGGGTGGCATGAGAGCACGTCTGCTCCCAAAGTGTTGGCTATCCATTGTACGTTCTCTTCGTCTTCCAACGGGTTGTAAGTGCAGGTGCTGTAGATGAATAGCCCTCCAGCCTTCAACGTGTGCCAGATGTCTTGCACGATGTCCCGTTGCCGCCGCCAGCAGGTGTCCACATTGGCGAGGCTCCATTCCCCGATGCTGTCGGGGTCTTTGCGGAACATCCCTTCGCCCGAGCAAGGTGCATCGCAGATGATGAGGTCGAACATACCGCTGAAAGTGCCAAAGTCCTCGGCATAGTTGTTGGTGACGATACAGTTGGGATTGCCCCACTTGATGATGTTTTCTGCCAAAATGTTGGCTCGCTGTCTCACCACCTCGTTGGCCACCAGCAGGGAACCTTGGGGCAGGTGGGAAAGTGCCAGTGTTGACTTTCCGCCAGGGGCTACACAGAGGTCAAGTGCTGTAATTGGTTCGGTGACATAATGTTTCAGCACATGAGCCAGAAACATGGAAGAAGCTTCCTGCACATAGTAACAGCCCGCATGGAAGAGTGGGTCGAACGTGAAGGAAGGGCGTTCGGAGAGATAAAAGCCATCGGCACACCAAGGGACAGGCTCTGTCTCCGTCCTTGCTTCCATTTCCCCCATTCCCCTTTTCTCGGGATTGATGCGGATGCTGGTTGGTGCAGAGTCGGAAAGTGCGTCGGCAAGCAGAGCGTACTCATCCTTGCCGAGGTAAGCGGTCATGGCTTGTTCGAAGTCGTGCGGTAGATTCATGCTTTTCTTTCTAAATTGACGAAAGCATACCGATAGGCGTGTTTCTCATCCACTTCATGTTCCTCTCGGAAAGTTTCCACCCACTCGTCTTCATCGATTTCTGGGAAGAACGTGTCGGCTTTTTCTGGGGTGTCGTAGATGTAGGTGAGGCAGAGGCGGTCAGCCTTGGGAAGTGCCTCTTTGTACACCGAAGCACCGCCGATGATGTACACATCGCCCTCGCAGGAGGCAAGTGCTTCGTCAAGGGTAGGGTAGAGGTCAGCACCCGGAAAGTCCTCGGCCTTTCCTCGTCGTGACAGGACGATGTTGCGTCGGTTGGGCAACGCACCCTTGGGTAGGCTCTCAAACGTGCGGCGACCCATGATGATGGTGTTGCTTGTCGTCAACGCCTTAAAGCGTTTTAGGTCGTTGGGCAACCAATAAATCAGTTTGTTCTCTGAGCCGATGGCTCTGTTCTCAGCTATGGCAACTATTATAGAAATCATCAGTAAATTGTAAATAGTCAAATTATAAATACACCCTATACGCTGACCGTCGCTTTGATATGTGGATGAGGGTCATAGTCCGTCAGTTCGAAGTCCTCATACTGGAAATCGAAGATGCTCTTCACGTTCGGGTTAATGTGCATCTTAGGCAGTGGACGCGGTTCGCGGGTGAGTTGCAAACGTGCTTGTTCCAGATGGTCAAGGTAGAGGTGGGTGTCGCCCGTGGTATAGACGAAATCGCCTGCTTTTAGGTCGCACACCTGGGCTACCATCATGGTCAGCAACGAATAGGACGCGATGTTGAATGGCACACCAAGGAAGGTGTCGGCACTGCGTTGATAGAGTTGGCAACTCAATTTACCGTTGGCCACATAGAACTGAAACAGGATATGGCACGGCGGCAGGTTCATGTTCTCGATGTCTGCCACGTTCCAAGCCGAAACCAGCAGTCGGCGTGAATTGGGATTGTGCTTGATTTGGTCAATCACCTGACTGATTTGGTCGATATGTCCCCCGTTGTAGTCGGGCCAACTGCGCCACTGGTAACCGTAGATATGTCCCACGTCACCCGTTTCAGGGTCAGCCCATTCGTTCCAAATGCGTACACCACGCTCCTGCAACCACTTTGCGTTGGTGTTTCCCTGCAAGAACCACAGCAACTCATAGATAATCGACTTCAGATGTAACTTTTTGGTTGTCAACATCGGGAAACCCTCTTCCAGATTAAATCGCATCTGGTTACCGAACACAGAGATGGTGCCTGTGCCTGTGCGGTCGCCCTTCTGTACACCCTCCTTCAGGATGCGGTCGAGCAAGTCAAGATATTGTTTCATATTTTAGGTGATTAGGTGTTGTCTATAAATTAGAGATGGATGTTCACGCCTCCCATGAACGTTGCACGCGGCATGGGGTAGCCGAGATTGATTTCGTAGCGTTGTGCCAGCAGGTTCTCGCCACGCACCCAAAGCCCCAAGTTCTTGCAAACTGAATAGTTGATTGTGGCGTTGAGCAGGCAGAAGTTCTCTTTCTTCTCGTTGTCACCTACTGTGGTGTAGAGTCCGTGGATGTACTGCAAGCCAGCGATAATGTTCCACTTGTCTTGGTGGAAGTTCGCGTCAAGGAAGCCTTTGTACTTGGGCGCAGCCACTACAGGATGCTCCATGTGTAGCAGTGAGTGATTGGTGCTCACGTTCCAGTGGCTGTCAATACTCCAAGCGGCTTCTACTTCCATGCCGCAGTTTTCTATTTCTCCTGTATTTACATTTTTTTTGTTGATGGTCTGAATCATGTTGTCTCCCTTGATGTAGAAGAGGTTGGCACCATAGGTGACTGCCCCGAGGCGATGCCGCCAAGAGAGTTCGTAGTTCCAGATGCGTTCAGGTTCCAGTTCTTCGTTAGAAGGGGGATAGAGATACATCTCGCGCATGGTGGGGTTGCGGAAGCCTTTGCTTGCCATAGCCTTGATTTCTCCTGTCTTTATTGGACGGGTGACAATGCCTATCTGTGGAATCCATTCTGTGCCTGTCACGTTATGATGGTCACATCTGATACCAGCATCGGCGGTGAGCCAACTGAAGAGATCCTGTCGGAAATCGACATAACCCGCTATCTCGTTGCGATATGACTTTCCGCTCTGCTTGTTGGGCGTGTCGAGCGTTTCGCCTGTTGCTTTCGAGGTGTAGTAAGCGTGGCCATAAATGTGCTGATAATCCATGCCGACTGTTAGGCGGTTTCCTTCAAAAAGTTGTGCACTCTGATACCATGACACGCCTGTCAAAGCGTCCTTCGAACGGAAATAGCGTTGTGTGGGTTGTGTTGGGTCTGCTATTCCATCGTCAATCTTGTGGCGTCCGAAGTTTGAATAGACACTCAAGGCACCACTGGTACGATTGTAGTGATTCTCCAATGCAGCCGACACCACGCCACGTGTAATCCATTGGTCGGCATCGTAGAGAGGTGCTGTTGTACTGCCAGGGTAGGAAGAGTTGAAATGTGTGATGTCTGCATCGATGTATGCGTTCCAGTGTGCTGTGAAGTCATACCCCAACTTTGCATAGCCGCCATACTGCTCGAAACTCATGCGAGGACGATGGTTGTCTGTACGGTTATATTGCGCTGAGACGGTGCTGCTGAACTTTCCGCTGCGCACCTGATTGGAGGCTTCTGTCTGGATGGTGCCATAGCTACCGGCTCCAGCCGTGATGTGTGTCATGACCCCATCTTTATGCATCGAACGGGTCACGATGTTCAGCACACCACCCATCGCATTGCTGCCATAGAGTACAGATGCTGGGCCACGCAACACCTCCACTCGTTCTGCCATCAGAGTCTGATAGCTGTCGGAGATGGGGTGACCATAGACTCCATTATATTGCGGATGTCCGTCGATGAGCACCAGTAATTGTCCTGCTCCACCTGAGATACCACGCATATTGATGCCACCAGCAGCACCTGTTGATACACCATACCCCATCATGGAACGGCTGGTGATAAAGAGTCCTGGCACCTGCTGCATCGCTGTGGGCAATACCGAAGGTTGTTGCTGTTCAGTGAGTTTTTCGTGGTCAATTACCGTCACAGTCATGGGCAGATGTCTCACATCCACTGCATTGCGTGTACCAGTTACGACCACTTCCTGTAAGGCGAGAGAGTCATTTTGGGCATGACAAACTATACCCATGCCCATCAGAATGGAGAGCATCGAATACAATCTTTGTATGTACGTTTTCATCATAATTCGTGTGTTTAGTGTTGCTTTTTTGTGTGGTCTCTAATTTTTGACAAAGGTACGTATTTATTCTCATATACCTATCTTTTTGTGAGGAAAAAGTAAAAGAAAGGGGACGGAGGGAGAGGGTGAGGGGGGAGGAATGGGAAGGTGAAGGTGCATCTTGGTCATTCTTGCTCTTTGGGGGTGTTGAGTGTGTGAGCAAGTTTGTCGATGTTGAGACTTCGGGCAGAGGCATCAACGATGTCTTTATAGACCCCACCTTTCTGATAGAGTTCGTCGGGGTTGCCCGATTGTTCTACGCGACCGTCCTTGAGGGCATACACCATATCGGAGTCGATGATTTGGGAGATGCTGTGGCTGATGATGATGACGGTGCGGTCGCGCTTAATGGCATCGATACTGGCTTTGATTTGTTCGGTGGCGACGGCATCGAGGCTGGCGGTGGGTTCGTCGAGGAAGATGATGGGCGGATTCTTGAGGAACATACGAGCGATGGCGATGCGCTGCTGCTGTCCGCCAGAGAGGGCGGTGGCTTGACTCTGGAAGCCTTTGGGCAGACTCATCACTTGGTCATAGATGAAGGCTTTTTTAGCAGCCTCAATTACCTCAGCATCAGTGGCTTCAGGCTTTCCATAACGGATGTTCTCTTCGATGGTTCCTTCGAAGATGTGGTTTTTCTGGAGCACTAACCCGATGTGGTTGCGGAGGGCTTGGGTGTCGTATTCGCGAAGGTCTATCCCGTCTAATAGGATTTGTCCGCAATCGGGTTCGTAGAACTTGTCTAACAGATTGACAATGGTGGATTTGCCCGCTCCCGAAAGACCAACTAGGGCGGTGATGTGTCCGCTACTGATGGTCATGTTGATGTTGTGGAGGGCTTTGGTGCCATTGGGGTAGGTGAAATCGACGTTGCGAATTTCAAACTCGCCTTTCACAGTAGTGGGGCGATAGGTGCCAGTCGGTTCTGTCTCTTCTTTGGCATCAAGGATGTCGAAGAAGCCTTCGGCATAGATAAGGGCATCGTTGAGGGAGTCGAAGATGCGTTGTAGTTGGGTGATGGGGGCGGTCACGTTGGCGAATAGCATGACGTGGTACATGATTTTACCGATGGTCATGCCAGGGTATTCTATGAGCACGAGATAGGCGGTGAGAATGATGATGAGCACGGTGCCGACTTGCTGCACGAGGCTTTTCATGCCGTCGAAGTAGAAAGAGGTCTTGCGCACTTTCATCTGATTGTCTGTGAATTGTGTCTGAATGTCCCATTGCTTTTGACTTTCGATGTTCTCGCGGTTAAACGACTTGATGACATTCATGCTTCCGATGATGCCCACGATGCCGTTGGACTTTAGTTCGCGGAACATGCGCATGTTGGCTCGCCAGCCTTTCAGACGGTGAGCTTGTGCAATGGTAATCCAAATGTAGATGGGCACGATGAAGAGGGCTGTGAGGCCAACATAGACGTTAGCCATGAACATGAGCACCAATGCCAGAAAGGCACTGGTGAAAAGGGGAAGCAAGTCGATGAAAACGCTCTGCACGGTGGCAGAAAGGCTGCCTACACCTTGGTCGATACGGGTTTGCAGCTTGCCTGTCTCATTGCCAGAACGGGAGAAGAAGGCCATGCGGTAGCTCAGAATCCTATCCACCACAGCTTGCGAGAGGTCTTTGCTGACGAAGATGCGCATACGTTCGCCGTAGTAGTTTTGGGCATAGCGGATGATGGCGGCGAGAACTTCCTTGCCCAGCAGGATGGCACTGATAATGGTCAGAATGTTGGCAGCTTTGCTCCACTCGAACCCTTCGGGTACCACCAGTGCATTGATAGCATCGACGGTGCGGTCGAGCACCACGGCATTGACCTGTGCGATGAGTGAACCTGCCAAGGTGAGGACAAGTGTTGCCACCACTAACCAACGGTAGGGGCGAACGTAGGGCGCAATTTTGCGCATGAGGGTGATAAGATTCATAGGATGTAGGTGTTGAATGTTCTGCTAACCCAGGGTTTTCACGTGTGTGAGGCAGAGATTAGTGGCACAAAGGTACAAAAAAAGAGCGACTTGGAAAAAAGTCGCTCTTCTTTTTTATAGAAAAATGTGTTAGTCTTGTTTCTTGTTGGCCGAGTAAACAATCTTGAGGGCATAAGCCTTACGGAGCACCTGCTTCACGTCGGTGATGATACCCATTGGGGTGTGGTGGTCAACTTTGAGTGAAACGGTGTAGAAAGGCTTGTCAGACTCTGCAAGTTCTGAACGGTCTTCCATCACGTAGTCATAGATTTCGGGTGCCTCAGCATACTTGTCGTTCAACTGGATACGATGAGCGGAACCAAACTGGCCTCTCAATGCATCGGTAGGCTGACCAATATAGATGAAGGAAGTACAAGACTTACGAGCCAATTTCTCAAGCTGCGTACCGATTGGCTTCTCGAATTTCACCTTCAAAGTCACCTCACGCATGGTGGTTACCATCATGAAGAAGAACAGGATGGTGAAGATCAAGTCGGGGAGAGATGAGGTGTTCATCTCAGGCATTTCTCTGCCTTCGCCTTTGTTAAATCTGCTCATTATTGTTGTCCTCCATATTTCTTGGGTTCTGCCTCAGATATCTTCTGTGGATACACTTCACGGATAGCTTTCTGCTGGTCATCGGTCAGAAACTCGTACTTGAAGCCAAATTCGGCTTTAGCCAGTTCGTCGCGAAGTTCGTTGTAGGCTGTCACGAGGGCATCCTGCACTGCAAAGTAAACTCCGTAGTCGGTGCCACGGTCGGTCTGCACTGAGATGACGTGGTTTTCTGTCACCATCATCGTCTTTCCCAAGCCTTTGATTTTCTTTGGCTTTAGTTCTGGCAGGTTAGGCCTGTTTTCCTCGTTCTTGATAAACTCTTTCGCTCTCTCCTTGATGTCGGCAAGCGAAGCGTAGTCGTCGCCAATCATCACGTAGTTATCCTTGTTGATACGAATGTTCAGAATATTGCGTTCTTTTATCTTGATTTCGTTGTTCAACTGGTCATCCTCTGGTGGTTTCGGCAGTGTACGTGCCAAACCTTGGTCGGTGTCCATTGACGTTGTCACAAGGAAGAAGATGAGCAACATGAATGAGATGTCGGCTGTAGAACTGGTGTTCAGTCCTGGCATTTTTCTTTTCTTTCCCATATTATTTGCTCTGAGTTAAAGGGTTTATTTTTTGTTGGTTACCATACTAAAGACAGTCGCAGCGATGGTAACTATCGTCAGAATGAGGATAGAAACCATTGACATATCTGTCAGAATGATGTCTGATGGTACGTTCCAGTCTTTACCGTTGATGAGGAGCACCTCATCCTTGCTGGCGAAACCAACAATAAGACCGATGATGACAGAGACGATGAATGTACCCCATGCGATGACACCAGCCTTGCTGGCCATACCGATATCTTCGTGCTTTGACTTGTTGCTGCCATTCATAAAGCCGTAGATGACTGCGCCAATCGTTGCGATAGCTGTCACGGCAATGAGAATGTAAGTCCAGACGATGAGGAGGTCGGTAAGCTGTGGATCGTTGAAGTTAGGATTTTCCTCGTACTTGTTATCGTAACCAACGAGGAGGAAGAGAGCCATGACCACAATGGTGATGCCAATGAGCACCCACAGTGTAATCTTGGAGATTTTCTCCACCTTGTCCTGTGCGCTTATTACTTGTGTATTATCCATTTTGTTTTCTCCTTTTAATTAGTTAGTGACTGATTTTAATAGTCCCCTAATTTACTTCTTGTTGCTGTACTTTGCAACGATGTCAAGGAGAGAAATGGTGGAGTCTTCCATCTTAGCGGTAAGACCTTCGATTTCAGCAAGAATGTAGTTGTAGAATACCTGAAGAATGAGGGCAACGACGATACCGAAGATGGTTGTCAAAAGGGCCACCTTCATACCACCTGCAACGACTGTTGGAGAGATGTCACCTGCAGCCTGGATGTCGTCGAATGCCTGCACCATACCAATCACAGTTCCCAAGAATCCGAGAGATGGAGCCATGCCGATGAAGAGGGTAATCCAAGAGCAACCGCTTTCGAGCTTGGAAGCCTGCACTGCACCGTAAGCAACGACTGACTTTTCTACAGCATCAGCACCGTCATTCAGGCGAGTGAGACCCTGATAGAAGATGGAAGCGATAGGACCGCGAGTGTCGCGTGCAATAGCCTTTGCACCTTCGAGGTCGTTCTTGTTCAGAAGAGCGTCTTCAACGTCTTCGATAAGCTTTACAGTGTTCACCTTTGAGAGAGCGAGATAGATGATACGCTCGATACAGAAAGCAAGACCAAGGATAAGAGCCACAGCTACGAGAGCCATGAAGCCTGCAGAACCTTCAATGAACTTTGTCTTGATTGTCTTGTACATACCAGTCTCAACTGGCTCTGATTCAACAGGCTCTTCGTCCACTACAGGAGCTACTGCAGAATCAACGGCTGCAGAATCAACCTGCTCAGTTGCAGCAGAGTCTGCTACTTCGTCCTGAGCTGAAGCGGTCTGTGTCATACCAAATGTAAACACACCCATCAATGCAATGATTGCAAAAATTTTTTTCATTGTGTTGAAAATTTTAAGATTAATAAATTATTTAATTTGTTTACTTTCTATATCGAACGGAGAGACAGGGATTGATTTCTTATCGATCCGCCTTTCTCATCCTCGCGGAGAGACGGGGATTCGAACCCCGGATACGCTTTTGACGTATACACGCTTTCCAGGCGTGCCTCTTCAGCCACTCGAGCATCTCTCCTCTGTCTGAAATGAGGTTTCTCACCCTCGCATCTCAGTGTATTTTGTCTTATCAAGAGACTCCATACCCCTAAATCGAGACAAAAATACAGATTTTTTTCTTATCTATAAACGTAAAAAGGCAGAAACTTTTAATTTTTATCAAAAAAAGTCACTTTTTTGAAAACTTTTGACGCATTTTCTGTTGTTTGATGTGCAATCGTGTCAAAATCGGTGTCAAAAACTTCTGCTAACTGTTCGGCTACAGATTTTATGTATGCACTTTCGTTTCTTTTGCCTCGGTTGGGCACAGGTGCCATGTAGGGTGAGTCAGTTTCGAGGACGATTCGTGACAATGGAATGCTGTGCTTGACGACCTCTCGGAGCGTTGACTTCTTGAAGGTGAGCACACCGCCAATGCCCAGCATGAAGTTGGGGAAAGTGAGCAGGTCATGAGCTTCTCTGTCAGTGCCAGTGAAGCAGTGGAACACACCGCTCAAATTGCTGTCTCGGTGACGCTCCATCAACTCCATCAGTTCGGAGTGGGCGTTGCGGGAATGTATCATGAGGGGCAAATCATACTTTTCAGCCCACAGGATCTGATGCTCGAACACTTCCAACTGTTCTTGTTTGTGGGTGTCGTCCCAGTAGAAGTCGAGTCCCACTTCACCGATGGCGATGATGGGGGTAGAGGAGGGGGAGGTGATGATGTGCTCCAGTTCGTCGAGGGTATGGTGGTAGTCTTCATCCATGATGTTCTCGGGGTGAAGTCCCACCATCGGGTGGAGGTAGTGAGGGTGAGCGTTGCAGACTTCGAGCAGATGAGGAGTGTCTTTTCGACAGATGCCTGGCACGAAGATTTTTTTCACGCCTGCATCCTTTGCCCGTTGAATGACCGCTTCTAAATCGTCAGCAAACTCTGGTCCGTCAATATGTGCGTGCGTATCAACCATCTTAGTATTTCCTGTCAAGCAATTTGTTGGCAAAGGCATATAATTCCGCCTTTTTCTCTTCTGCCACTTTCACTTTGTCAAGACTTTGAAGTGAATCGGCAAAGAGTGCCTCGATTTTCTGTTGTGCCAGCCGGTCGATACCTATTATATTATATATATGTGTAATAGCTGCAATTTTCAGGTTGGGGTCTCCATCGGTTGTTGCAATCCATCGGTCGAGTTCAGCCTTCTGCTCTGTGTTGGCCAGTTGCAGGGCGTTGATGAGCATGAAGGTCTTCTTGTTGTCAACGATGTCGCCACCCAGTTTCTTCTTGAAGGTCTTGGGGTCTCCATACACGTCGAGCCAATCGTCTTGCAGTTGGAAGGCAAGCCCCATCTTCTCACCAAAGGTGTACAGATGGGCAACATCCTCACGGTCGGCACCACCTAACAATGCCCCGATTTTCAAGGCATATCCCAGCAGCAGGGAGGTCTTCAAGCGAATCATCTCCATGTATTCTGCTTCGGTTACGTCGTTGCGAGTTTCGAAGTCAATGTCGTATTGCTGCCCCTCACACACTCCGAGGGTGGCGTCAATGAAGGCTGTCCATGCTTCTTCATTCTGAATGCCTTTGTTGAACAGCTGGTACGCCATGATGAGCATGGTGTCTCCGGACAGAATGGCGGTGTTTTCGTTCCACTTTTTGTGTACTGTCGGGTTGCCACGTCTCATGTCGCTCTTGTCCATCAGGTCATCATGCAGTAGGGTGAAGTTGTGATATGTTTCCAGTGCCAGTGCGTTGTTGATGATGGAGTCCACATCGTTTTTGTAGAGGTTGTAGCCCATCATCATCAGCAGGGGGCGTATACGTTTTCCACCGATGGAGAGAATGTATTGAATGGGGACATAAAGATTCTTGGGCGCAGTGTTGTACTGAATTTTCTCGATTGCGGTGTTGATCTTTTTTGTGAGTTCTGCTATCGTGTACATAATATATTATATATAAAGATGAGGCCGTGTCAAAACACACGCACCAATAACCTCTAAATCGACCACGACGTAGTCGGCAAGGCGACTACGACGTGGTCGATTTAGGAGGAATGGGCATGTGGTATTTTGACACAGCCTCATAAATTATGAGTATCGTATGTTGATTACTGGAGACGGAAGGTGACAGGGAGTGTGAAACGTACACGCACTGGTTTTCCACGCTGCTTACCAGGTGTCCACTTTGGCATAGATTGTACTACGCGCATGGCTTCCTTATCAAGGGATGGGTCAACAGAACGTAATACCTTCGGGTCAACGATAGAACCATCCTTGTTCACCACGAATTGTACCATCACACGACCCTGAATGTTGTTCTCTTGAGCAGCTGCTGGGTACTTCAAGTTCTTCTGGAGGTACTGCATCAGCGCTTTTTCACCACCAGGGAACATGGGGTTCTGTTCCACCACCTCGAAGATTTCACCTTCGTCACTCTCTTCGGCTACGGGAGCTGGAGGACCAGACATCACGGCACCAACTACTGGAGATGAAGGACCAGAAGTAGCCTCGTGGGTGTCTTCTGAAGATTCAATTTTCTCTTCCTCGATGTCTTGGTTGTTGTCCACGATGTCGAGGATTTCGGCCACGGCAGGAGTCTCGGCTGGTGGAGGTGGAGCTGCTGCGAAGATGGGTTGAGTAGGAGGAATGACATCTTCCTCAGACACGAATGTTGCCACAGAGTAAACTTGGTCAGTCTCCTCATACGTACGAGTGGTGTACTCGAAGCAAGCGAACATGGCAGATAGGGCTACAATGTAACCGATGAGCAAGCCTGTACCTTTGGTGCTCTCGAGATCTGCTTTTTTCGATTTTTTAACTTCCATAGATTATATTTATTTTTTAGTTAATTCTATAGTTCCACACTTGATGACCCTTCTTTATCATGACAGAATGGGTACATTTCAGCGTTCTTGGTGGCAAAAGTAATACTTTTTTTTTGTTCTTTCGCTACAAATGAAGTTTTTTTTATCAAAAGTATGCAATTTTTTTGTTTTTGATGTCAGTTCTGCTCTGAATTTGTCATGCTACGGATGTAAATGTCTTGTTGTGGGAACGGAATTTCGATGTGGTTCTCGTTCAGCACCTGATAGATTCTTTCCTTGGCTTGGGCGTTGAAGGCAATTTTCTGGTCAACGAGCACCCATGCCACGAGTTTCAAATCGACGCTGCTGGCACCAAAGTTAGCAAAAATGACCGAAAGAGGTTTGTTGGGGCTGACGATATTGCGTCCATCCGATGTTTTCTTGCACAATGGCTGAATGCCGTCCACAATCATGCGGCGCACCTCTTCGACATCGGTTCCATAAGCAATGCTGAACGGAATGGTTTGCAGTTCGTACTGATGGTTACGGGTTAAGTTTTTGAAGTGCTTGCCAAAGAGTTCGGAGTTTAGGATAGCGACCACACTTCCATCGAGTGTGGTGATTTGGGTACTCTGATATGTGATGCTTTCCACTTTACCAGTTATTCCATCACACTCGATGTAGTCGCCCACTCTCACACGTCCTGTCATCAGTGAAATTCCGTAGAAGAAGTTTTCCAACAGGCTTTTCGACGCGAAACCCATACCCGTGGAGAGACCACCCGTGACGATGGCGATGCCAGTGCTGGGCACGTCAAGCATGAGGAAGATGGTGATGATGTAGATGCCCCAAATGACCAGTGCAATGATGTTGCGGGCAAGAGTGGCGTTGAAGTCCTTGCTGTTTCGTTCTCGGCGGTAGCGGAACCAACCAGAGCGTACTAAGTAGTTGATGTACTTGAAGATGAAGAACAGTGCAACCATCACACTAAGTTTGAAGGCAGAGAAGGACAAAAATCTATCAATACGTATCATCTTCATAAACCAACTCATGCACAATTGGCGGAGGTCGAATATCTCGGCTGCCATATAGACGCTCAGCAGCAGGGAGAAAACACCACACACTGGCAAGAAGGCGCGGTTCACAAAGTCATATATCCATGTCTTTTCTACAAAGTCACCCCGTTTCATGCGGGAATTGATTTCGTTGTCACTCAAGCGGTCGCCATAGGCGCGTTTGATGCGCTTTTCGAGAACACGGTTTTCATACATCTCCATCAAATCGTAGCAGCAGGTGAGGGTGGCGATGGCTGCTAACTGGAACATCCACCACACCATAATCTGTACAGCCATAAGTGTGAAGCCGATCCATGAGAGGACACACGATGCCAGCATGGCAATGAGAGAGATGAAGCAGTAGAGTTTATCGCTTGCTGGCACATTCCGACGACACCGCTTCAGCGTGACGATTTGCCAAATGGTGAAGACTAACAGGATAGGTGGGAAAATAATGTTTACCAACGTATTGGGTATCAGTATGATACGGAAGCATATAACGATGAGTGACATTAGGATGAAGGGCGCATAGATCTTGGCTCCGTCCTTGATTTGTGCTCCATTCAGACGGATAATCAGTGACACATAGATGGCGGCAACCAGCCACGCCATCTCGACCATTAACCCTGTAGCCATCAGCATCAGGTTGTGGTGGATGAAGGTGCGCACAATCATGACTGCAACAGCAAAGATGAGTACTGCAAGTGTCACGATGAGAATGGGGCGTTTCTGCCTAAACTTCTTTGTGCGGAACCTTTTGGGAACAATCCATCGGAGCAGCACATTGCTCAATAGTGCCCCACCTAAAATATAGACCAACATGAATATGCTGGCAAATAGCACGATAGGGCCTCTCCATTCTGAACGGTAAGGTTTGGATGTGCCGTTACTGCTTTTTTCTTCCAGAGGCTTGTATTTGGCGTTGAGGTCTTCCTGCATCCGTTGCCACTGAACGGGAATGCGTGACAGAATGGTGAAATAGTTGGTGCCAGGGTTGATGAAGATACTCTGTTGTAGTGCCGTGTACTTCTGCTGCGCATAAGCGTTCATCCGCTCTACCCGGTCTGTGAGGTCTTGATAGTGTTGGTTGTCCTCGTCCAGACGCTTCAAGATGGTAGCCATGTTGTCGCGCAATGTCTTCGCGTAGATGATGCACATCTTGCGGTCTTGAATGCCTTGAGCATCTAACATGAAGGGCTGTTTGTCCTTTCCTGTTCTATCATCAGTGTGCAGTTTCGGGCCATGTCGCATCCCCGCCTCAGTATGCCCTGCCGTATGAACTCCGCCGATGGGCGGTGGCAACTGTTGCAAGGAGTATATCAAACTGTCATAGCTGGCGATGTCGGTCTCGATGTATTGTTTGATTTGATCAAAGGGGATGGTGTTGCTTTTCAACTCATGGTACAACGTTGTTGCCTCCTGACAGGCGTATGCCATGTCGAAGGTGTAGTCTTGTGCTTGGGAGTAGAGAATCAATCCTGTCGTTTCGCTTCGTTTTACGATGTTGACAAGTTTCTCATGCTGGGCTTTACGTCTTGACTCCATCAACTTCATCTTCTCTTTTTGTTTCATCCATTTGTTGTAAAGTTCAAGGCGCAACACGTGTAGGGTCTGCTTGAGATCTCGCTCTTTCAAGACGGCGTGACCTTGTTGCGTCACGGCCATCAGAAGCACCAATATGAAAAGTGTTTTTTTCACTGTGGGAACTGTGTTATGTGTTAGATGATACATTATATATAATTACACTCAAGGTTGTGCTACTCCACGTCCATGAAATTTTTGGCATGTGACAGAAACGTCTTGCCTATCTTGACCGATTTCTTGCCTTCATTGGCACTTGCTTCCATCGCTTCCTCCATCAGGTCATCCTCGGTTACCGCATCGGGTGCAGCCTCTTCTTGGTCTTCCTCCATGAACATTTGGATGCCGCTCTTGATAGAGTGGGAGGTGTTGATGAGCATACCTTTCACTCCACCGTTGCGGCGGAACTCTTGATAGGCGCGTTTTCTTCTGATACGTGATAACTTCATGCCTCGTTGGCATCGTTTCATCCATGCCCAAGTGGCTATGGCTCCTTGTACAATCAGGTTACCGATACGTTTGATTGTGGGGCGCAGGTGAATGATGCCTTGAATGGTGGCTCTGATGCCGATGATGATACCACGACCTGTTGCCTTTATGGCAATTTTAAGGCCTTTCCATGTGGCTATTGAACCGATTTTCAGCCCTTTCAAGGTTGCTTTCCCCGCAATGACACACCACCTGCCAAAAGTTTGGGCTGCCATTTTGAGCCATGCTTTGGTCTTGGCGACTTTCTCTTGTGTGTCGTTGTCGTGCCACCAGTTGTCCAAATGTGTCCATCCCTTTTCGGCGGTTTTCATACACCACAGCACGCCCTTTAGGAACTTCCTGATAAGCCACAGCAACATCTTCCATAGCAAGACAAGGAGCAGTCGGAGAAGTTCCCGTATCAGTTGGAGGGCGGTCTTCCCAGAATAGTCTTCTTTGTCGTAATGATATTCTTCTTCAGTCATAAAAACGGTGTATCTGTTGTACTGTTTATGCTAATTTTCTGCGAAGGTAGTACAAATTAATCAGTTTTCGGCACTTTGGAATCTTAAAGTTGTTTAATTGCTCAATTTTCTATCAGAAGTAGTGTGGCGATAACGATGAATAGTGCTCCTGTCACACCATTCAGCCATTGTTGGAAGTGCTCAAAACCATTGCTGAGTTTTTCTACACCATTCACAGCCTTGTGCATCAGCCATGCCATGATGATGACGGGGAGACTTGCCGAAAGTCCAAACACAAGAGGAACCATAGCACCTACATGACTGGAGACACTCAACGGAATCATCATGCCAAAATAGAAGATGGCACTTTCGGGGCAGAAAGCAAAGGCTAACGTCATGCCAAGAAAGAGTGAGCCAAGAGGACCGTTTCGTTTGATGATTTTGCCGCTGTTATGGCAATTTTCTCCATCATGGTGGTGACGGTGAAAGGCTCTATAGAGAAGGTATAATCCGATGGAAATCAGTAGATAAGGAACCACAATCTCTGCCATCGACAGTACTTCTTGTAGCCCTTCTATGTTCTTTCCTCCCCCAATCAGACACATGGTTACCCATCCAAGCAATGTGTAGGTCACGGCTCTTCCCAACGCATAGACAATGCCCTCAGTCAACCTTTTTCCGTTTCGGTATTCGTATGCCAGTGCTGACACGCTGATGGCCAATTGGCAGGGGTTGAGTGCCACCAGTACACCCAACATAAATGCAGTCAACAGAGCAAGGTCTGCTGACTGCAACAGGGTGTTCAGTATATCGTCAATAGTTAACTGCATAAGAGTAAGATGATGACTTGTGCGGTAATGATGCGCAGGAACATGGATAGCGGATAGACTGTTGAGTAGCCTACCGATGGGATGCCGTTATTGGCAGTGGCAGTGCTGAAAGCCAGTGCTGGTGGGTCAGTCGTGGCACCACTCATGATACCCATGATAAGGAAATAGTTGATTCTCCACTTTATGCGGGCAAATATCGCCATCGAAATCAGTGGGATAACGGTGATGAGGAAACCCATCCAAACGTAGTGGATGCCACCATTCAGCACTGTATCGACGAAGTTTCCACCAGCCTTGATGCCTACGCTGGCAAGGAAAAGTACCAGACCAATATCTCGTATCATCAATGAAGCTGAGTTAGTGGTGTATGCTACCAGTTTCAGTTTATAGCCAAAGCGACCCAACAAAATGGCAATGACCAACGGCCCACCAGCCAGACCCAACTTGACGGGCATCGACATTCCAGGGATGCTGATGGGCAGCATTCCGAAGATAATACCTACGAGGATGCCTACAAAAAGGGTCAGCAGATTAGGCTTGTCGAGTTGCTGCTTCTTATCGCCTATCTTGTTGGCAAAGCGGTCAACTGCATCTTCAGGACCGACAACGGTCAGGATATCACCCACTTGCAAGATGACATTGGGACTTGCAAATAGTTCTATACCCGAACGATAAAGGCGAGTGACATTCACTCCATACATCGAACTGGGGTGCAGGCTGCCCAACGTCTTTCCGTTGATGCTGTCCTTGGTCACGGTATGTTTTCTCGAAGCCATTGGCACATCTTGACTGTCCCATTGTACTTCAACTTCGGGACCGATGAAAGCGACGATGGCAGCCGCGTCTTCTTCAGCACAGACAATGTAGAGTTTGTCATCCACGTTGAGCAGAGTATCTTTGTTGGGCACGACTACGTGACCTTGATGAAGCATACGCGAGCAGACAAAGTCGCGACCGATGAAACCTCTCACTTGCAGGATAGACTTCTCGGCAATGGCAGGGTTGAACACCTTGACCGTCATCAAGTGAGGCTTGACGGCCTCCTTGTTATTCTTTTTGCTGAAGTGTTCTTCCTCTTTCTTGAAGTTTATCTTAAAAAGGTAACGGACAAGGATGATACTGCCGATAATACCCATCACGCCCAGTGGATAAGCGCAGGCATAACCATTAGCTATCACAGGTATCCCACCTTTGAAAGGATGAATTTGGTTAATTTGTTCGAGAGCTGCATTGGCAGCACCCAGTCCTGGTGTATTGGTTACAGCACCACATAGTGTACCGACCATCATCGGCAAGTTATTGGCAGCAGGAATGACATTACGCAGGCTATAGTAAAGCACCAGCATTACTACGATGTTCAACAAGATAATGCCAGCCGCCATACCGTTTGCCTTCAGACCACCTTGTTTCAGTGACGTGAAGAACGATGGTCCCACCTGCAGACCAATACTGAACACGAAGAGGATAAGTCCAAAGTCTTGCACGAAGTTGAGTATCGCAAGGTTTTCCTCTATGCCCCCCCTCATCAGTAAATCGCCTGCCAAGATGCCCACAAACAGAATCCATGTTACACCCAGCGAGACGCTGCCAAATTTAATTTTATTGCCAAGAAATACGCCTAACGAAATGACCAATGCATATAAGATAACCGTATGTGCAACGCCACCCCCAGTTGTCAATAGTTCTATTAACCAATCCATTGTTGTCAAGTGAAAAGTGAAAATTCTATATTTTTTTAGTCGTGCAAAGTTACTGTTTTTTTTCGGCTTTCACATTCTTCACCATGAAATTTTCCACATATTCAGTGTGAAAGTCTGGATTCTTGGCACGAACCACCAAATTTTCGAACGTGAAGTTGCTAAGATGGTACTGGTCTTCTTGCGGCTGTACGTTGAAGAACACATTACAGTCGAAGTCGATGTTGCGCATGGTGATATGGTTGCTGTACGACATCGGCACTTCCTCCCTACCTTTCAGGTCATAGAACTGAGTCCATGGAGCCACCAAGAGGAAGTTCTTGCCGTTCCCCTTGATGTCTTCCACTGTTATATACTCATACAGTTGGGGAGTGTCGGGGCGCATTTTCAGCCAAAGAAGGTTATTCGCCTCGTTCACTTTGATGCGACGCAAGACGATGTTGTGGTCATATACAGACTCGCTGCCAAGGGTCAGGCAGCCGTGGCAGAAACCATACTCGCAATCTTCGATGATGATGTTTTCGTTGCCACCATCGCCTATCATCTCTGGGAACTTGTTGATGTCGATGCCAGCGTAGTTTGTTCGCCAGTAGTCAGCATAGGGCCCTTTGCCTCCTTTGATGGCAACGGCATCGTCATTCACACTCATGTAGCAGTCCTTCACCAAGATGTTCCTCACCACATCCAAGTCGATAGCATCGGTGCTGGGGGCTTTCACGGGTTTGGCAGGAGAATAGATGTGTAGGCGCAGCAACTTGACATTCTCACTGTGATATATGTGTGTCGTCCAAAAAGCCGAATTCTGCAATTTTACGCCATCTATCTGTACATTTTGACAGTTGCTTACATAGACCAGTCGGGGACGTTGTTCATCCTTGTTCGTGCATCGAGGATTCCAACTTCTGCGCTCCCAGAAGTGCTTCCAGAAGGTGTAGCCGTTACCATCAATGGTGCCCTTGCCCGAAATGGTGAATCCATCCAGTCCGTCAGCATTGATAAGGGCTGAGTAGTAGAGGCAGGTTTCACCTTCTATGCGTGTCTTGAGGATGGGATAGTCGCTTGGGTCATTGCTGCCCATCAGTGTTCCGCCGTCATAGATGTGTAGATGGACACCCTGCTTGAAGAAGATGGCACCCGTTCGGTAGGTGCCCTCAGGCACCACCACCACACCACCACCTTCAGCAGCCACCTTGTCTATGAGTGCCTGCATCTCTGCCGTGTGGATTTGTCCATCATTCACCACTCCGTAGTCAGTTACTCGGTACAGCTTGCCTAACGAGGTCACATCCACAGGGTCTATCTGTCTAAACCACTCGTCAATCACTGTACCGTCAGGCCAGAGATCAACGTCTTTCTTTGCGAAAGATGGTATGCACAACAACGTGCATACCATCAATGATAGTACCTTTTTTTTCATACTATTGTACATATATCTTTCTACTGCTTCCATCACTATATTTGATGACATTGAAGCCCTTTTGTGTTTCCTTCAGTTGGATACCACCTGTGGTATAGATGCCTACCACCTTTTTCGTCCCATTCAGCGTTGTGTCATTCATGGCGATGGTACGGATGCCAGTAGCCACGGCGATGGCTTGATAAGCCTCCAGTTCATCTTCACTGATGATAATCCACTGCTGCGTGGTAGCTTTGTCACTATAATCGAAGTCTGCTTGAGCTATGCCACCATAGCCAGTGGCTTTTCCTAAGGCATTGGCACTCATCGCTTTGTTGTTGCTGCCGTTGCTCCAAGTGAACCAATAGCCATGTGTGGTGAGCTTGTTCTTGCCTGTACCAATCGTCACGTCCTTGCGGTCGGGCATCAGTTGGAAACGCTCTGTGGAAGCAGGTGTGTCTGCAACTTCCTTCAGCGTCACGTTCGAGCCGCTTGAAGCATGGGTGAGATACCTGCCCGAAGCAGCATTTTTGAAAGAGTAGTAACCATTGGTGGGGTTAAACTCCAGATACCATGCTGCCGAATCGTTCAGCACCTCATCGGTCAGATTGGGTTGCCATGCAAGGGCGGTGTTGGCACGCTGATAGAGTACACCTTCAGCCAGTCCGCGCTCCTTGTCCTTGTTCATGATGTAGTACTTCTTCGCATCGTCGAAGTTGTAGGTGTAGCCAGCGATGCCATTCGCATCGTTGCCCGTCGGACAAAGGCCGTCGATGAAGAGTCCGTGCAGGATGCACATACCGCCAATGTACTGGATTTCCGTGTGCTTGTCTTTGTCAGCACCGTTCACCAGCCAGTCGTAAGAGATGGTGGCATTTCCTGTTGCTCCACTGGCTGTGGTGCCCCAACCGTGTACAGCGTCCCCCGTGAAGAACACTTCTTCTCCATAGTAGTTCTCCAAGAAATGGAGCACATCGTTTGCTTCGCGTCCGAGCCATTTCCCGTAAGTAGTGCTGGCACGTGTATCTGAGCAACTGTACCATCTCCAGTGTGTGCCCACGCCGACACCGTGACCTGTCTCGTGCAGCACCGTTCCGATGGCTTGATAGGCAGCATTCGGGCCGATACGCATCCATCCACCATAGGAGCAGTCTGCCGTTGGAGTCTGTGCGCCATAGTGTCCTGACAGGTGGAACCCCTTGATGCCCGTCCATTCGTTGAAGTAGGCAATCGTCTCCTCCATCGCCGTGCGGCAACGTGCGTTGGCTGCCTCGGTGGGTGCACCTTCGTCCCAGCTCCATGTGCAGGTGCCTTTCGGATGGGTCACAATCTTCACCTCGTCGCCGTATGCCACCGTGTAGGTCTTGTTCATCACGTAGGGACGGAGGTAATAGACCGTGGCGGGCTGCAAGCCTTTCACATGGAAGATAGTGCCCTTCAGCGAGAACGACTTCGTGGTGCGGTTGTCCAACACGGTTGGCTCATGTTCTGTGCTCCAGCATACGCCTTTTTCCAAGATATTGCTGCCAGTCATTGTCGCACGCATCAGTGCTTCGGTGGCACCTGTCGCCACGTAGGTCTGAGTTTCTGTTACCTTCGGAGCCGTTCCGCTGCCAGCGGTGGCGTTGGCCAAATAGAAAATCAACAGGGCCTTGTCGAGTGCCACCACTTCTGCCGTCACTTCATCGGAAGCAGCTTCTGCGTTCTCCAGCATCGCCTTTGCCCTCTCTAACTCGGCCTTTAGGTCTGCAGCCCCTTCCTTGTTCTCGTCATAGCCTGCTTCTGCTGCCTTGATTTGGTCGGCAAGAGCCTGATAGTCTGCGATGGAAGTCTGTGCAGCCGTGATGACAGCGGTCAAGGTCTCGGTGGCGGTTTGTACCTCGGCATCGGTCGAAGCACTTGAGACAAGCTTGGCTGCATCGATGGCAGACTTGAGTGCTGTGGCTGCTGTGCTTGACATCATGCTTTCCTGTAAAGGCTCAGCCGTTGCTACCAGTGCTTCAAGTGCCTTGTATGCCTCTATGGAGGTTTCCGCATGGGCGATAGCTGCCCTCAAATCCTGTGAAGCGGTCTGTATCTCGTCGTCCGTTGATTCTTTGTTGATGAGTTTGGCGGCATCGATGGCTGACTTCAGTTCTTCAGAAGCCGTGCTTGACATGGTACTGCCCTGTAGTGCCTCCGCTGTCTCGATGACACGGTTGAGTTCTGCCAGTACGGTCTCTGCATCCACATAGCCGATGAAGTAGAGGCGGAAGTTATCGACAGCAATCCAGTTGCCCGTCGCACCCTCTGCCACGAAGCCGATTTCTACGTCGCCCGCAATGCTGGTGAACTTCACCGAGTAGTCATTAGGCGTATAGACCGTCTCCTTCTCGTCGCCGGCAAAGATGTAGGCACCCGTGTTTTTCTTCGAGGTGGAGGTCTGGGTGTAGTTCATGGCGGCAACTGTCAATTTATACACACCATTAGGCAAGTTTTTGAGCGTCTGCACCACTGATGCGTTGCCCACACTGCCAGAGCCTGTCCACTTCTCTACATAGGTGCCGCCAGCTTTCTTCGGGAAGTCTGAATTGGTTTGGGTCTGTAGGTTCATCTGTGTCCAGTTATTGAAACCGTCCTCAAAACTTGGGTTCTGGATGTATGAAGTGCAGTTGAGTGGATTCTCCTCGCTGATGTTCTGTCCGCGATAAGTCTCGATGGCCGCGTTGAGAGCTTGAGTGGCCTCCAATACCGTGATGAGGTCGACACTTTCGTCATCAACCACGCCCTGTGCAGTGTCGATGGCTGTTTTCAGGTCGGCAGCCCCATTGCCTGTTCCATCACCATAGTAGGTGTTGGCGGAGGCAATGGTCGATTCGAGCACGGACTTGTCCACCGCCATATCCTCGCCCAACAACTGCACATAGTCCACCAGCAGTTTCGCAGAGTTGGCAGAGCCATTAGCAGCAGCCTTCATGCCAAACTGTATCTTGCCCGTTGTGGTCTTTGTCAAGGTGAAGGTGATTTGGTCGAGTGTCCACGTTCCGATGGGATAACTGGTCACTTTGGATGCCACCTTGCTGCCGCTGGATGGCACCCATGCCACCTGCGATGTGGCAGCCGTCTTTTCTGAACCATTATAGGTAGGCACATTCACCGTGTAAGTGCCAGCAGGCAGGGTGACGGTCTGGTAGAAGATGAAGGTCTGTTCCCATCCCGTAGAGATGGCAAGACCGCCACCTGTTTCGCCGTCGTAACCTGTTGAAGGCACAGTGGCATTGTTGTAAGTGCCGAGGAATCCAAACTCATACGTGCCCACAATCGTGTAGCCCGCGCTCAGGTCGGCTGTCCAGCCCTGCACCTCCTTGATTTCTTCCGCCACAGTGGTGTATTGCCCAGCGGTGTAGTCAAAATTCTCGTCAAACCCATAGTTCGACAGATAATACTTGGTGATGTCCAGCTGCTGTGCGTTCACGCACAACACCATTCCCATCAAGATGTTAGTTAGTAAAAGTTTTTTCATGTTATAAGAGTGTTTTTAAGTTGATTACAAATCAATCGCAGTTTCCAACGCCAACTTCATCATCTCCGTGAAAGAGTTCTGTCGCTGTTCGGAGGTCAGTTCCACATGATTGACGAACGAGTCGCTGATGGTCAAGAGGCAAGCTGCACGTTTGCCCAGCATATTGGCATTATGGAAGAGGGCAAAACTTTCCATCTCGACACAGTCGCTGCCAGTCCGTTCAGCGATGTCCTGCCAAGTGCCCTGCGACGGGTCGGCATAGAACACATCGCTGGAGTGTACCACACTCATCTTCAGTTCGATGTCCAGTTCCTTCGCTGTCTTTCGGATGGCAGCGTTCAGTTCGGCATTGGGCAAGATGGCATGGTCCTGGCAACCGCCTTGCACTTGTGCAAAAGTCGATTCGCTCACTGCACGCTCTGCCAACGTCACGTCCATCACATTCAGCCAATCGCGGTAGCTTCCTGCCGACCCGATGCGGATGATGTTCTCAACACCATAAAATTTATACAGCTCATACGAGTAGATGCCGATGCTGGGCATACCCATACCGCTTGCCATCACCGACACAGGCACATCCTTGTATAGACCCGTATATCCCAGCACGTTACGGACAGAAGTGACCAGTTGAGCCTCGGTCAGGAAGGTCTCTGCGATAAATTTTGCTCTTAACGGGTCGCCAGGCATGAGAAGGGTCTTGGCGAAAGCACCATCGGGAGCCGAAATGTGTGGTGTAGCCATAATATTCAAAATTTTTTAGGTGATTTTCATTTTTTTTAGGTGGCAAAGTTAATGATTTTTTCTCTTTGTCACAAAAAACCTTTATAAAAAAGCAAAAAAACAATTTAGAAACCCCGCTAAAGTAATAAATGTTTACCGCTATCGGAAATGAATCATAACGGGGATAGGGATACAATGATACCGAGAACCGCCAATGGATGGGTGCGGCAAACTTCGTGTGATGCCATTGCGAAGCGTGTTACAAAGTTTTCGACAGGTTTTCAGAATAAAAATAAGTTGTTAGGTGAAAAAGAATCGGAAAAGTTTGATTCTGTTGCTTATTTGTTCTATATTTGTCCCCACTTTTACTAACTATGATGAAAAAGATAACGATTCTTTTATTGACTTTGATACTCGGCTCCCCTTTATGTTCATTGGATGTTTCTGCACAATACATCGAAAGGCAGGATGGGAAGGTGATGGCAAATATGCCTTTGGGCGAGTTTGTAGAGCACCAAAAGGTGTTGTTCAATTTTGATTGGAAGTTCCAACTGGGTAATCCTAATGGGGCGGAACGTGTCGATTTTGATGACAGTGCTTGGCGGTGCTTAGATGTGCCACACGACTATCAGTTTGAGCAGCCCTGGGATGAGAACGAAGACAAGGGGCGGGGGTTCAAGTCTATGTGTGAGGGTTGGTATCGTAAGTCTTTTACGATCCCCGAATCACTAAAAGGTTGTCGCATCACGCTCGATTTCGAAGGGGTAATGTATGTGAGCGATGTGTATGTGAATGGCAAGAAGGTGGCGAGTAATGAGTATGGCTACACAGGCTTCGAGGCAGACATCACCAAGGTGGTCAACTATGGTGGCGAGAACGTGGTGGCGGTGTATTCCAATACGGGACCAGTGAACGGAAGTCGTTGGTACACAGGTGGTGGCATCTTTCGCAGCGTGTGGTTGAAAGCGAGTAATCAGACACGCATTGCGCGGCATGGGCTGTATGTAACGACAGAGGGCAACAAGGTCAACGTGCAGGTGCAGGTGATGGGCTGGCAACGGCACAATATTCAGATAAAGGCATTCGTGAAGGATGCAGCTGGCAACGTTGTCGTATCCGCAGAGAAAGGGATGCCCGACCACACGACGCAGAACAATACGGAGGTGCAACTGCCTGTGATGGAAGTGTCAAAACCTTCCCTGTGGGATTTAGATTCTCCGAATCTCTATACCGTCGAAGCCCTGCTGCTGGAGGACGGCGTGGTGATTGATTCGGTGGCAGATACCTTCGGGTTCCGCACCATCGAATATGCTCCCGATTTTGGATTCAAACTCAATGGCAAGAAGGTGTTCTTTACTGGCATTGCCAACCATCACGACCTTGGTGCCGTGGGTGTGGCGGCATTTCCTGATGCCGTGGAACGTCAGCTCCGCACGCTCAAGGCTTTTGGCTACAACGCCATTCGCTGCTCGCACAATCCGTACTCCGAAGACTTCTATCGTGTGTGCGACCGCATCGGCTTGTTGGTGGTCGATGAACTCATCGACAAGTGGTCGGACAGGGACTATTGGGGTGGCAGGAAACCTTTCATGCAGATTTGGCCAGAACTGATGCTGGAGTGGGTGAAGCGTGACAGAAACCATCCATCCGTAGTGCTCTGGAGCCTTGGTAATGAACTCCAGACGCGTTCCGACTGGAGTGGTTATCAGACCAACGACTGGGGCATCACAACTTACCGCATCTTCGACCAGATGGTGAAACGCTACGATAAGACGCGTCCCACCACCGTGGCGATGTTTCCGGCTCGTGCTGGTGCACAAAGAGGAACACCCGATTTCAAGACCTACCTCGTACCGCCAGAATTGGCTTGCGAGACAGAAGTGGCATCGTTCAACTATCAATGGGATGCCTACCACGGCTACTACGACTATAAGCCTGACCTCATCCTTTTCCAAAGCGAGGCGGTGACCAACCAATTGCAGCAACCTTTCTATGGCATGGACAGACAGCGTGGTGTGGGTCTGTGCTGGTGGGGAGCGATTGAATACTGGGGCGAGTCGAACGGGTGGCCTAAGAAAGGGTGGAACTACTCCTTCTTCAGCCACACCTTGCAACCCTTCCCGCAGGCATACCTCATCAAGTCGTGCATCCAACCTGAAGAACCCGTGGTGCGTATTGGTGTGGTGGATGGAGAGGGGGAAAGCCTCGAATGGAACGACATTAAGGTGGGTCAGCAGAAGATTAACCAGAACTGGAACCAGCGGGAAGGTTCGCATCCCAACGTCTTCACCTACACAAATGCTGAAGAGGTGGAATTGCTCCACAATGGGCAGTCTCTTGGCATCCAGAAGAATGACACTACTGACATCGCTAAACGTAACATTATCCTCTGGAGCGGTATCGACTACGGTACAGGTGGCAGACTTGTCGCCATTGCCCGAACAGGGGGAATGGAAGTGGCAAGAAACGAAATTGAGACAACAGGCAAGGCTGTGGCTCTCAAGATAGAGGAAGAAACAAAAGAGTGGAGTGCCGATGGTATGTCTCTCAAGTACCTCAACATCTATGCCGTAGATGCCAAGGGTAGGGTGGTTCCTAATGCCACCGACGAAATTTCCGTTTCCGTATCTGGTGCTGCTACCTTCGTTGCTCTTGATAATGGTGACCACTATACCAATAATCTCTTCTGCGACGTGACCACCAAGCAAATGCAGACAGGGTATATGCAGTGCATCCTCCGTAGCTCCCGCACTGCTGGCAAGGTGACTCTTTCTGTTTCATCTCCTACGTTGAAAGGGGCGAAAATCACTTTCAAAACGAAATAAATTCAAAAAAGTTCAAAAGCTTTGCTCTGTTTTCGGACTTTTGTATTATCTTTGCAACAAGAATATTCTTTAATATCGTGAATTATGGACAACGAATTGATTAAGCAGTGTACGGCTGAGGCACAGAAGTGGCTCTCGCCGGCTTTCGATGCCGAGACACAGGCAGAAGTGAAAGCTATGCTCGATGCTGAGGACAAAACGGCACTCATCGATGCATTCTATCAGAATCTGGAGTTTGGTACAGGCGGTTTGCGCGGTATCATGGGTGCGGGCACCAACCGCATGAACAAGTACATCGTGGGTATGGCTACTCAAGGCTTTGCCAACTATGTGAACAAGGCATTCGCTGGCAAGAAGGACATCAGCGTAGTGGTGGGCCACGACTGTCGCAACAACTCCCGTCTTTTCGCGGAGACGGTGGCTGACATCTTCTCAGCCAACGGCATCAAGGCTTATCTCTTCGAGAGTCTGCGTCCCACGCCAGAGATTTCTTTCGCCATCCGTCAGTTGGGTGCTCAGGCAGGTGTGAACATCACCGCCAGCCACAACCCACGTGAGTACAACGGTTACAAGGCTTACTGGGATGATGGTGCACAGGTGCTTGCTCCGCACGATACGGGCATCATTGACGAGGTGAACAAGGTGACCATCGACCAAGTGAAGTTCACGCCGAACAACGACCTCATCCAAATCATCGGTGGTGAGATGGATATTGACTACCTGAATGCTGTGCATGAGGCACTTGTTGACCAAGAGGTAATCAATCGTCAGAAAGATCTCTGCATTGTCTATTCTCCACTGCACGGAACGGGTCGTGTCATCATCCCTGCCGCTCTGCGCACATGGGGTTTCCAGAACATCAACGTGGTGAAAGAGCAGATGGTGATCGACGGCAACTTCCCAACGGTGGTTTCTCCCAATCCCGAGAATTCTGAGGCAATGACCTTGGGTATGCAGCTTGGTACGAAGCTGAATGCCGACCTTGTGTTGGCTTCTGACCCTGATGCCGACCGTTTGGCTGTCGTTTGTCGTGACCCCAAGGGCGAATGGTGCATCCTCAATGGCAACCAAACGGCGCTCATGCTCTCTTACTACATCATTGAGAACAAGAAGAAGCTCGGTCAGCTAAAGGGCAACGAGTTCATGGTGAAGACCATCGTGACCACCGAGACGATTGCTGAAATCGCTAAGCGCAATAATGTGGAGATTCGTGATGTCTATACAGGTTTCAAATGGATTGCCCGTGAAATCAAATTATCTGAGGGTGTGAAGAAGTACATTGGTGGTGGTGAGGAAAGCTTCGGCTACTTGCCATTTGACAAGGTGCGCGACAAGGATAGTCCTGCTTCTATCTGTCTGCTCTGTGAAATCGCTGCATGGGCAAAGGACAACGGCATGACGCTCTACGACTTGCTGATGAAGATTTACCTTGACTATGGTTTTGCTTACCAGAATGCTATCTCCGTAACCAAGCCAGGCAAGTCGGGTGCTGACGAAATCAAGCAGATGATGGAAGACTTTCGCAAGACACCTCCTACATCACTCGGTGGCAGTCCTGTGGTATGCGTAAAGGACTACAAGACCCTGAAGCAGGTGTGCGACGGCAAGGAGAGCGACATCGATATGCCAGCCACCAGTAACGTGCTCCAGTGGTTCACTGCCGATGGTACCAAAATTTCTGTGCGCCCATCGGGTACTGAACCCAAGATTAAGTTCTACGTGGAAGTGAAGGGCGAGATGGAGTGTCCGAAATGCTATCCATCTGCCACTGCCGATGCCAAGGCGAAGGTGGATGCCATCAAGAAGGACTTGGGGCTATAAGGTAAAAGGTATAAGTGAAAAGTGAAAAATTTGCTACCGCAGGTGTTGTTCATGGATGACGTACGTTTGCGGTAGAAAATTTTTCACTTTTCGCTTTTAATTTTTACCTATCAAATCAAAATGCTTTATCTTCGAAGTGCATCCATTTCCCCGTGATGGGATGGCAGAAGCCGAGGCTTTCGGCATGGAGGTAGAGGCGGTCGGAGGCGGTGCCGTAAAGGATGTCGCCTTTGATGGGGCGACCAAGGCCTTCGGGATGGGCGCAATGGATGCGAAGTTGGTGAGTGCGTCCGCTTTCAGGGTAAAGCTCGATGCGACGGGGGGAGGTGAACTCATAATAAGTGACAGCAGATTTGCCGAAACGGTGGTCAACCACTTGGCGTGGGCTGTCAAATGGGTTTTTGGAGAGAGGTAGCGAAATCGTCCCTTGTGGAAGTCCATCGATTGTGCGCAATTCTGTCACACCAGAGTGAGGTTCTCGATATTCGGAAGGTTCATCATGAAGGATGTTTTGTGCTTTTTTCGCTTTGAGCAGTGCCTTGTTGGGCATGGGGGATGGCTCGTCAAGGATAGCGACGTACTTCTTCATCATCAAGTGCTCCATGAAGAGTTTTTGTATCCATCCGCATGCTTCGTGGGTTTTAGCGACAATCATCACACCTGATGTGTCTTGGTCAAGACGGTGCATGAGGTGGTAGTTGGGGTTAAGGCTATAAAGGTAATCCATGAGAGATGGCTCGCCATGGTTCTTGCTGGGAACGGAGAGGAGTCCTGAAGGCTTATAGACAATCATGAAGTCTTCTTTCTCATGGATGATACGTACCCGTTTGAGCAGCAGTCGGGCACGGTGGAAGAGGGGATTCTCTTCGACGTTGAGCCCCTTTAGCATGAAAGTGAGAATGGGCACGCACTTGTGTTGGCAAGCAGGGTAGAAGTTCCTCTCGACACGCATTTGGTTCCCTTTCGATGGACCAATCCAAAACTCTTCCATACAGATGGGCTTGAGTCCATGCTGGTAGGCATATTGGAGCAGTTTGGGCGCACAGCATTCTCCAGCACCTCCAGGGGGAACACCATACTTCCCTTTCGGTTTAGTGGCGATGCGTCCTTCCTTGTAGGCAATGTATTCCTCTTCGGGGAAGGGCGATTTATAGTCCTTGAAGATGTCGATGAGGTCGGCTTCTTCGCCGCGAGCGTTCTTCATGCGGAACTGGTGGAAAGTCCACATCTGAAGGTCTTGCGACATCTCCTTGCGGAGGGCTTTGAGTTGTGCGATTTCCTCTTTTCTCTGTTGTTGCTCGGGGGTGAATTCTGAAGGGTCGGCATGCTTGCCTGGCATATCGCTGTAGAGGTTGCCGATGCGGTTGGTCAGTGCCACAATCTCCTGTTCTTTCAGACGAAAGTGCCCCTTGGGGTCTTGCAGGTCAACCACGGGTGGTACAAAGCCCTTGTGGTGGTAGGAACCGTTGTAGATGCCAGAGAAAGCACGAAGGTAGTAGCGTTTCCCCTTGTGTTCGACGATGAGTACACCAAACATCTTCCCTTCCGTCGGCACCATCTCGGGGGTGCTGTAGCAATAGTTAATTACCTCGTCTGCTGCAACACGACATAATTTGTGGGGACGATAGCAGAAGGGGTAGGTGAACTCTTTGGGAGACTCGGTTCTATGTACCTTGTCGGGCAGGGGATGCAGTTGCCTCCTTAATTCCCATTGCTCCCCAATGCGCTTGAAGAAACGGGTGATATGACTGAAGGCTTTATTCATTACTTGCTGACTTCAACTCGTTGAGTGGGTGCCATCTCCACATTTCTTTTATCCACTTGCGTAACCACTTTGGCAGCCAAACTCATGAAGGCGATGCCTTCTGGTGAGGCTGGATAAAGCACGGCTGGTTCTCCTTTATCGCCTGTCTCGCAAACGGACTGAATGAGCGGAATCTGTGCCAAGAGGGGCACGTTGAGTTCTTCGGCAAGCTGCTTGCCGCCGTCCTTGCCGAAGATGTAGTATTTGTTCTCGGGAAGTTCGGCAGGAGTGAACCACGCCATGTTCTCGACAAGCCCGAGGATGGGCACGTTCACCTTGTCGTTCATGTACATATTGATGCCCTTGCGAGCATCAGCCAATGCCACCTCTTGCGGTGTCGAGACGATGATGGCTCCTGTGATGCCGAGGGTTTGAATGAGCGTCAAGTGGATGTCGCTGGTGCCTGGAGGCGTATCAAGGATGAAGTAGTCAAGCTCTCCCCACTTGGCTTCAGTGATAAGTTGCTTGAGGGCGTTCGATGCCATGCCTCCACGCCACAGGGTCGCTTGGTCGGGATTGACGAAGAAGCCGATGGAGAGGAGTTTCACACCATATTTCTCAATGGGAACGATAAGGTCTCTGCCATCTATTTTCTCAGCATAGGGGCGTTCTTCTTCCACACCAAACATCTTGGGCATGGAAGGACCAAAGATGTCGGTGTCAAGCAATCCCACGCGATAGCCCAACTTTGCCAAGCTGATGGCGAGGTTTGCCGTCACGGTCGATTTACCCACGCCACCCTTTCCACTGCTCACGGCGATGATGTTTTTCACGCCAGGCAGGAGTTTGTCGGGTTCAGAGGGTAGGGTAGTCTTTGCTTTCGTGCCAATCGCCACTTCCACGTCGGGATGCACAAAGGTTTTGATGGCTGTCTCAGCGGCTTTCACCACCGACTTCTTGAAGGGGTCTGTTTCCTTTTCGAAGATGAGGGAGAAGGAAACCTTCATGCCGTCGATGCGGAGGTCATCCTCCAGCATCTCATTCTCCATAATGCTCTTGCCGTTGCCTGGATAGCGAACGGTGGAGAGGGCATCGTGTATGAGTTTTGGATATAGAGTCATTTTCCTGTCTTTTTTGTTGATACGACTTGATGATTGTAAGAACGGTAGCCATCAACTGGAATTTCCACGTCGGGTTCTTCGAGGATGCCTTTGTTGGGCAGACGGAACTGGAGGTACTTGATGGGGATGCCACGTTCCAGCCACATGCCTTCGTAGTAAGTCCGTATATCTGTGAGCGATGAATCCACTTCTTGTTCTGCATAAAGGTCGAAGGTGCATTGCGCCATTGGTAACCCGTTCTTCTCCACCATGTATTTCGTGTAGGTGGCGAGGAAATTGGAGTCGGTCTTCACATGGATGATGCCACCGTCGATGAGGAACTTCCGGTAACGCTCCATGAAATAGGTGGAAGTGAGTCGCTTGGTCGCTTTCTTCATCTGTGGATCGGAGAAGGTGAGCCAGAGTTCAGCCACCTCGTTCTCTGCAAAGAAGCCAGCGATGCACTCGATGTTGGTGCGCAGGAAAGCCACGTTCTTCATGCCTTCTTCGAGTGCCGTCTTGGCGCCATGCCACATCCGCGCTCCTTTGATGTCGATGCCGATGAAATTCTTGCCAGGGAAGCGTCGAGCCAGCCCAATCGTGTATTCTCCGCGTCCACAACCCAGTTCCAACACGATAGGGTTATCGTTCTTGAAGAACTCCTCGTGCCACTTTCCTTTCAATGGGAATCCCTCCTGTTGTAGTTGCCAGAAGGGGCACTCCACCACAAGCGGATTCTCTGCCATTTCGGCAAACTTTGCTAATTTCCCTTTTCCCATATTTTTAATAACTCTATGTAAAAACCTAAAAGGGTTAACAGGACACTAAAAAGCGACATGAAACGATTGTTTGTTTATGCCAATTCCAGTCCAAATTCTTCTTTCAGTTTCCGTAGTCCCTCACTCTGCTGGAGCATCATCTGGTAGATTTCCAAGCGGCTATATACCTTTCGCCTGTCTGTCGCCTCGCGCAGTCGGATTGTCATCTTCAGGGCGTTGTTCTGCAAACGTTGGCGCAGGTACGCCTCGATGCGTGGGGTCATCTTGCGCAGTTCCTGTTGCAGCGAGGGGTTTTCGGCTATCACAAGAAACGTCTGACCATCCTCCTGCAGCGTTGGCTCCATGTTGTCCATCTGGTGCGACATGGCAATGTCCTCTTGAGGAAGTTGGGCGGCAAACTCTCTCCACGCAACGGTCAAATCCATCGCGCCTACAGGCTTGTCCTCGAATGCAGGCACTGTTGGAGCATTGGTCGTGGAACTTGTGCTTGCAGTTGGTTGTGCTGCCGTGTTGGCTGTTGTCCTTCTGATGGAGAAGCCTCTGATACCTCCTCCCATAGGATGCCCCACGGGGGATGGTGCACTCGGTTTGTTGGCGCGTGGCTGATAGATGGTGTTCTCTTCTTCTCGTGTGACACTTCTGGTGTCTGTCTGTTCAGCCTCCTTCTGCTGTTGCAGTTGTTGTTGCTGAGGCTGCGATGGCTGTGGGGACTTTCCCCTCAGCTTGTCAAATATGGGTTTTAGAATCTTCGTAGGGCAAAGCCCCGACGAAGCCCCGTCATCGGAGGAGAGTTGTGCCATCTCGATGAGGGTGAGTTCCACCAACAGCCGTTTGTTTTGGCTCTGTTTGTAGTTGAGGTCGCAGTCGTTGGCGAGTTTCATGGCTCGGAAGAGGAATTGTGGCTTACACTTCTGTGCCTGCTCCCGATACTTGTTGCGCACTTCTTCACTTGCTTCAATCAGTCCGACCGTCTGTGCATCTTGGCTGACCAGCAGGTTGCGGAAGTGGCTCGACAGCCCTGTGATGAAATACTGTCCCTCGAAGCCTTTCGACAGAATCTCGTTCAGCGTCAGCATGCACTCTGTTACTTTTCCTTCGAGGAAGTAGTCAGTCAGGCGGAAGTAGTAGTCATAGTCGAGCACGTTCAGGTTCGCTATGGTCTGCTGGTAGGTGATGTTGCCACTACAGAACGATGCCACTTGGTCGAAGATACTGAGTGCATCGCGCATACCACCGTCTGCTTTCTGGGCGATGATGTTGAGTGCAGCATCTTCGGTCGTGATTCCCTCTTGCTCTGCCACGTGCTTCAGATGTCCCATGATGTCGTCCACCGTCATGCGCTTGAAGTCATAAATTTGGCAGCGGCTCATGATAGTGGGCAGAATCTTGTGCTTCTCGGTGGTGGCGAGAATGAATATGGCATGGTGAGGCGGCTCTTCCAGTGTTTTGAGGAAGGCATTGAATGCCGCTTGCGAGAGCATGTGCACCTCGTCGATGATAAACACCTTGTACTTGCTTATCTGAGGCGGAATACGCACTTGCTCAATCAGTTGGCGGATGTCTTCCACCGAGTTGTTCGATGCCGCATCCAGTTCGTGGATATTGTACGAACGCCCTTCATTGAATGCTACGCACGATTCGCACTTGCCACACGCTTCGCCATCCTCTCGTGGGGTTAGGCAGTTGATGGTCTTTGCAAAGATGCGTGCACACGTCGTCTTGCCCACACCGCGAGGCCCGCAGAACAGGTAGGCGTGTGCCAGCCGTCCGCTTCGGATGGCATTCTTCAGTGTCGTAGTCAGTGCTCCCTGTCCCACGACTGTATCGAACGTCATCGGACGGTACTTGCGTGCTGAAACGATATAATTTTCCATATCAAAAATTCAATTTTGCAATTGGTTTACACCAAACTGAAAGTTTTTCCAATTCTTCACAACCTCACTCCTACTGCTGCATTGATGTACCAGTCGTTCAAGTGACCGTGCATGGAGTTGTTGGCTGACTTGTGGCTGTATTGGAAGTTGTTGAACTGGCCGTTCACGTTGATGAAGTAGCGGCTCCAATTGTAGGTGACGGAGAGGCGCGTGGTGAAGTTCAACGCCACACGGTTGTTGCGTGAGTAGGTCCCTTCCTTGTGGATGACATAATCGTCAGCACGCTGGTCTATACCATTATCATAGGCGTACTCTTCGATAAATTCGTCATCAATTTCGTTGGCTTTACTGAATTCGTCGCTCGCTATCTCTATATAGTTAGAGGAATAGTGAGTCATCTTCATGCGGTTCACCAGTGTCACCATAGGCATGGCTGTGGCACCAATGAGCCATCCTTTGGCGGGCACGAAATTGTAGGCATATCCGGCTCCGATGCTTCCTTGCCATTGGCGAATGCGGCCTATTCCGCCCATATAGGTGATGATTTCGGCATTGCGGTTGTCGTCCATGCGAAGGTCTGCATAGTAGGCCATGATGCCGGCAATGAACGACCCGGCCGAACGCAACTGGATGGTCTTCTGGTTGTAGGCGGCACTGTAGGAGAATTTCTTGTGGTTGAAGATGTAGAAACCGTCGAACACTAATGTCTTAATTTTGATGGGAGATGCCAGATGCCATTTGCCAGGGATGTCGAAGGGGATAGGGTCTCCGAGCGCCTCTCCTGTGAGGGGGTCACATATCAACAAGCTGAAACTGGTAGGCACCTCGGGTTGCTTGTCCTCAAACTTATGCCATCTCAAGTGCATACTATAGAAAGAACCGATGCTGCGGAACGAGAGGCTCTGACCATTGTCGCCACCGAGAGGAAAGGTATAGCTGGCGCTGAGGCCCCTGTAGCCTACCTTCACTCCCAGGGAGGTTGATACGGGTGTCATTATACGGGGACGAATTTGCAGAGGTCCGGCTAATTGGAACATGCTCTCCCCTAAAATGGAGTTGTAAACGGCAGCACCATCAACGGTGGAGTGCATCTGCAAGTCTGTCTGCGCCACACGGCTCTTCACGCTGATTTGCCACGGCAGTTCGGGTGTCTTGACATAGTTCGTGTCCACTCTGTGCACCATAGTCTTTTCTGCCAGTTTCTTGGCTTTCTGGACGATTGTGTTTTTCTTCGGATCCGGTTGAACGTCGATGTCCACCTGAGCCAATCCCCTCATTGGCATCAGCACTGCTAAGAGGCATACGATAAAAACTATTTGGATAGGTTTCTTGTCCATAGATAAAACTTCTATATTTCGTGTATTCATTTTTTTTTTGTTTCCAATTGTGATACAAAGGAACGAAAAAATACGCACAAGACCAAACAAAACCCTATTTTTTTTTGTTTTGTGCCAATAGTGTTCACCCCTCTTTCTCTATTTGTGTTTTCCCCTCTCAATATATTTTGTAGTTTTCCCCTCTTGGTATTTTCGTCAACCATGCTTTTGTTAATTTTGTGTCGTGGCGTGAGGAAAATCCCATAGGGGTAGGTAGATAAAAAAATGACGCGAGTTCGGCATCAGACAGCCTTGGCTTTGTTAATAAAGAACTTTGCTTTTCCATTCCATTTGAACAGCAACTTATCGAATTAATACCCGTGGGTCGGTTTGACAGCCACACATGACTGAGCTATCCTCTCTCCTGTCACTTCCTTATCCTCTCTCCAATCACTTCCTTATCCTCTCCCTTGTCACTTCCTTATCCTCTCCCTTGTCACTTCCTTATCCTCTCTCCAGTCACTTCCTTATCCTATGTAGAGGTGAAGGAAGGGGTGGGCGTGAGCACAGGGCGGTGAAGGGCACAGAGATGGGGAAACGGTACGGAAAGATGTGGATGGAAGGTGGCTGAGGGCAGGAAAAGGCATGGAAACCTTGCATAAGTGGGGAAAAATGGCGACATTTGCAGAAAAATTGCTGACTATGACAACGGAATATCAAATCAGAGTGCTGCCAGAGGTGGCGGCGAGTGAGCAGAGCCTCAAGCGATGGCTGCAAGAGGAAAAGGGCATTTCGGCCGATGAGGTGTTGGCGGTGCGCGTGCTGAAACGGAGCATTGACGCACGCCAACGGACGATTTATGTGAATCTGAAGGTGCGGGTGTATGTGAACGAAGAGCCTGTGGATGATGAGTTTACAAGGACGGATTATCCGAATGTGGAGGGAAAGCCACAGGCGGTCGTGGTGGGTGCTGGCCCGGGTGGGTTGTTTGCAGCATTGAGGCTGATAGAGTTGGGAGTGCGTCCTGTGGTGGTGGAGCGCGGAAAGCGTGTGCATGAGCGTCGGAAGGACATCGCGCAGATTGCCCGTACTCAGGTGGTTGACCCTGAATCGAACTATTCGTTTGGCGAAGGCGGAGCAGGGGCATTCTCGGATGGTAAACTCTACACACGGAGCAAGAAGCGTGGCAATGTGGAGAAGATTTTGAATGTGTTCTGTCAGCACGGGGCGAGCACGAGCATCTTGGCAGATGCCCACCCACACTTGGGCACAGACAAACTGCCGAACATCATCGAGGCGATGCGCAACACCATCATCCGTTGTGGTGGCGAGGTGCATTTCGAGACGAAAATGGATGCCATCTTGATGGAGAAGGACAGGGTGGTGGGCATCCGTTGTGGGGAACAAACGTTTATGGGACCAGTCATTTTGGCGACAGGGCACAGTGCTCGCGACGTATATCGCTATTTGGATGCACAGCACATTGAAATGGAGGCGAAAGACCTTGCTGTGGGCGTGCGTCTGGAACATCCATCAGAACTGATAGACAAGATACAATACCATAACAAGGAGGGACGGGGCGAGTATCTGCCCGCTGCTGAGTATTCGTTTGTTACTCAGGTGGATGGGCGCGGTGTGTATTCCTTCTGTATGTGTCCAGGCGGCACGGTGGTGCCTGCCGCGAGTGGGGCGAATCAGGTAGTGGTGAATGGCATGAGCAACTCGCAGCGCAACAGCCCTTGGAGCAATGCAGGCATGGTGGTGGAACTGCACGTGGATGACCTTGGTGAGCGTTCGCTCTTGGAGTTGCCTCCTGTACCGGATGTGGACGTGAAGGGTGGGGCACTGGCGATGATGGAGTTGCAGGAACGGTTGGAATATGCGGCATGGATGCATGGAAATCGCAGCCAGGCGGCACCAGCACAGCGGATGGCACATTTCGTGAACGGAAAGGGAAGTTTCGATTTGCCGAAATCTTCTTATACGCCCGGATTGATCAGTACGCCCATGCATTTCTGGATGCCTGATTTTGTGTCGAAACGTTTGCAGCAGGGCTTCAAGAACTTTGGCAAGATGTCTCACGGATTCCTCACCAACGAGGCGGTAATGATGGGTGTGGAGACACGCACATCGGCTCCTGTGCGCATTCTGCGTGACCGTAAAACCTTGCAGCATGTGCGTCTGCAAGGGCTTTTTCCCTGTGGAGAAGGAGCTGGCTATGCGGGTGGCATCGTGAGTGCCGGTGTGGATGGGGAACGCTGTGCGGAGATGCTGGCAGCGTATATGAACGGTATGGAAAACTAAAGTCTGTATGGGGCGTACCCTTTGGGGACAATCTGTTGAATCCCTCGGGTACGGTTTCGATGGAACTATGAACATTCGCGACAAACAAATTCTGTACATGGCCCTGCCGAGCATCGTGTCGAACATCACGGTGCCGCTGTTGGGCTTGGTAGATGTCGCCATCACGGGGCATTTGGGTTCAGCTGCCTATATAGGTGCGATTGCGGTGGGTGGTATGCTGTTCAACATCATCTATTGGATGTTTGCTTTCCTGCGCATGGGCACCAGTGGCATGACGGCTCAGGCATTCGGCGCACGAAAGCTGACGGAGGTGGTGAGTGTGCTGCTGAGGGCATTGTTTGTCTCGTTGGTCATCTCTGTGGTGATGCTCTGTCTGCAAGTGCCTGTGCGAGAGTTGTCGCTGAAGGTCATCATGCCATCGGACGAAGTGGCAGCCCTTACGCGCGCGTACTATAATATATGTATCTGGGGAGCACCTGCCGCGTTGTCGCTTTTCGCCTTGACGGGATGGTATGTGGGGATGCAGAACTCGAGGATACCGATGGCTGTGGCGATTGTGCAGAATGTGGCAAACATTCTGGTGAGTCTGTTGTTGGTGTATGTGTTCAAGATGAAGATAGAGGGCGTTGCGTTGGGTACCGTGATAGCACAATACATAGGGTTGGGAGTCGCGTTGGTGTTGCTCTTCCGAAATTATTGGCGATTGCGGCGGTATCTGTGCCGTCAAATGGTGCTGACAAGGGGAGCACTGCTTCGATTCTTTTCGCTCAACAAGGATATTTTTCTGCGTACTTGCTGCCTCATTCTGGTGCATTTCTTCTTTATTTCGGCTGGTGCCAAGCAAGGTGATATGGAATTGGCGGTGAACACGATGCTGATGCAGCTTTTCACCCTCTACAGCTACATCATGGATGGCTTTGCCTTTGCTGGCGAAGCGATGGTAGGCAAGGCGATAGGGGCAAACAGCCGCGCTATCTATGATGACACCATCCGTCACCTGTTCCGTTGGGGATGGGGTGTGGCGGTACTCTTCACATTGGCATACCTTTTGTTGGGGAGGCCATTTCTCTCGCTGCTGACAGACGATGTGACCGTGATAATGGCTGCACAAGCCTATCAGCCGTGGACACTGCTCTTCCCGCTGTGTGGTATGGCAGCCTTCATCTGGGATGGCATCTATATTGGTGCCACAGCCACGAAGGGGATGCTTGTCTCGATGGCATCTGGCATGATCCTTTTCTTCCTTCTTTATTTCACGCTTGTTCCCCTTTGGGGCAATCATGGTTTGTGGGTAGCTTTCGTCTGTTATCTTGCCATGCGAGGTGTCACTCAGACCTTGATGAGGGATAAATTATGGGTTTAAGGATGTTTCTGGTGTCACCGTTTCCTGTCCTTGTTTTTCCAAAATGTTTCCAATATTGTACGTAAAAGTTTCCAATACCGGCTCAAAAAGTTTCCTTTTAGGTATGTTTTTGTTTCTTTTCCTTGTAAAAGGGCGAATCGCCCATAAAGCGGGAATAAGGAGCATAAATTGCGGGTTCTTTTGTCCCTTTTTTGCCAAATATGCAAAAAAATCAATGGAAATTGCAAAAAAAATAGTAAGAGTTGTTGTTCATATATCATTTTTTTGTAACTTTGTGGCAATATATTTACTCAACTAAGTGCTCTTAGTTTGCATTTGATACATTATTATAGTGGTCATGAAACAAATCATACGGAAAATGTCAAGGTTGTTGCCTTTGTTGGTCATCGCAGGGGCAATGGTGATAGGTTCATGTGGTGAAGTTCACAGAACTAATGATAGTTCCAATTATAAAGTAGCTATCTTCCATTCGTGGGATAGTGTAGGTGAAGAGAAGGGGCATTTCTCAGAATGTGTGGCCAAGGCCTTTGAAGCACGTGGCATGAAGGTGGAAATCCATCATATTTATGCTAACATGTCGCGTCGGCCTGGTTCAGTGTTCTCTGAATATGATTGGCCGCGTTATGCGGACTCTCTCCGTCGCTGGAGGCCCGACTTGATTCTTCTGAATGATGACCCGATTGTTGAGTGGGTGCTGACGGCTGGGGAGGGTGACTCCATCTTTATGAAAACGCCGACCGTTTTTGCGGGTGTCAGTGCGTTGCTACGCGATTCGCTGTACAAGTTTCCACGGATGACAGGTTTTGAAGACCGTATTGATTTGGGGAAGAATATAGAGTTGATGATGAAGATTACCAAGTGTCAGAATGTGGTGGTGGAGCTGGATTATGACAGTTTGGACATGCGGTTGTATAGGACATTTGAAGTGATGTTGGCAGATTCTACCCGATTCGTCAACAATGGCGATTTCATCTTGGAGAGATTGGATGAAGCTTATTTGAGGGAACACTATCCAGGCAGGGCGGTCGTGAATTTCGTGTCGTGTGCTCAACCTTATATGAATCGAGGATGGTATGATTCTGACTCGGTGGGTAAAGTCAATACACGGAACTTGTTGCGCAGAGCCAAGGATATGTGGCACTTGCAGGTGAAGTATGACATCTTCAGCAACAACATGATTATTCTCTCTGGTGTGCCTCAGTTCACCAGCATCCGTGAGATGTTCAATGACCCACGCAATCCGTTGTTCTTGTGTGGTTATTTCACGGGAACGGACATTCAGGTGGAAGACCAAGTGGAGTATGCCGCCCGTATCTTGAGGGGAGAAGACCCGAAGTCTTTACCTATCAGTGTTCATGCTAACGACTATTACATGGATTGGCGTGCTGTGGAGAAGATGCCTTTCCCGATACCATACGAGGCGTATAGAGACCAGTTCAAAATCTTGAATGCTCCGTTCTATTTGGAGCATCCTATTTTGTTCAGTTTGCGTTTGGGCATCGGACTGATAGTGATAGCCATATTGGTATATTTTGTGGTTCGTTTCTTGTCACGTTGGAGAAGAAAAGAACAGCAGAGTTTGGTGGAAGAATTGAAGTATGAGGAGAAGATTCACGACTTGATGTTCTCTAACGCTCGCGACACGTTGTGGCATTTCCATGATGGTGGCTTTACCTTCAGTGAGGAATTCGCCAAGTTCTTTGGCTTGAAGTCGAATCGCATGAGTGTGATGGAACTGAGAAAAGCTGTGCATCCTGACAGTTTGCCTTCATTTAACTTCTTGATGAACTTCCCGCACCAGCGTGGCAAGAAGACTGTGCGTCTGCGCCTTTCGCCTGACGACGGAGAGCACTGGTATTGGGCTGAGGTGATGTACACAGCAACGGATGATACCGCCCTGTCGCAAGATTTGTATGGTCTTTTGATGAACATAGACCAGAAGAAGGAAACAGAGGAGAAACTGGACGAGGCGCGCATCATGTCGGAACAGGTGGCATTGAAGGAGAACTTTTTGGCAAACATCAGTCACGACCTCCGCACACCGCTGGGTGCCGTGACGGGCTTCTCGTCGTTGCTGACAATGCCAGGCATGGTGTTCGAGCCGGGCGAGCGTGAACAATATGGTGAAATTATTCATCAGAATACCGATATGATACTGAAGATGATAGACAGCGTGGTGGAGAAGACACAGACGGATACCAGCGACCTTGAAGTGGTGCAGAAGCCTGTGTCTGTACACAAACTCATCAACGAGTGCTACAACACCAACCGCATTATTGCGCCGACCCATCTGAAGTTTATTTTGGAGATGGCAGAGCCAGACACTACATTAAATATTGATATCACCCGTACGAAGCAGGTGGTGAACAACTTCTTGAGCAATGCGTTCAAGTTCACGACGGAAGGTAGCGTAACGCTTGGATGGAAGTATATGGAAGACGATGCCGACAAGATAGAAGTGTATGTGAAAGATACTGGTATTGGTGTGGCTCCAGAGAAGCAGGCCATGCTGTTTGAACGTTACAAGAAGGTGAACGAAACTGACCGTGGCACAGGATTGGGCTTGAACATCAGTAAGAACATTATTGAGAAGCAGGGCGGTCAGATTGGTGTGGAGAGCACCTTGGGTCAAGGCAGTAAGTTCTTCTTCCGTCTTGCCAAGTATGTGCAGTGTCTGTTGCTCATGCTTTCAATGGGATTGGGACTTCTTCTTCCCTCTTCCTGTACGCCTGAATACCGTAAGCCCAGTCGAGTTGCCAAGGTGTTGGTCATTCACAGTTACCGTCGTGAAAACGCCGTCTATCGTGAGTTTGACGATGATATCTATCAGGAGTTCCGTAAGCAAGGCATTCATGCGGACATCAAGACGATGTTCCTCAACAAGGAGAACCCGTTGCAGGACACTTCTGAAGACTGCATTGCCTTCCAAGATTCGATGGCAAAGATAGGTTGGGCACCAGAAGTGGTGCTGACAGAGGGAGACCGTGCCGCCCACGACCTGCTCGAATGGCGTGAAAAGGGATTGGCTCCGCTGTTGGACTCAATACCTATTATATTAGGTGCGCTCCATCATCCTGAGTGGACGGTGATTAGACGCTACCAAAACATCGTCATGATTGGCGACCCCATCGACTACCGCACCAACATCAATCTGGCGGTCGAGATGTCTGGCAAGAATTGCGTGGAGATTGAATTGGATTACTTCCTGCAGGACTCCCTCATCCGTGAGGAACTGCGGAAAGAGATTGCACGTCCACCCTATATTGACAACTCAGACTTCCACATCAAAGATATACGTGACGAGATGTTCTCGACCATCTGGAAGGATAGTGTGGTGGTGTTGACCTTCTCGGCTGAATCCCCAGAAAGAAATTCGCAAAATCCGTTTGAACGTAGTGATGGCTACCGCAATTTGAAGACGATTTTTGTACATTCATGGTTATATCCCTCTCTTGCGGTGAAGAAAGACCTCTACAGCTCTGCCATCGTAGATAAGACAGGCAAGCCTCAGTTCACGGCTGTGAAGGCTGGTTTTGCTGACGGAATGGGACGCTACCTCTGTGGTTACTTCGCTGACTATCATACCGTAGCCATTGACCTTGCTCGTGTGGCAACCGAATTGATGAATGGTGCCGACATGGCTTCATTTGTAGGAATGACCCATGAGAAGAAGTACTACATGGATTATCAGGCGATGGAGGCTTTGGGTTTAGATTACGATGACTACAAGAAGCGTTTCATCATTTTGGGTGCGCCCTTGGAGCAGACGATGCCTATTGTGGTGTATGGTACATGGATTGTCATTGCGCTCGTGTTTATTGGTGCTATCTTCTCTGTCCTTTTGATTGTGCAGGCTTGGCGTGACAGAAACCAGCAAGTGTTGTTGGACGATGTGAAGCGTCGTGCCGAGATGCGCCAATTGGCATTGAATGGTGCTGATAGTTATCCTGTGCGTTCAGAAGAACGAGTGAAGGACATCATCTCGCGCATCCATCCTGACCATGCGAGCGAGATTCCATTGATGATGCAAGCCATCAACATTGAAGGCACACATAGCTATGATGTATATGCGGATGCTGAATCCGATGGCACTTATCGTTGGTGGCAACTCCGCTTTGTGGTAGTGTTTGACAAGAACAGGAACAAGCGAGTGGATGGTATTCTCATCAACATCGACGAGGCTAAGCGTTATGAGGCTGATTTGGAGAAGGCAATGATGCAGGCAGAGGAAGCCAGAAAGAAGGAAAACTTCTTGACAACTGTCAGTCACGAAATTCGTACCCCATTGAATGCGGTGGTTGGTTTCTGCGACGTGATGGTCGGTATGCCTGCTGAATCGTTCTCTGACGAGGAATTGGCTGAATATGCTAAGATTATCAAGGCCAACAACGGTACGTTGACCACGATGATAGAGGACATCCTGATGTTTTCACGCATTGAAAGTGGCCGCATTCAGTATGTGAGTGACGAGTTCAACCCTGCCGACTTGATTCAAGAGTTGGCGAACGAATGGGAAGACATCATTCCAGAAGGCATCACCTTCCATCTGATAGCTCCACAGCGGGGAGTCACCATCAACAACGACCGCGTCCGCGTGAAGTATCTGCTCAACCAATTCTTGAGCAATGCCGTGAAGTTCACGAAAGAGGGCATCATCATGTTTGGTATGTGTTATCATCTGAACGATGACAAGTTAGAGTTCTTCGTGAGCGACTCTGGATGTGGCATTCCGAAGGACGAACAAGATAAAGTGTTCGACCTATTCTGGAAGGCTAACGAGTTCATGCCAGGTTTAGGTCTTGGGCTCCATGTGGCACAGAAGATGGCAAAGGGCATGAATCTCCAGTTCGTTGTAGATAGCAAGGTCGGCATAGGTTCCAAGTTCTCGCTCTTGCTTGATGCATCCATCCGAAGAGTGGATGCTCCCGAACAACCCTCAGCACCTCCAGCACCCTCACTGTAGAAGCCGGATGCTTGTTCTTTTGACCATCATATTATATTTTAGTGTGTTGCTGCTCGTCTCCCACATCGTTGGAAGAAAGGGCGGCAACGACGCTTTTTTCAGGGGAAACCGTCAGTCGCCGTGGATGCTTGTGGCATTCGGAATGGTGGGTGCCAGCATATCGGGAGTCACCTTCATTGGGGTACCTGGATGGACGATGACCACCGACATGACCTACTTGCAGATGTGCATGGGTTTCATTGTGGGGTATCTGGTGGTGGCGTTCCTCTTGCTTCCGCTTTACTACCGTTATGGGTTGACTTCCATTTACACCTACCTTGACCATCGTCTCGGTCGAACAAGTTACAAGACAGGTGCATCCTTCTTCATCTTGAGCAAGTTGTTAGGGGCTGCTGCCAAGTTTTATGTGGTGTGCAAGGTCTTGCAGGTATGCTTGGCTGACACGATTTCCGTTCCCTACGTGGTCATCGTCATCGTAGCCCTCTTGCTGATATGGATATACACACGACGAGGTGGCATCCGCACCCTTGTGTGGACAGATGCCTTACAGACCCTTTGCCTTGTGCTTGCCCTCGTGCTGCTTCTGTTTCAGACAGCTTCGCTGCTTGGTATGAACCTCTCGGAGGCGATGACGGTTGCTTTCCACGATTCCCATGCCCGTGTGTTCGATTTTTTCGACTTTACCTCTCGACAGAACTTCTGGAAACAGTTTCTCTCAGGCATCTTTGTCGTTATCGTCATGACGGGGCTTGACCAAGACATGATGCAGAAGAACCTCACCTGCAAGGACTTACGTTCAGCGCAGAAGGATATGTGCTCTTATGGCGTCCTCTTCCTGCCCGTCAATTTTCTCTTCCTCTCCTTGGGTGTTTTGCTCATAATGCTTTATCGGCAGCAAGGCATGGTGCTTCCGCTGCAAGGCGACAGCCTGCTGACCAACGTGGTGCTCAATGGCACGATGGGAACCCTCTGCCTCGTCTGCTTCACCATTGGTGTGATTGCCAGTGCTTTCTCCTCTGCCGATTCAGCCATGACTGCCCTCACCACCAGCTTCTGCATCGATATTCTGGGTAGCGAGCACGATGAGCGCACACGCAAGTTCGTCCATTTGGGAGTCTTGGTTGCTTTCGTTCTGGTCACATTGGCATTCTATGCGATAGGTTCGGGCAGCGTGATGGATTTGATATACACGTTGGTTTCCTACACGTATGGCCCCCTCTTGGGACTTTTTGCCTTTGGTATGTTTACGACGCTCCAGCCGCGTGCCGCATGGGTGCCCTGCATCGCTGTTGCTTCGCCACTTGTTTGTTACGCCATCGATATCCTCTTCTTCCGACTGACGGGTTACAAGTTTGGCTACGAGATGCTTATGTTTAATGGCTTGCTCACTTTCTGCGGACTTTGGGCGGCATCTTCCTTCCACCCCCTTTCTTCCTCAGCCTCATGAGATTCGTTGATTTATTTGCAGGTTTGGGAGGTTTCCACCTCGCGCTCTCCCGTTTAGGACATGAGTGTGTCTTTGCATCCGAGATTAAGCCGAAGTTGCAGAAGCTCTACCGCATCAACTTCCCCGATGTGTCCATTCATGGCGACATCACCAAGATAGCAGCAACCGACATTCCCCCTCACGACATTCTGTGTGCAGGTTTCCCCTGTCAGCCCTTCTCTTTTTCAGGCAAGAAGCAAGGGTTCGATGACGAGTTGGGGCGTGGCAACCTTTTTGACGAGATTTGTCGTGTCTTGCAGCACCATCATCCTCCTTACATCTTCCTTGAGAACGTCTCGGCCCTGCCTGGACATGATGGTGGTCGCACATGGGCAGTCATTCAGCAGAAGCTCGATGCCCTTGGCTATGATTTCGATGGCCGTGTCTTCTCACCTCATGAGTTTGGCATTCCTCAGCATCGCCCTCGTTTCTACATCGTTGGCATCCTACGTTCCGAGGATAACCCTCATCCTCTGCGTAAGTTCCATTTCCCTCAGCCAGACGAAAAAATCGTCAGTGATGTGCGCACCATTGCCGACCCTACCGACAACGATGGTGTTCAGCCCGTTCGCCGTGCGCTTCATCCTGTCTTCGATGCTTGGCAGGAGTTTGTCTATAACGTCACCCAACGCGATGGCTATATGCCCTCCCATTGCATCTTTACGATGGAGTTTGGGGCTGACTATGAGTTTGAGGACACCCCTCCAGCCTTCCAACCTATCGAACGGCTGCGTGGTCATCGGGGTGCCTACGGCAAGGTGCTCGAAGGTGACACGATGGAGGAACTCATCGCCGACCTGCCTTTCTATATGCAGCGAACCAAGTACGAAGAGACCTATCCCGAGTTCAAGAAGGTGCTCATTCGTCAGAATCGTGACCTCTATCAACGGCACCGCGATTGGATAGATCCTTGGATGAAGAAACTCATGCCTTATCCGCGCACCCAACGTATGCTGGAATGGAGCACAAACCAAGATTGGGACTTTCGTCACCATGTCATCCAGCTGCGTCCCTCTGGCATTCGCATCCGCTCCCTCAACTACATCCCCACCATCACGCTGTGTACCACTGCCACGCCCATCCTCCCATGGATGCCGTTCCCTCCTGGTGGTGCCGTCGACAAGAAAGGACGCCCCTATGAACCCGAAGATTTCCGTTGGGGACGCTACATCTCTCACAACGAGGCTGCTCGTATCCAGTCGATGCAGGAACTCAACTACAACGGCCTCTCACGTGTGCAGAAAATCAAGGCACTTGGCAATGCCGTCAACGTTGATGTGGTCGAGATGATAGCTCGTCGTCTCCTTCAGGTGAAATGGGGTTCTTCCAATGGGATGGGATTATCCGCGAATGGGATTATCAACTGAAATAGGATTCTTCCAATGAATTTCGTTCATACCAATGGGCGAGTTGACACGTGAATATGTCAACTCGCCCATTTTTTTGTTTGATGCCTATCTATCGGCAAGTGAGGTGGAAACAGCCTTGCTTGCGTTCGTATTTGACGTAGCATTTTCGTTGGAGTCGCAAGTCGTTCAGCACTTCGGCAAGCACTTGTTTCATGGGTTCGTTCCATCGGAGCAAGGCAGCATTGCTGTAGTAGGTACCGCTGACGGGCATGAAGCGATTGTAGGCAATATCAACCGTCGTGCCGTAGCAATGGCAGGAGTTGGTCGTCGCATTTTTGTTGCCTCGTTGCAGCTTCGACACATCATCCGTTGTGCGCAGCACCGACGTCACCATTGGCAGATGAGGGGGCAACCCCTTCACTTGGCAAGAGTCGAGGAAGTTCAGGCAGATGGTGTTGAGCAGGTGTTGGGCACGTGGCACGAGATAGGGGATGGAGTGCGTGAGCGAATCCACCGTGTAGAAGGGGGAATGACAAATGTTCACCAACTGATGGCTTTTCACCAGTGCCTCCGCTTCCTCCCTGTTTCTGACGGGCTGAATGCCGTATTTCTGAGCTGCGACGATTTGCACGTCCTGAATATCTGGGAAACATTCCGCATAACTCCACACCCCTCTGATGCGGTGTGGCTTGTTGGGGTTGTCGGGGTTAATGTAGGGGTGTTCAATCAGCAGGTTTTCATCAGGCGAGTTGACCACCGTCTCATGATGGGAGAAGTCATAGGGGATGGAGTCGGGTTCGGCATCGTAGTCGATAGGCTCTTCCTCTGCACTGTCCGGCATGGCGTTTTCCTCCACTTCTTCCTCGTCGTCGTCGCCATTGGGGAGGGTGGGGGTCAGCGCAGCCATCATCGGTTCCTCTGTGTCGGTATGTGCTAGTTGTGCCTCGTTATCGACGGAAGCAGTTCTCACCTGTAGCGGTATGTCGATGGCAAACCCGTGGCGCACTGCGGCAAAACTCCCCATCACGATGATGAACGTGATGAGGAATTTTATTTTGCTGTATCGAGTGTTCTTTTTTTCTTTGTTCATTGGCTATGCTCTTCCAGAGTTTTCTATCATGGCGCTGACCTGTTCGTTGAATGCTTGTGCGTTCAGTAGTTGCTCGATGGTCAGGTGCATACGATAGCGCCAGTAGTGGCGAGGGTTGGCAGGGATGTTGATGCGTTCGGCAGCAGGGTCGGGCAGGCGCAGGTCTTCGTCCATCGACAGCCAGTCTTGTAGCGACAGCAGCGTGAGCACCGAAGGGCTGAAGAGGTGTGCCGTCACGATTTCCTCGCAGAGCCATCCAGGAGCGGGGTGGGGTGCCGTGCCGTCTTTGTAGAGGGCATTGTTGTAGAACTGCTGTGCACGTTCTGTGTCTTCATCCCACCACAGGCGCAGGGGCGACATATCGTGGGTGGAGATGGTTGCCACCGAGCGGTAGGGGTTCTCCCACAGATGGCCGAACTGCAGTGCAGGCGATTTCGGCATCGTCTGAATCTCCAGCGACAACATCTTCAGGTTGTTCATCACCCAAGCCACACAGTCGGGCACCATGCCGAGGTCCTCGGCGCATACCAGCATACGGGTTGATTGAGTCAGCACGGGCAACTTCTTCATCGCCTCGGTGTACCAGAACTGGTTATGACGACGGTAGAAGTAGTCGTTGTAGAGGTTGTTGAACGCCTCCTTCTCATGCTGTGGCAGGGCTTCGTAGGCGAAGTCGAGTTGTGCCGAGATGCGTGGGTGATAGACTTCGGGGAACTTTCTGTCGGGCACGAACAGCACGCACGATGCCAGTTGGTAAAGCCCTTCTTTCAGCGAGAGGCTGTCCTCGTCTGTCTTTCCTGCAAAGACTGCTTCAATCTTGCGTTGGCTGGCATATTCGTCCTTCAGGTCGTAGCGTCCGTCCGTGCGCGGTTGCAGGTAGATGGTCTTCACGAGGTCGGCGCGGTAGCCGAAGATGCGTTCCAGTGTCCAGTCGGCAATGTAGGGGCGTGTCATCAGTTCAGCGTTGAAGCGCATGCCGTAACTCTCTATTTCGTTCACGCTCATCGGCATGGCTGGCGAGAATTGTCCCAAGAGTCCGTGCACCGAGTGCATGGGGATTTCCCAGATGCGGAAGAAGCCCAACACGTGGTCGATGCGGTAGGCATCGAAGTATTCTGCCATCTTTTGGAAACGGCGCAGCCACCACTGATAGCCGTCTTCTGCCATCACGTCCCAGTTGTAGGTGGGGAAGCCCCAGTTCTGCCCATTGGCAGAGAAGTCGTCGGGTGGTGCTCCTGCCTGCCCGTCGAGGTTGAACAGATGTGGTTGCGACCATGCTTCCACACTCGTTCGCGAGATGCCGATAGGGATGTCGCCCTTCAGGATGACCCCTTCCTTGCGAGCCGTCGTGCGCACGTCGAGCAGTTGCAGGTGCAACTGATACTGGATGTAGTAATAGAGGGCTATCTTGTCATACTCTTTCCCGTCGGGAGCGGTCAGCTTGTCAATTTCTTTCTTGTTGTACTTGCTGCACTGTGGCCACTTCTGGAACTCTGGCGTTCCGTAGCGGTCGCGCAGGTAGGAGAAGGCGGCGTAGGGCACCAGCCAGTCCTTGTTGTCGTCGAAGAATTGCTTGAAGCCAGCATCTCCCAGCACCTTCTTTCCCTCTTGGGCAAAGATGAGTCGCAGATACTCCATCTTCAGCGCAATCACCTGTTCGTAGTCAATCTGTGGCAGCGCGTTGAGTTCCTGCTGTTTCATCAGGAACTTCTCCATTGCCAAGCCGTCGTTCAGTTTGGGCAGGGCATTGATGTCGCAATAGAGCGGATGGAACGCAAAGATGGAGATGGAGTTGTAGGGATAGGAATCCTGCCACTTGCCCGTCATCATCGTGTCGTTGATGGGCAGAATCTGGATGGCGTGCATCTTAGTCTTCACCACCCATTGCAGGAGGGTCTTCAAGTCGCCGAAGTCGCCCACACCGTAACTCTTCGCCGTACGCAGCGAGAAGACAGGAATCACCACGCCTGCCACCTTCCAGCTGTCGCCATGCAGGGACGGACGCTCTTCCGTCTTAATCCACATCTGCTTCGGCAGCAGCTTCGGTGAGCGCAGACGGCGGTTCTGGCGGTCTTCCCATCGCAGGATGTCGCCCTTGCCATTCACCACCACATATTTATATTCAGCCTCGTCAAACAGCAGCTCCGCATCGATGTTCACTGCCCACTCCTGCAAGTTGATGAGTGCCATGCGTTTGGCCTTCTTCCATTCGCCCAGTTGGGGCGTGCTGCCGCAGATGGCAAGATATTCACCCTTCTGCAGGCGTGGCTCCACCACACGCAGTTGCAATGTGGAGGAATAGAGCGTGTCCAGTGCCAGGCAGTCGTCGGCCTTGGCACCCACGCACTCGGTGTAAGCTGATGAGTAGAGCGGCAGGTCTTCGGGAATGGGTCGCCACTGGTCGGTTAGGATGTAGTGGTTGGTCACTCCGTCAAACTTCACTTTGTGAGGAGCCACCTCCCATTCCGTCCACACCAGTTCGTTGTCGCGGTACATGGCATACAGATACTCAATGCCATCCACGCCTGTGCTCTGGAAGGTCACTTCGCCCTCCCACAGCCGTCCGTCGTAGGTGTCCAGACGGCACTCTTTCGCCGGTTTCTTCTGGCCGTTCTTGTCAACCTTCATGAGCAGGACTCTGATATCCTCGCCCCACTGCGTGTGATAATCTATGTTGAATCGAATCTTCATTGTCACGAAATGATTTTGGGTTAGTTATTGTTGCAAAGTTACGGCATTTTTTCGTAACACCAAACGTTTGTACCGAAAAAATGCCTCCTTCCGCCGATTATCTCTTCACATACACCTTGTGGCTGCCGCTGCCGCTGCTTCTGATGCCTCCCTCAGGGTCTTGGCTGAACTGTTTCAACTCCTTGGCGGCACGGCTGTGAGGCACGTAGGCAAGATATACATAGTCCTTCACCCTGATATAGGGGTGCTCCTCCAGATACTGCAACACCATCTGCCGACGTTCCTCCAGCGTGGTTTTGTTGTGGTAGAGTTCCTTCACCTCGCCCACCTTGTACAGCGTCGTCATGCGGCGCAACCGATAGAGCCACCGCTGGTCGGGGATAAAGTTGATGGTCTTGATATACACGCCATACGTGTCATAGCGTTCACCTCTCTCCTTCACCGTCTCCGCCTCCTCGCGGTTCTTCATGCCGAGGGAGAGGTTGAAGGTGCCCAATCCGTCCACCTTTACGGAGTGTCCGTTGGTCAGATAGAAGTCCAGCTCTTCTGTCAATTCGTTGATGACTCCCTCGATGGTGCCCGTTCCATACGATGTCCGCTCCGCCAGATGTGTCATCAGAAAATCGTTGGGAATCCTCGAACAATGGGTGACCTTCGGGAAAACTTTTCTCTCGCCAGTCTTGTGTACGTCAGGCATCTCTTGAAATGTGTATTCCATAATTCACTTGGGTTAAAACGTTTTGATATAGATTTTGAAATGTTTCCGATATAAATTTTGAAGTATTCCGATGCTGATTTTGAAGTATGTTCCAATGCTGATTTTGAAAAGTGTTCCGATACTGATGCCGAGATATTCCGATGCTGATTTTTCCAGTGTTCAATATCTCCTTCATCCTGTGCCTCGTCTCTTCAAAAGGCAAAGGTACGACATTTCTTTCAAACCAACAAGCATTCCACTTTGAAATCCTTCTATGATATGTACATTTTCTTGTAGGATATGTGCATTTCCTTATACGATATGTACATATCCTACAACAAAATGAAACTTCTCTGCGGCTAATTCCCGAAGTGCTCCTTCGGAAGTGTTATTTGTACTTACCTGCAACTCCACCATCTAATGTCTCGATAGAACATACCATCGTCTTTTGTTCAAAATGTGTGAAAAAAGGTGTATAGACGTCCTTTTTTGTTTTTTTAGCACAGAAGTTTTGGTGGAGAGGGATTTAGGATGTACTTTTGCGATGTCAAACATGGTGTTGGCATCACTTTTGTGTAACTAAAAATCATTGTTCGATATGAGACGGAACAACAATCTTTTGTTTATTACAGTTTTAATTTCATTCTTTTTTATGGGAGTACTGAATCTATTTGGTCAGAAACAAGGCTTTGCAGCGAAGCTGAAGGAGGCTATCACAGCTATGGAGAAGGAGGCTGACAAGGATCCCGACACGTTTAAGGCGAACATCGAGCGGCTGGATAAGGAGTGGAGCGGTCGGAAAGATGCGGTGGAGCAGAGTGTGGTTCATGTCATGCTGGCATCGGCCTACAAGGAGATGCGATGGACTTACATCACCGATTTTGATGAGGAAACACGTGGGGGGTATCAGCAAAAGATGAGTGAGCATATCAGCCATGTGATGGACGACATGGAGGCATTGGCGGATGCTAATGCGGATGATTACGGTGTGTTCCTGTCGCGTGGGAAGGATAGCGAGTTGTACAATCATGATATGCTTTCGGTGATGCTTCGCTATGTGAAGGAAGAGGCGTCGCTGGCAAGCCATGACTTGGCTGACCTTGAGGAGCGAGTGCTGAATGTCTATCAGAAGCGTGGTAATCTGAACGCATACGCCCATGTGAAGATGGAGTGGCTGAACTGCAAGCGTAATGTGGCGAAAAAGTATGGTCGTTTGACGGACGAGCAGTATAAGGACAGCCTCTACCAGTTGCTGCAACAGGTGAAGGGCGAAGAGGTGGGTGCCGATGTGGCGTTGGCGTATCAGGAGCAGATTGATGGCACAGACGAGCGAATCACGTTCTTGAAATGGGCGATGAAGGAGGTTGCCAAGTCGCGGAAGAAGGACGATTTGAAGCGGGCGTTGAATCATGCCTTGCAGCCAACGGTCAGCACGTCTTATCAGGATCACATTTTGGCTGACCGTCCTGGGAAGGTGCGCCTGAATTATTGGAACTGCGACCGTGCGACGCTGACGGTGCGGCAATATGCAGGCAGAAGAACGGACAAGAACCATCAGGGTGAACTGATACTGACGGGTGCCGTGGTGGCGAAGCAGGATGTGGTGTTTGAGATGGATTCGGTGAATGCCGAAAGGACGGCACAAGGACTGCCTGTGAAGGGTTGGGTTGAAACGGAGTTTACGTTGCCAGTGGGACACTATGTGTGCGTGGCTGAAGGTGTGGGTGATATGGGTGCGACGGAGTTTTATGTCAGCACGGTGCATCTGATGGTGACGGAGCTGAACAAGGAGACTTTCCGTGTTTATGTGGTGGACAACGAGACGGGGCGCCCCATTCAGGGTGTGAAAGTGCAGGCTCGAAAGAAAATGCCTGAAACCAGTGAGAAGACCAAGGGATGGGAAGACCGCAATCTGGATGCCGAACTGCTGACAGGAGCCGATGGTACGGTGGATGTGGGGAAGGATATGTGGATTCGTGCTGTCCGTACTGAACGTGACCATACGAATTACACACGGGCTTATGGCACGTGGCGCACTTACGAGGAACGGAATCCAGTTGTCTCTCTCCGCATCATGACGGACAGGAGTCTTTATCGTCCCGGGCAAAAGGTGCAAGGCACGGTGGTGGTCTATACCCAGAAAGATGATGATGTGCGGGTGGTGGATGGAGACAAACTCATGCTCAAGGCGTGGGATGCTAAGCATAACAAGATTGCGGAGGTTGAATTGGTGACGAACGAGTATGGTTCGGCATCCTTTGAGTTTATGCTGCCCGAATTGTGTGAGGTGGGTTCAATGTCCTTGTCCGTGGAAAGCGAGACAGGAAGCAGCGGTAGCGAGCAGGTGAGGGTGGAAGAATATAAGCGTCCGACCTTCGACGTGAGCATCAAGGGACCTTGGGGTGGCAAGTTCGGACAGACGATAGAGGCTGTGGGCACAGCGATGATGTTGGCGGGTGTGCCTGTGCAGGGTGCCCAAGTGCATTACACCGTGGAATGCTCATCAGGTCCTTTCTGTTGGTGGCGGTATGGCTCCAACAGCTGGAATACGGTGGCGGAAGGTGACCTCGTGACTGACGATGAGGGACAGTTCCGTGTGCCGATTCTCTTGACGGACGAATATCTGAGCAATGACTATGAGTTGATGCGTTACCGCGTGAAGGCGCAAGTGACCGATGTGAGTGGTGAAAGCCATGAAGCGGGATGGAGCACCAGTGTAGGCAATCAGACAGTCGCTCCCTATGTGTCGGTGAAGAGTGTGGTTGATTTGGCAAAGGATGAGACGTTCAAGGTGGAGGTCTTCAATGCCAATCATGAGAAAGTGGAGATGAATGGCACCTATCAGATTGGTCGTGGTGATCAGGTGTTTGCAGAAGGCACCTTCACGGCAGGTGAAGAGGTGCTGTTGCCCAAGGCGTTGCAACTGGGTGTGAACTATACAGTTGTAGCCACTGTGGTGGATAGCTTGGGCAAAGAAGTGAGGGATTACGGCAGGTTTACGCCTTATCGGTCAGACCTGCCTGTGACGGACTTCGGAAAACTGGGCACTGCGGAAAAGCGTCGTGCTGCTGGCCAGTTGATAGAACAGAATCTCCTCTATTCCGATACGAACACCTTTGTGGAGGGTGGAGCAGTGGACCTCTATCTCACAACGGAGGAGACTGACGCCTATATTATATATAATGTGTATAGTGTGGATGCCTTGTTGGAAAGTCATGCGGCAGTGACTGACGGTGCGATGAAGCATCTGCGTCTGCAACATCGGAAGGAATGGGGCGAAGGCATCAGGGTGAGCATCATGTACGTTCGCAATGGACACTTTGTTTCACTTGACCGTTCGTTTGAACTTGCCCGACCAGAGAAGCGACTGAAACTGGAATGGGCTACCTTCCGTGATAACTTGCAGCCAGGTCAGCAGGAGCAGTGGACACTCACCATTACCGACAAGAACGGGAAACGTGTGAGTGGTGCAGAGATGATGGCAGTGCTTTATGATGCGGCACTCGACCGTATCTATTCCCACTATTGGAGCTTCTATCTCGGTTTCAGCCGCCGCACTCCGAATGTTCGGTGCACGGATGTGACGAACACAAGTTTCCCGTCGTTCTGGCTGAAGGGAGAGTTGCCGTCCATCAAGACCTATATCCGCGAGTATGACTTCTTCAAGGGGTTTGAGCATGACCGCTTCACAAGAGGTCATCGGATGTTGCTCCGCAAAAATGCCATGTATTCGGCAGGTGCTCCCATGTTGGGTGCTGTGGTGGAAGATGGCATGGTGGCAGATGTGGAGGAATCTGTGGTCTTGAATGAGGTGCCTCTTGCCAAGGCGATGGACACAGCCGCAGAGGAGGTGGAGACGAAGGAAGATTTCGAGAATGCTACCATCCGCGAGAATTTTGCTGAGACTGCCTTCTTCCTGCCCCATCTGGTGTCGGACAAGAAGGGAAATGTAAGTATCCAGTTCACACTGCCTGAGTCGTTGACAGAGTGGCAGTTTATGGGTCTTGCTCATACGAAGGATGTGGATTACGGTACCATCAGGGCAACCGCAGTGGCGAAGAAGGTGTTCATGCTGAGGCCTAATATGCCTCGTTTCGTGCGTTGGGGCGACAAGGCTGTAGTGGCATCTTCTGTCATCAATCAGAGTGAAGAGGCCTTGAAGGGTGCTGTGCGTATGCGACTGCTGAACCCCGAAACAGATGAGGTTGTGCTGACGATGGAGAAGCCTTTCGCTGTGGAGGCGGGAAAGACCGTCGGTGTGGAGTTCGGCTTCGACGTGAAAGAGGAGTGGGAAGACCTTGACTGCGAAATCATTGCTGTATCAGGCCATGTGAGCGACGGCGAGAAGAACCCATTGCCAGTGCTCTCGACCAAACAGGAAATCGTGGAGTCGGTGCCTTATTACATCATGGGCAATGCTGATGGTGCAGAGGTGACGAAGACCATTGACCTGACCAAATTGTTCAATCAAAATTCAGGCACGGCGACACATCGGGTGATGAAGGTGGAATATACAGACAATCCTGCTTGGATGTGCATAGAAGCGTTGCGTAGTGTGAAGAATCCGACGGAGGACAACGCAGCTGATTACGCAACATCGCTGTATGCCAATACCCGTATGGTGGAGTTGATGCGTACTTTCCCCTTGTTGGAGAAGCATGAGAGTAGGGCAGAACTGACGCAACGGGTGGCAACGGCAGAGAAGAAGTTGGCTGGCTTGCAGCAGGTCGATGGTGGTTGGAGCTGGTTCAAGGGGATGTCAAGCAATTACTACATCACGATGGCGGTGTGTGAACAACTGGCGAAGTTGCCTGCACCTGCCGAACAGGTGAAGAAGATGTTGAAGGAAGGTATGGAGTATTTGGACCGCCACGAACTTGAGTCCTATAAGAGGTACAAGCAGTATGGCAAGATTTGGCCCAGCAACTCTGAACTTCGCTACCTGTATTTGTCAGCACAGATGCCTGAGAGGACTGTGAGCAAGGAGGTGGAGAAAATGCGTGAGGAATACTTGAAGCTGGTAGAGAAGGAACCGCGTGACCTGACCATCTATGGTGTGGCAAATGCAGCCTTCTCGTTGAGGGCGTTTGGTCATGTGAAGTCTGCGGACAAGTTTGTGGACTTCTTGAAGGACTATACGGTGGAGAAACCTGGACAAGGGCGTTTTTATGCTACCGATGCAGCTTACTACTCATGGATGGATTACCGCATCCCGACACAGATTGCGGCCATGAATGCGATTCGTCAGAAGGATAAGAAAGATGCCTATCTGAACGATATGCAGCTGTGGCTTATTTCTCAGAAGCAGGTGCAAAAATGGGACAACCCGATGAATACGATTGAAGTGGCAGATTTCCTGTTACGAATATCGCCAATGGAGACTTTCCATGAAACAAAGAATCCTGTGTTGTGTGTAGATGGTCAGCAGTTGAAGGACATGGACTATGGAACCATCAACACGGAACGCGACAAGCTGGAAGGTCGCGAGAGTAATCTCGTGCTGCAAGGCAATGTTTTGGCAGATGTGCCGGAGAGTGTGCTGAAGGATGGTGTGCAGCAACTTGAGGTGAAGAAACAGACACCAAGCATCTCATGGGGTGCTGCCTATGCAACCTTTATGGAGGAGGTGGACAATCTGAATGCCTATGCGACCGACGAACTGAAAGTGCAGCGCAAGCTCTATGTACAAAGTGCTGGTAGCGACAAGTGGGAAGACTATCAGCAGGGACAAGTGCTGACAGTGGGCGACAAACTGAAGATTCGTCACATCATCACAGCCGACCGTGATATGGACTTCGTGCGTGTGGCGGCTCAGCACCCCGCTTGCCTTGAACCGATGCGGCACATGTCTGGCTATCAGTGGATGGGTGGACGAGGTTGCTATCTGTCTATTCACGATTCCCGCTTCGATATGTTCTTCGATTGGTTCACACGAGGTACGACCACGATGGATATGGAATACTATGTGGTGCGTGCAGGCACATACGAAGCAGGAATCTCCACAGTTGAATGTATGTATGCCAAGCAATTTGGAGGACACACAGACGGACTGAGAGTAAACGTAAAAAGTGACAAGTAGTGCCATCTGACTCCAGTCTTGCCAAGCGAGGAAGAAAAAGGCTATAACTGATTATCAGCTACTTAAACAAATCGGCGAAAAAAAGTTGAAAAAAAAGTGCTGAAACATTTGGTGGTTTGCTAAAAAGTCTCTACCTTTGCACTCGCTTTCGGGAAGGAACGGACGAAAGACGATAACAAAGTCGAGTGAGACAGCGTTATTCTGAAGTGATTTTCCGACGTGGCAAGAGGGCGCTTAGCTCAGTTGGTTCAGAGCGTCTGCCTTACAAGCAGAGGGTCGGGGGTTCGAATCCCTCAGCGCCCACAGACGATAGACAAAACAATGTCAATCATCCGAGTCACGCACCGCACAGTGAAGCAAACATAACTCATTTGGCTCGCTAGCTCAACTGAATAGAGCATTTGACTACGGATCAAAAGGTTACAGGTTTGAATCCTGTGCGAGTCACTTCGAAGTAGCGATAGTTGAAAACTAACGTTTTGGGTAGGTAGGTAAGTGGTTAAAACGGGCAGACTGTAAATCTGTTGCCTTGCGGCTTCGGCGGTTCGAATCCGTCCCTGCCCACACGAAATCGTGAAAAGAGCCCACGGATGAACGTGAGGAAAGCACGTGTGAGGTGCTTCAGTGGAAACACTACAAGATGAGATGATGAGGTTATGTCGCGGAAGTAGCTCAGTTGATAGAGCACTAGCCTTCCAAGCTGGGGGTCGCGGGTTTGAGCCCCGTCTTCCGCTCTACAATCGGAACTTCCGATGTTCGCCTCTTTAGCTCAGTTGGCCAGAGCACGTGATTTGTAATCTCGGGGTCGTTGGTTCG
>JAFSKR010000044.1 GCA_017448825.1 Bacteroidaceae bacterium
CATTGCCACTCAGGGCGCGCTCAATCTGCACAGCGAAGATGTGGCCTCTGTTGCTGCTGCAGTGCCCGTATGGAAAGACTACGACGGCTCGCGCGAGCTGACTTTCAGCGAAGTAACGCTCTACGACGGACTGAAAGACGGAAAGGAGGGAACCACCAACAACCTTCAGAAAAATGAGAAGCCGCAAGGTCTGAACCCCGCCCTCATTCAGCAGGATGCCCTGAGTACAGGTGTGCCCATCAACCTGACGAACCTCTTCTATGGTCAGACTAACACTTGGAACGGAGCCGATGTGACTGCACCCGTCTATGTCATCCCTTCCGACGAGCAGATGGACATCACCGTGGTCTACGACATAGAGACCGAAGATCCCAATCTGGTCGGCCTGCTCGCCGATGGCAAGACCCATGGCAGCTCTATTCAGAACAAGATTAAGAAGGAGAACATTTTCGGTGGAACCGCAATCGAAGCCGGCAAGATGTACACTGTCAAAATCTACCTTGGCATAGAGAGCGTGAAGTTCGACGTTGAGGTCACAAACTGGGCCGACGGCGGTTCCCAAGATGTTGAACTGCCCAAAAACCAATAATCAACCTATTCAAAGGCCGGGCCGCTGGTGTGAACCCCAGCGGCTCAGCCTTTACAACGAATCGAAGTGGTTCACACAGAAGAATAGTAATCAGATGAAGAAGACCAGACATTATTTGATACTGACATCCGCCGCCCTGCTGATGATGGCATGCAGCAACGAGACCATGCTGACAGAGGAAAGCGCGCCTTCGATGGAAAATGCCATCACCTTTACCGCTGAGATGGATAACGGCACAAGGGCATCAGGAGAAACGAGTAGCCTGACGGGTGCCATCGGTGTATTCGCCAGTTATACAGGCGATGTCAGATACAATTTGTCAACAGTCTCGCCCAACTATATGTACAACCAGCAGGTGACCCAAAGCGGCAGCGAATGGACTTACACGCCGGTGAAGTACTGGCCGGGCACGTCGGAAACAGACGGCTATAAAGACTATGTCAGTTTTTTCGCCTACTATCCCTACATTACCACGGCCGATGCAGCTGCTGCGACCGACGGTATCATCGGCTTCTCCAATGAAGACGACAGCGGCGACCCCTGGCTAGTTTACCAACTGCCTGCCAATGCCCCCACCACCCAGACAGACCTGCTCTATGGTGTGAAGACTGACGGCTCGCCTATGCTTGATGTACAAAAGCAAAATGTGTCAGGTAAGGTTGCGTTCAACTTCCGCCATGCCCTTGCCTGTGTGGGCGACCAAATGACTATTAGATGCTCCGATGCGCTGAAAACACAATTAGCAGCAAGAAGTTTATACATCAATTCCGTTACCATTCATTATAAGAACCTTACCAACAAGGCTCGCCTCATTCTGAACAGCAATAGCTCGCCCAACTGGCAGCCTGTCATTTCAGGCGAATATACTTCCAGTCGAACGGTGTCATTGTCTGATGCCACCTATATTGGTGATGGCACAAGTCATACTCCTATCTATGATGGAAGTACAGGTCAGGACGTTACGATTAGTGACAAGGGCCTTTTCTATATTCCCATGCACTTGGGCGCAGTAAGACAGGAAGCGGAAATCACCGTAACTTATACCATAAAGAAGGACGAAACTACTACCCCTGGCAGCGTCACCAACTCCTATTTCCTTAAAGAGAATGCCCAGCAAAAGGAATCCATCAACATCATTCTCGGCGAGGGTCTTCTTCCAGTACCTTAGACCCATATTTTGTTTGTCTCTTTGTCGCCTTCGCATGGTCGCGATTCCCTTTCCGCGACCCTTTTTTTGAGGGAAAACCGACGTGGGGCACACCGATGAACCGACGTGGGGCACGTCGGTCGACCGATGTGCCCCACGTCGGTTTGGGGGTGATGAGGGAGGTGTGATGGGGTGTTCGGTTATGCGGTTTTGAGGTTGCTCGGTTGTGAGGTTGAGTTACCTGACCGTAAAGCCGTTCAGCGAAGCGACCGTAAAAACCGAGCGAAACGGAGCTTGCGAAAGTTGAGATGCCCTTATTTTGGGCTCAAACTGCGTTAATCTTCCAAAATCGCTTTGTCATCTCGTCGATTCTTCGTAACTTTGTGCCTCGTAATGGAATGTGGCGGCTGATGAATGGATGGGGGGATGGCGATAACCGATAACCAAATATAATTGCACTTCAATACTTGCACTTCATGCTGAAGCAAATGAATCTGTATCTTAAAATGCTGATTGCTGTCATGATGATGGCGATAGGGGGGAGTGTGTGGGCAGAGACGGTGACGGATGTGCTTAATCAGTCGTTGACAGGAGTTACAGGTACTTTGTATTCGTCTTTTAGTGGAAAGAAGGGTGTTTCGTCGGCTGTTTATGCAGGAACTTGTGCTGGGGGGCGTTCTTCTATACAGCTTCGGACAAGTTCAAACGCAGGAGTAATCACAACTGAGTCTGGAGGAAAGGTGAGGAGGATTGTTGTGGAATGGGAGCCTGGGACAACCAATAAGCGTGTGTTGGATGTCTATGGCAAAAATTCTGCCTATTCGGGTGTTTCTGAATTGTTTAGTTCAAGGTCTGCAACCCAAGGCAAGCTTTTGGGACAAATTACATACGGGACATCGACGACACTGGATATAGAGGGTGATTATGCATTTATAGGGTTCCGCTCTCATGACGGGGCTTTGTATCTGTCGGAAGTGCGGATAGATTGGGAGGGTGATGGTTCTGTTGACACTCCTTCAGAAACTGCCACAACGACGGCTTTCCCACAAGCATCATATACAGCCACATTGGGAGCGGTTTTTATGTCTCCGACGGCAACGGTGTTTGCTGGTGGAGTGGAGGTGGAAGGTGCGGCTGTGAGTTATTCAAGTGGTGATGAGGAGGTGGCGACGATTGATTCTTCGACAGGAGAAGTGACGCTTGTTGCTGCTGGCGAGACTACCATTACGGCTACCTATGCAGGCGACGAGACGCACGACGCAAGTTCTGGGAGTTATACGTTGACGGTGAAAGCGGAAATGTTTTCAACGACATGGGTGGTGGAGGACGCTGGCTATGCTGACAAGGAGGCTTTGGATGGTGCGGAGGTGGTAAGGGGCAATGTCTCTCTTTTGTTGAGCTGTGGGGGAGTGAGCTATAGGCCTTATTATGATGCAAGCCGGAAGGCTGTCCATTTTTATAACAAGAATCAATTGATAGTGTCTGCTGTTGAAGGGTATGCTGTCACGAAAATCGATTTGACATACGGGACATCGATTACTTTTGGAGCTAATGTGGGAACTATGAGTAAGATTGTTGGTAAATGTTCTTCATGGACAGGGTGCTCTCCGTTTGTCGTTCTGACGAATGGTGGCGGTGGTTACGGAGAACTCGTTGGTGTATCTGTTGGTTATGTGAAACTTACTGATACCGAAAGGACGGTTGAAGTGGGTTCTGTAGGCTATGGCACTTTCTGTTCTGACATCCCTGTGATTGTTGGGGATGGCAGGTCTTCTTCTATCATTGTGGGTGCAGAAGGAGGGGTATTGGTGCAGGAAGGCATCGGTGTGATACCAGCAGGGGAGGGTGTGTTGCTGACGGGTGCCAACACCTATAAATTATATACGTATGGTGGATTGACACCAGCGGTTCCTACCACGAATTACCTGAAAGGTGTGCTTACCGACACTCTGGCTGAGGAGGGGTGGTATGTGCTGCAACAGCATGAGGATGTGGTGGCATTCTATGAGGTGGGGGACACGAAGCCGACTGTGACGGCTGGAAAGGCTTATCTGGATATGATGGATGCCTCTGCCAAGGTGAGGGCATTCTGTTTTACGATGGAGGATGCTTATACGACTGCCGTGCAGAGGGTGGCAATCGGAAGTGATGAGATAGAGGCGGTGTACACGTTGGGGGGTGTGAAGGTGAACTCTTTACAGCGAGGCATGAACATCGTCCGACTGAAAAATGGAAGGAAGGTGAAGTCTTTTTGCCATGAAGACGGTCGAAAGTAAGAATGAAGAAAGGTTGTTGCTATGACAGTTTCGGAATTGATAAATAGGACGGATAAAACGGCATTTTCGTTTGAGGTGTTGCCTCCCTTGAAGGGGACAGGCACTGCTTCTCTGTTTGGTACGATTGATGCTTTGAGGGAGTTCTCTCCTGAATACATCAATATCACGACGCACAGGAGCGAGTATGTGTATGTGGAACAGGGGGATGGCTCTTATATCCGTCACTCTGTGCGCCGCCGTCCGGGGACGGTGGCGGTGGCGAGTGCCATCATGCAGCGGTATGGCATCAAGGTGGTGCCTCACGTGGTGGTGAGTGGCATGACGAAGGAGGATATTGAGTATATGTTGCTTGACTTGCAGTTTTTGGGTATCCGTGACTTGCTGGTTCTGAGGGGTGACAAGGCGAAGGATGACGCTCGCTTTGTGCCGGTGAAGGGTGGTTACAGTCATGCCACGGAACTGATTGGTCAAGTGAACCTTTTTAATGAGGGAAAGTTTGTGGACGGGTCACCTATCAAAAACCCTGGTGCTCCGTTCTCTTACGGTGTGGCGGCTTATCCTGAGAAGCATGAGGAGGCTCCGAATCTGGAGTTTGACATGCAGGTGCTGAAGCAAAAGCAGGAGATGGGTGCGGATTATGCCGTGACACAGATTTTTTATGATAACAGGAAGTATTTTGATTTTGTGGAGAAGGCGCGTGAGCAGGGCATCACGATTCCGATTATTCCTGGCATCAAGCCGATGGCAAAGTTGAGTCAGTTTAATGTGTTGCCGAAGACGTTTCACATAGACTTGCCTGAGGCGTTGTCAAAGGAGATGGAAAGGTGCGAAACGGATGAGGAGGTGAAGCGGCTGGGCATTGAGTGGGGTGTGGAGCAGTGCAGGGAACTGATGCGTCATGGAGTGCCGAGCATTCACTTCTATTCGATGGGTGCAGTGGAAAGTATTAGGGAGATAGCGAAGCAGGTGTATTGAGATGACGTTTGATGATATCATAGGACAGGAGGACGTGAAGCGGCGTTTGCTGGATGAGTATGAGCAAGGAAGGGTGCCTCATGCCTTGATGTTGTGTGGTGTGGAGGGGTGTGGTGCCATGCCGATTGCGCTGGCGTACGCTCAGATGCTGTTGGGAGGTGGTGTGATGGCTGAGAAGTTGCAGCATCCAGACTTGCATTTCGTCTTTCCTATTTATAAGAAGACGGGTGGGAAGGATTCGTATTGTGATGACTTTGTGCGGGAGTGGCGGGAACTGTTGCTGACAAAGCCTTATTTTGGAATGTCGGAGTGGATGAATATGGCAGGGGCGGAGAATCAACAGTTGATCATTTATGCGAATGAGAGTGAGGCTATCTTGAGAAAGCTGAGTCTGAAGTCGAGTCAGGGTGGCTATAAGGTGATGGTGGTGTGGTTGCCAGAGAAGATGCACGTGACGTGTGCGAATAAGATTCTGAAGTTGTTGGAGGAACCGCCTGCTCAAACGGTGTTCCTCTTGGTGAGTGAGCAGCCCGACCAGGTGTTGCAGACCATTAGGAGCCGCACTCAGATGGTGCAGGTTCCTCGGCTGACGGAGGAGGATGTGCGGGAAGCATTGGTGAGTCGTTATGCGGTGCAGGAGGCTGATGCGAGGCGTATTGCTCGTTCGTGTGGTGGAAATATGGCACAGGCGTTGCGCACGATTACATATAATAGTGAGAGTGAGTATTTTTTTGAGTTGTTTGTGGAGTTGATGCGCTTGTCGTATGTGCGACGGGTGAAGGAGATGAAGGTGTGGAGTGAGAAGGTGGCTGGCATGGGGCGTGAGCGTGTGAAGGCGTTTCTGGAGTATTGCCAGAGGATGTTGCGTGAGAATTTCATTTATAACTTTGGACGGCAGTCGGAGTTGAATTATATGAATGAGCAGGAGGTGGAGTTTGCAGTGAGGTTTGCTCCATATATCAATGAACGGAATGTCATCGGCATCATGAATGAGTTGTCGTTGGCGCAGCGTGATATTGCTCAGAATACGAATGCGAAAATCGTGTTTTTTGATTTCGCTCTGAAAATGATTGTATTAATTAAAAATAGATAAATGGGAGAATATAGATGTGGAAACTGCACGGGAGAGTTGTGCACCGCAGGGTGCAGCCGCCATGCAGACAAACTGAATACGTACGACTGGCTGGCAGACTTACCTGACAATGCTTCTGCCACCGAGGTCGTGGAAGTGCAATTTAAGCCACCTCGTAAGGGATATTTCTTGAACACCAACCACTTGCCGCTGGTGAAAGGTGATGTGGTGGCTGTGGAGGCAAGTCCTGGTCATGATGTGGGTACAGTGACAATGACGGGACGTTTGGTGCCATTGCAGCTGAAGAAGGCGAACCTGAAGCCTGGGACGGAATTGAAGAAGATTTACCGTAAGGCGCGTCAGGTGGACATCGACAAGTATGAGGAGGCGAAGAAGCGGGAGCATGAGACGATGATAGAGAGTCGTCAGATTGCTTTGAGTTTGGGCTTGAAGATGAAGATTGGCGATGTGGAGTATCAAGGTGATGGCAATAAGGCGATTTTCTACTATATTGCCGATGAGCGTGTCGATTTCCGCCAACTTATCAAGGTGTTGGCTGACCGTTTCCATGTGCGTATCGAGATGAAGCAGATTGGTGCGCGTCAGGAGGCTGGACGTATTGGTGGAATTGGTCCATGTGGCCGTGAGCTGTGTTGTGCCACATGGATGACGAGCTTCGTGAGTGTGAGCACCGCGGCTGCACGTTTTCAGGATATTTCGCTGAATCCGCAGAAGTTGGCAGGTCAGTGTGCTAAATTGAAGTGCTGCATGAATTACGAAGTGGATCAGTACATGGAGTCGCTGAAGAAGTTGCCATCACGTGAAATCACGCTTCACACGCAGGATAACGAGTATTTCTTCTTTAAGGCTGATATTCTGGCGAAGAAGGTGACTTATTCGACGGACAAGCGGGCATTGGTGAATGAACAGACGATTTCTGCCAAACGTGCTTTTGAGGTGATGCAGATGAACCGTGAGGGGGTGAAGCCAGAATCGCTGGAGGAAGGAGGTCGCGAACCAGAGGTTACTTCCAGTGACTTGCTGAATCAAGACAACATCACCCGTTTTGACAGTAAGAACACCAAACGCAAGAAGAAACATAAGAAGAAGGCGAAAGACGAATGACACGCTCATCGTTTTTGTTGAATATCATCCTTTGCTGTCTTGGTGCGACTCTTTTCGTGTCGTGCCAAGATGGTCTGTTTTTTGTCGAATACAAGGATGTTTCTGCAGAGCAGTGGGAGAACGAGGACACATTTGTTTATAGGTTGCCTGTAAGTGCAGATGATAAGGATGTGGCTGTGAGTCTGGGTGTTCGTACGAAAAGTACTATTCCGTCGCGTAAGTTGACAGTGCGTGTGGAACAATGCCGCGATGCTCGCTGTGTGCGGACGCAGCGAGTAACTATTGAGATGTACACGAAGGAAGGGTATCCACAGGGGCATGGTTTCCCCCATGTTGACTATGCCTCACCCCCCTTCTCCTTGCATCTGAAGAAGGGTGTGCCTTACACATTGAGGGTTGCCCACATCATGCGCCAAAATCCTTTGGAGGGAATCTATCAAGTGGGTGTCATGGTGGAGGATGTAAGATGAATGTCTGAGGGTGTTTACTCTCCTCCCACGATGAGGCGGTAAAGGTTGCATCCAAGGAAGTTGCCGAGCACGATGGCAAGATAGAACAGAATCACCTCGAAAGCATGCGTAGCGAGGAAGGTGGTGGGTACGGTCATGTAGTAGAAGGCATCGGCAATACAGTGGGGAAAACCGCACATAATGAAGAGCGGCACTCCGAAAAGTAACGGCAGGTTCTTTCCTTGACGGGCGAAGTTAACAGCCGTAGTCATAATCATGCCACATCCAATGGCGAGCACGCCACCAAAGAGGGGACCTGTCTTCAGTCGTCCCTCGAGCACGCTTTGAGCTGTGTCCTGCAAAGGGAAGGGTGAGCAACGGGCGATGAGGGCGACGATGAGGCAACCCACGAGGTTGCTGACGAGGATGAGGAGCAGTGTGCCCAGCTCTCCTTTCTTGATGAACCCTGCTGTGCCAGTGTAGAGCTTGAGCCTGTAGTGAACTACGGTGAGGAGACCGAAAGAGAAGAGCACCGCACCTACGATGCTCTTCTCTGCGAGATAGCCGAAACCGGCTATGCCGATACACACGCCGGCAAAGATGCCTGAGCGTATGGTGGTTAGAATTTCTTTATTCATAGAAAGTTAAGTTCGTGCCTCATTTCTGGGTAGCACTGACGAAGATGGATTGTATCTCGGTCTCATTCCACTCGTTGGTCTTTCGGTTGAAGAGGCCGTCCCACGACTTGCTGGAGTTGTCAGCATCCCACCAGATGCCAGTGGTCTCGTAATTGACGAACTTGCCCATGATGTATCGGGCATACTTAATGCGCTCACCCAGTTCCTTGTCGGGGTCGAGGGCACCGAACTCACCGTAAATGTAGGGCAGGCCAAGGTCGTTGAAGCGATTGTTGACACGAGCGGTCAACGCGTCGATTTCAGCTTCGCAGCTGCTGTCCCAGATGTAAATGTTCCAGTCGTTGTTGCCATCCTTATTGCTGTTGCAGAAGCCATAAGGGTCATAGGTGTGAACCGTGGCAAGGATGTGGTTGGAGTGTACATCGTTAGGGGCTTGGAAGCCGTCGAGTTTTGCCTGCGAGTTGCCTGCTGAGTAGGGGTTAACCACAAGGTTGCGGTATTCGTTGTTACCGCCTGTGGCACGTACAGCATCAACGAAGTCCTGTTCCAACTTGGTGACGGCCGTGTAGGCTGTAGCGTCGGTGGGGTCGCCCCAGTTGTCGGTGTTGTCGAGAATCTCGTTGAAGGCCTCAAAGAGGAGATGCTCATCGTAGTCCTTGAAGCGGTTGGCAATTTGTGTCCAGAGCTTCTTGAACCTGACAGAAGTGGTCTCATACTCGTCCATGTCGGCACGGAGCCAGGCGATGCCGTCGGTGCGGGTGCCGCGTGCGCTGGCATCGTGGTGTACATTGATGATGCAGTAGGAGCCTGTGTTGAGGACGTACTTGACGACTTCTTCCACTCGGTCCATCCACTCGGTGGACACATTGTCATCGGAGTCCATGTGTGGATACCATGTGACGGGCACACGAATGATGTTCACGCCTCCTGCCACGATGGAATCAATCTCTTCCTGTGTGGTGATGGGCTGTCCCCATCCTGTTTCCCAATCGCTGACGCTGGTGGGATTCCACCAACTTTCGTTGATGTCGGGATTGGCCTCGAGGGTGTTGTAGAGATTGTAGCCGAAGGTGAGGCTTTCGACAAATTCGAAGGCTGTTTGGAAGGTGTCACCAACGTCGGCACCCGACCCTTTCTGGGTGATGGTGAGGGTCTTGACGGTGCCGCCCGATGAGAAGGTGACGGTGGCAGTACGGGCATCGCCGTCGTTCTTGGCCACGGATAGTTTCACGTAGGAGCGTTTATTGGTATAGCCATAGCCAACGTGGTTGGAGAGAGTACACCAGTCAGCATCGCTGGTCGCACTCCAATTGGCGTCGCAATCGATGCCGAGCATGGTGAAGGCAGAGCCTATGTTGAAGTCCAACTGGCTAATGGCAGTGGAGTCGTCGCCTCGGAAGATGTTGAGGTAGGAGGCGACCACTGAGTCGTCGCTGTGGCAGCTCTGGGTGAACAAGGCGGCAACGAGGGCGACTGTGATGATATTAATGAGCTTCTTCATTGTTCAGAGAATTTTATACTTCAATTTTTACTTCCTTTTAAGGTTTGATGTAGATGAGTCGAACGTTGTCCACGCAAATATCGACATCGCCAGGGTTGTTGGTCTGGTTGATGCACTGGATGCGGACGTTGCTGATGCCGATTCTCTGCACGTCGGCATAGGTGAGTCCGGCATAAAGCGGGAAGTTGCTCAACTTGAAGACGTGACGGTACCACTTGCCCACGGGTGCCTTGCCGTTGATGTCGGAAAGCACGGGACCGAGAGGGTTGGTGAAGGTGCCGGCATCGTAGTCATCCCATTCGAAGTTGTCCACTTGGTCGGAGGTGTTGCCTGTGTCGCCACCAATCTCCCAGATGTTGTAGCGCAGGTAACCGCCGAAGGTGCCGTTGTTGTACTCACTGTTGTTGTTATAGACTTCCATGGCGAGGTAGATGTCGTCGGTGGAAGTGGCATCGGGGATGACATCGTTGCCTGGAAGTGGGAAGATGTTGTCGCCCCAGTCGTAGCGGAAGAAGATCATCATGCCCCACCAGTCGGCTCCTGACTCGCGCTGGGTGATGCGGGCGTAGGTGCCAGAGGACATATAAGGTGCTGCCTCGGTATTGGCTGACTCGAAGGAGCAGTTGGGACCCCAACCGTTGTCGGTGGCATAGTGGTCATCGAAGTTGAAGAGCAGGGTGCTGTAGTCATAGAAGTTAGCCACGGTGGTGGAACCGCCAGGTGTAGTGACTTGGAGTGTTGTGCCGCTGCCCTCAGTGGGTGTCTTGGTGATGAGAATGTCGATTTCGTCTTCAGAGTCAGCTACAGTGAACTCGTCAGCTGTGTAGGTCACGTCGCCAAAGGTGACAGACTCCACTTGGATGAACTCATTGCCCTTGATAACGAGGGTCTCACCCAGCACTGGCATATCGGAGGAGATGCTCTTGATAACGGGTGCACTGGGCAATTTAGAGAAGGCAATGTAGCGTGTTCCAGCCGCACACTCGATGACGAGGGCACCTTGATCGAACGAAAGCTCTGGAATGGTGAGTTGCAACTGGGAGGTCACTTCGTAATTCTGGTTGGAGTTGAGGTGACGATCAGCGAGCACGGTCGTGTAGTCGCTCACCACCACGTGGTTGCCAGGCACTTCGTCCCAAGTGAGGGTGTCGAGTGCGGCGGCGGTCACGTCGGTGAAGTAGATGCTTTCAATGCTGTAGAGATTGGTTCCGTAGATGTTGAGCACATCGCCAGTGGAGCGTGGATAGGTGGCTTGGATGCGAGAGATGCTGGGAGCCTGACCTAAGACCTTGAAGGCGTAGGTGGCGGTTCCGTGGGAGGTTTCGACGCGGATTTCGTCTTTCAGTTCAGAGTTGAAGGCTGTGAGTTCGAAGCCGTCGGTCTCTGAAGGAACCTTCACGATGACGCTATGGTCGGTGTTCATCGTAGGGCTGAAATAGACTTCCTGATCGTTGATATAGACCTTCCGGATGTTGCTGAGGTTCTTACCGATGATGGCAATGGTCTGGCCTTGGGCAGACTTGGTGAAGAGGCTGTCGGCATACTCAGGGTCGCATACGCGTACACCCGTGATTTCGGGCTGTCCGCTGCCGTCGTCATCGCTGCACGATACCATGCCCAGCGAGAGGACTGTCAGCAGGGCTGCCATCCACATGCCCCATTTCATATTAAATATATTTTTCATGAGTCGTATTGGTTAAAGTGATTATTCTTGCTTAATGATGAAGTCATCGAAGTCGTAGCTTTGAGCTGCCTGCTTGAAATAGGGGTTGCGCAGCACATCGGCTTCGGGATAAGGCATGAAGATGTTCTCCTCGTTGAGGGTCACAGGGTCGTAACCGTCTTGTGCACGGGAGAGGGCATCAACGTCATAGACGTAGCCATCTTCGACAGTTTGATAGACGGTCTCGGTGTCGCCCAAGCGGAGGCAGTCGTTCCAGTAGCAAGGATTGTAGGTCTCACCATCCACCGTTACCGAGGTGTTGCGGTCGTAGAAGTACCACGGCGAAGACTGACGGTTGGGGAAGGTGCGGTAGGAGATGGTGCGGTCGTCGTTGTAGAGCACGTCGCCCTCGTTAATCATGAAGGCGCGGTGCTGCTTGTTGTTGAAGTAGTTGAGCATATACTGGGGCTTCCAGCGATACCATGTCACCATGTCGTACCAGTTCTGATACTCCATGCAGAACTCCTTGCGACGCTCCTTGATGAGGGATTCGAGGTTGTAGGAAGTGAGTGCGCTCACACCAGCACGAGCACGCACCGTATTGATGGCTGTCAGACCTTCAGCGTCGGTGGTTGATTCGGCATTGCCGAGGATGGCTTCAGCCTTAGTGAGATAGACATCAGCCAGACGCAGGATGTAGGTGTTGAGTGGCGATGCCATCATGGCGAGGTGTCCGCCGCAGTCGGCAGTGGTGCCAGGGAGTCCCTTCTTCAGTTGGCAGAACTTCTTGGCATAGACATAGCCCGAAGATTGTGGATAGCCGTTGGCTGTGGTCTTCTGTGCGGCTGGCACAAGGTCGTTGCCTGTGTCCCAATAGGAGTAGTAGGCTCCAGGGGTACAGAAGGCGGCATGGAAGCGGATGGAGTCGCTGATGTCCTCGTTGTAGAGGTCAATCATATCGACTGATGCATAAATGCCACCCCACACAGTTACGTCTGATGAGCCGCTCCAAGCCAAGTCGGAGAGGTTGGCACTCATGTTTCCCCACGTGCCAGTGAGCGGGTCAGCCCAGTGCATGGCAAGCAGGGTCTCGGAGTTCTGGGTGGAGAAGTTGTTGTACTCATACTTGAAGAGGTCTTCGTAATTGCTCATGAGGGAGTAGGGACCATTGTTGAGCACGTCGTCGCAGAGGGTGATGGCCTGTTGCAACATATCCTCGTCGCGTGTGCCTCCATTGTTCCATCCGCTGAGGGCGAGTAGGGCTTTGGCTTCGAGGGCTTCGGCCACATACTTGGTGGCGTGCATCGAGGTGCTGGCAGTGGGCAACAGTTCGGCGGCACGCTGGTAGTCGCGGATGACGAACTTGAGCACGTCCTCCTCCTTGGTGAGGGGGATGACGGGTGTCTCGGTAAGGGCGAGGTTGTTTTCATAGACTACGACATCGCCCCAAGCACGCACCAGATAGAAGTAGGCGGTACCTCGCATGAGGTAGGCCTCGCCTAAGGCAAGGTTCTTCGTTTCCTCGCTGACATCGCTGGTGGCGTAGGCGTTGATGTCGGATATCAACTGGTTGGCCATCGTGACAACCATGTAGAAGGATGACCAAGCGTTGGCCAATTCGGTCGAGGAACTGGTCACTTGGAAAGTTGCGAACTCGGGGTTGAGGTAGGGGTTCCAACCGTCATTGGCACGTATGGAGCCCATACCAATCATGGCACGGTAGTTGTAGTTGAACCATGCGTAGTTGTAGAGCGGCTCGATGGCTTTCATCACGGCATCGTCAGACGAATAGAACGTCTCAGCCGTGTAGTCGTTGCTTGGAGTCTTGTCGAGGAAGTCACTACTACAGCCAGTGGTGAGTGTTCCTGCCGCAAGGAGCGATGCCGCCGACAACAACAATATATTGAACTTTTTCATGTGCGATATGTATTAGAAGTTAAGCTTGATACCGATGTTGAAAATGCGCTGTGAGGGGTAGCGGCCGTTGTCGAGTCCCTGAAGGATGACGCTCTGTCCCATCGAACCGATTTCGGGGTCATACCCCTTGTAGCCCGTGATGGTGAAGAGGTTTTGGGCGTTGGCGTAGAGTTGGCACCACTCGATACCCGCTTTCTCTATCCAGCGCTTAGGCAGATTCCATGCCACGGAGAGTGACTTGAGACGAACGTATGTGCCGTCTTCCACGAAGAGGGAAGAGATGTGGTCGTTGTCGTTCTGTCCGCCGCCCGATGGCTCGATGCGCCAGCACTTGGCTGTCTGGGGGTTCGCCACATAGACGTTGCTGATGTCGCTGAGCGATCCGTTCTCATCATAGTAGGCTATCTGTGCACAGCTGGCGACGTATGCCATCTTGTTGCCCCATCCTGCCGGGTCGGTCTTGGTCTGGCGCAGTACGTTATACACGTCGTTGCCCACGCTTCCGCTGATGAAGAACGACACTTCCACGTTCTTGTAGGAGATGGAGTTGTTGAGACCGAAGGTGAACTTGGGGTTCGGGTCGCCAATGTATTGGCAGTCGGACTCGTCGATTTTGCCGTCACCGTTGTAGTCTTCGAAGATGTAGTCGCCCACCCAGATGCCGTTCTGCTTGATGTCGTAGAGGTTGCCATCGCTGTCGGCACGACGAGCCACGGGAATCTTTTCACCGTTGACATCGAGCAAGAACTCACCCAGTTGGTTCTTCTGATAGAAGTCATCCTCCTTGGTGAACATACCGATGCTCTTCCATCCGTAGAAGCGACCCACAGGACCGCCTATTTCAGAGAGGGTATAGACACCGTCGCCCACCTTGCCTTGCAGCGAGGAGTCGTCACTGTTCAGTTTGGTCAACTTGTTGCGGTTGATGGAGAGGGTGGCACCCGTGCGCCACTTCCAAGGTCCATTGTCGATGTTGACGGTGTTGAGGGTGAACTCAATACCTTTGTTGCGGATAGAACCAGCGTTCACCCATGGGGCAGTGATGCCTCGGTAGCCATCCACATCAACGAGGTAAGTGGGCAGCGATGCCTGCATGAGCAGGTTGTCGGTATTCTTGTAGTACATATCAACGATGAACTCGATACGGTTATTCAAGAAGGCAAAGTCGAAACCGAGGTTCCAAGCCTTAGTGCTCTCCCATTTCAGGTCAGGGTTGGCGTAGTTGCTGGCATAATAGCCTGTGCCCCAAGCCGTGTTGCTGGTGCCCATTGCCACACCGTATGCGTAGGAACCAGTGCTCTGGTTACCCACAAGACCCCAACCTACACGTACTTTCAGGTTGGAGAGCCAGTTCTTGGTACCTTCCATGAACTTCTCGTTGTTCACACGCCATGCAGCAGCTGCCGAGGGGAACCAACCCCAACGGTTATTGGGACCGAACGACGAAGAACCGTCGGCACGGAGCGTGGCGGTGAGGAGGTAACGGTCGAAGAGGTTGTAGTTCAAACGGCCGAAGTAAGACTCGATAGACCAACTGCTGCCCTGCTCGTCGTTGGTGGCGGTGGAAGAATCGCCCACGTGGAGGGAGTGGATGGCAGAGGAGATGTAGCCCTTTCTGCCTGCCTGCAGGTTCGACCAGTCGCCCCATTGTGCCTCATGACCGAACATCACTTGCAGGTGCTGGTTCTTCCATGGGTCGAAGTCGTAGGTGGCATACTGCTTGAAAGTCTTATACTTGCTGGTGGCAGAAGTGCGTGATGCCTGCGACTCCACTTTCTGGTTGTTGGAGCCGTAGGTATATTCTGGACGGAAGAAGTAGGTGTCAGTCCATGAGAAACTGCCACCATACTCGATGCGGAGCACCAGGTCCTTGATAGGCGTGATGTTGGCGTAGAGGTTGTAGTCGAGTTGCGACTTCTTGTTGTGGTTGTCAATCTGCTGTGCCTTGAAGAGGGGGTTCTCTGTATAGTTGAACTCGTTTTCAGCACCAGAATCGTAAGAGCCATCAGCATTTCGTGCTGCCACGTCTGGAGTCATCGAGATGGCATCGCGGATGACGCTGCCGCCATTGCCGTCGGCATCGTCGAAGGTGATGATTTGGCGTGTGCGGGCGAAGTAGCCATTGGCACCCACCTTGAGCCACTTGTTCACGTTGGTGTCGAAGTTGGCACGGAAACTGGCACGGGTGAAGCCCGAACCGACACCGATACCCTCCTGGCTCAGATAACCGCCTGCGAGGTTGTAGCTCATGTCCTTCGTACCACCGCTCACACCCAGTTGATGCTGGTGCATGAAGGCGGTCTGGAACAACTCTTTCTGCCAGTCAGTACCCTTGGTCAGCAGCGAGGGGTCTTTGTACTGTTCCTGTGCACCCCATCCCCACAGCTCGGCACGGTCGTTGTAGTACTTGGCATACTGTTGGAGGTTCATCATGTCGAGGTGCTTGGGCAGCGACTGCCAACCCATCATGCCTTCGTAGGTCACCTTAGGCTTGCCCTCGGTGCCTCGTTTGGTGGTGATGAGCACGACACCATTGGAAGCGCGAGAACCGTAGATAGCGGTGGCGGAAGCATCCTTCAGAACTTCCAGAGATGTGATGTCGGAAGGGTTCAGCGTGCTGAGCACGGAGGAGTTGTCGCTGGTCTGTCCAGACATGGCGACACCGTCAATCACGTAGAGAGGCTCGTTGCCGTTGAGTGAGTTGATACCACGGATTTGGACGGAAATACCACCACCCGGGGCACCTGAGTTCTGGGTTACCTGTACACCAGCAATACGGCCTTGCATGGCTTGCTCGATAGAGGTGTTGACACCCTGCTTGATGGCCTTCTCGTCAATGGACGAAACGGCACCTGTGAGGTCGGAACGTTTCATCACACCGTAACCCACCACCACCACGTCGTTGAGTGACTGGCTGTTTTCCAGCAGGACGATTTTCATCGTGCCAGCGGTGGCCTTGACGGTCTGTGTGATGTAACCGATACAACTGATTTGGAGTGTTGCGCCAGGAGCGGCATCGACAGCGAAACGGCCGTCCAAGTCGGTCGCTGCACCTGTGCTCGTCGCCTTCACGAGAACGGATGCACCGATGACAGGCTCGCCGAACTCATCGACCACAACACCCTGAATCTTTTTGGACTGCTGCTGTTGCATGGGCGCGGTGCCCGTGCTGGCAAAGGCAGCGGAAGGTGCACTGGATGCCATCAGGGCGAGTGCCAAGCTGGCGAACAGTGTTGCTTTCTTTGATGTTAGATTCATAGAGTTTTGATATTAGTTAGGTTGTAAAATAAAGTTTCTTTGATGGCTTTTTCCAAAACCCGTGGCAAAGATAAGACTTTTTCACTTTGGGAAAAGCGTTACAAGATGTTAATTTTCACCTTTTTGTGGTTTGTACTACAAAAAGATAAGAAAGTATAAGAATTTTAGAGCGAGAAGGGAAGCGTTGCCTTGATGTCGGCACTGCTGGCACCGATGTAAGCCTTAAATGTGCCTGGTTCTGCCACCCACTCATGCTTGTCTTCGTCGAAGAACTGCAAGTCCTCACCCTTGATGGTGAAGCTCACGGTCTTCGTCTCCCCCGGTTTCAGACTCACTTTCTTAAAGCCTTTCAGTTCCTTCACAGGACGCACCACACTTGCCTTGTCATCGCCCACATATAACTGCACCACCTCTTTGCCTTCACGCTCCCCTGTGTTCTTCACATCAATAGATACGGTCAGCGTGCCGTCTGCTGTCATCGTCTTGGCAGATTGGCGAGGGTTGCTGTAGGCGAAAGTTGTATAACTCAAACCGTAGCCGAAAGGAAAGACCACGGGCTGCTTCTTCTTCTCAAAGTAGCGGTAGCCCGTCAGGATATCCTCGGCATATACCTGTACCTCGTTGCCCTTGCCCAGATGGTCGCCTGCCGCGAAACTGGTGTTCAGGTGGGCGTTGCTCAAAGTGGCAGGGATGAGTTTCTGGTTCTTGTCGAAGTTGGCCAAGAGGTCAGCCGATTTCGGATTGCCATTGCCATACTGGAAAGCACTTGGCAGGTCCTGTGGCTCCACACCTGGATAACCTACCAGTCCGCATTTATGGGCAGGATAGTCCTCCAGTTTGGCAGCGTAGGTGAACACCGTCTTGCCGCTGGGATTCACGTCGCCACTCAGCACATTGGCAAGCGCACGACCCGCCTCACTGCCCAAATACCAGTTCTGCACGACAGCTGGCACCTGTCTCAGCCACGGCATCGACACAGCGTTTCCGCTTGTGATGACCACCACCATCTTGGGTTGCACTGCCAACAGGTCGGTGATGAGTTTGTTCTGGTTGTAGGACATATCGTAACTACGGCGGTCGCCGCCTTCACAATCCTCGAAGTGGTTCTTGTTCAGTCCACCTATATATATAATAAGGTCTGCTTGCTTGGCTTTCGCAATGGCATCGTCATGCAGAGAGTCCTGCAACGTCTGCGGAATGTCATCGGCACCGTCGTAGCGACTTTCACCACTCTCGTAACCCTGTGCATACAGAATAGTACATTCTCTCTCGAAACGCTCTAGGATGCCGAGCAGCGGACTCACCTCGTTTTCTGCCTTCAGTTCTGACGAGCCACCACCGCGGGTCAGGCTCTTCGTGGCATCTTCGCCCACCACCAGCACGGTCTTATACTTCGAGGCATCAATGGGCAGCAAGCTCTCCGAAGGGCTTTCCCCTTTTTGGGTTAGGGGGCTATTCTTCAGCAGCACGATGCCCTCTTCCGCTATTTTCCGATTCGCTGTCGCATGTTCGGGTGTGCGAATGGAGCCGAAAGGCTTCTTCGTATTCATCGCTGTCTGGAAAATCAGTCGGAGCATCCTTCCAGCCTTCTCCTCCATCACCTCTCTTGGAATTTCACCCTTGCGCACCATGGCAAGGTAAGCCCTGCCCAGATAGTAGTCATCGTAGGTGAAGCCTGTCGCCTCAGTGGTCAAGCCGTTGGTGTAGGAACCCATTTCAAGGTCGAGTCCATAGAGGGCTGCTTCCTTCGTGTCATGCACAGCTCCCCAGTCGCTGATGACAGCTCCCTTGAAACCCCACTCCCCTTTCAGAATGTCGTTCAGCAGGTAAGGGTTGTGGCCACAATGGATGCCTCGATACTGATTGTAAGAACTCATGATGCTCCATGCGTCACCACGTTCGATGGCAATTTTGAACGGGCGCAGGTAAATCTCGTAAAGGGCACGGTCGCTCACCTTCACATCCACATGACCTCGGAACTCCTCTTGGTCGTTCAGCACGAAATGCTTGATGCAGCATGCCACACCGTTGCTTTGCAAACCGCGAATCCATTCGCCAGCCATCACACCTGCCAACAGAGGGTCTTCGCCCATGTACTCGAAGTTTCTGCCGTTCAGCGGTGTACGGTAGATGTTCACACCCGGACCAAGCAGCACATCCTTCTCACGGTAACGTGCTTCTTCGCCCACACTCTTGCCATACAGCAGTGCCATCTCGGGATTCCAAGTGGCAGCCAAACAGGTCAGAGCTGGAAAAGCAGTACAGCCGTCGTTCGTCCAGTTCGCCCAGCCCCAGTCGTTCCAGTTAATTTCGGGACGCACTCCATGTGGTCCGTCACTCATCCACAGCTCAGGGATGCCCAGACGGGGCACACCCGGACTGGAAAACTTGCTCTGTGCATAACTCAAGCGACACTTCTCTTCCAGTGTCATACGGTTCAGTGCATCCTGTACTCGTTCTTCAAGAGGCTTTGACTCATCTTGATAGATAGGCTTCTGTGCACTTGCGCCAAGTGTGGCGAGGGCAAAAGTGGTTGCCATAAGAATTTTCTTCATCAGATAAGTAGGTGTTGAGTGTTTGTCAGTTAGTCATCATTTGTCAAGGTTTTGGAGTGAAAACCTTGACAAATGTACGTTTTTTCATCGTAAAAAGAGAACGAATGTTAAGAAAAAGTGCTGAAATATTGCAAAAATCCCTTTTTTATTGTTCCTTTGTAGAAAAAAAGTAAGATAACGATGACAAACGATGTCATATTGAGTGCACAAAACCCGAAAGTCAAGCAATTGCTCCTTCTACAGCAGAAGTCAGCAGAACGAAGAGAAAAAGGCTTGTTCGTCGTGGAAGGTCAGCGTGAGCTGCAGCATTGCATCGAAGCAGGCTATGAAGTCGATACGGTGTTCTATTGCAACGCCCTGTATGAGGGTTCGCTGCCAAAGACAGCCCACTGCTTCGAGGTGACTGAGGCAATATATGAACGTATGGCATATCGAGGCAGTACAGAGGGCATCATTGCCGAGGTGAAGGTGCAGCAGACCACACTCGCCGACCTCACTATAGGGGAAAACCCTCTTGTGATGGTGTTGGAAAGTGTGGAAAAACCAGGCAATTTAGGAGCCATCCTGCGCAGTGCTGATGCAGCTGGTGCCGATGCCGTCATCGTGTGTGACCCACTGACCGACCTTTACAACCCCAACCTTATCCGCAGTTCCGTAGGTGCCATCTTCACCGTACCTTGTGTGGTATGTTCCTCAGCAGAATGCATCGCTTTTCTGAAGGAGAGAGGCATCCAGATACTGACCGCCCAACTACAAGACTCACGCCTCTACTATGACGCCGACATGAGTCAGGGCACAGCCATCGTGATGGGTACCGAATCAACAGGATTGACCGCTGTTTGGCGACAAGCAGCCGATGCCCACATCCGCATCCCCATGTTAGGAAGGCTCGACTCTCTCAATGTGTCAGTCTCAGCAGCCATTCTGCTGTTCGAAGCCGTGCGACAACGAGAATTAACCCAAGAACAAAATTAAAATTAAAAATATGCAGAAAAGAATACATACCCTTGCCCTTGCCCTCCTTGTGGCATCGGCAGCTACCGCCCAAACAGACCTGTCACACGGGCGTGGACGAATCGAAAACGTGACTGACTACAGTCAGCCAGTTGTTTCCAAGACACGCCGTGTCGGCACACGAGCCACGGCACCTCTCCCTGCTGCTGGCAGCCCCAACGTGCCTGTCATATTGGTGCAGTTCAGCGACCTTCCCTTCACAGTTGAAGCAACCGACTCCGCTGTCCATGCCAACTACCACAAATTCTTCAACGGTACAGGTATCAAAGGGCAACAATACCAAGTCTCTGGAGGCATTTGGGGATCTGTGACCGACTACTTCATCGAGCAGTCCGACTCCCTCTTCCAACCCCAGTTCACCATCATCGGTCCCGTCACCCTCTCCCGTAGTTACACCTATTACGGCAAAGACAGAGGAAACAGTCACGACGTGAACATCAGCCAGTTTTATAGTGAGGCATGCAAGCTCGCCATGAGCGATGCCAACATCCAGTGGTCTGATTTCGACAACAACAGCGATGGTCTGGTCGATTTGGTGTTCTTCATCTATGCAGGAGTAGGACAGAACGAAAGCACCAATGACGACACCAACACTATTTGGCCCAAAGAAAGTGTTTCGGAAATCAGCGTTGAGGTAGGAGGAAACACCGTGACCTTCGGAGCGTATGGCTGCACTTGCGAACTCTATCGGCAAGCACAAGACGGCATTGGCACCGTGTGTCACGAACTGAGCCACGGGCTTGGATTGCCCGACCTCTATGACACCACGTTACACGCCTTTGGCATGGACTATTGGGATGTCATGGACTCTGGATGCTACCAACTGGACGGTAAGCAACCATGCGGTTATTCAGCCTATGAGCGCGACTTCATGGGGTGGCGGCTTTTAGAGACCATCGAAAGTGGCACACAAACCACACTCACCCTTCACCCCCTCCAACAAGGAGGAACCGCCTATGTCATGAAAAATGATGGACAACCTTCAGGCAACGAGTACTTCATCCTCGAAAACCGACAGAATATCGGCTTCGACACCTACCTCGGGTGTCCCCTCTCCACCACCGCCCACACCTATGGTTCCTGCCACGGTCTGCTTGTCACCCACATCGACTATCTTGCCTCTGAATGGAGTTCCAACACTGTCAACATCAACGCAAGCCATCAGCGCGTGAGTCCCGTTCCTGCCGATGGCACCCTCATCAGTTACCTTAACGAGAGGGGAGACGCTTATTTCAAATCACTGCATGGAGACCTCTATCCAGGCAACCAGAACGTCACCGAACTATCCTCTTACCAAGTATTTACGGGCACTTTCACACAGAAGATTACCAATATCACCGAGAATGCAGATGGCACCATCACCCTCGACATCAATGGAGGCTCTCCCAATGCCATCAGCAGCCCTGCATCCGTCGAAGATATGCCGACCCAATGCTACACCCTCTCAGGTCAGCGCGTCTCCACGCCCCAGAAAGGCATCAACATCATCCGCACACACGGGCGAGTGAAAAAAGTCTTCATCAAGTGAGCACATTCTTATTTAGCGAGGCGCACCTTTTTCATCACATCGATTTCATGTTACTTTATTGTTGTTTTTGCCTGATGGGGAGGTTGTTTTGCCTTAGGGGTGGACAATGAATTTTCCGTCTGGCGTGATGCCTTCCATGCTGATATACATATCGGTGCAGGTGGTGTTGTTGTAGAACTCGATGGTGGCTTTGCCCTCGGCATCGGTGGTGACGCAGGGGCTCCAGTAGAGGGTGCGACGGATGTCGGGCATGGGAGGCAGCACGGTGTAGTCTTCCATTTGAAAGGTTTCGGGCGTTTTATATCCGTAATAGTGCGTCTTGCGGAGATTCGGGGTTTGATTTTCTGCGGTGAGGGGATGGGTGTAGAGAAAGATGGTTACGGCTTCATGTTGTGCATCACTGCTTTGCAGATAGGGGAGTGAGGCTTCAGGGTTTTCTGAGATGTAGATGGATTTTACTTCGCTGAGCATCAGGGGCATTGGTTCTATGGTGCTTTCTGTCACACGAAAGTTTTTATACTCTCGGTGTCCTCCTTGGTTGAAGAGGTCTTGTTGATTGGCTGGGGTTTGGATTCCATCTAATGTTTCGAGTTTGAAACTGTTCCCCATTGCTGTGATGCCTGCATATCTGTTGTTGAGAATCCATATAATTTTGCGGTGCTTGTAGGAATACCCATCGCGGTAGAGATTGGGGCTGTTTGATGTGTTCGTTTGTTCAAATTCGTTCTCCACCTCTCCTTCGTCGGTGAGGGGTTGCTGCTCTTTGTACTCATAGTAGGCTTGGAGAGGGGTGGTGTCGCTGAAGTACTCGTTTTGTGTGGAAAGCCAGTGGTAAACGGTGGGCATGGTCTCACCGCGATTAACTATCTCGTCGGCGGCCTTGTCGCAGTCATAATAGATGGCAGCGTGGTGTTGTCCGAAGGTCTCGTCGCGCCAGATGTGATAGTTCTTGTTTCCAAAAAGATTCCAGTATTTTCGTCCTCTCACTTTCACCTCTTGTAACAGGTGGCTGTTCTCGTCCGTCGAATCTTGGTTTTCACGCTCTTCAAGGGCTGTTTCTGTCCTCTGGCTGGTGAGGAAGAGTCCTCTTTCCGTCAGAGGAACCACCATTGTGTCGGCTGGCAAATAGACACGTGGAACAGGTGAGAATAGTCGGTCTATCCTCACGTAATAATCTGCATTCTTCTGTTCCTGCTTTACTTTGATTTGAAGATGATGGTCTCCTCTCAACCCGGGCATTGCCCATAGGAACTTGCCTTCTCTGTCTGTGATGGTCTTTCCGCTGAATGTCTGCCCCTTTTGGTTCCACAGGAAGGCATGGAGATGTAGGAAAGCGGTGCTCTTCTTCCCGTCTTTGGGGAGGACTTGCCCACGGAGATAGAGTTTGTCCTCAATAGGGTGTTCGTAAGAGAAAGTGGAGTTGCCCATCATCACGTTCCAGTCGTAACGGCGCCATCCCTGCACCATCATCAGCAGGTCGGCGGCTTGGCGGTGAACTGAATCGTTGGCTTCAAAATAATAGTCGGGATGGGCGATGTAGCCTTTCACTTCTGAGTCTAATAGCATCCACGTCTTTAGGTTTCTTGTCTTGCCACTTGTCATGGTGGCAGCATCGGTGGCTGAGAAGGAAAGCCGGGCATTGGGTGTCGCCCTTAGGGAAAGTTCCACTTTTCCACAGGGTGTCAGTTTGGGGGTAATGGGGGTGATGCTGACTCTGTCCGCCTCTTCAAGGGATGGGCATTTGAAGAAGAGACGGTCGCACAGCATCTGACCTGCCTCATTGAAAACAATCAGTTGGTTTACCCCTTCCGGGAGTCGATGCCAAGGAACGGCGCGTTCAGTTACGGGGCAAGCCGTCAGCGTGTCTGCCATCAGCACTTTTCCTCCATGCATCACAAGATAAGCGAGTGTCTTGTCTTTGAAACTGGCTGACACTTGAAATTGTGCTTTCAGCACATCGTCATCAGTCACATCAAGTCTCACGACACATCCTTCTTCTTGAGCCTCGGGCAAAAGAAATGTTTGTCCCTTATAGGTGTATGTTGCAGGAACGGCCGAGGGGGTTATCTCCATTACTCCGCGTTCGGTTTCCCGTCCATTTTCCATGACGGTATAGGCGACTCTTGAAGGTACGCCTCGGACTAAGCACCCACCTTCTGGGTAAAAGTGCAGGTTCACGGGGACTGACTGCTTTGTGCTTTCTGCCCCTTCTGCTTCCCGATGATTGGGCAGCCTATTTTTGTAACTCGTTTTATTGATGGTGGGCTCATGGTAGTCTCCCTCTTTCTTTGGTCGATTGAAAACAGGAAACACGCGAGAAAAGACATCCACGTTCCGCCAATTCAGCATATATCTTGTATATGCCCTCACCTCATAGAAACCGCTATTGAGCAGATGATTCAAGTGGAAACATCCATCAGCCATACCGTTGACGAGTCTCAGTTTCACGGTCTCCACCACGTCACCTTCAGGATTCAGCAGCTCCACATAGAGCACTGTGCTGATGTCCGTCGCTCTTTCTTGGTCAGTTCGGATGCAATAAGCGGTAAACCACATGGTTTCACCTATGAAATAGCCTGTGTTGTCAAAATGCAAATAGACCTTTTCTTGGGGATATCTCGCATTAAATTCGACCAATCGGCTCAAAATGTTCATGATACGGCCTTTGCTGCCCGGAGGGGTAGCACATAATTCCGTGTCTGGTGCCCATGCCCCAATGGTCAGCAGCAGGGCAATGGACACAGATATGAGGTGTGACAAGCTTTTTATCGTCTTTTTTCGTTTCTTTGTTAATTTTGCCTTATTCATTGGTGATAAACTTTCCGTCTGGAGTGATGCCTTCCACTTCCACGTCTATCTCGGTGCAGGTGCTGTTGTTGTAGAACTCCACGTGGGCACGTCCCTTGGCATCGGTGGTGACGGTGGGGTTCCAGTAGAGGGTGTGGCGATGGTCAGGCACCTCGGGCAGCGGCATCCGTGAGTAGTCGGGCGAATAGAACTCGACAGGCCGGTTGAAGCCGTGAAGCTTGATGTACCGACCTTCGACGAAACGCTCTTCTTTGTCTGGGAACTTTTGGAAGTTGATATAACCGACATTTGCAGCGGTAATACCTGCCATTTGGTGTATTACAGGGAACGATAAACGATAGTAGGTGGGTCGGATGGGAACATCTGTAATAATCTGCACACTGTCAATACGGTGAAGAAAAGCATATTGATGAAGAAAGTCCATATAACTTTCTGTATTTCTATCTATGTAGTTGCCATCAGCAAGAATACCTACTTTTGCTAACATCCCAACAAAGTTACGACGCATCACTTTCCCCTCCAGAAATGCCACAAGTCTTTCAATATCGTAATATTGATTGGTAAATAAATACGTCTTATTGTATGGACCATTGTCCCAATACTCGTTCAACAAATCGTTGAAATCATATGAAACAACAGGTTCCATGCGGAATTTACTATATGTTCTTTTTCTCGAATTGACAATGACTTCATGAAGCATGATGGAATAACTGTTGTCATCGCTAAATACAGAATCTCCAACAAGAGGGTGATTCATCTCATACCAGCTGTATTGTTTCAGATGGTCAGGGAAGAAGTTGTTCAGGCGTATCAAAATGTGAGGGTCATGCAGCAGTTTGTCATAATGTCGCTTTCCGAGTTTATCGGCATAATAGCCCCTCAATTGGAGAATGGCTTCACCCGTGAAAGGTTCGTATTCAATTTGAAAGCGGTCGAGAGAATCGGCATACATGGCTCCATGGAAGAGGTAAGTCTTTTCGTGGAGTGAGGGGGCAAACACAGAGTCGTTCTTCAGGAAGAGGGAGGCGAACAGGGCTTTCCGCCCTTTGACATACTGCCATATTCGGGCGTGTATGTCGGTCATCTGTCCAGAGATAGACGGTGACTTTTCTGCTTTATATCGGGGAGAACTCCAGGTGTATCGGCTCCATCCCTGCACCATCAGGAGCAAGTCAAGTGCAGTTCGTCTTTCATCGTTGGGACACTCGAAATACCATGCGGCATTTTCCACGAAGCCACGGATGTCTGACTGCAAAAGCAACTCCGTCAAGATGTTGCCATCGTAGTATGATGTATCCCGTTGACTCTTGTCAGTTACGGAAAAGGAAAATTGCTGCTCACCTGCTGTCTCTCCCAATTCCACATCCATTTCTATCTTGCCGTATGGTACGATGGCTCGCCTATCGTATGCGACATGGCATGGAACTTTTTCTTCTTTTTGAGAAAAAACAAACACCTTTCGCTGCAACAGAATTCTTCCAAGGCTGTCGGTGAGCGTGATGTCATGCACACCGCTGTGTTCAAGGCAGTCTGCCAACAAGTCATAATGGCATTCCTCATCGTCCGTATCGACACGGAAACAAGCCTCCTGCCTTCCCCTGCACGAGACCAGCAGCTGTTGCCGCTCGGGCCGCATCCGGCCAATGTGCCGAAGGACAATGCTGAGCCCTTCATCAGTCGTGTTGACCTCCATCACGCTCCCTCTCTCCTCAATCCTTCCCAGCCCCTCCTCATATACAGTGTCATTCAGTTCAAGCCTCACCTTGTACAGGCACCCCTTCCGAGGCGTGAACCGAAACACGCCCCGACCCGCGTGCAGACACTCTATCCTCTGCAGTTCTCGCCCATCCTCCAGCAGCATTCCACTCAGGTTGAGCCTCCTTGTCTCCTCGTCCGAAAATTCAAACGCCACCCTTGACGGCAGCCCATACACCAGATGCCCTCCTTCAGGATAGAGACGGATGCTCACTTTCGGTAAAGGATACTCTATAGTATAATTGCCAGCCGTGACCTTTCGCGGCATGACTTTACGCTGATATTTCTCCGCTGAGTCAGGCCTCTCATACACAGGCACCACCCTTGAAAACAGAACGTCATTCCCGAAGTTCAGCATCCACTTCGTGTAGGCGCGTACCTCGTAGTAGCTCGCCCATGCGCTTTCGTTCAAGGCGAACTGCCCGTGCGCCCTGCCGTCGAAATCCACCACCAGCTGCTGGCGTTCCACCAGATAGCCCTGCTCGTTCAGCAGCTCTACATACAAGATGCGGCTCATGTCCGTCGGATGGTGGTTGTCTGCCCTCACCACATAAGCCGCATACCAGATGGTGTCACCCGCAAAGTACCAGTTGTTGTCCAAGTGCACGTACACCTTCTCTGTAGAATCTACATAAATATCATTAGAACCAGCGAATGAATCCTTTGTTAGGAAAGGAGAACACATGACAACAATCCACAAAATTCGGCTTATACTCATATATATAGTAAGACCATTTTATTACACAAATATGAGGACGGCTTAGTCTCACTCTTCTTCATCCTGCTTGATATAAACAATATTAACGGCTTGTTCAAATTCTCCTTCAATAGTCATATAAGAACCAGAAATCTTACTCTTCTTTGTATATTTTATAGATCCTTTCACAACGGGTCCGCATCCCCAACTTACTTCAGAGGAAATAATAGAATACTCATACAATTCATCTTCATTTATATTATCCTTAAATCGAGTGGAAATAGTAGGAACTACTAGTGCCCAAACGCCACTATTCCATGATATAATCGTTTCAAAAGAAATGACGGCACCCACATCGTGGTAAGAAGTGTCACGACCCGCTTCTATTTCTAAAAAGTGCGGAGTATTATTATTTCCACCTTCTCCAGCCCTTGTCATCATCCTGTCAGCCAGTGTGTACTCGTCAGTTTGCAATTCATATTCTTCATCTTTGTCACAACTTGTGATGGTGAACATGGTCATCGCCACCATTGCAATGGCAAAGATACCACAAAAATGTAAATTTCTCTTCATTTTGTTTGAATTTTTGTGAATTGATAGTTGATTGTTGAATTATTGATAGTCATTTTTGATTCTTTGGATGGTGGGCGAATGTACTTTCACCTCTTTTGCCGCGATAATCTGGGCAATGTGCTCTTTATTGTTCCTGTCTCCAGTCACCTCATACGTTTTGTACAACCCCTCCAACGGCGCAAAACGGACTGGGCACATATACATGGCTTGCTCATAATGGCAGATGGCTTCAGCATACCTTTGGCCTTTGCGGCAGATGTCTCCAGCCAACAACTCACGGTTATAGCCATTCCACAAGTTTCCGCATTCAGCCACCAGGGCGTATGCTCTTCCATTATCATGGGCAAGGAATGCTGTCATGGCATAGTTATAGAGGAAGTGGTGGTTTCTTTGCATATATCCATGCAGTGCCTCATACTCTTCCAACACTATTGGATTTAACTCCCTGAACGAATGGCGATATGCCTTGTTCCAACGGCACTCATAGGTGGCATCGACAACGGTGTAAGCGATTGTCGCGACACTGGCAAGCAACAGGACATACCGCAAGAAACGCCCTCCGCTACGGATGATTGTCCCGAGGCATATAGCCATTATTATCCATGCTACGGGATAGTGGAAGGGGTAAGAGAAACATGAAAAAAGGAAGACGCTGAACAATGGCAGCAGCAAAGGCTTGATGGTCTTGCATGAGCAACGAACAAAAGCGATATAGGGCATAGCCATTACACCGAGCAAGATAGTTGGTGCCAACACCCCATAGTTCACCCACAGATAGACAAACTCGTTCAGCGGATGATGCACCTCGTCCGCCAATATGGCATACTTACTGGTTGGATGAGCCTTGAAGAATTTGGCTTGACACTGCATATACTCCCTCTCGAATCCGTTCACCCCATGTCCTATGAAAGGATGCTCCCTGATGAGTTCCCACGACCGCTGCAAGATGAACGACCGCCCTGACGTGGAAAATGCCTTTTGTTGAGATACCCCAAAGATGCCTCCGACCGACAGGCAGAGAGTCAGCATGGCAAACACCAATCTTTTGGCACGTGAAGAGATGTGGACACGTAAAAGCCCCCGATACAGATACACCATCAGATACAGCATCAGACAAATCATCCCTGTCCGAGATTTTGTCAGGCACAAGGTCGCCACCATCAGCAGACACATCACAACATACAGCCACCGCACCACCTTTCTGCCTCCACATCTCCATGCCAGATGTACCCCTAAAGGTATTGCCACGCATAGGTTGAGAGCCAATCCCGCAGGATTGTCGAAGGTGCCCAAAGCCCCGACAGACGGCACGCCGTTCATCAACGCAAGTGTCAGCACATACAGGCATTCCGTGCTTGTTGCGATGACGAAGCTGGCAGAAGCGATGTCGAGACAATGACAGGAACGGACAGGAGCGTGACGCAGTTTCGCAAACGTATGGAAGACTGCGACCCATGACACAAAGAACGCGCAACAGTACCATTTAGGGAGCAGCAACGTGTCCGTGAAAAGCCTCATGGTAGGCAAATAGCAGGAAGCACTTGTCATGACGATGCTGAGAGAAAGTCCCGTTTCAAGATATCTTGCCCTATTCATTGGTGATAAACTTCCCGTCTGGGGTGATGCCCTCCACTTCCACGTCCATCTCTGTGCAGGTGCTGTTGTTGTAAAACTCCACGTGGGCACGTCCCTCGGCATCGGTGGTGATGGTGGGGTTCCAGTAGAGAGTGTGGCGATGGTCAGGCACCTCGGGCAGCGGCATCCGTGAGTAGTCGGGCGAATAGAACTCGACAGGCCGGTTGAAGCCGTGAAGCTTGATGTACCGACCTTCGACGAAACGCTCTTCTTTGTTGGGAAACTGGATGAAATTGACATAGCCATTGGCATAGAAGGGTCGAGGCATCGAAGGGCATAGTTGTCCCTGGTGTCTCAGCTGGTAGTAGGCTGCACGGCGTGGCGAGTCGGTGATGAAGGTGATTTTGTCCAGGCGGTGGATGAAGGAATAACGACGTGCCACGATGTTGTCAATGGGGTTGCAGGGGGATTGGAACATTTGGTCGAAGGCAATTTGTATGATTCCTCCTGATTCCATCGTGTAGTTGCCTATCATGTGGTTGACAGCAAGGAAGTGGTGGTGGTGGAAGTTTTTTTCGTATGTGTAGTCCATCAGGAAGTTTTCGTCATATCGCCCTTTGTCCCACTGCTCGTTGATGAAGTCGAGAAAGTCATAGGATGCCACGGGTTGTGTGAGCCTGACTCGGAGCCACTTTCGCCTTTTCTGTTTCACGGTCACGTTGTCCAGCAGGATGGAGGTCGCGACGCTGTCGCTGAGGTCATCCGTTTGGGCATAAAGGTCAAGGAGCGAGTCGGGTTGGTTCATCTCATACCAGCTGTACTGCTTGCTGTCTTCGGGGAAGAAGTTGTGGCAGCGTATGAAGATGTGGGGGTCGTGCAAGATGCGGCTGTATTTCTTGCTCTTTTCTAACTTTTGGGCATAGAATCCCCGCAGTTGCAGGATGGCATCGCCATAGAAGGGTTGGTAGTTGATGCGGAATCGGTCTAAAGAGTCGGCATATATCGCTCCCTTGAACAGGTAAGTCTTCTCGCTCAAATTCTTGTCGTAGGTACTGTCGTTGAGCAGGAAGAGGCTGGCAAACAACGCCTTGTGGCCTTTCTTCGGCTTCCAGACGGTGCTCTTCAGGTCTTTCATCTCACCATAAATCATCATGTTTTTCTCTGGGGCGAACATCGCCTCCTCCGCTTTGCCACTGAAGAGCTGCTCCCACGGGTAGCGGTTCCACCCCTGCACCATCATCAGCAAATCGAGGGCGGCAGGGTTGTTGATGCATTGCCCTGCATGGGCGATGAAGCCGCGCACATCCGACTGGAGCAGCAGTTCTGTCATGATGTTGCCCTGATAGTAGGATTCATCCATACGCTTCTTGTCGCGTACAGCCACTGAAAAGGTCTGACGGGCGTTCCCCTTGTCCAGCGAGAGGGTCAACTGCGTTTTCTCGTATGGAAGTAGCTGGGTCTGTTTGCCTGTGATGCGGACAGAACATTTTTCCCCCTTCTGCCTCCAGATGAACACCATGCGGTCTGCTATGCTGGTGCCCGATGCTTGGTCGTAAAGGGTTACGGTGTTTACGCCTGCTGGCAGCCCTTCTGTGCTGATGGTCAGCACGGAAGTCCCCTCGTCAGAAAGACTCATCTCCCGTGTGGTGATGATGCTGCCACGGCACGACACACAGAGTCCCAACTGCCGTTCTGTCGAATCGACACCTCTTACCGTGACACGCAGCGAGTCCTCATCATGGTCTGTCCGAAGCACATACCCTCGCTCGTCAATGCGTGTGATGTCTTCCACATAGGTCTCTCCCTGGTGCTCGAACCGTGCCTGATACTTGCTGCCCCGTTTGGGTGTGAAGCTGAACATTCCCCGACCTCCTCCGCCGCAATGGATGGATGCCAGCTCCCTGCCATCCTCCAGCAGCACTCCCTTCACGCCGATGTGCTGGGTCAGTTCATTGACAGCCTCAAAAGCCACCCTCGACCGTAGCCCATACACCAAATGCCCGCCTTCGGGATAGAACTGGATGCTGAGGCGAGGCAGAGGATACTGAATCTCGTAGTCGCCCGCCGTCACCTTCATGGGGATGCGCTTCTGTCGGTAGTCCGCTGTCGAGTCAGCCTTCTCATACACAGGTACCACCCTCGAAAACAGAACGTCATTCCCGAAGTTCAGCATCCACTTCGTGTAGGCGCGCACCTCGTAGTAGCCCGCCCATGCGCTGTCGTTCAAGGCAAACTGCCCGTGGGCCCTGCCGTCGAAATCCACCACTAACTGCTGGCGTTCCACCAGATAGCCCTGCTCGTTCAGCAGCTCTACATACAGGATGCGGCTCATGTCCGTCGGATGGTGGTTGTCTGCCCTCACCACATAAGCCGCATACCAGATGGTGTCGCCCGCAAAGTACCAGTTGTTGTCCAAGTGCACGTACACTTTCTCCTGTATGATGGGTTGGTTGAATAATTCCCCTGTCTGCTGAGCAAAACTAGTCAGCGAACAGAGGCTAAGCCCTATAAGGATGAAAATCTTTGGTAACATACTTTTGGAATGGGGGTAGGAAACAGGCTACAAAGTTAGGTACTTTGAGGGAATCTTGCAATAGGTTGTTACAGGTGAAAATTTCAACTGGCTGGTTCTCAGCGATAAAAAAATGAAATCAAGGTCAAATTGTAACAAAACGACCCCCTTATGTCGTTCTCTTGTTTCGTATAAATTCATGGGTCTTTTTGAAGTCTTTTCGTGCAATGTATATATATTCTCTGCTTTCATCGCATACTGACTATACTTTTTTTATGCCTCAGGTTCGTCTGGCATGATTTGACGTTTGAAGACTTCTGCCATCTGTCCATACACGCTAAACAACGTCTTATAGTCGCAATCTTCACTCAGCGTGTCTGCCTTTTTCACTGCATCGTAATAGCATTGGCTGAGTCGGGGTTGTTCTCCATGTTGGTCTCGGCATGGTCGAGCAATGACAAAATCCTCTTGTCATCCGCACAGGCGGACAACAAGAGGAGGATTGATAGCAGTGATAGGATTTTTCTCATCAGCAAGGCATTGGGGCTATTCGGCTTCTAAGTAGAGGACGCGGCTTGCCCAGTCGTTTTTCTTGTGGTAATCGACATCGTGGGAATAGGGCACTTCGAGTCCGTTTGCCATGAGGTACTGACCTGTGAAGGTCTTGCCTTCGTAGGGCAGCGGCTGGTTGTCGATGCGGTTGAGTTCATGCACCACGTAACGACGCTGTGGGTCGAGGCCTGCCATTTTGATGCGGGGGAAGTGCTGGTTGACGAAGGTTTCGAGTTTATACCAGTAGAAGACTGCCTTGTCTTTCAGTTCGCTCACATACATGAGGCTGGCGAGGTTGTCGCCTTCGTAGGGGGAGTGGAGGCGGTAGAGGTCGCCAAACTGCACGACGGGACGGATACGCTTGTAGTCGGCGATGGCTTGCTTGCCTATCATCTTCTCTTCGTCGGTCATGTTCTTGGGTTGTATCTCCATGCCAAGACGACCACTCATGGCAACGTCGCATCGGAACTTGAAGGCGGTGGTGCGGAAGGTCTGGTGGTTGGGGGTGGCGGAGATGTGGCTTGCCATGGCGATGGCAGGGAAGAAGTAGGAGGTGCCCCACTGCATGAAGACGCGCTGGAGGGCATCGGTGTCGTCGCTGACCCAGAACTCGTCGAAGTAGGGTAGGAGGGCGTAGTTGGCGCGTCCCCCGCCCGAGGCACAGTCTTGGATGACGACATCGGGATATTTGTCGCGGATGCGCTGGCACACTTTGATGAGTCCCTCATGGTAGGCGATGTAGAGGTGGCTTTGGTCTTCCTTGGAGAGGTACTGGCTGCCGTGGTTCATCACGGGTGCGTTGGCATCCCACTTGATGTAGGCGATGTTGGGGTATTTGGAGAGGAGGTTATCGACAATGCTGAACACGAAGTCTTGCACTTTGGGGTTGGCGAGGTCGAGCACCACTTGTGTGCCGCCACGACCGAGGACGGGTTCACGACCAGGTGCCTTGAGAATCCAGTCGGGGTGCTGCTCGTAGAGTTCGGAGGTTGTGTTGGACATCTCGGGTTCTATCCAGATGCCGAACTTCACACCGTTTTTCTTGGCATCGCGCAGCAGGCCTTCGATGCCTTCGGGCAGTTTGCGTTTATCTACCACCCAGTCGCCAAGGGATGAGTTGTCGGTGTTGCGTGGATATTTGTCGCCAAACCAACCGTCGTCCATGACGAAGAGTTCACCACCCATCGAGGCGATGTCGGCCATCATCTGGTCCATGCCTTGTTGGTTGATGTCGAAATAGACGCCTTCCCACGAGTTGAGCAGGATGTCGCGTGCCTGGTCTCCGTGGCGCAGTTGGTACTTGCGTGCCCAACGGTGGTAGTTGCGTGAGGCTCCCGAAAGGCCTTCGTGGGTGAAGGTATAGGCAACGTGTGGAGTAGTCAGTGTCTCGCCTTTCTTCAGATGGTACTCTGAGTTGTCGGGGTTGATGCCAGCAAAGTAGTAGTGGTATTCGGTGTCGTCGGTGTCGATGGTGATGCGGTAGTTCCCGGAATACATCAGGGCGGCACCTATCACGTCACCTTCGTTCTCGCGGCCGTAGCCGTCGAGCGAGAACATCACCTCTTGGCGGTCGGTGGTGGCGTTGCGCAGTCCGTCCTTGTTCTTGATTTCGAGGATGCCGTTGTTGAGCGGCTCGGCGGTGAGTTGTGCTTCGCTTGCCCATGAGCCGTGAAAGTGGTGTGCATAGACGTTGCCGCGACGGATGGGGAGACAGGATGAGTAAAACTGGGTGAGGGTGACGGTGGCTTTTTCGCTGTTGGTCACGTCAGTCCAGCACTCTATCATATCGACATCGTTGTATGCCTGATAGTAGAGGTGGACAATGTTGGGATAGAGGGGGTCTTTGAGGGTGATGGTGAGGCGTTCGCCCGTGCGGTTGGCACCATTGGGTGCCTTGTCAGAGATGGAGGTCTTTGTCCAGTTTTCCACCAGCAGTTGGGTGGAGAGGTTGCCATCGGCATGGCGCATGGCAAAGGCGGTCTCGCTCTGTGTGTGGGTGGCACCATAGGCAGGATAGATTTCGAGGTGGCTCCAGTTGGCGTTAGTTGGTTCAGGCAGGGAAGCTAAGTCGCTGGTACTCAACTTTTCGCCATAATAAACGAACTTGGGTTCACCACCTTTCCAGAGGTCAAGCACTAAGGTGTTGTGAGGGGTGGACAGTTCCACCTTCTCGGCATTTGCTGTCAAACACAGCAGCGCGGATAACGATAAAAGCAATGTTTTCTTCATGGGTTCTAAGTTTTATGTGGATGAACAATATGCGCTCCTTTTTATCATTTATCATTTATCATTTAGCGAAGCACATAGGAAGGTGGCGTTGCCTGTGATGTGAAGGATGTTGTCACAGGCGGGTACGAGCAGGGTCTCGCCTTGGTGTGCCTTGATTCCATTGATGTGGGCTTCGCCCGTGAGACAGATGACGATGACAAAGGAATTGGTCTGATAGTCCACTTCGGCTGTGCCTTCCACCACCAGACGATGCACCTTGAAGTAGGGACATTCCACCAGCTTTGTGTTAGGGTTGGTTGTTTCGTAGTGGGTTCGGTAGTCGGAGCTGACGGTGTAGTCGATGGCGTTTTTGGCCTGTTCGACATGAAGTTCACGAGGGTGCCCATTCGCATCGCGGCGGTCGAAGTCGTAGATACGATAGGTGATGTCGCTGGTCTGTTGGATTTCGACGAGGAAGTTGCCTGCACCGATGGAATGCACACGTCCGGCTGGGAGAAAGAACACATCACCCTCATGGCTTTGGTGGGTTGCCACTACGTCCATGAAAGTGTTGTTGCGGACAAGTCGCTCGTAGTCCTGAGGGGTAATCGCTTGGTTCAGACCTGCATGGATTTTCGCATGGGGAGCGGCATGCATGACATACCACATCTCTGTCTTGCCTGCGCATCCATGACGCTGTTGCGCCAACTGGTCGTTGGGATGTACCTGTACGGAGAGGTCTTGGCGAGAGTCGATGAACTTGATGAGGAGGGGAAAGTTGGTGCCGTATTTCTCATAGGCGGTGTTGCCCACCAAGGTTCCTTTGTAGTGGTCGATGAGTTGTGGAAGGGTCATGCCGAGGTCGTTGTCTTCGGACAATCCACGGGGGGCAGTTACGCTCTCATGTCCTGGCACACCGCTGATTTCCCAACTTTCACCAATGTTGGTGAGGTCAGTTGCAATACCCTTGAAGGCTGCGATTTTCTCACCGCCCCAAATGGTTTCTTTCAGATATGGCTTGAATTTGTATGGCTTCATATATTAAAATCTTTCAATCACTTCAAGGCACATACGGCTGTTGTGATAGGGGCACTTCCAGAAGCCTGCCTTGTCGTCCTTGCGGTTGATGTTGCCTTCGGGGTCGCGGCTCCAGAACCATTCGCCACCTTCACGGTCGATGAGGTTCGTCTTGATGTAGTTCCAGCAACGGAGGGCTTTCTCTGCGGCATCGGTGTCGCCGAAGTATTGGTAGATATTGGCCCAACCCACTACATTCTCAGCCTGTACCCACCAGTGCCGGTCAGTGTCCACGTGACCTGTGTCCAAATTGGCTTCGTGAAGCATGGAACCATCGGGGTTCAGACCTTTCTCGGAAGCTTTCGCCACCAGTTGCACGATGGGTTCCACTTTGGCGAGTACCTTGCTGTCGCCCAGCACGAGGGCGGCTTCATGCAGCAGCCAAGAACACTCGATGTCGTGACCGTAGCTTTCCAGATGACCAGCACCGCGTGTCCAGTCCATGTCGAAGAAGAGGTCGAGGTGGTGGGTCTCGGGGTTGAGGATGCGGTCTGTGAAGATGTCGATGAGGTTGCGGACAGCTGTTTCGACACGGTCGAGTGTCTCTTGTGGCACACTGATGCCCGTGGGGAGTATCGCCCCGATGGAGGGCACGTAGTCGCAAGACTCAGCACGATGCAGCTCTTTCAGGCAACGGAGCAGGTTGGTGTATGGTTCGATGATGTGCAGGTGTGTGTTCTGCGACTTGGGGTAGTTGGCATCAAGGTCGGAGAGGCGCATATCGGCGATGGGCTGCCAGTCGCGGGTCATGGCCTCAATATAGCCGTTGTGCTCGTGGTCAAGGGCGTGTTCCTCGATGCAGTCGAAGAGGGCAAGGGCATAGTCGAGTGCCTCTCGGTCGCCTGTGGCACGGACGTATTCGCTCAGGCCGTAGAGCATGAAGCCCAACGCGTAGAACTGTTTTTTCGTGTCTTGTGGATGCCCTAGATAGTCCACGCTCCAGAAAGTGCCCCCATGCTTTTCGTCCCAAAAATGCTGCAAGATGTAGTCTTTGGCACGGGTGGCTGCGGTGAGGTATGCAGACTTGCCCAGCACACGGTAGGCTGCACTGAACGACCAGAGGATACGGGCATTGAGGATACCACCCTTGTCAGCTGTCGGCACCAGTGTCCCGTCACCTTTCATCTGTCCGTAGAATCCGCCGTTGTCACGGTCTTGCATTTTGTCAAGCCAGAAGGAGAGGATGTTGTCTTCCAGCACCTCCAGCATCTCTTGTTTCATGGTTGCAAACGTCATAAGGATAATAGATAGGAAAGCAGTGCCCTCCCCCGAATGGAGGAGGGACGCTGCGATGGTGGTTATTCAGTATCGGTACTTAATTTCAGTTTGAAGGTGATTTCATCCATCTTCTTGCGAGTCAGTGGGTAGAAGATGAGCACTAACATCATGAAGAGGGCAATACCTGCCGGAATCCAGCTGATGGTCAGCTTCATACCTAAGATGGCACTGTCGGCTTGCTCGACGGCATTGGGGACGAGGCCGAAGGCATCAAGAATCATCAGCACGGCCGAGCCAGCCACGGCACCACCCAACTTCTGGGCAAACGAGCCTGAAGAGAAGATGAGGCCTGTGCAGTTGGCATTGTCCTTCCAACGGGCGTAGTCTGCCACATCCGCATACATAGACCATACGAGTGGACTCATGATACCTGTGAAGATGCTGATGATGATTTGGAGCAGCAACATCAAGATGAAGCCAGTGTTGGAGAGTGGCATATAGAAGAAGATGATGCTGAACACGACCAGTGCGGCACAAGAGAGGATGAAAGTGGATTTCTTGCCCAGTTTCTTGGCAACGGGTACGGCGATGACAACACCTGCCATGTTGCACACTTCACCGACTGCAAGGAAGAGGCCGGCAAAGAAGATGAAACTGGTCAAACCCAAGTCGATGTTCACGTTCTCGCCGATGTAGTACTTGAAGTAGTAAGCTACCGTTGAACCACGTACGGTATTGAAGAGGTTGGTACAAACGGATGCCAGCGTGAGTGTCCACCAAGGCAGGTTGCTGAGCAATGACTTGAAGTCGTTGCCGAGACCAGTCGGGGTGACTTTGATGTGCTCTTTGGTCAAGGCAAAACTGGTCAAGAAAAGCACCAAGCACATACAGGCGATGACAATCATGGCGTGCTGCCAAGCTTCTGCCACGGAGCCTACTTGGTCTTGGAAGAAACTGCACAGCGGCTCCCAGGCGAAGAGTGCCACGAACGAACCGGCGTATGCGAAGAACATACGGAAGGAGGAGAACACTGTCTTCTCGTCGGAGTCGTCCGTCACCACACCCAGCATGGAGGCGTAGGGTACGTTGATGCCTGTATAGACTGTCATCATGAGGATGTAGGTGCAGTATGCCCAGATGAGTTTGCCATTTTCCTCAAGGTTGGGTGTAGTGAACAACAGCACACCCGCAATGGCAAACGGGGCGGCGAACCACAACAAGTATGGACGATATTTGCCCCATCGGGTCTGTGTTCGGTCGGCGATTACACCCATCATCGGGTCGCTTACGGTGTCCCAAATACGTGTGATGAACATGAGTGTGGCGGTCTGAGCGAGACTCAGTTCGAACACATCTGAATAGAAGATGGGAAGATAGTAACTGAAAATCTTCCAAAACATGGAACTTGACGTGTCGCCAAGACCGTAACCGATTTTTTCTTTCAGTGAAGCCATTTTATAAAAGGGTTTTAGTAGAGTCAGCTGCAAAGATAAGGATTTTATTTCAGATTCAAACGATTCTGAAATAAAATCCATTGATTATTTGCGATTCTTTGCCACTAATTTCTTGATTGTCTCCACAGAAACTGCTGTAGCATACCCATCAGCAGGTGTATTCATGCAATAATCTATCAATCTTCCAACGGTGGAAGTGGCCACGTGCATGCGGGTGTCGCTTGATGCGTAGTAGATGAGCACACGCTCGTCGTCGGTGTGGAGACCGTCGGCAGGTTCACCGTCGGCAATCCAGCCATTGGCAAACGCCACGTTCATCACGTCGCCGATATATTCCCAACCTTCGGGCACGAGGAAGAAGCCTCCTGGCTGTGCGATGACACGGGTCGGGTCGTCAAGGGCGGTCATGTACATATATAAGACATAGCGAAGTCCGCTGGCACAGCCACGAACGCCATGTGCCAAGTGCAACCAGCCCTTGGTGGTCTTGATGGGATGAGGCCCCTCGCCGTTCTTCACCTCCATGATGGTGTGGTAGTGGCGTGCGTTGATGATTTGTTCTTCTTTCACTTCGGCATGTTCGATATCGTCGATGAGTGCCCAGCCAATACCACCTCCAGAGCCTGTGTCGATGAAGCCATCCTGCGGACGGGTATAGAAAGCATACTTGCCATTCACGAACTCGGGATGCAACACCACATTGCGCTGTTGGCTTCGGGTCTTCAGGTCGGGCAGACGCTGCCACGTCTTGAAGTCCTTCGTACGGGCGATGGCAGCCGTGGCAGTGGCGGCACTGAGGTCGCCTGGCTGACTGTCGTCGTGACGTTCGGCACAGAACACGCCATACACCCACCCGTCTTCATGTGCCGTGAGACGCATATCATAGATGTTGATGGCGGGATTCTCTCCTCCTTCGGGGGAGTCGGAGGGAGCTTCTGGCATGGTGATAGGCTCGTCCCAGAAGCGGAAATTGTCCACTCCGTTGGGCGATTCTGCCACCGCAAAGAAACTCTTGCGGTCGGCTCCTTCCACACGCACCACCAACAGATACTTTCCCTGCCACTTGATGGCACCACTGTTCAGCGTGGCATTCATCATGATGCGCTGCATCAGATAGGGGTTGTCCTGCTCACAGAAGTCATATCGCCATTCCAATGGCGTATGCTCAGCGGTCAGGATTGGATGTTCATACTTATCATAAATGCCGTTGCCCCATGCCTTCTGTACGTTAGGGCGGGTGAGCAGTTCCTCGTGGTGAGCACGAAGAGCCTGCACTTTCTGTTCAAACTCTGCTGACATCTCTACTTGATTTTCTTTATATCGTTGTTAAACATGAAGTTCTTCTGTTGCGCCCATGCCTTGAAGTCGTCGGCGGTTGTGGTTTGCAGGGCAGCACCGAAGTGGTCTTTCTTATAGTTGCGCCAAGGCAGGAAGTAGCATACGGGATATTGCTCGATGACGGGCTTGAACACGCGCTGCCACCACGTGGCGTCGGGTGAGTTCTGATAGCCACATTCAGTCAAGGCGATGAGTTTGCCATGCTGCTGAGCGATGGAGGTGATGAGGGCAAGGTCGGCATTGAGCGATGTTACGAAGTCTGCTTCCGTGCCCCACTGGTAGGCATCCTCGCCGATGAGGTCGATGCGGTCGTCACCCGGATAGCGTTTCAACCATGCCTCTTCTGTCCAGTTGCCTTGCAGGTTGGGCGAGTACGACCACAGCAGGTTGGTGGGCAACACGTTGTTGATGTAGTCTTGTGTCATGTTCCACAGCGCATGAAACTCTTCGTCGCTGCACAGGTTCTGTCCCCACCAGAACCACGAACCGTTATTCTCGTGGTAGGGACGGAAGATGACGGGAATGGGGTTGCCTTTCGCATCCTTCAGCGTCAGCAGAAAGTCTGCCACACGCTTCAACCATCCCATGTATTTGGCGTGATGGCTACCTCCAGGAAGGATGCTCTTGACGGTGGTCTTCGGGTCAATCACTTGTTTCGCAAGGGCATCCTGCCCAATCTTCTTTAAGGCAGCCACTGCCTCGTTGTAAGCGGTGGTGTCATTCTGTATCCATGCTGTTGTGCCCAACAACGGATTGCGTGGATGCCACGAGATAGTGATGATGCCGCCACGCTGATGGTGAGCGATGATTTCTTCGTGAATGCGCTGGAAGGGTACGCTGTCAAGATTCTTCGCGTCACCCATCTCGATGCCGCCTAGGTCGAAGCCCATCACGGCAGGATAGTCGCCCACGAGTTCCTTGGTGTCAGAACGTCCCAAGTCCCAATCCCATGTGAGTCCATAGAAAGGGTCGTCTTGGTGACCATACATATAGCCTTTTTTCTGCAATTTTTGCAGACGCTCCAGCAGTTGTTGAGCAGGGGTTTTCGTCGCTGCCTGCAAACTGCAAGTCATTGCCATTGCCACAGCCAGTATAACCATTTTCATTTTCATAATTGGTATTGATTTTGTTAGTTTACTTTTTGTACGATATCAAGTGCAAAGTTACACCATTCCTGTTGACCATCCTTTGCCTTTATTATCCAATATTTGTATTTTTCAAGAAAAATGCTTCTTATGGAGCAAGTGACACTCCCTGCATCTTATTAGAATGACTTCCCGTATGTTATTTATTTCATATCGGGCAAATGAATGTTTTCACATCCCTGTAGCGTATAACATGACATTTTCGTGTTGTCAAACTCTTATTGGGGGGGATTTGTCGTTAGGAGCAAGAATAGTTTGGTGTAGAAACAAAAAAAGGGAGGCTCCGATGTCGGAGCCTCCCTGAGTCGATTGGAAATTAATTGTTTGTACGAAAGTCTTACTTAATAAAGACTTTCTTCACTTATCCACCTTTGTGCTTAGCGTCTGCTGGTTCGGGCTTTCTTCGTTGCCCTCCCATCAGCCGAGCACTGCACCCCAGGTGTACGAAAGTCTTACTTAATAAAGACTTTCTTCACCTGTCCATTGCTCATCTTCACAACATTCACACCCTTCTGAGGAGCAGCGAGACGTGCGCCAGAGATGGAGTAGTAAGCAGCTGGAGCAGCAGAGATTGCTGGAGTGCTCGCAATGGCATTTTCAGATGCAGTTGTGATGATAATGGTCATCAAGAATGGGTTAATCGTTACGCTGTAGATGCCAGCAGGCAGCTTGAAGCTCTGGTCTTCACCTGTCACAAGTGTTGCAGTCTCGTTCAGAGTGCCATAGTCAGAAGTAACGGAGAGACGAGCAGCGTTGAATGTTGTCCAATCTTCGCTGTTTTCACCCAACTTACAGCTAAACGCAAACCATCCGTTGCCTTCCCAATTATCTTGTACAGAAATAGTGCCTTTGAAAACGCCTTCTTCTTCGTCATAGGCAAGTTGAAGAGAACCATCAGAAGGATCCCAGCCGTTGCAGCCATCAAGGTTGCCAATGGCATAAATATGGGTGTTGCTAATCACATATTCATCAACGGTTTCTGATGTGAGGAAAACCTGCTTTACGACAATCGTTGTCTCACCATCTGGCACATCGACTTCCTCGGAACTTACATTGATATTTTGATAAGCATACTGATTCAGTGTCTGCCAGTCTTCAATGTCAACAACATAGGTCGTTGCCGTGCTAATTTCAATTTGGTGTGAAACCTCTTCGCCATTCTTGTCAATACCTTGCAATGTCACCTGACCAAGGCCTGTTACAGACGAAATCTCGAAGATGATGGCGTTGAATGCTGTTACGTCGCGGGCCAACCAAGAGCCGTCCCAACCCCAGTCGCCAGCGGGCAATGCATGGGTGCTGCCATTGTCAAGTACAGCTGTCTTCACAGCAGCCTCTTCCTCGCCTTCACCGTCAGACAGGTAAATGCGAGTAATCGTGATGGTCGTAGCTGCAGAAGCCTGAAGCGCAATCTGATCAATGGCACTCATGTCTTTGCCTTCGAATGAGCACTCCAAAGAAGTGATGCCTACATCACCCCATGCACTCGCTTCACCCACGAGAATTTGTGTATTCACTGTAGTAGGTTCTGCAAACTCAAATACGACCTTCTTCCAGGCAGACCAGTCGCACTTGCCTTCATCTGTGGCTAACCATGCGGCAAGACCACCCCAAGATACGGCATTGAACGTGATGCTGCCATCCTCGTTATTTGTCAGACTCTCTGCTGAATTCCACGTATAAGTGAACTTTGCAGTGATGTCTTCTGTGGTAGCATTTGCTGCAAGAGCAACAACTACCATTGCCAAAGAAAGTAAAATTTTCTTCATAAGCTAAAAAAAATTAGTTGGTTAATAAATTTGTTAGAAAAGTTGTTCTTTTGTGCAAAGTAACGATTTTTATTTGATTCAAACAAGGTTTTGGGTAGCAAAAGGTCAAGATAGTACATGAAAAAGTTATAATTTGCATAGTGAATGCTTGTTTAATCTTTCTTTTTTTGTAATTTTGCCAGTGATATGCGATTTGACAATAAAACACATAGCGTGAGGAAACTGCTGAAACCAATGCTCATCCTCCTGTGGGGTGTGGGATGTTTCCTGTTCTTCCAGATGAAGTATCCATACCACTTCTTCTATCAAGAACAGAACCAACTCTTCTTGTTGGATGAGAACTATGTGCTTTCCTATTTCGATAAACCGGCATGGGTTGCTTGTCTGGTGGGCGATTTCCTCACTCAGTTCTACTATTATCTTTATGCAGGGCCTGCCATCTTGACGACTGTGCTGTTGTTGCTGGGCGACCTCGTCAGACGAAGTCTCGACCGTTGTTTCAGTTATAGTGTACATAAAACGTTGGTCAGTTGGGGCAGTTTTGTCCTTGCACTGGTACTGATGACGTTGGAGGCGCGGCTCTCGCTCTATGAGGCATACCGATTGAGTGGTATTGTGGCGTTGACGGGTGGTGTTGCGTTGTGGTTGTTGCACGATGGACTTTGTGACAAGATTCCGTATTGGTGGATGCGTACACTCACGCTCTTCCTTTCCTCGTCACTGGCATTCTGGATGTTTGGCTGTGGCTATTTGGCACTCTTCTTGTTGGAGATGCTGAGAATCCTGCTGCCCACCTTCCGATTAAGACGACGTTATTGGGCGATTATACCTTTATTGTTGGTGGCACTGTTGCCCAATTTGCTGCTTCCGAAAGTGTCGGAGCATTATTGTCTTGGCAAGAAGGTCACATTGCTCTATCCTGGCGAAAGGAAATGGGTGGATGAATCGGCTGCGATGATGTTGGAGCGTAATTTCGCCTACGATAACGAATACTACTTCGGTCACTATGAGAAGGTGGTGCAGATGTATGAGTCGAACACCGAACCCGAGACGGAGGAGATGTGTTTCTTCTATTGCCTCTCGCTGGCACAGCTCAATCTGCTGCCCGACCGCCTGATGACGATGGAACGACCGATTTTGGGTACGTTCTACAAAATTGGGCCTGAGACCCCGCTCTACACCATCAAGATGATAAATGAACTGTATTATCTGTTGGGTGATATGACCTATGCCGAGCGTGCAGCCCTGCTGGCCAACACGTTCTCTCCCAATGGACGGAACGTGCGCATGGTCAAGCGGTTGGTGGAGGTGAACTTGGTGAAGGACGACATCCCAGCTGCGATGAAGTATTTGCGACTGTTGAGCAAGACGTGGGTCTATCGGCAGTGGGCTTCCGACCACACACCTGGCACGATGTCCGAGAAGGTGAAGGCAGAGATAGCGTATAAGCAGAAATATCTCAATCAGAGTGACCACATCCGTGTGGGCGACGATTGTTATACGATTCTTACGCAGTTGCTTGACAGCAACCCTGATAACATCGTGGCACTTGACTTCCTGCTGTGCAGCGACATCGTGGCTCGGCAGAAAAAAGTGTTCCTTCGTGATTACCAGCAATATGGTCCACGAAACAAAGCACTCTATCAACAAGCATTGACTCTCGAATAATGAAATACTGGTTCTACATACTCATCACCATTTGGGTTTGCGGCGCTTGTGTACCGTCGCCTGAGCACGTGCAGAAGGTGGACAAAGCGGCACCGATTTATCCAGACTATGCCGATGTGACCATTCCTGTCAATATCGCGCCCCTGAACTTTCTCTTGCGGGACGATGCCTTGAGTGTGTACGTTTATATAGATAATGTGGTGTTTTACGCTGGGAGAGGGAATGAGGTGACATTTGACATGGAGGATTGGAAAGCGATGTTGGCAAAGAACGTGGGCAAGTCTGTGGAGGTGAAGGTGGTGGCAAAATATGCTGACGGATGGAAGGAGTACCGTTCGTTCCGTTGGAAGGTCGTTGCCGATGAGGTGGATCCCTACTTGACTTACCGACTGATAGAGCCAGATTATGAGGTGTTCAACAACTTGGTGTTGCAAGAACGGTGTGTGGAAAACTTCGATGTGCGTAACTTCAGCGACTATGGTATGGTGGGCAACCGCTGCATGAACTGCCATACGTATGCCAGTCAAGACCCCTCCACGTCGATGTTTTATCTGCGAGGGGAAGATGGGGGTGCCATCCTTAATGTGGATGGAAAACTGAAGAAGTTGGAACTGAAACGTGAGGATATGGTGAGTGGTAGCGTCTATTTTGGTTTCTCACCTTCGGCGCGTTATGTGGTCTTCTCCACCAATGTGATTATTCCGGCTTTCCATGCTCAGGGCAGCAAGCGCATGGAGGTCTTTGACACCAAGAGTGATGTGTATGTGGCAGACTTGACCGACAGCCGCTTTATCGATAGTCCGTTGCTGGCTGACAGCACCCAACTGGAGACTTTCCCGACGTTCTCGCCTGATGGCAAGCATATTTATTATTGTACGGCTCACGTGCTCGACTCGTTGGGCGGGTTGACATCGCTAAAGTACAGTCTGTGTCGGGTGGCTTTCGACGAAGAGAACGGCACGATAGGTACGGAGGTTGATACGGTGTACAATGCCAAGATGATGGGAAAGAGTGTGTGCCATCCTCGTGTGAGTCCTGATGGACAATATCTTGTCTATACAGTGGCAAATTATGGTACTTTCCCAATATGGCATCGGGAAGCTGACTTGCAACTGATGAACCTCCAGACAGGGGAAATCAACCTGATGGAGGAAGTGAACTCTTCAATGTCTGACACCTACCACTCTTGGTCTTCCAACAGCCGATGGTTGGCTTTTGCCTCGAAGCGAGACGATGGACTTTACGGCAAAGTCTATTACACCTATATCAACAAAAAAGGCGTGTGCTCGAAGCCTTTTGCCTTGCCTCAAGCACACCCCAGTTTTTATGATGATTGTTTGAAATCGTTTAATGCCCCCGAACAGGGGAAAGGTCGTCTGCCGTTTTCCATCACGGACGTACACCAAGTGCTATCCGCTTCTCCGACAAAATTTCAGTAGCGGTTTGTCGCTGGTCGATGTCCACTTTTTCTTTCGTGAAGTCAGGTACATTATAACTGTACATCAGCCGCTCGTAGAAGTGGCGAGGGACTTTCTGTGGTAAGAGGAACGGCTTGGTCGCTTTCCCCGTTTCGTCAATGGACGAGAGGTAGAGTCGCGTGTAAAGTCCGTCGCCTCGGCGTGAAGAGAAGACGAACCAACGTGAGTTTTCGCTCCAGTTGTGGTAACTCTCTGTATTGTCGCTGTTCACTTCGTTCAAAGCCTTCGTTTCCCCTGTCTGCAAATTCATGAGCCAAAGGTCAGCCTCTTGGTGCCAAATGGGGAAAGTTCCATAGTCGGCAAGGGTGTACATCAACCACTTGCCGTCGTAAGATGGCTTGGGAAAGGCGATGCTCATGCTGTCAGCCTCGGCGTTGAGCAGCGTATCTACCGTTTCGCCATAGCGACCAGTTTGGGCATCGAAAGCGATGGAGCAGAGGTTGTAGCGTACCTGTTTCAACGCCTGCGGATAACTTCTCTTCAAAGTTGTACAGAAGTAGAGTGTCTTGCCGTCGGGTGAAAAGGCTGGGTAGGTCTCATTGCTCTCTTTCCGGGTCAATAGTGGTGAGAGCAGGAGTTCGTTGGTTTCTGTGTCAAGGATTTGTAGGTCGCTTTCATGGTCGAAGACCTCAATGCGCTTTTCCTTGGTCATGTGGAAACCTTGCCGTGTGGTGTTGGTGGAGAATGCCACATAACGTCCGTCAGGATGCCAATATGGATAAACACAAAGTCCCAGTGTTTTGTCGGTCTTGGTGTTCAGCAGTGCTCGTTTACCATCTTTCTGCACCACGGTGGCACTGTTGGCACCACGTACATGAAAAAGAAATGCTTCCGGGTTGGTGCGGTTGCTGGTATGGCAGTTCACGCATGCTCCAGGTGTACGTGTGTTCACCATTATCTCATACTCGTCGAAGGTACTAAGGTCACGCTGATACAGCCCCATCTGGCTATATACTTCATAGCCAGGTGCCACACGTCGATAGGTTAAGCCCCACTCGTCCAGCGGATGCTTGCTCACATACATCTTGAAGTCTTGATATTGAATCCATTGCCCCTCCTTTTCCACACAGAGGGTGAAAGTCAGTTCGCCGCCTTGGTTGTTTGCCACCAGTTCATGCCACAGGTCAAGGTCGAAGTCTATCGTGCTCCCTTGGCAGTGCAGGCTGCCGCCCTTGCTACCCTTTACGGTCACATCGAGCCGCTGATAGTCACCGCCCTCATAGTCGAAATTCATGGGGGCAATGCCTACGGGAATCGTCACATCCACGTAGTCGGGATAGATGGGTGGCAGTTCTCCCGCCTGTTTCGGGTTCTTCACCTGATGGGTACACGCCACCAGCAGGAGCAAGAGCCAATAGTGTATCGTTCTTTTCATGGTTTCTTTTCGTTGAGGGTTTTCTGTACAAAGTCTTTGTACATCAAGTATTTTTGCTGATTGCCTTCCAGTTGAGGCAGGAGCAGAAGATACTGCATGGCGAGGAAGTTTTGGGAGTTCTGTAGGACGAGTTGCCCCATCACTTTGTCTATCTCTTGTTCACTGAATAAGAAGTCTTTCTCTAATTGGAAACGGCGCATCTGCCCATAAACAGGATGGTTATTGATGGCATCTTCGTTGCCTAACAGACGCATCGTCTCGTCTGCCCACCTCTTGTAGAAGAGGGTCTTCTGCAAGAGTTTCAAGTACTTACCAGCCACGTCATACTGCCCATTGATGAGGTTGGTCTCTGCCAGTCGTTTGAGCAGACGCGCGCTCTTGGTGTTGTCAGGAATGGCTTCCATTGCCTCAAAGTCAAACTGTTGGGCAGTATTCACCAGTCCCAGATGATAGTATATTTCGGCTGTCATAAGTGACGATTCAAAGTTCATGTTGAACGAAGGGAATACCCCCTCTCTTCCGTTCTGATAGAACTGCATGGCACGGCTGTTCATCTCGCCCGTCATGCCCAGTGCCAAGTTGAGCGAGGCCACGGTGAGTGGGGTGGTGGGGTTCTTTTTCTGAGCCGTGGCGACAATTTTGTCCCACTGCTGTCTTCTGACCATGAAGTCATAGTGGAGCACTTCGTACTTATCTGTGTCGTAGGCCGTAGGAATGGCAAAGCCCCCCATTGCGGCAACAGCTACAGTAGCCACGACGCCAGCAGCCTGTGCCCGTTTCCCCTCCAGTTTCGGCAGATGCTGTATCAGTAAGGGCACCAGCACAAAAGCGAGCATGATGATGTAGTGGATGACGGCCACCTCGTAGAGGTTGATGTTGTAGTTGATACCGACAAACAGGCGGAACAGAGGGTAGGGCACCCATGGTGCTGTGGCGATGATGCAAGCCACCGAATAGAGGGCGGCACCACTTGCCAGTGCATAGTTCTTATGGTCAAGCACCTCCTTCAGTGCCACATACAGTCCCAACATCATCACGACGGGACCTGCCAACCAGTGCAGCATTGGCATGGCGACCGCTGCATAGAGGATTTTACTCCATGCAGATTGCTTGGCAGGATAAGCTATCATGCTCAACTGTGCCATCAGCAATGCCACCACATACGTGAATTTCATGTTCTCATCGCCCATATAGAACCATACCAGCAGCACGGGTACAAACGATAGTGCATACCACACGCTACGACTCTCATCACGCTCACGCTGCCCTAATCTCCAGACCCCTATTTGCATCAGCACATACACCATAGCAATGATGGCTGCTCCCAACTTTAGGTTGTTGTAGAATTGCACCAAGAATTCTGCCCCATAACGTGCGATGCCCGCTGGTGTGGTAAGCCGTTCCATGAAGAAATCGTAGTCGAACAGGAAGAGTTGTATCTGTTCATGATAAGCCAATGCTTGTGGATAACGCAATGCCCAAAAGCACCACGCCGCTACTGCTAACGCGATAGTCAGCAAGACCTTTCCGTATTTTTTGAGGATATTCATTTGAGGGTCACTTGTATGCGTTGGTTGTCTAAACAATTCCTTCCTGCTGTGCGAGCATCAAACCGCACCTTCTCAGTCGTGAAGTCAGGGCAATTATAGGAATCAAGCATCTCATGATAGAATTTCTTGGGATTTCGTTGTGGCAGCAAGAAGGGTTTAGTGGCGTTTCCCTTGTCGTCAATGCTGGCAATGAACGCTTGGTTATACATACCGTCGCCCCGTCGTGAAGAGAACACAAACCAATGGCTGTCAGTGCTCCAGTTGTGGAAACTATCCACATCGGGGCTGTTCACTTCGGAGAGGGAACGTGTCTTGCCTGTCTGCAAGTCCATCAGCCAAAGGTCTGCTTCGGTGTGGTTAACCGGGAAGTTTCCGAAGTTGGTCACACTATACATCAGCCATCGTCCATCGTAGGAGGGACGTGGATAGGTGAAGCTTTGGCCAAGGGTGGCAGCGGAGAGCAGCGTATCGACCTCCGTTCCGAATGTGCCCGTCTGTGCATCGAAGGCAATCCGGCAGAGGCTGTACTTCGCCTTTTCATATTCTGCGGGCATACGGCAGGGCTTCGATGTGCAGAAGTAAAGTGTTTTGCCGTCGGCTGAGAAAACGGGGTAAGTCTCCCAATCAACCGTTTGCAGCAGCGGACAAAGCAGGAGTTCGTGGGTGCGCACGTCCATCACCAGCACGTCGCTCATGGTGTCATACACTTCGATGCGCTTGTCTTTCCCCACGAAGAAGCTTTGGTGGATGCTGTTCACCGACGAGGTGAGATAGTGTCCTGACGGATGCCAATAACTGTAGCCGAAGTTGGCCTTGGTGCTGTCGGTCTTAGTGTTCAGCCATGTCTGCTTGCCGTCCGTTTGGATGACCGTCCCCCCCCTCTCCCCACGCAGGTGGATAAGAAACTGCTCACTGCTGCCTCGATTGGCGGTGTGGCAGTTCATGCACTGTCCAGGCACTGCCGACTCCTGCAAGATGGGGAACTCATCAAAACTGTGCAAGTCGCGTTGATAGATGCCGATATTGCCACCCACCTCATATCCAGGTGCTATGCGTCGATAAGTGATGCCGAAATCGGTGAGCGGACAAGGGCTGACGTGCATCGTAAAGTCCTGATACTGTATCCACTCGTCCTTTTTGAGTGCCGACACCGTGAAGCGGATGTCAGTGCCTTGGTTCTGTGCTGTCAGTGCATGCCATTCGTCGATGTCGAAATCTGCATACGCACCTTGTGCGTGCAGTTCGCCCCCTTTGCCGCCTCGTGCCACCACATCTATCAGTTCCACCTCGTCATCCGTCATGTTGAAGTCCATTGGCGCGATGCCTACGGGGATGGTCACATCGATGTAGTCAGGATAGATGTCGGGCAGCTCCTGCACGACGGTCGGATTCTCCACCTGCTTCATGCAAGAGGAGAGCAACAGTGCCGTCAGGCAGCCTATATATATATAATATGTGTATCGCTTCATCTGTTACTGGTCAATGTGCGGAGTGATTACTTTCTGTAGCGGCCGATGGGTGGTGCTGTGTCATCTGTCTCACGTAAGCTGCGTAGGCAGAGCCAGGCACATCGCCTTGCGCTTGGATGCACTTCATGGCATCCTGATAGGTGTAAGGCATCATCGTGTAGCCTCCGTATCGTTGTGCCCATCCCAGATACTGCTGGAAACTGGCCATGTCGCCCTTCAGCAGCAGTTGGGCAAGGAAGTATTCGAGTGCCATCTTGTTTTCGGGATTGTTGATGAACAGGCGTCCCAGCATCTTGTCCAACTCACCGTAGTTATACAGGAAGTCCTCTTGATAGCGCAACTTCCGTAGTTTGCCCCACTGCGGATGGGCATCAATCCATGCTTCGTTGCCGAGGTAAGACCGCGCATCCTTCGCCCAGTTGCGGTAGAAGAGCGACTGCTGCAAGATGTCCAGATACTTCTCTGCCACGGCATATTTGCCATTGATGATGCAGCACTCAGCGATCCGTTTCATCAAGCGTCCACTTTTCTTGCCGTTGAGAATGCTTTCTTGCAGGTCGAAGGCATAGCGCATCGACTCGTTCACCATGCCAAGGCGGTAGAACGCCTCCATCGTGGGCAGATTGGATGTGAGGTCACGCACCATCGGCATGATGAGGGCATCCTCGCCACTTTGGTAGAAAGCGAACTGCCGTTCTGCCAGTCGTCCCGTCATGGCAAGGGACAGGTTCACACATTCGGAAGAGAAGTTGACAGGCACTTGATACTTCTCTGCTCGTGTCACCACCTCCTGCCAACGCTCATGGCGGATGAGGTAATCCTGCCGAATCAGTTCGTATTTATCGCTGTCGAAGCGGAAGAAAGTGCACATCACGGCGATGATGGCGAGAGCCGCCAAACGCCAGAGCCTGTATCGCTTGAACGACTTCCCCCATGCAGCCAACACCACAATGATAACAGGAATCAACACTTGAAAGGGAGGCAGTTTCATCGGAATGCGGTAATAGTTAGTGCCCATTATGGCGGATGTGAGCGGCCATTGACGAAGCAGTGTACTGACCACCACCCATTGGATGATGAGCAGATACAAGAGCAATCCCACTGTTTGCCAATTCTTTCGCTGAATCAATCGAAGGAACACATACAGCCATGCCACAGGTCCTATCAGCCCATACAGCACGGGCACGGTCAGCAGGTCGAAGAGCGGATGCACCTTCTGCATCATGAGCCGGGTCCCCATTGCCAGTATCAGTGCCACCACATAGCTCATCAGCACGCTCTCATCGCCCAAATATGCCAACAGGAGAAAGGTGGGCACGAAGGCATACCACCTGTTGTCCACCACTTTCGTCGTCAACCACCAGAAAACGGTCAGTAATAAGGCCAACACCAATGCGCCCAACCATTCTACATAGTAAAACTGCACGAAGAACTCGCCTAACCAGTCTGCCAAGCCACCCACCTGTAGGACATCCGTCCAAAAGTAATCGCCTGTCCAAAGAAACAGCTGATACTGTTCTTGGTACGATAAGGCGTGGGGATAGCCGAGATACCAAAACAGGAATGCAGACACGACCAGCAGCAGTGACAGAAAGTAAAGAGAGTATTGGGACACGAACGCTTTCATTCTCAGTCAAGCGGAATTTCTTGGATGGTGCCATCAGGCATCTGACGTTTGTAGCTGGTGGGGAACATTCCACCGAGGAAGTCTTTCAGCGGACCTTCAGGAAGACCTGCCGCCATCTTTCGGGTCTGTTCCTTATAGGCATGATGCACACTGTCAGCGTACGCCTTGATGGTGTTGGCACGAAGAGAATCGCCTCCGAAATGCGCATCCTGATAGAACGAGATGAGCTGCCTATACTGCTTGTTGTGCACCTCTGTCAGTTGCTTCCACTGTTGCAACACCTCATTGTTTGGCGTGCCGTGGGCGGAACTGACCGAGTCGATGGTCACATACACATCGCCTGGTTCCTCCACCACCAACAAGTCTTGCAGCCCGAAGCGGAAATGGTAGTCCATACGCAGGATGCCCATCATGTGCTTGGTGGTCGTGATTTCAAACTTCCTGTCCTTCACAAAGCACGAGTCGATGCCCACGCTGTCGCGTATCGTCTTGTCCATCGCAATCAAGTAGATGCATTTGTCGTTATACTTGTCGTCGGGCAGGGTGCCGTGAATGCGACACACCTTGTCATCGTGTTCACAACTTGCCAATGCCAAGATAAGCAAGGCAAGGCACATCATAAAATGACTTTTCATATTGGTTTCTATATTTGGCTACAAAGGTACGATTATTTTTTCATACAAACCAAATTTTTTGTACAGCGATGGAGAAAAAAGGAGAACGCCGTGCGGTCGGGGAGACCTGCACGGCGTTCTCCTTTATATAGTAAAGATGTGTATCTTTACGTGGGGAAAAGGGTTACTTTGCCATGAATCGCCAGAAGGTTGCCTCGCCCCATGCACCCAGTCCATCAAAGGCACCACCGTCGGGATAGACAAGCACGAAGTGGGATCCGTCAGAGTAAACCATTTCGAAGGTGGTAGGCATATTGCCGCCAGAGTTGATTTCGTAAGGCCAGAGGATAGATCCTGCAGTGGTCTCCAGATTGGCCACCTTCCATTCTGTAGCTACTGATTGGTCAATCGTGTAGTAACCGCTGCGGATTTGCTTGCCGCTGGCATCGTAAGACTTGATTTCGTCGGCCGTAATAATCATGTAAGCGTTGGTGTCATCATCACCAGTCACAGTGTCGCTGCCACGGTGATTCTGCTGGTCGGCAAAACCTTCAGTGGAGGTGACGCCCCACCACTGGCCATTGTGCGATGTATAGACATCTATGCCTGCACCACCGCAGTAGCCCATGTTGCCCCAGAACTCCTTGCCATCAGAGGTGTCCCAAGTCCAAACCTTGCCCGCATCAGCATAGTTAGTGAGGTTGCCCTCCACATCGGATGAAGAGGCGAAGTGCCAGAATGTGGCTTCCCCCCATGCGCCCAGTCCATCGAAGGCACCGCCGTCGGGATAGACGAGGCACATCTTGTCGGCTGACAAGTAGCAGAGGTCGAACTCTGTTGGCATATTGCCATTGGAGTTAATTTCGTAGGGCCAAAGGATAGCACCCGCTGAAGTGTGGAGGGTACCTACTTTCCAAGCCGAAGCGTCACTGGCATCGTAGTCCTGGATTTCGAAAGTACCCGTGCGGATGAGTTGGCCGTTAGCGTCGTAAGATTTGATGGTACCGTCTTCCGACCAAATCATGAAGGCATTGGTATCGTCATCGCCTGTCACAGTGTCGCTGCCACGGTGATTCTGTTGGTCTGCAAAACCCTCTGTGGAGCTGACACCCCACCACTGCCCGTTGTGATTAAGTGCCACATCAGAACCAGCACCACCGCAGTAGCCCATATTGCCCCAAAACTCTTTGCCGTCGGTGGTGTCCCATTTCCAAACCTTCGAACCTGAGTTTGAAACAACAAGCTTTAGGTCGAGAGCCATCTCTGAGGGCACATATACATTGACGGTCTTGCTCAGTTCGGTCATTGTGCCATTGGGGTTGGGAATGCGCACGTAAAATGTCTGCTCGTTGCTTGATCCACGGCTTGGAATAATGCTGAAATAGCCCGATGTGCCAGAAGCGAGCACACGCTCTGTGCCTTCGTCGTTGATAGTGAAGATGGAAATGATGGTGGCGGGGGAAGTCGTATAGGTGAAGTAGTTGCCGTCTGCTGCCAATTCACCATCAATATCCGTCTGAACGATGTTGACAATCTCATTCGCTTGTTCCTCTGTCAGCACTTGGGAACTGGGCGAACCCTCATCAGCCACATGTGGGTCGCAGGCTGCCACAGCCACACCTGCTGCCACCATTATTGCATAATATATTTTTTTCATGTCTTTTTAGTTTTAATAGGATTAGTTTTCCCTCCAGCCAGAGTACTGACCAGCATTATTCTCATAACCAGGGTTCTGCTTCAGAACATTGGAGATGTCGATTTCACTTTCAGGGATTTTGAAGAAACCTGCCGTTGCGTTGTAGCGAGCCGTGTATCCGCCAATTTGTTGCGAAGCCTTGTTGGTAGAGGCGGCACCCGAGTAGATGACGGGCTGACCCTCCTGCTTTTCGAGGGCGGCAGCGGCGATGTGCCAGCGGCGGATGTCGTTCCAGCGGAGACCTTCGCAAGCCAGCTCCCAGCGGCGCTCGTTCTGCAGGGCGGTCAGTGAGTAGCTCACAGCTGATAGCCCAGCGCGCGCACGAACCTTGTTCATTCCTGTGGCATCTTCCTTCAGCTCCGACTGCATGAGTAGTACGTCGGCAAAGCGGAGCAGCACGAGGTCGTGCAGGTCGTCAAGCTGGAAGTTCCACTGTGTGGCTGATGGCCAAGAGTCTGCGTCATACATATACTCGTTGAAGTTATAGTAGCCGTTGCTGCCGTTGGCATAGACAGGAGCCCACTTTTTGTTGAAGTAGTCCGTACCCTGCACCCAGTCAGACGATGGCGTGTAGGCGGGCAGTTCCGACAGCTTCTGGATAGTGGCATCACGACGTGGGTCGCTTGGCTCTGCGCTGCTCCAGTCTGAATAGAGGTTGGGAGTGACAGGTCCTGCGCCCCAACCCTGGCCGAACGGATAGGTGTTGGCTGCATCCTGGCCACCACGGATGCCGAAGTGCAGCGCATAGCCGTTGGCATAACCGATGGTGGTTTGCCAAGAAGCGTAAGAGTTGTACTTGATCATGAACATCGATTCGGGGTTGACAGCGTTGTCGTCTTCCACCCACTTGTAGCCCTTACCGTCAGTGTAGGGGTCGCTGATGCCGTCGGCCAAGGTCACACGGTTTGTGTAGGCCCAGAGGTTCTGGAAGGTTGGCACGAGTGAGTAGCCAGAGTTATCCACACAGTCGTCGATGTAGGTAATCACATCTTTCTTGGTCAGTGTTGTACCATCGGGCAAATCTACCGAGGTCAGTGGCGAATAGCTGGTGCTCACGAGGTCAGACAATTCTGTTCCGTTGCCGTACATACCTGTGTAGAACAACCATGCACGTGCCAGCAGACCCTCTGCTACGTACTTGTCCACATGGCCATCGACAAGTTTGCCGTTCACAGCCGTCTGTCCTGCTGGCATGATGTCGGCAGCCGTCTTGAAGTCAAGCAGAATCTGTCCCCAGAGTTCAGCTGGGGTAGCTTGAGGAACATCCTCTGTGGTGGCTGAAGTGATAAGTGGAATGTTACCATAGAAGGAGCCCAGTTCATAATAGAAGAAGCCACGCAGGATGAGTGCCTCGCCCAGTGCCTGGTTTTTGGCTGCCTCTGATGGGTAGTTGGATGGCTTGTCAATATTACCGATGATGTTGTTGGCACGGGCAATGCCAGCATAACGGTCAGCGTAGAACTGCTGTGTCATGTTGTTCTGATAGTTGCCTATCAGGTCGTAGGCCTGCATGGTCTGGTCAGTCTCACCGCCACCGCCAAACATGTCGTCGGACGCATTCTGTGCCGCATAGATGAACGAGCACTGTGGGCTGGCGTTTACCACACTGAGATTCTGGTAAACACCCGTCACCAACTGCTGCAGATCGCTGTAGGTCTCAGGGAAGGTTGCGGTGGTCTTCTCTGTGTAGTTGGTGCTGTCCAGCGAGTCGTCACACGATGTCGCCAGCACCATTGCAGCAGCAGCAAAAAGATATACTAATTTCTTCATTGTGATTTTACTTTTTTTTAGAATTTGAGATTTACGCCAACCATAAAGGTACGAGGTGCAGGATAGTAGCCAAGGTCAAGACCTGACGCCCATGAGTCGGCTGCACCAGCGTTGTTACCATTTTCTGGATCCATACCATTGTAACCTGTGATGGTGAAGAGGTTCTGGATGGTGAAGTAGAGACGTGCCGACTGGATGGGCAGTTTCTTGAAGCCAGTCTTGAAGTTATAGCCCAATGTGATGTTCTGAAGACGAACGTAGTCAGCATTGTGGCAGAAGATGTCAGAGTTTTCTGTCCAGTTTACACTCTGGCTCGACTTCTCCAAGCGTGGAAGGGTGTTGGATGTGCCCTCACCGTGCCAGTACTTGTACACCTCTGTGGTGTAGTTCTCGTACCAAGCAGAGCCTTCATTGCGCCAATACTTGTAAATCTGGTTGCCAAATGAACCATAAAACGTCAGGCCAAGGTCGAAGCCCTTATAGTCGACCTGCAAGCCGAGACCACCTGTCCATGTGGGGTGTGGGCTACCAATTTCCACCTTGTCGTCGTCGTTCACCTGGCCGTCGCCGTTCGTATCGACAAACTTCAGGTCGCCAGGCTTGATGCCTGTGCCCTGCTTTGAGTTGGCAGCGTCGCCAAGACAGTTGGCATCCAGATAAGCCTGAAGGTCTGTCTCGTTCTGAATCACGCCGGCAGTCTTGTAGCCGATGAAGTAACCGATAGGATGGCCTACCTCCATACGGTAAACGTAAGTTCCCTGGGTCTGGAGAGCCGTCTCGCTACCATTGATGTAGCCGTTTTCGTTAGCCACCTTGGTCACCTTGTTTTTGTTGTGAGCCAAGTTGAAGTTGATGCTGTAGCCCAGGTCGCCGATGTGGTCTTTCCAGTTCACAGCGAACTCGATACCTGTGTTGCGCACGTTGCCGCCGTTCACGTATGGTGCATCCAGACCGTACTCAAGGAGCACAGGAGCCTGAATCAGCAAGTCTTTCGTGTTCTTGATGTACCAGTCGAAAGAGAAAGAGAGGCGGTTGTTCAGGAAACGGGTATCAAGACCGATGTCCCACTGCTCTGAGGTTTCCCATGTGGTGTTCTCGTTCACCAGACTGCCCACGTAACCGCCCTGTGAATAGCCGTTCTTCTGGTTGAAAGGATACTGGCCTTTCTCGTCGAAGATGACAGTGGCGAGATAGTTGAAATTGGCGATGTTGCAATTACCGTTCTGACCGAAAGAAGCACGAATCTTGGCAAAATCGAGCCAAGACTGGGTGGACTCCATAAACTTCTCGTTGGAGAGCACCCAACCGGCAGAAACTGATGGGAACCAACCCCAGCGGTGACCCTTGGCGAAGTTGGAAGAACCATCGGCACGGAGCACGACGCTGGCCATATAGGTCTCCTTGTAGTCGTAGTTGATACGGCCGAAATAGGAAGCAATCGCGCTGTCACCCCAAGGATAACCACCCACGGTGACACCAGTAGAAGCTTGGGCGTTGGTCAGGTATGCGCGCTGGAAGTCAGAGAAAAGAAGGTCGGAAGAATTTCCTTCCATGTATTCGCCCATGTTGTAGCCGCTGCGCTCCAGCGAACCACCAGCGAGTATGTCGAAGTGGTGGGCATCGGCGAGGTCGAACTTATAGTTCAGCGTGTGCTCCATCGACCAACTCCAGCCTGTGCTCATGTTCTGGTTCACGCTGTTCACGTTGCGTGTCTTGTTCACGTTGGCGTTGTCATCATATATGGGCAGGTAGCCTCGCCATGAGCTGGAACTGTGCTTGTAGCCAAACTGTGACTTCCATGTGAGGCCCTTCAGAGGCTGAATCTTCACGTAGGCAGTCATGCTGAGCGAGTAGTTCTTGCTTTTGTTGTTAGCGTCCTGGCTGTTTGCCAAATCATAAATGGGGTTACTGAAATACATACCAGCACCTGGATATGCCTTCAGACCGCTGGTCTCTGACCCGTAATCGTCGCCGCCGAAGTATTCACCATTCTCATTATATAGAGGAATGATTGGCACTGCGCGGAGAGCGTCGGAAATGGGGTTGGCATACTGGCTTCCGATGGAGATACCGCTCTTCTCGTTATGGTTATAGTAGAGGTTCTCACCAAAGGTGACGATGTCGAGGTCGCCCTTTCTCCACAGCACATGCTCAGAGTTGAAGCGTGCGGTGAAGCGGCTGTAGTCAGAGGCTGCGGGACCACCGAAGATACCGTTTTGCTTCATGTAGGAGAAACCAGAGGCGTAAACGCTGCGGTCACTTCCGCCCGTGATGTTGATGGCGTGTGAAGTGGTGAGGGCGTTCTTCTTGCGGATTTCCTCCAGCCAGTTGGTGCCGTTGTCAGCTCCGCTCATGTAGGCATCGTACTTGTCCTGCCCAACGATGTTCACCCAGTCGAACGGGGTGCCACCCGAGTTGACGTTGATTTGGTCCATCACGCCCATGTATTGCTTGGCCGTGAGGAGCTGAGGCATCTTGTAGGCGTTCTGCCAACCGAAATAGCCGTCGTAGCTCACTTGCATTTTGCCAGCTTTACCTTGCTTGGTGGTGATGAGGATGACACCATTGGCAGCACGGGCACCATAGATGGCTGCAGATGCAGCATCCTTCAGCACGTCGATGCGTTCGATGTCGCCCGGAGCCAGCGAGTTGATGTCGCCAGCCACACCGTCGATGATGTAGAGCGGAGTGGTTGAACCGTTAGTACCAGCACCACGGATGTTGATGTTGAAGCCTTCACCTGGCTGACCAGACTTGCTCTGGATGTTCACACCAGGGGTCTGGCTTTGGAGGGCACCCAATACGGCCGTGGTGTTGAGCTTGGCGATATCGTCACCTTTTACTTCCACGGTAGCACCTGTGACTAACTTCTTCTTCATCGTACCATAACCGACTACGACCACGTCTTCGAGGAGTTCGTCATCGGTTTTGAGTGTAATGGTCAGGTTTTTGCGACCTGCGAGAGGAACCTCCAGTGTCTCATAACCTACGAAAGAAACAACGATGGTCGCCTTGGGGTCTGACACCTTGAAGGAGAAGTTACCGTCCAAGTCGGTAGCGGCACCATTGGTGGTACCTTTCTCACGTACAGAGGCGCCAGGAACTGGCTCACCACTCGTTTCACGAACTACACCAGTAATGGTGGTTTGAGCAATTGCAGCGATTGGCAACAGCATCATGCAGGCTGTCATCACTAATGCTCGCAAGTTCATAAAATTACTTTGAAACATGAGTTGAAAATTTTGGTTAAAGATATTGTTAGTAAATAATTGTTTTATTTTTTGCCCACATTATTTAACATAACGGGGGGGGCTGTGATGATGTTTTTTGCCCTTTTTTCACATCTTTTTATACCACGTTGCAAAATTATAACATTTTTAACAAATGGAATGACATTATTTTATCATAAAATGATACTTTTTTGATAACGACGTAAAAAAGTGTATTTGGGTTAACTTCTGTTGTCCCTTTTTCTTGAGAACTTGTTCTTTTATTCCGTTTCTGTGGAACTCTAAAACGGGAAATGCCCTCCCTTGTAGCATGGCAGGGAGGGCATAGATGGGTCTATTACATGAATTGTCGAACAAGTTATATGGAATGGACTATGGTAATCGGGCTGGGTCGGCGGCGGTGTAGTTGTCCATGTTGAGTCGATAGTCCATCAGTTCCTTTAACGTGTAGTGGGGGGCTGGACTATCGGGAGGAAGGGGACGATGCGAGAACTGCTGAAAGTAGAGCAGACAGGCATCGCGCCACCACTGCGCATCCTTGGCTTGACGTTGGAAACGCTGTAACTGACGCTCATACTGCTCATGTTCTACGTAGGGCTTGACAGATTTCCATGTCTCCACAAATTCTTCTGCTTGGTGCACCCCACGGTCGTAAGTATAGCAGAGGTTGTCCCAGAGGGAAAGGCCGTTGTTCATGGTGTAATCCCATGACACATGGTGAAACCAAAGGAGGAGATTTTCGGGGCAAGTGTTCACATTATTATATAATATGTGTAGCGGTTCTGGATATTGGCTGACATTGTTGGAACCTTGTTCACCTGCCAAGCATGGCTCATTGTGGTCTGAGCGGTTGAACCCGATGCCGATGGAGTCGGCACGGTGGTAGAAACGGGGTAGCCAGTCTTCACGCCAACCGGCAGGGGCACACCAGGGTTCAGGACCGTAGTGATGGCCTCCAGCAAAAATATGGTGAAGACCAAGGGGCATCATGTAATCGACGATGGCTTCACGGCTTTTAAGCAGGAGTTGAGTGATAGGGCGGACAAAACGGGGGTCATCGGTATAGTAGGTACGCAGGAAGTCTTCGGCGATGGTGCGGGAAGATACCCAGGGGTCGTTGGCAAGACGGCCGAAGGCATACCAGTTTGCCATCGCGAGGTCGTTGGCAGTCCAGTTGGGGGAGTCGCCGATGTTGGCAACGCCAGCGATGCCGACAAGATTGCAGACCTCCCCGGGGGTCTGTATCTGTTGGAAAAACTCATGCCACATGGGAGCCAAGAAACAGGTATGGATGCTCTCACCTGTGTATTCTTGGGTGATTTGAAATTCCACCATCATCTTGGTCTTCTTTAGCCCGAAAAACAGCGGTGAAACAGCCTCGCGTGGTTGGAAATCGATGGGGCCATTCTTGATTTGGATGATGACATTGTCAGCAAACTGTCCATCGAAGGGCATGAACTCTTCGTAAGCCTGATTGGCGCGGTCTCCTCCCTTGGCTGAATAGACGAAAGCACGCCACATGACGATGCCTCCGTGGGGCTGGAGGGCTGCTGCCAGCATATTGGCACCATCCACATGAGTGCGGCCATAATCCATCGGACCCGGTTCCCCCTCACTGTTGGCTTTGACGAGAAATCCCCCGAAGTCGGGAATGTAGCGGTAGATTTCTTTCACTTTCTTTTCCCACCATTGTTGTACTTTCTTGTCCAGCGGGTCGGCTGTGTCCAAATCGCCCAATGCCTTTGGCGATGCGAAGTTGACGGAGAGATAAACTTTGATGCCGTAAGGACGTAGCACATCGGCTATTTTTGCCGTTTTTTTCAGCATATCGGTAGAGAGTGCCAAAGGCTTGGCATTCACGTTATTGAGCACCGTTCCATTGATGCCGTAAGTCTGGTTAATGCGTCCGTATTCCTCATAACGTGCTTTGAGTTGGGCTGGCATTGGACTCTTGTTGGTGGGTATTTCTTCCCACTTCCAAATGGAACGTCCAGCATAGCCGCGTTCCACGGTTCCGTCGGGGTTGTCCCAATGGTTGAGCAAGCGAAGTTCGAAGCCTTGTGCCATGGCAAGATGGCAGGTGAGCAGCAATACGATAACAGCAAATTTTTTTTTCATGAAGAATTGTAGTTTTAGGTTTATGATTGCAAAGTTACGATTTTTACTCGACTTAACCGCATGAAGTAAAAAGTAATTTCCCTTAAATTTGTAAACTCCACGTTCCAAACTGCAACTTTGTGTGTCATTTTGCAAGGATGAGACGATTTTTCCACCCAAAGACTTGCCATGAAAGTGGAAAACTTGTAAATTTGGAGAGTGAAACCTTACATTTTGTCAAATTTTCCACTAACCTAAAAATACGAAGACTATGAACATTGACAAACTGATGGCTCAGTTGGAGCAGAAGCATCCAGGTGAGCGTGAGTACTTACAAGCTGTCAAGGAGGTGCTTGTTTCAATTGAAGAGGTTTATAACCAGCACCCGGAGTTTGAACGGGCGAAAATCATCGAACGGCTGGTGGAGCCGGAACGCATCATCACGTTCCGTGTGCCTTGGGTGGATGATAAAGGAGAGGTGCAAGTGAATTTGGGCTATCGGGTACAGTTCAATAGTGCCATTGGTCCTTATAAAGGTGGTTTGCGCTTCCACGCCTCGGTGAATCTTAGCATCTTGAAATTCCTTGGTTTTGAACAGACGTTCAAGAACGCATTGACCACTTTGCCTATGGGCGGTGGTAAGGGTGGCAGCGATTTCAGCATCCGTGGCAAGAGCGATGCGGAGGTGATGCGTTTCTGCCAAGCCTTCATGAATGAACTCTACCGCTACATTGGTCCCGAAATCGACATCCCGGCTGGCGACATCGGTGTGGGAGCACGAGAAATCGGTTACCTCTTTGGGCAATACAAGAAATTGACCCGTGACTGGAGTGGTGTGCTGACGGGTAAGGGATTGGAATATGGTGGTAGCCTTGTTCGTCCTGAAGCCACTGGTTTCGGTGGGTTGTATTTCGTGCATGAGATGTTGAAAACACATGGGCGCGACATCCAAGGAAAGACTATCGCCATCAGCGGTTTTGGGAATGTGGCTTGGGGTGCTGCTACGAAGGCGACACAACTGGGGGCTAAAGTCATCACAATCAGTGGACCTGATGGCTATATCTATGACCCTGAAGGTCTGAACGAAGAGAAAATCCGCTATATGCTTGACCTCCGTGCATCGGGCAATGACATCTGCCAGCCGTATGCGGACGAGTTCCCGAGTGGCACTTTTGTGGAGGGTAAGCGTCCGTGGGAAGTGAAGTGTGACATCGCTTTGCCCTGTGCGACACAGAACGAATTGAATGGCGATGATGCCCGTCAATTGATTGATAACGGTTGCATCTGTGTGGGCGAAATCAGTAATATGGGTTGCACGCCTGAAGCCATCGATGCTTTCATCGACGCAAAGATGCTCTATGCACCTGGAAAGGCGGTGAACGCTGGCGGTGTGGCGACATCGGGATTGGAGATGAGTCAGAACGCCATGCACCTCAGTTGGTCAGCAGAGGAAGTCGATCAACGTCTGCATGGCATCATGCACGGCATCCATGAGCAGTGTGTCCGCTATGGCCGTCAACCTGATGGTTATGTGAACTATGTGAAAGGTGCCAACATCGCTGGCTTCATGAAAGTGGCGAAGGCTATGATGGCGCAAGGCATCGTTTAGCAGTAAAAAACAAAAAAACGGCAAACCAACTCGGTTTGCCGCTTTTTTTAGTCTCTACGGAAAATATCGCGTGTGTAAACCTTCTGTTGCACGTCGTCCAAACACGTGTCGTAGCGATTGGCGATAATGGCTTGGGAAAGTTCCTTGAATTTGGCAAGGTCATTGACCACTTTCGAGCCAAAGAAGGTGGTACCGTCAGTGAGGGTGGGTTCGTAGATGATGACGGTGGCACCCTTCGCCTTGATACGCTTCATGATGCCTTGGATAGATGACTGCCGGAAATTATCGGAGTTGCTCTTCATCGTCAGTCGGAACACGCCGATGACCACTTCTTTCTCCGTGTCGGCATTCCAGCGGATGCGGTTAGTGTAACTATAATAGCCCGCCATTTGGAGGACACGGTCAGCGATGAAGTCCTTGCGGGTGCGGTTGCTCTCCACAATAGCAGTCATCATCTGCTGAGGCACATCCTGATAGTTGGCGAGCAATTGTTTTGTGTCTTTGGGTAGGCAGTAACCACCATATCCGAACGAGGGGTTGTTGTAGTGGTTCCCGATGCGTGGGTCAAGACCTACACCTTGGATGATTGCTTGAGAGTCAAGTCCTTTTACTTCAGCGTATGTGTCTAATTCGTTAAAGTAACTGACGCGGAGTGCTAAGTAGGTGTTGGCAAACAACTTCACCGCTTCGGCTTCCGTGAGTCCCATCTGGAGCACTTCGATATTCTCCTTGATGGCACCTTCTTGTAAAAGTTGCGCAAACATTGTGGCTGCTTGATGCAGTTCTTCGCCATACTTCACTTCTATACGTTTCGGGGCTCCCACGATGATGCGCGAAGGGTATAAGTTGTCGTATAGTGCCTTGCTCTCGCGTAAGAATTCGGGCGAGAACAGGAGCTTCAACGTATAGCCATACTTGTGGTAGAGGTTTTCTGTGTAACCGACAGGAATGGTTGATTTGATGACCATCACAGCATTGGGATTCACCTCTAATACAAGGTCGATGACCTCCTCCACATGGGAGGTGTCGAAGTAGTTCTTCACAGGGTCATAGTTGGTTGGAGCGGCAATGACCACGAAGTCGGCATCAGCGTATGCCGTGCGACCATCGAGGGTGGCTGTGAGGTTCAAGTCTTTCTCTGTCAGATACTTCTCGATATATTCGTCCTGAATGGGCGATTTTTTATTGTTGATGAGATTTACCTTTTCGGGGATGACATCAACAGCCGTCACTTGATGGTGTTGTGCCAAGAGGGTGGCGATACTCAGTCCCACATAACCAGTACCTGCCACAGCAACCTTAATGTCCTTAAATTCTCTCATTATAACTCGGTTTTTAGATGATATTTCGGATGATTCCCCATACGAGGAGCAACACGATGAATGTCAGAATCACTTTGTTGTTGTAGCACCATTCTCCGATTTTGCTGGCTCTGAAACGTGGGCTGAGTTGTCCTAATAACAACAGCCCCCAATAAGGGTAAGTGAAGAATAACCCTGCATTGAGACACCATGCCTCGCTGAAGCGAAAGTGCATGAGGGCATGGAGTTGTCGCTGCATCCCACAGAGGGGACATTGCCATCCCGTCAGCTGATAAAGTGGGCATTTGATCCACCACGTTGGGCTGTATGGATTGCCCCAGAACAATACCAGCAGTACCATCGTCAGCGTGAGCAGAACGATGACGTTACTTGCTGATACCCAACTTCTTTGTTTCATCGCATCGGAACGCTACAGACTGGTTGCCACAGGTGGCACGGAAGTCTCCTTTTTCCAAGACCCATTCGTTGTCGATACCCACAAAAGCGAGGTCGGTGGAGGGTAGGGTGAAGGTAACTGTTTGTGTTTCTCCTGGTTGCAAGGCAATTTTCTCGAAGGCACGTAATCGCTTGTTGTCTGGAGTGATGCTTGCCACAAGGTCGCTGACATAGAGGAGTACGGCCTCTTTGCCTGCACGCTCACCCGTATTGGTCACATCTACGGTGAACGTCAGTTCGTCGCCTGCTTTGAAGGTGGTTCTGTTGACCGTGAGATTGCTGTATTTGAAGGTCGTATAACTCATACCGTAACCGAAGGGGAACATTTCATCCACTTTGGCATCGTAGTTGTAGTTACCTGACATAGTGCCCACTTGTTGGCAAGGTTTGTAGTCGTAGGTGGCAAATGAACCTGTGTATTTCGGATAGGTGAACGGCAGTTTTGCTGAGAAGTTTGCTTCGCCAGCCATTAGGTTTGCCAATGCTTCGCCACCGTAGTTGGATGGCAACATGACGTCGATGATGGCTGTTGCTTGTTCTACCAGCGATGTGATGATGCGTGGACGGCCCTCGTTGAGCACAAGGATGACGGGTTTGCCCGTTTCTTCCATCTTCTTCACCAATGCCGTTTGCTTTTCACTCAGCGTGAGGTCGTTGATGTTGCCTGGGGTTTCGCAGTAAGAGTTCTCACCGATGAAGGCGATGATGGCATCGCATGCTTTCACCTGTTCGGCCAGCAACTTTGTTTGTTCTATGTCCACCTGTTCGTCTTGCCAGCCCTTCCCTTGATAGGTCAATGTGCTGTTATACAATACGTTGTTTGTACCAAACTTCTTAGCCAAAGCACTGTAGAACGTGTGGTACTTACCAATGGTGCGGCATACAGAATCTGCCAGATGCCCCTGCCATGAATAAGACCATCCTCCGTTTTGAGGACGGAAATTGTCGGCATTCGGTCCCACGCAGAGCAGCTTCATGCCTTGTTTCAATGGGAGAATTGGTGCAGAAGTTCCCTTTCCCTGTTCATTTTTCAGCAGTACGATGCACTCTTCCGCCATCTTTGTTGCTTCGGCGGCAAACTCGTCGCTGCCAAACTTGGGATATTGTTTGGCGAGTTTTTTCGTGTCGATATCCCATGTTTTCGTGTCAAACAGCCCGATTCTGTATTTCAGTCGGAGAATGCGACGGACGGCATCGTCGATACGTTCTTGTGGCACCAACCCCTCATGGACGCATTCTTTCAGTAAGTCACAGAAACTCAAGTCGTAGGGATCCATGCTCATATCGATACCTGCATTGATGGCCAATGCGATGGCTTCTTTCTTGGTGGCAGCCACATGGTCGCGTTTCCACAGGTTGTCGATGTCCGCCCAGTCTGTCACAATCAAGCCATCCCAATTCAACTCCTCCTTCAGCCATTCGGTCAGCAATTTCTTGTTGGCATGAGTTGAGATGCCATTGATGACACCAGAATTGACCATTACTGTCAGTGCCCCTGCCTCGATACAACGGCGGTAAGGCTCGAAGTAGCGTTCGCGCAGTTCGCGTTCGGGAATGAATGCGGGTGTCCTGTCCTTGCCAGAGAACGGGACTCCATAACCCATATAGTGTTTGAGCGAAACAGCAACGTGCTGGTTGTCAATATGATTGGGGTCTTCGCCTTGATACCCTTTGGTGAAAGCCACGCCCATTTCAGCATTCACATACGTGTCCTCGCCGAAACTTTCCCACATACGTGACCACAATGGTTGTCTGCCCAAATCCATCACAGGGTTATACACCCACGGAATGAGACAAGCACGTGACTCGTATGCCGTAATTTCACCCACTCGCCGTGGAATGTCGCGATTAAAACTCGCTGCCATATTGATTTCCTGTGGGAAGAGGGTGCCGCCCCATGTATAGGTGGTGCCGTGATTCTGATCAACACCCATGATTTGTGGGATGCCGTTGCACTGTTCCATTGAGCGTCGGTTCATCTGACGAATAGCCTGTGCCCACACGGCTGGTGGTTGTGCCAACGAGAAAGGCACATTCAGGATAGACCCTACTTTGTAGTGGTCAAAAGCTTTCTGCAAGGCTTCTTCTGAGAGCGTGAAGGTTTGGCGGTTTCCGAAATCGGTAACGACATCCACAGTCAACTCCATCATCTGTCCGATTTTCTCGTCCAGCGTCAGTTGTGCGAGTTTGGACTCCACTTGGGCTTCTATTTGTTCATCACGGGGAATGGCGGGCTTGATTTGTGCCATGCTCTGTATGCACAGAACACTTGCAGCCATTACAGCACAAAGATTCTTCATATTGGTCAATTCGTCAATGTTTGTTTCAAAGGTTAATGGGTTGGTTGTGGGCGTGTGTCAGCGTGTTTTTTCCTTGAGTCTTCTGATGTATTCAGATGGTGCCATGCCGTATTCTGCCTTGAAGTTCTCGGAAAAGCGTTTGGACGAGTTGTAGCCCAGTTCGGTGGCTATTTCTGCAATCTGCTTCACACCTTGTTCCAGCAGTTGCTTTCCTTTCTTCATGCGGATGGTACGGATAAATTCCGCTGGGCCTCGTCCTGTGATGTTCATGAGTTTCTTGTACAGATAGGTACGGCTCATTGACAGTTCATGCCCCAATGCTTCCACCGAGAATTCTGTGTCAGCCATGTGGTCTTCGCAGATTTTGGTTGCTTTTTGGATGAACATTTCATCTACGGTGGTGATGGTGATTTCGTTAGCAGCCACGTCATCTTTCTCGCGGAAGAGGCGTTGACGGTTTTTCTGTTTCTCTATCAGATTTTTCACGCGCAGACGCAGCATTTCGACGTTGAAAGGTTTAGTGATATAGTCGTCGGCGCCCAGTTTCAGTCCCATCATTTCCATGTCATCGCTCCGTCTGCCTGTCAGCAGAATGACAGGGATGTGTGACGAGTGGAGGTCGCTTTTGATACGTCGGCACAGTTCCATGCCATCCATTCGTGGCATGGTTACGTCACTCACGACAAGGTCGATGTCTTCATTCTCTTCAAGGAATTTCAGTGCCTGCTCGCCGTCATGGGCGGTAAGCACATTATAGACACCCCGGAAATAGTCGCGTACGAAGCGGCACATATCCGTACTGTCGTCCACCATCAACATTGTGAAGCGGCGGTGGCTTGTTGTCTCATCGTTATGCGCTTCCTCTGTCAAGTCAGCTACCTCAGCAGCATTGGTATCATCCACCACTGCATTCTCGCTTGTCATGGTACGCTTGATGGTATTGGTCTTGTCAGTTGGTTGTTCACGTCTGTCGGTATCCGTCAGATTCCGTTGAGTGGACAGCGGTTCATAAATTACTTGTGCCGTTGTTGTTTCTGGTGCGGATGGGAAGAATGACGTTCCATCGCCCAATGGGCGGAGATTCAGCATCATATTGACTTGGTGCAGGAAAGCCTGTGCATCTTTCAACACCGCCTGGAGCCGTAACCGTGTATCTACAGGCAATGGTTCATTGACCAGCCCCTGCAATGGCATGATGATATTGGAAATGGGTACACGAAGCTCGTTGCTCAAGTTCATGAAGAACTGCTGCTTCATTTCTGTCATCTTATTGAACTGTTCGTTCTCGATGCGTGTTTTTTGGGCATCCAGTTTTCGGTGCATATACCATCGCATATACAGAAACGCGGCTCCTGCACCAAGGCTGAGTAACATAATAACAGCCAATACATACCCGAAGAGTAGGGTGGGGGTCATCGTGGCTATACCCAAAGCCCCAAGGGGCTGTATCAGTAAAACATGATTCATTACGCGTATATAAAATAGGTTTTATGTTGCAAAGGTACGAAAAAACCATCATGTGAACATCATTTTAATACGGAAACTTTCCTTTTTTGTCGTAGAAATTCCCTTTTTGTCGTCATTCCCTCTTTTTCTGAGCATCCTTTTTTGAATTTCTTGTTGTTGGTTTTTGTGTTTAGGGGAATCTGTCGGCGATGTTTCCTCTAATGCTCTATAGGTGGTAGCACGTAGTGATTTCAATGCTATGCTCGTTCTTGTTATAATAACATCGTCTTAGCGAATGTCATAACATCCTCGTGTCATTGATGTGGACATTGGGCAAGTATGTACGATTGCGTGTGGTTGGTCAAAGCTGAATATAGAATGGGATGAGCCATTGGGATGGAAGTGTCTGTTGGAAACAAAATGATAATAGAGCGGAAACATTTTAATATATAGTCAAATTTTCCTTTGTTTTGTGCGATTTTGTACGTTTTGTATCATTTTCTAAAGATTATCATGATTTTTTTTGAAATATGTTTTTGTTTTTTGGGAAAAAGACTTACCTTTGTGGCGAAAAATTCATTGAAATCATTTCTTAACTTCATTTCATATTCGTTAGGACCTTCTTCCGTCGTGGTGACGCAAGGAGGTTTTTTTGTTGGTTCCTATTTGAGATGTAGGGATTGTTCTGCCCCTGCATCCTTTCCGATGAGCGTGTGATTTATTGAATCACGATTCGCTCAATCACGATGCCTGGGTCGAGGGGACAAAGCGTAAGACGGTGCTTCCCCTCTGCTAACGTTGGCAGTGAGAGTTTTTGACGGTTCATACGGGTGGTCTCCCATTCAAAGTTCTGATCGTGCGCCATCTGCACAACGTAACGACTCGCTTCGTTCACGTTGAGGGTTTGCAACTCCTTTCCGTCCAGCATGATGGTGAGCCGTTGGCCGCGACCGTCGTTGAAGGGGAAGTTGGTGGCAAGGATAAGGGTGAGTGTCCCCTCAATGCCTTCCGTGTTTTTGGTGGTGGCAGAGATGCTATCTATGGCGAATTCGTAGGTGATGGAGGCTCCTTCTGTGCTCTTTGTGTAGGGGAAAAGTGCTGTGGCACATTTCCAAATGCCAAGGTCGGGCACCACTTGCCATGTGGCTTCTTGAGCATCTGTTTTGCTGACGAACTCATCGGCTTCGAATACCGCAATCATTTTCTTCGGTACCGTTACTAATTCCTCGCCATCCTTGGCATCGGCATCTTCTATACGTTTCACCGTGGGCATGGTGTTTTGCCTGGGGTTGTTCCAAGAACGATAGCCAATGTAAATCTCATCCATCATGTGGTTCCACTTGCCTTTGGCTATTTGGTGGTTATACTGGTCGCATAGTTCGGCTGCACGCTGGAAACAGTGTTCCACTTGGTCGGCCCACTCGTTGGCACGGGTGCTGTTCTGCTGGGCATAATAACCGTTCATGGCCACTGCATAGTACATATTGTAGAGGTTGCAGAACACACGTACGGGCGTGTAAATCAGCTCGTCGTAAGTCGTTCGGTAAGCAATGGGCAGCAATTCTCGAAGCACATTTGCGTCGTACTCCAATTGTTTGTATTCGTCCACTCGCTCCTTCCATTCGCCCGAGATGAGGTCGAAAGTTCGGGCATCCAGCTGTTCAGGTGTGCGACGATGGGCATATTTGCACTGTAGGTTGAGGATGCGAGCTGCTTCCTTGGCGCACTTCTCACCCAACTGCTCACGGCAGAAGTCCTCGGTGTACTGCTGCAAGTTCCCAGCGTTGAACTGGGAGGGATTCCATGCCATCTTGAACCAAAAATCGATGGGAAACTCCATGGGCTTCAGGTCGCCCACGTTCAGAATCCAGAGCTTGTCCACTCCGTAGGTGTAGGTGAGCTGCAACTGCTCCCACATACGCTGAATCTGGCTGACGTTTTGGAACTTAGAGTTTCGGGGCGCCCCTACATCGTCCACGTGGTAGTACATACCATAGCCGCCAGGGTGTCTTTTAGAGAAAGCTCCTGTGCCCTTGCTCCACTCCTGTTCGGGCAGCACACGCACGTTGCCCCAGTTGTCGTCGCACAGTAGCAGAATCACGTCGTCGGGCACGTTCATTCCCTTCTCATAGTATTCCTGCACTTCCTTGTAGAGTGCCCACACCTGTGGCGTCTCTTTGGCGGGCTTGCCCGTCGCTTCTTCGATGAGTTTCCGCTGGTTGGTCACGATACGCTCTAATAGTGCCACGTCAGCGTGGTCACCCATTGCTTCATCGCCATCACCACGCATACCGATGGTCACCACGTCATCTGTTGCCTTCATGCGCTCCACGCCACCTTTCCAGAACTGGTCGAGTGTTTCTTGGTTGGTGTCGTAGTTCCATGCCCCATATTCCTTGCGGTTTCGTGTCCATTCCTTGTGGGCACGTGCCATTGGCTCATGGTGCGAGGTGCCCATGCAGATGCCCATGTCATCAGCTGTCTGCATATTCAGTGGGTCATCGGCATAGAAGGCGGCGTTCCACATGGCAGGCCACAGGTAGTTGCCCTTCAGACGCAGCACAAGTTCAAACACACGGGCATAGAACTCATGGTTATAGACACCACCATAGTTCTCACCCACCCAACCCGAAAGACAGGGAGCTTCGTCGTTAAGGAAGATGCCACGGTAGCGCACAGCAGGTTCACCGTCAGTATAAATACCTCTTTTAATATAAATATGTTCATGTTTCTCTACGGGTACATCCGCCCAGTCGTACCAAGGGCTAACCCCTATCTGCTGACTCAACTCGTAGATGCCATAGATGGTGCCGCGCTTGTCACTACCAGCGATGACCAACTGTCCCTTTACCCACGTGATGATGAACTTCTCATGCTTACCCTTCAACTGGGCGGTGTCGATGAGTTTCTTCTTTGCCAGTTTGTTGATGATGGCACTCTTGCCCAATGTACCTACCACAAGGGGGTAGTCACTGCGACCCGTCACTTTTTGTAAATCCTGTTTCAAGTTCTCAATGGCAAGCAGCACCCCTTTCCAATCCTTGGAATCATACACCACTTCACCTTTCTGGTCTGTCAGACATACGGCATCTGCCTCCCAGCCAAACGAGACGAATGAATCAGCCGCCATGAGCGACTGAACCATGCTGCACATCACAGCGGCAATAGCAAACAACTTTTTCATGTGATATTTTTTTGATGCCACAAAGGTACAGTCTTTTCCCTACACGTCCCTTTGGGGAGGTTACACCTTTTTTCCCCTATGTAACATCTTGGCCATTACAAACGTCTTTGTGCCATAGGGACAAAAAAACTGGAAGCTTTCGCCTCCAGTTCTTCTACTCTGTATGGATTTACTATTTACTTGTCCAATAGTGCCGTCAATGCCACCAGTGTGGCGTTCCAATTGATGGCAATCTCGTTGCTGGCATAACTGTTTTGGTCGTCCATATAGGACTCGTCAGCGTAGTTGCTGGTGTAGTGCAGTTGGTCGGTCTTATCCTGTTGGCCAGGATTGGGACCGCCTACGAGGAAGCCAGGCAGGGCACCACATGAGGTGGCAGCCAACCGGTGGTGGGGATGGATGGCTGGCTTCTGACCGAAGCCTGTCACGTAGCAGTAGCCTGTGGCGTTCTGTCCCAAGAGGTAGTTCAGGCACTCTTGGGCTGCCATCTCATACTGTTTGTCGCCTGTCAGTTTTGTGGCATACATGAGTTCGATGCCTCGCCATGCACAACCTTCAGAATTGCAGCCCCAGAAGAAATCTTTGGCTTCATTGCCGTAGGGGGACTGGAAGCACGATGTACTTACTTGGGTGAGGTAGGGTTGGAGATGGTTGAGGAGGAGGGACTTCATGTTAGACGAAATTTTGTTGTCACTTACAGAATTTGTCTGTAGTAATGCCCACGTAAGGACGCCAAGTTCGCCTACATTGCCCCATGTGGCAGGGGTTAGATGCTGCGGCATTGTCGCCAACGCATCAATTCGATACTTGTCTTGACCCGTTGTCACATACAACTCCGTGGCAGCCCAGAAGAACTCATCCTCAAAATGCGTGTCGTCATAGGCACCCGTATTCACGTCGGGGTCGAACGTTGCGTTCATCTTCCCTTGGTTGTAGGGGGTATTGGGGTTTTCCTTTGCCCATGCGTATGCCTTCTCAGCCTGTTCGAGAGCCTTGGCAGGGAAGCCGGGGAAGTTCTTTTCATAGTCCTTGTAGAGACGTGCAGCCATTGCCATGCTGGCAGCAAAGTCGAGGGATGCTGCTGTGGTCTTCATCACCACGTAGCGAGGCTGATGACATTCTGTAGGTGCCACAAACCCCTCGAAGTTTGGGGTGGTGAGCTTGTGGTATAGTCCACCATCCGTGTCCTGCATGGTCTGCATCCACTGGAGGTTATAATAGACCTCATCCAGCAGGTCGGGCACGTCGTTGTCACTCTCGGGAATGCCTACGTTCAGCTGTTTGAAGTAGTCCTTGTGCTGCTCATACGCTTCCAGCATCACACCCACCGAGAACCCCGAATTGACGATATATTTGTTATAGTCACCTGCATCATACCAGCCTTTACTGCTGCTGATGACGGTACCAGCAGGACGCTCTGCCGTGGCAGCACTGGGATGTATCAGCACCTCTGTGTCCATGTGACCGGCAGGACGTGTCCAACAACCAGCATACTTCTCTTCGATAGGCATGGCGGTACGTTGCAGATAGAATGCTTTCAGTGCGGCCTTCGACAGTTCCTTCAGTGGCGATGCCGCCACCAGAAAGTCTATCTTCTGGTCACCTGCCACCAACTGATACTTCCCTTCTTTCTGTACCTTCGAGAAGTCCACCACTTGTCGTACCTTGCCTGAAATAGAAGAGGTTGCAACTCGCTGTGCCTTCCCTTTCCACACTTTCTTGCCTGACAGTTTGTCCGTTACCTGCACTTTCACGGGTTGAGCAGTCTCCACGCTTTCAATCGTGGCAGTTTTCTCCCCTTCAGGGGTGAAGCCCACTTGGTTGATTCTGATTTGTGCCGATGCCATCGAGCTGACGGCAAAAGCAATGACTGCTAATTTCTTCATGTGTCTTAGAATCTGACGTACACCTCACCCCACAGTTCGTTGTAGTCCTTATGGATGAGGTCGCGGTTGTGGACATGGTTATACTGCACTTGCAACAGGAGGTTCTTGTGAATTTGGAAGTTGGGGGCAATGCTGTAGATGGTCTTGGTCGAATCCCAGGTCTTGCGGCTGCGGTACGCATCGTACTTTCCATATACCTTGAGCCATGAGGTGCAGGGCACACCCACGGTGGCATACCAGCCATCTGCCTTTCCTTCGCTGGCATAGTTGGCAAGGATGCCTTGTGCATGGGCGTATTCGGCACGCACGGTCCAGTCGTTGTGCTCGTATTTCACAGATACCGCCCAGCGGTTGCGGTCGATGGCCGCGCCCGATGCGTTCACGTAGTCGCCTGTCCAACCGAAGATGCCGATAAAGAGATCCTTGACGGGCTGCACCTGCAAAGAGCCGATGAAGTCCTTATGTCCGTTCTTGTCGCTAGTGTTGATGCCCTGGCCGTTCATCACCTGCAGCTGGTAGTGGAGGAAGCGATGACCATCTTTCTTTGAAGGGAAGAGGTCGCCCTGCACTTGGAGACCTTGGTCGCGTCCACCGTTTGCCACGCCATTGTCAGAGTCGCCGATGCCTGCGAGGTTGCGGGTAATCTGCGCATAGTCGCCAACACCCAAATCCCACGGGTTGTAAGGGTTCTCGGCGAGGAAGGCGCGCTTGTATTGGCCCACCTTCACGGTCAACTCTTTCCAGTGCGCCCACTCAACGAAGTAGTCCTTCATGTGGAAGGAGGAGTTGCTGACTTGTACCTGAATGCGGTACTTGAAGTCCTTCAGGATGGTGCCATCCACATACATACGGATGAACCGCTGGCTGAAGCCGTCGCCGCCATGCGAACCATCTTGGTCGCTGTAGGAATACTTGCCGATGAAGTAGCCACCGAACTTGGGGGCACTGGCATAGTCTGTCAACTTCCTGCCCAACTGTGGTTTTCCATCGGGAGCAGGTGTGCTGGCCATCGCGCTCTCTAAACTGTTGTTCACTAAACTGGTCACGAATCCTGCACCCGGTGTTTCATTGGGAGTGAACTCGCTGGTCTCTTCGTTCTCTGCCATCGTTGGAAGAACGAATGCTCCTGTTACAAGGGCTATTGCAAAAATTTTCTTCATGGGTTTAATAGATGAATTGTGTGATAATTAAGCCAACGATAGTGCTGACCACGACACTCACCAAGCCTGGCATCATGAACGAGTGGTTCAGCAGATACTTACCAATAACGGTGGTGCCAGAACGGTCGAAGTTCACCGTGGCAATGTCGGAAGGATAGTTCGGGATGAAGAAGTAGCCATATACAGAGGGAAGGACACCCAACAGCACAGGGCCAGGAATGCCCAACGAGTAGGCCAATGGCAACATCGCCACCACCACTGCACCTTGGCTGTTGATCAGCACGGACACAGCGAAGAAGGCGAAGGCAATCGCCCAAGGATACTGGCTGACAATGCCTGTGAGACCACCTTCCATCTCTTCCATATAGTTGCTGAAATAGGTGTCGGCCAGCCAGGCGATGCCGTAGATGGCCACCACAGCTACCATGCCTGACTGCCACACGGGACCAGCCACCGCCTTCTTGGGGTTAGCCTTGGCGAAAATAATCATGATGGCTGCCGCTGTAATCATCACAATCTGGATGATGATGTTCATGCCAATGGGCTTCATCACAGGATTGCCATCGTCGCCCACCTTGCCAGAATCAACGACCGGACGGATGTCCATGCCAAGAATCTGGAAGAGCGAATAGAGGACGATGACGGCGAGGGCGCCGAGGAAGATGAATACCGAGAGTTTCGCGTGTTTGTCCACCTGCTTGTCGAGCAACGAGGCCGTGTCGCCATACATATACTGCTTCATCTGAGGGTCGGCCAGACGTGCCTGAAACTGAGGGTCCTTGTCGAGGTCCTTGCCACGTTTGTAGGAACACAGGGCTGCTGCCAGCAGTCCGCACAGACAGGCTGGGATGGTGACCGCGATGACTTGCAGATTGTTCACATCGAAACCTGCCTCATTGCTGATGACCACGAACGATGCCACCGCCGCCGCGATGGGCGAGCAGGTGATGCCCACCTGTGAGGCGACGGATGCCACGCCACAGGGGCGTTCGGGTCGGATGCCTTTCTTCAGGGCAATGTCGCAGATGATGGGCATGAGCGTGTAAACGACATGACCCGTACCCACCAGCACCGTGAGGAAGAACGTACACAACGGTGCCAGGAAGGTGACATGGGCGGGATGTTTTCGCAGGAGTTTCTCTGCCAGCTGAATCATCCAGTCCATGCCACCCGATGCCTGCATAATGCCCGCACAGGTCACAGCGGCAATGATAATGTAAATCACGTCGGTGGGAGGATTGCCTGGCTTCATGCCGAATCCCAGCACAAGGATGGCAAGTCCGATGCCAGAAATGGCACCCAATGCCAAACTGCCGTAGCGAGAACCCACATAGAGGGCTCCCAGCACAATCAGCAGCTGCAAAATCATGACAAAATCCATGCTTTTTAAGGTTTTAGGTTAGTAATTATTGTTTTTGATTGAGTTTCTTTTTCAACTTCTTCAAATCCTTCAGTGCCTTTTTCCCAGCCTTCTCACCTAATGCAATCATCTCGGCGATTTTGCTGGGCATGAAACTCTGAGCACCATAGCCTTTTAGGTCGGGGTTGATGTAGATGTCAGCCGCTTGGCTGTTCTGACGATACTTCTTGAGGTCAGGTCGGAAGAATGGAGTCTTGCCGTTCTCATGCTTATTGACCGTTAAATCGATGGCTATCACGATGTCAGCACCCATATCTTTTGCCACATCGACAGGCAGGTTGTTCAGCACACCACCGTCTATCAGCCTCCTGCCATCTATTTTCACGGGCTTGAACACAACAGGAATCGCCATGCTGGCACGCATCGCCTGAGCGAGGTCACCCTCCCTAAGCACCACCTCCTTCATGCTCTTCATATCCACTGCGACACAGCGGAAGGGTTTGGGGAGGCTGTCGAAATTCACGTTTCCATATTCCTCTGCCATCCCTCTCAAAACTCTCACGATGCTATCGCCCATCAGAGATCCCATGCCCATCTTCAGCCAGTCTTGATGGCGAAACATCGAGTCCAGTTCCTCACTACGGTAGCCAACCGCGTAGAGACCTCCCACGATGGAGCCAATGCTTGTGCCTACCACCATATCAATAGGAACCTCTGAGACCTCTATGTATTTCAGCACACCCACCGAGGCTGCCCCCTTCGCACCACCACCGCCTAAGACGAGAGCCACCTTGGGACGACCATTGCCTTGCGCCGAGAGAGGCAGAAAGGCAAACAGCAGAACGATGGTAGTCATGAACCTGTTCATCTTGTTTCTATTTCAAATTGAGGTGCAGGAATGCCCTCCATGTTGAAAAGTGTGGGGGTAGGGTAGTCATCCCATCCGTATCTTACCGTCGTGGTTGCTACACTCTCAGGCAGGGTCAAGGTCACCGTGTAATCGCCAGTCACCTTCGCCGTCACCCATTGATACCTGTCACCCATCTTCACAGCGAAGTCGTGTAACTCGTCCCCGTGTACAGCCAATTTCCCCCCAATCTTCGAAAACGTGACAACCACTGAGTTACCCTCCACCCGTGCCAGCACAGGCATGGGACCATCACTCACCAATGCGTTTTCTCCGTATGCTAATTTCCTCATCTGCAGGGCGGCACGGTGACCCGCTGTCTTCTTGTCCTGTGGATGAATGTCATTGAACTCACCCGTGTCCAGTGTGGGAACAAGTGCTGCCTTATCAAGGTGTTGGGCAGCGAGATATTGCTGATGGCGAATCTGAGTCCATCCCGTCTCAACAGGTTCCTTGTGCTGGCTCATGTAGCCAGGCAGTTGCATGATGACCACAGGGAAGCGATTTCCCCACTGTGTGCGCCATGCGCCCACCATTGCCTCCAACATGGCAGCGTAGGTGCCCGTGTCAGACATATTCGATTCGCCTTGATACCACAGCATCCCACGCACGGGGAAATCCTGTAATGGGGCTATCATGGCGTTGTACAACCCCGTGTAACCGCTTACAAAGTAAGTGCTGCCAGGTTTCGGAGGCATCGTACAGCCCACAGCCATCTGCAACTGCTCGTCAATGGGATAAACCTGGTCATTCACCTCCAGTTGGTAGAGCTTGCCCTTCGTGAAGTTGGGACGGCCGTTCTGCGACATCAGATGCACCACAATCTCGTTCTCACCCTCTCGGAGGATGCCCCCCTTGATAGCATAGATACGGGGAGGGTATTCATACGTTGTGTTACCTACATACTGCCCGTTCACAAAAATCGTATCAGCATCCTTCATGGCACCGAACCTTAGCACCGCTTCTTGACCTGCAAGGTCTTTCGGCAGCGTGACCGTCGTTCGGAACCAGTATGAGCCGTTCTTCCCTTTGCTCCAGTCCGAGAACATCCCCACCTGCTGCCATGTGGCGTAATCAGCTGTTTGCCAATGGGAGAGAACCGTGTCCTTCGCTATCATCTCTCTTTCCCATCGGGTGGAAGCTTTGTTCTCCAAGTTGCGGATGGAATCAGGCCAATTCTCCTGATGGTATTTCTGTTTCTGCAACTCGTCAGCATAACCTTCAAATTGCGCCAAGGTCGCATGAGGCATCCATGCCTGCACAGGCGTACCGCCCACAGCAGAGTTGATGATGCCAATAGGCACTCGATACCTTTCCTGCAACTCGCGCGCCATGAAATAGCAGATGCCGCTCACCTCAGCGCAGTTCTTAGGTGTGATATCCTGCCACGGCAATGTCCTCACGTCTTCGTTGGGACGCACATAGTTATATTGATGGGGCAGCTTCAAGTAGCGGATGTTAGGGTTCGAGTAGTCCTTCACATCCTCCTTTACTACGTCCATGCAGCGGCGAATGGGTAGCTCCATGTTCGATTGACCCGAACACAAGAAAACATCACCCACCAAAACGTTCTCGATGCGCACAGCGTAGGATATGGTGGGTTCCGACTTCGACGTGCGTACCTTGGTGGCATTTACCTCCAGCGTGTAAGGACCGCCAGCCTTCATCTTAGGCAGATAGACTTTCCAAGAACCATCACTTGCCACCACCGTCTTTGCCGTTTTTCCGTTTAGGCTCACCTTCACAGTCTCGCCAGCCTTGCCCCAACCCCACACTGGGATACGGGCATCGCGTTGGACAACCATGCCATCCGAAAAGAAGCGCGGCAAACGGACACCGCTGTCGGGTGCTTGTGCCATGAGCATGAGGCAAGGCACCATCATAGCAAAAAACAACAGGATTTTCTTCATAGTCACAAAATTTTTGCAAATATAAAGAAAATCCTGTTTATTCCCAAACGGAGGGAGAGAATTTTTTGATTAGGAGTTAGGAATTAGGATTTAGGAATAGCCATGCGGCTTGTATGCACCGCGTTAGCCTTTTCTAAACCTGAAACTGTAAACTCTCAACTTGATGGCAGTGATAGGAAGCCTTTATCCCATCACCACTTCAACGGTATGGACTCCTGGAGTGTGGGGGATGATGTTGCCTTGAAGGAGTTGTCCGTCAAGGGTGATGGACTTCACTCCTTTCTGTACGCCGTCGGGGTTCTTGACTGTGATGTTGAAAGTGGCTCCACGGAGGATGCGGTGGATGGTGTACTCCTTCATGGTCGATGGAATGCAAGGATCAATTTCGATGCCTTCGTAGGTGGGCTTGATGCCGAGAATGTACTGGGTGATGGTGAGCCAGTTCCATGCAGCGGTGCCTGTGAGCCATGAGTTCTTGCCTTCGCCTGGCTTGGCGGCATCCTTACCAGCCACCATCTGGGAATAGACGTATGGCTCTACCTTGTGGAGGGTCTGGTCCTGAATCCATGCTGGGCAAATCTTAGTGTAGTGCTCCCAAGCGTCGTTACCACGTCCGGCTACAGTCTCACCGATGATGACCCATGGGTTGTTGTGGCAGAAGATGCCTGCGTTCTCTTTGTAACCTGCTGGATAAGAAGAGATTTCGCCCATCTCTACATGGTAGGTGGTGTAGGCTGGCCAGTTGAGCACCATGCCGTGCTCGCAGTCGAGGTACTTCTTGCAGGAGTCGAGTGCCTTGTCCACCATGCCTTCTTCAAGTCCAATACCAGCCATAGTGCAGAAGCCTTGGCTCTCGATGAAGATTTTGCCTTCTTGGTTTTCGGATGAACCTATTTTGTTGCCGTAGAAGTCGTAGGCACGGAGGTACCACTCACCGTCCCAACCGTCCTTCTTGACGGCATCCACCATGTTCACGATGTGTTGCTGAGCACGCGCAGCTTCCTCCTTTTTGCCGATATGCTCGCACAACTCCACATACTGCTTGCCCACCATGACGAAGAGTCCAGCTATCATCAAACTCTCAGCCTTGCTCCCTTCGGTCTTGTTTTCCGTGGTCTGGAAAGACTCGTTGGGATCCCACGAGAAGCAGTTGAGGTTCAGACAGTCGTTCCAGTCAGCGCGACCGATGAGCGGTAGGGCATGAGGACCGAGATTCTCCACCACGTGATTGAACGAGATTTTGAGGTGTTCAAAGAGCGTGACCTCCGTGCCAGGCTGATTGTCCCATGGCACCATCTCGTCGAGGATGGAAAAGTCACCAGTCTCCTTGATGTAGGCTACGGTGCCGAAGATGAGCCAGCAGGGGTCGTCGTTGAATCCGCCGCCGATGTCGTTGTTGCCGCGCTTGGTGAGGGGTTGGTACTGGTGGTAGCAGCCACCGTCGGGGAACTGGGTGGAGGCGATGTCGATGATGCGCTGACGAGCACGGCTGGGTACTTGATGGACGAAGCCAACGAGGTCTTGGTTGCTGTCGCGGAAGCCCATGCCACGGCCGATGCCACTCTCGAAGAAGGAGGCGGAACGCGAGAAGTTGAAGGTAATCATGCACTGGTATTGGTTCCAAATGTTGACCATGCGGTTGAGGCGGTCGTCGTCGCTCTTGACGGAGTATTTGTCGAGCAGCTCGTCCCATAGCTGGTGCAGTTCGTTGAAGGCTGCATCGACGGCTTGGACAGTGGAGAATCGCTGTATGGTTTCCTGTGCTTTCTTTTTGTTGACAAGGGTCACGTCACTGGCTTGCGACGAAATCAACTCACCTGAATGTTTGCGGGCGATGTCTTCTTGCGAGAATTTCTCGTCTTGTTCGTTTTCCACATATCCCAGCAGGAAGATGTAGTCTTTCGACTCACCGGGCTGCAGTTCCACCTCGATGTAGTGGGAGGCGATGGGCGACCAGCCGTGAGCCAGACTGTTGCCAGGCTTGCCAGCCATGACGCACTGGGGGTCGGCAAACTCATTGTAGAGGCCGATGAAGGATTCACGGTCGGTGTCGTAACCTTGGATGGGCACGTTCACGGAGTAGTAAGCATAGTGGTTACGACGTTCCTTGTATTCGGTCTTGTGGTAGATGACGGATCCGTCTATTTCGACTTCACCCGTGGACCAGTTGCGCTGGAAGTTTTCCATGTCGGTGGCAGCATTCCAGAGGCACCACTCGGCGAAAGAGAAAAGCTTGATGCGCTTCACTTGGTTGGTAGTGTTTTTCAGCGTCACTTTCTGCACCTCCGCCCATGTCTTGAGCGGCACGAAGAAGAGGACGGAGGCCTCGATGCCATTCTTCGAACCGATGATGCGAGTGTAGTTCATGCCGTGGCGGCACTCATAGCTGTCGAGTGGTGTCTTGCAGGGTTTCCAGCCGGGATTCCAAACGGTGCCATTGTCGTTGATGTAGAAGTAGCGCCCACCGTTGTCCATCGGAACACCATTGTAGCGGTAGCGTGTGATGCGGCGGAACTTGGCATCTTTGTAGAAGTTGTAGCCACCTGCTGTGTTGGAGATAAGTCCAAAAAAGTCCTCGTTACCGAGATAATTAATCCAGGGGAACGGTGTCGCTGGATTGGTGATGACGTACTCACGATGGAGGTCATCAAAATGTCCAAAAGTTTGTTTCATATATTTATAGTTTTGTTGCTTTTATAGCTTTATTGTTTTATACCCAAGTGAGAAAGGAGGAAAGCGTTCCACTCGTCCCATTGTTCCTGATACCAGAAATGGGCGGTCTTCTGGTAGGGGGATAGAGTTTTCTCACCACCTGCTACGTTGAAGGTGCCGTATGCTGTGGTAGGTGGCACGACGTTGTCGTTGAAACCAAAAGAGAAGTAACCTGGAACGGTGATGCGACGGGCGAAATTGACTCCGTCGTAATAGCGGGTCTGTTCCACCACGGTCATGTCCACCTTCTCTTTGGGTTGCCCTTTCCCTTCGTCGTAGAAGTAGTGAGGCCATCCACAAGCGACTTTCTTGAGTGATGCTTCGTGATCGCATAGGGCGGCATGGACGGCTCCATAGCAAGAGACGCGCTTGTCGAGTGCTGTGGTGGCAAGCGTGAGGAATCCGCCTTGTGAAGAGCCTGTTACGGCAAGGTTTTTGCCATCCCATGCCACTTCCTTGATGGTTGGCTGATTGCCCAATGACTCGATGAGGTCGATGGCACGAATACATCCCGTCACCACGTGCTTGTAGTAATTGCGGTCTCGGTCGTTCACGCCATGATGCCAATAGTCGGCCAGGGCTGCCGTGAAAAGTTGGTCGTAGTAAGCTTGCTCCTTGATGACGGGGATGCCATGAATGCCGATTTCGAGCACGATGGCTCCTTGTTTGCAGAACCATTCATCGCCCGTATAAGGACGAACACCGGCACCTGGTACCCGCAGCAATGCAGGATACTTGCCAGGTTTGGTGGGCACGTTGAGAATGGCATACACACGTCTGCCCCAGCGGTCGTTCTGGAAGGATACATGGTAGGTGTTCACATCGGCTGTGCTTCGTTCGGGCAGGTATTCGATGTGGGGTTCCAAAGCAGTCCACCGCGCTTCCTCGATGGCTTTTGCCCAAAACTCATCAAAGTCTTTGGGGCATAGGGTGGTTGGCGTAATCAGTTCGGGGGAGACGGCCACGGAACACCATCCTTCATAATTCTTGCCCGACACATGGGCGGTGACCTTCAGTTTGTAGAACCCAGGCTTTGACATCTTGCCCTTGATGACAGCAGAACCGTCCTTCAGTGTCATGTCTTTCTTCACTTCAGGATACATTTCTGGCCCCATTTCATAACTGATGTTTGCATCGTCAAGTAAGGTGCCCGATTTCAACACGTTCACGGTAAAAGTAATCTGTTCACCTGTCTTGTACATCCAATCTTTATGGTCGGGGGTGACAGTTACTGTGATGTTGGTTCCGATAATCTGTGCTTGTGTTGCCAAGGCGGCGAACATCAGCAAACTTGTCAATATTTTCTTCATGTTACTTCTTCATTTGTTTTGTCATGTCCTTGATAATTTTCATGGTGCTCTCATCGACGATGAAGACCGAGTTGAGACCTTGTTCCTCTTGAGCTGGGTCGCACACATAGTCATCGTAAGGCTGCCAGATGGTATGCTTCACGTTGGCAGAACCTCCCCATCCCCAGAAGTTGCAACCTGCAATCTTGCCAGAGTCGCGGATGATGGAAAACACATACTGATAATAGGTGTCACGGCCTACCGTGGAAGAGCCTGGCGTGAAGACAAAACCATCACGAGGATAGCCAAATTCTTCTAATACCATTGGCTTGCCTGCTTTGTACATCAGCTCGTATGCCTCGTCGATGTAGGCCAACGTACTATCACAAGCAGCATCGACTTTCGTCACGATGGGGTCATCACCTTCCACCGTCTTGTCGGCATCGTAGTTCTGATTGTACTGCCCCAGCCAGCCCCAGTTGTAGGGCCAGATGTGGATGCAGGCATAATCGATGTTAGGCAGCGTGTGGATGGCGTTGAATAAATCCATGTCCTCCTCGCAGCCATGCTTGCCCTCGCTGCCCGTGGTGACGAGGTGGTTGGGGTCAAGCTGCTTGATGAGGGTGGATTGTTCATCAATCCATTCGACAAACTTTGTACGGTGCAGCGAATCGTTGACGAAGCAGCGCGGTTCGTTGGCTATTTCCCATGCCATCAGGGCAGGAGTGTCGGTGTAGGGCTGTCCCGTCACGGTGTTCACTCGGGTGACGATGTTGCAGACGTGCTGCGCCGCTAATGCCTTAGCCGAGTCGTTCAGGACAAAGTTGCCCACATACTGCATATACTCCCACCAACCGTCGAGGGTCGGCACAGGAGTCTGGTCGAAATGCTTCATTTGGCCGCTGCCGTCGCTGCTCATCACGTCGCCCGTGAAGCCCACCCAATCGAGGTAGGCACCGTAACCGCCACTCCACTCCCATGCGTTGTTGAAGTAGAGCACAGCCTTCATGTTGCGCTTCTCCAACTCTGCCATCAGATAGTCGAGACCGAGCAGAATGGTGTCATTATATACTCCTGGCTCCAGTTGCAGTTTGGGGGCAATATGGCTGGGTATGCCCTCACGACCATCACCACCCACCAGAACACGCACATTGTCAATGCCTACCGATTGCATATCGTCCAACTCCTTCAAGAGGCGTTCGCGATTTCCTCCTCTTCCCTCGCTGCCGAGGATGGCACCATACCAGAAATTGGTTCCAACATAGCGGTATTCTTGGTCTCCGATGTAGAACTTTCCGTCCTTCACCGTGACGAACTGACCATCACTTTCCTTGGCTGACTGACACCCCGCAGTGAGAAGTGCTATCAGCATACATATTATATATATAGGAGTCTTCATCATTTATTATTTATCCGTTCTAAAGGGTACGATAGGCAGACCACGCATATTGTGCAACTTGCCTGGTGCCCAATTTCTAAAATTATATCTTACACTGACCACTTCGGGCACTTCTGGACACACCAGTTTCAGGAAACATCCCTGTGGCTGTGTGCGCCATTCTGATGATGACCATACGATGGCAGGATGGAACACCCCATCAGCACCAGCGGCCTCAAAACCCTCAATGTCCATCATACGGTCGAAACCATCTGTGCAGTTCTTGAAGTAGAGACAAGTCACTTTCCCATGGGACGCAGGGGTCTCCTTTACGGCAGTTCCTGCGATGACTACCTGGTCGTCCGCTGTTACCTCTACGTTCTTCATGAAATCAAATTCGGGCGCATCAGCCACCAACCCCTTCATACCATAGTCGCGTACAGCAGCCATATAGGCCAGACGTTGTCCAATCTCCTGTTTTTTCTTGCCATGTATCTGCTTGGGCTCATAGTCGTAGATGAGGTCGTTGGTACACACACATCCACTGTTCTCCAACTGGTGAGCAATAATGTGTTGTGCCTCACGGAACTTGGCACCCCAGTCGCCATCGTTGTTGTCATACCAATAGGGAGGTAGCTCCACAGTGTAGATGGGGAGCTTGTCGTTTGGCTGGTTCCACAGCTTTCGCCACAGCTGCACCATCGTGATGAAGCGGTCGATGTACTCCCCTTCGCGCCCCACGTTGCTTTCGCCCTGGTTCCAGAGGAAGCCCTTCACGGTGTAGCCTGCCAGCGGATAGAGCATTCCATTGTACATGACCATCTTCTGGTGGTAGTCGGCATCGGAGCAGGGAGTCAGCCCGTCAGGATAGGTGAGCAGGATGTCCTTGGGCATCCAGCCTTCCACACAGCTGCCGCCCCACGAGCAGTTGATGATGCCTACGGGCACGTCGAGCAGGTCGGTCAGGGTGCGGGCGAAGAAATAGCCACAAGCCGAAAAGCCTGGGGCATTCTCTGGCACACACTCCTGCCACTCGCCCCCCACGCGTTGCTGAGGTTCCTGCGCTGCTACACGGGGGATGGTGGCCACACGGATGCTCCGCCGATACTTGCCCGACATGGCTATTGCTTCATTCGCTCCCTCCACGGGACAGTTCCAGAAGCCCCCCAACGGCATCTCCATGTTTGACTGACCCGAACAGAACCAGACCTCGCCAATCAGCACATTTTCGATAGTAATAATTTCTCCATCACCCTTCACCGTGACGGTCTGTACATCATAGCTGGCAGCAGGAGTGTTGAGTTTCACCACCCACTTACCGTCCTGCCCAGTCGTAGCGGTCTGTTTCTCTGTCGTCCAACTGGCAGTCACTTCTACTTTGCTGTCAGCCTTTGCCCATCCCCAGAGTTTCGCTTGGGTCTGTTGCTGCAGCATCATATTGTTGCCAAAAATGTCTGGCAACTCAAGAGCGTTAGTGCTTAGCGCCACCAACGCCATACACAGGAAAAAAAGTCTTCTCATAAGTTATAGGGGTTTTTAAGTTTTTGGGTTTTCTCTGCTGAGGTGGCAAATTTTTCACTTTCCATTTTTATACTTTTCCTTAAACGTTATTCAAACGATGACCTTCGTCTTTCGATAATTCTCCCTAAAAGCACTGGGAGTGCATCCCTTCTTCTTCTTAAAGATACGATTGAAGTTGCTCACGTTATTGAAGCCACAGTCGTAACAGATTTCCACAATCGAGTTGGTGCTGTCTGCCAACATTCGGGCAGCGTGCCCCAACCGTACATCGATGATGTAGTCGCTGATGCTCTTGCCTGTGCGCAGTTTGAAGAAACGGCTGAATGCCGTGGGAGTCATGCTGGCAATGTCGGCCAACATCTGTAGACGTATCTCGTCACGGTAATGCGTGTCGATATACTCCTCAACCTTCTTCACACGGCGACTTTCGGGTGAGTTTTGTACATGGGCAAACGCTGAACTGGTGAGCAGATGGTAGCCGTCTTGTAGCGACAACTCATATAGAATCTCGAAAAGTTTTAGGACACGATAGAATCCTGGCTGTGTACGGGTAATCTCGTGGATGCGGTCATATAGACGCATAATGGAGGACAGTTCGAAGGCGATGCCATTCTGCGCGTTTTGAAACAACTTCCTCAAACTGCTCATTTGGTTTTTCTCCAACAGGGTCTTTCCCAGCAGGTCGGTGGAGAACTGGATGGTGATTTCATGCACCCCTTCCATCTTACAATCATTCTGTTCCCATGCGTGTTCCAAGCCGCTCCCCAACAGCACCAAGTCATAATTCTGCAGCACCTCTATTGAGTCACCCACAATACGCTTAGCTCCCTCGCAATTTTCGATAAAGTTCAGTTCCATCTCGTCGTGCTTGTGCAACGGATAGGTAAAGCTATCCTTCTGCCTGTCCACCAGATAGAAGCAGTCCTTCTCCGACAATGGGGTGATTTCTGTAATGACGTTATTCATATTTTTTAATCCCAACTTTCAACTATTCTTCCTTGTAGTCAGTGATGTTCTTCACTCCTTGAATGTTTCTCGTTTTCGTTTCGCTGTAGAGCAAAGCGCGTAGTTCCTCCACCGTGATATCCAACTCAGGTTGGAAATCAAGGCTTATCACATACTGATGAACCGCATCAGCGTATGCTTTCCCCTCCACATAGTCAGCAATGGCTTCAAAGTTGGTCGTTGCGAGAAGTAACTTTCCCTTTCCCACTCTAAATTCCATCAGGATGCCTAATTTATGATTTCGTTCCACATTGTCCACCGTCTGAATGATAGGACGATAGTTCTTATTGAGCGAGTTCAAGATGAGCGGACGCGAGTTCAAGGCGATGCTCCACCACTGCCAGTCGCTTCGTCCCTCGGTGGGGAAGTTCTTAAAGAGCGGATGGTCAGGATTCATCAGCATTCCAAGTGTACCTGGCGATATCGGTTTGTTGTTGTTCTCGCTGATGGTTTTGAACATGGCATAGTTCCAATAGTCAGGAGTGAACAAACCTCCCACACTTTGTTTCTCAATGCTCGATAGCTTTGGTGCCAGCACCACCGACTTCCCTTGCTGCAACGCACGGAGCACCCGAGTGTCCAGCGTGTCTGCCCAAAGGAAACTACCCTCCCCCTTTAAGGGGAGTGAGGAGTGGGTCTCAGAGGTCAGTGAGGAGGTGGTCTTATACACCCACATCTTATAATAGTTGTGATACTCCCCCGTTTGGAGTTCCAGTCGCAATTGAGTAGATTTGGTAATGTCATTCAACGGAACCTCCATCTCACCCACCTTCACCACATCTCCTTGCCACACATCCACATAATCTATTTCACCCTCACGCCAGAACCCATCTGTACGATTCCCTTCATTATCCACGCTATAAAGCCTCCATGTCAGCGGCTTGTGGTAGTCCTCCTCCGTATAGTTGCTGAGGACAACGTCAGCCCTCAATGTGTCGAGCGCATCCCAACAGAACGACTCCATCTCAGCCATTGGCACCACGGGAGCGTTCCAACCTCGAAAGTCCTTTGCACTCACCAACCCCTTACTGTCCATGAACGCATCCAGAATGCCACATAGCGCACTGCCCTGACCAGGATAGTCCTTGATGTCCAACAGCTGAAAGCCCCCAAAGCCAGGAGTCCTCATACAGTACTCCATGTCCGCCTTGTAGCAATCCACCGACCACTTGCCCGTCGCCTCATGGAAAGGCTCCACCAGCCCCGTCAGACCATTCTCCTTCAGTCGGTCACGGAAAATCTCAAGGTTGTACGGATAAAGCACACCCGTATATTTAGGAATCTCCTTATAGTCAGGATAAATTTGGAACTGGCACGTCTCATGGCTCACGATGGGCACCTGACAAAGCGACACCACATGACTGAAATTCCCCCTCGTCGTGGGACGGTTCCAGTTCAAGATACCCCCATGCTCCGCATCGGCAAAAGAAAAACTCGTTCTCGCATGCGTAGAGAATCCCTCACCACCTCCTACACGGCAAGTGATGTAGAAATCCTCAGCGGGAGCCGCAGACCCTCCTCCTCTTCTTTTCGGTCCTCGCCATCCCAAGTCATTATTACTACCCTGACAATACAGATGACGCGGATCCTTCTCCCTGAACTCGTCCAGCCACCGTGCCATCATCTCGTTATCCCCCCACAGCTCATTGCCCAAGCCAAGCCCCATGAACGAAGGGTGATTACCCAGAAAATCAAGCACACCGAACGCCTCCGCCCTCAAGAAATTGTTCAACTCCACCGTCGTGCTGTCTATCGTACCCCACATCGGCAATTCCGTATGCAGATACACCCCCAACTCATCCGCAGCCGTAAAAGCTGCCTCTGTCGGTGTGTAAGAGTGGAAACGGAAGTGATTGATGCCATACTGCTTCGCTACCACAAACAGCCGTCGCCACACATCCACATCCGTAGGACAATATCCCGTCAGCGGAAAGACACACCCATCATGAGTGCCCCGCAAGAACGTCCTGTAACCATTAATAGCAAATTGAGTGCCCTCCGTCGAAAACTTCCTCATGCCAAACCTCCTTGCCACGCTATCCGTCGAAGCCTTGCCTTTCAAGGTCACACACATCGTGTAGAGGTTAGGGTGAAACTCGCTCCACAGGTGCGGGTTCTCCCCCATGTCCATCGTCAATTCCACATCGGGATGGGAACCTGCATCCAGCTTCATCCTCTTTCTCACCACAGCATCCACGCCCCCCTCATCCTCATACACGCTTCGTGACAAGCAGACCTCATACCACCCCGTCTTCTCCACCTGCACATCCATCCTCACCTTCACCTCATTCATCTCCACATCAGGATAAAGCTGTACACGACGAATAAAAGAAGGAGGCAACGCCACAATCTCCAGCCTACCCAAGATACCATTCCAATTCGTTTGCGTGGCATCCGTCCATGCGTGAGAACCATGCACACCACTGGGCACCGCCTCATCACGATTATCAATCTCGATTTTCAGGTGATGCCTCCCCGCCGTCATCCGTGGCAACCAATAGACATGAGGAGAGAACAAGCTATTGCAACCACCCAGAGCCTCTTCGTCCACCCACACTTTGCTCGGTTTCGTGCGTTCCATCACCAACATCAGCCTCCTGCCTTCCATCTCCTTCGGGATATCCACATCACGCTCGTAGGTCACCACCCCTACGTATGGGTAGAGCCTCGTCAACTGTGTCGTCACATCAGTGGGGTGCTTACCATCACCCAAATGGTTTTCGTCCGTCGTACCTGGCAGACGACATTCTCCCAACGACGACTTCCATACACCCGAAAGGTCAACCGTTTGGCGTTGTGCGACGGCACTTGCCAACGCCAGCAGCCACACACAAGATAATATCAGCGTCCTCTGTCTCATAAGCATCATTCTGTGAAATGTAAAATGTGAAATTGCAAGCCAAAGTTACGCATTATTTATCAATAAAAAGAAAAAGTTGACAATGATTTATAGGAAAAATAACAGAAATAGGGTAAAAAAGTATCATTTATGCCCTATTGAACCTTCTTTTTCACTACCTTTGTGACTTAAACGACAGAAAAGATGAAAACAGGATTGGTACTCGAAGGCGGCGGAATGCGGTCGCTCTTCTCGGAAGGTTTTTTTGATGTGATGCAGGCAGAAGGCATTAAGGTCGATGGCATCATCGGGGTGTCTGCCGGAGCGTTGTTTGGCTGCAACTTCAAGTCTCATCAGCCAGGGCGCGGACTGCGTTACAACATCCGCTTCAAGGACGACGCACGCTACATGGGGTGGCGGTCAATGCTGACGACGGGCAACTACGTCAATCCCCAGTTTGCCTACCACACCATGCCGTTGGAGCTGGACGTGTTCGACATCCCCACCTTCGAGGCTGACCCGACGGAGTTCCATGTCGTCTGCACCGATGTGGAGACGGGGCAAACCGTCTATCACCGCATCGACCATGTGGACGACCACACGCTGGAGTGGTTCCGCGCCACAGGCTCCATGCCCGTCGTTTCCCGCCCCGTCTCCATCGACGGCCAGCTGCTGCTCGACGGGGGCATGACCGACTGCATCCCCCTCCGGCACTTCCAAGAGATTGGCTACGAAAAGAATATCGTCATCCTGACCCGTCCGAAAGGGTACAAAAAAAAGCCGACTCACATCGGCTTTCTCTTCCGCCTTTTCCACCCCAGGCACCCACGGGTAACGGAGTGTATGAAAAGGCGACACGAAATGTATAACGCTGAACTCCAATATCTTGAAGCCGAGGTCAAGAAGGGCAACACCCTCCTCATCTACCCCGACCATCCCCTCGACATTGGCCGCACCGAACTGAACGAAGCGAAGCTCCGTGCCATCTACGAGCATGGTCAGGAGAAAGCCCTGACCATGTTACCTATTTTACGTTCGTTTCTTGAAGCGTGAGTAAGTTAAAAGTTAAAAACTAAAAGCTAAAAGTGAAAGGATGTCCTGTTAACAAGAGGCATAGGTAACTTTCACTTTTAGTTTTTAGTTTTTAGTTTCTTCACCTTGCCATCTGCGGTACGGACGATGACCAAATGTCCCTTCGACAGGTTCGCGGGGTTCACAATGGGTCGGCCCTCCAGGTCGTAATAGCGCGTGGCGGTGTGCGAGTCGGTCGCAAGGTCGGCGATGGCTAAAACGGTGCTGCTGAACGGGATGAACGCCTCCTGCGAGTCAATCTGCGCATAGACACCGAAAGGCGACAGCGTGGAGACAGCCGTCAGACGTTTCCATCCCCATTGTCCGTCTTCCTGCCCGAGCACGTAATCCCCGACGAAAAGCGGCAACTCCACGTAGGTGCCTCGATACAGGGCATCCATCGGACTCCTGACAAACGACACATCGCCACTACCCGTGAAAGTCACGTCGCCTTCTGCCATCACCAGCACGGGCTGATGCGCCTCGATGGCGGTCAACTCCTGCAAGGCGAAATCGTCGGCAAGGGCGTATGCCTGCACGTCCGCTGGAACGCTGGCCGCAAACGGCAACACCAGCATTCGGGCACCCTCCACATGCGCCGTCAGCGTGGCGGCATCTGCCGTGAAGGCATTGGCAGGACGGAAATCGCCGCCATCAGCCCACAGCTGTAGGTCAGGACAAACGGTTCCCTTCACCGCATTCGCCGTGGTGACGGCACTTTCCGCCAGAAGATAGAGGATGCGGTTGGAACCCTCCTGCCCCCACGACACATCGGTGGGCAGGTCAGTCACTCCCGTCATATCGAGGCTGGTGCAAGCGGCATCCGACGTGTACTCCTGCACATAGCTGTCGTCGGCCACGTAGGCACCTGTCAGCGTCGCCGCATAGTCGCCTCCGTTGGAGAGGTAAACATCGCCAAACGAGATGGTGAGGTGAGAGACCGCATTGTCGCAGGTCAGCGAGATGAGTCCGATGCAACCATCGGTCAGGGTGGTCGGCGAGAGGTCGAACACCAAATCGAAGTTTTCCCCACGGCTCAAATCCATCCGTCCATAGTCGTGCTGAGCCAGCTGGTTCTGGCTGTTCACGTAAATCAGCGTGGTGGCACCAGCCGTGAGCGAACTGGTGGTGGTCACTTTCTTGACGTGCATCACCAGCTGCGAGAAGCGTTCGCTGAGTGCCACATACCCGTAGTTGGCGGTGGTGCGCGACGAGATGAGGGGGTTGGACGAGTCGAAGGTCTTGGTCTTGCCACTCATCTTGTAGGTGGTGCCAAACATCGTCTTGGTGGCCTTCATGTCGTCAAGACGGTCAAAGCGGGTCGTGGTGCCCTTCATGTTGGAGGACTGACGGTCACGCGAACGCACGAAGAGCACCGTGCAGACACTCTGGGCGGCAATCTCCACCACTGGGCGGCACGTCTCCGTCTCTTCCGTCAAGGCGGTCTTCATGCAGTTTCGTGTCTTATTGGTCGTGTACAGCTCGCCCTTCTCGGTGTAGAAAGGCAAATCCACCGTCAGCGTCACCGCCTCGTTGGGGTTGGCGACGACCACCGCCACCGTGTCGCCCGTCTGTGAAAGGTAGGCAGAGCTTTCCAAGCTGCTGCCGCTCCACGTGGCGTCGATGCGTGTCATGCCTGTGACGAACCTCGCAAAATGCGCCATCAGATAGCCGCGCTTCGTGACGGTGCCGTTGGACGTGCCGCGCTGGCCGTCGCCCAACATGCCGTAGTAACGCTTGGCCGCATAGTGAATCCAGGCGTTGAAGTCGCCCAGCATACAGGTGTTGATGGCTGTAAAGAAATTAAAAAAATCCTTCGAAAAATCGAAGCTGCGCGTGTTGTTCTCCAGCTCGTTCCAATTGATTAGGTATTCCGTCATCCAGATTTCCTTGCCCTTCTTGGCGAGGTTCTTGTAGGCCGACTGGATGCCGCCGTACTGATGTCCGCCGTAGATGTCGAAACAGTCGAGCACATCGGTCTTGTTCAGCGCATTGGCATAGGTGTCGCTCACCGCCAGCGTCTCGGGAGCCATCACCTTGCAGCTGATGGTCTTGCCGTAGGTCTTCACAAATTCTGCTATCTCCGAAGCATCCCACAGGCAACCGGCATACTGTGCTGGCCAGTCAGGCTCATTCTGGATGGAGATGGCATCGAGTTCCACGCCGTTCTTACGCAGATACTGCACGTACTCCTCCAGATACTGGGCATAGTCTGGCCAGTTCGCCCGTTTCAGCTTGCCCGTCGTGCCGTCCTCGTTCTTCGCGTTGATGGTTCCGTTCGTCTTCCACTCGGCAGGTTGTCCCCACGGCGAGGCGAACACGATGAGTCCCATCTGCTTGGCCTTCTTCGCCGTGGCCAACGACTGACTCCAGCTGGATTTCCCGATGGGGATGTAGAGGCGCATGATGTTGCACCCCACTGTGCTTCCCTTGCCCCACACCTTCTCGATCTCGGCGTTCGACATGTGGTTATAGCCAAACTGAGGACTGCACACGAAGCCGCCAAAGCCCGTGATGCGCTGGTGAGCACTCTGTGCGTCAAGGCGCACCGTCGCTTTCGTCTGCGCCAAAGCTGCCTGTGCTCCGCTCATGCAGAGCAACGCTGCCACTAATATAGGTTTCAATAAAGTATGCTTCATGTGATTGTTTGTTGTTTTAGGTTGATTATTCTATGTTGTTGGTCGCTTGAAAGGTCACTTCCCAAAATAGCTGTAACGTGCATTGTCAGGGTTGACGACGATTCGCTCCACCACCACCTCTGGGTCTATCATCACGACCTTCAAGGTGTGTTGACCGGGCGTCGTCTGGAAGGCAACCTCGATCCAACGGAGGTTGTCGAACACTTCGTCACGACGGGGAAGTTTCTTGCCTTTCCAGTAGCCACTTAAAGTGAGATGGCCGTGAGCAGGCAGGGGTTTTAGCACTTTCGAGCGAGCAATGTTCGTTGGTGTGTACTCCTGGAACTCATCATGCAGTCCCTGACGGGCATCGACGGTCTGCATGGGCTGGTCGTCCAGTTGGATGCCGATACGAAGACCGCGAGCTGGATAGATGTCTTGGGTAGGCAGGATGCCAATGGCCACCTTCCCCTCATCCGTCAGGCGAATTTCGTATTCCAAGGTGGCACCGCTATTTTGTGCGAGCACATTGCTGCTGCCCATACAGCCCTCCTCTCGTCCGAGGTCGGGCAGGAACATCCACGCGGCATCCTTCCCATCGGTTTTACGGGAATATTGGCAAGCAGGGATGGAGTATTCATGTGTGTCGGTGGGAGAATAGCCAATCGTATGGCTCACATCGAAACCCAACGTTGTGGGGTCTATTTGAGCGTCTGGCATCGACCACTTGGTATAGCCGATGTGCTTGTCCTGCATCATCTTGCTCCATTTACCGCCAGCTATCTGATGGTAATAGTCGCTGAGTTGTTGGTCGCGCGCCATCAACTGCTGCACCAACGGGGCATTGCCACGGGTGGCAGCATTGTAGAGCATTGCCACACCGGCACTGGCCACCACGGGATAATACACCAGCTGATAAAAAGCATCCTGTGCTTCGGCTGGTATCTTCATCCTCAATGCCTCGGCACGGGCAGACAGCGAGAGCCAGAGACTATCGGTATAGGCCATTTCCTCACGGTTGAAGATGCCTGGCACCTGCACTTCTGCCTTGCGCCAAAGGTTATACTTGGAGTATTTGGCAATGAGGTCAGCGGCCTCCTTGGCTTGTTCAGCACCAAAGACGGAACCCGCAAACCCTTCGAGCCATACCTGTTCGTCGCCAGCTTGGACGGCATTTGGATTCCAGGCATAATGCATGATGAAGTCGATGGGCACTTCCTTCGGTTTTAGGTCACCCACGTTGATAATCCAGATGCGGTCGATGCCCGTCTGGTAGGCGAGGTTGAGCTGTTCACGCAGTTTGGGAATGGTGGTCGTGTTCACCCAGCGGTCGTTCCATGGGCCACCGTTCATGTCGATATGGTAATAGAGGCCGAGTCCCCCCTTGCGCTTACGTTCGAAGTCACGCCCAATACGACGGATGTAGCCCCAATTGTTGTCACAGAACAGCAAGGTCACGTCGTCAGGCACCATGAAGCCAGCATCGTAGTAACGCTGTACCTCCGTGAAGATGGCCCAAAGCTGGGGCACGGCATCCTCGCGCCCATATACCTTTTTAATAATTTGTCGCTGACCCTTGACGACCTCGCGCAACGTCTTCATGTTGTCCTCGTCGTCGCCCTTGCCCATCGCCACGTCGCCGTCGCCACGCATTCCGATGGTCACAAGGTTGTCGTATGCCTTGTTGCGCTCCATACCTTCGAGGAAGAACTGGTCTATGCGCTGCTTGTTCACACTGTAGTCCCACGGGCCGACCGCTTCCTTACGGTGCAGATATTCCTGATGAGACCGCATCATCGGTTCGTGGTGCGAGGTGCCCATCACGATGCCATACTCATCGGCCACTTGCGGAGTCAGTAGGTCGTCTTCGTTGAAGGCAGTCGCCCACATGGCTGGCCATAGGTAGTTGGCCTTCAGACGCAGCAATAACTCGAATATGTGAGCGTACATCTTCGAGTTCACACCACCGAAGTGCTCGGTGGCCCAACCGCCAAAGGACGGCCATTCGTCGTTGATGAAGATGCCTCGATATTTGACCTTCGGCGAGGGTTGTACGAAGCGTCCTGCCTCCCAAAACACTTCGTCTTGATGCTGCACGGGCACATCTGCCCACCAGTACCACGGCGATACGCCGATGCGCTGGCTCACCTCGTAGATACCGTAGATGGTGCCACGTTTGTCGCTGCCAGCCACAACAAGACTGCCGTCCACCACATCGATGACGAACGATTCCCACTGTCCTTTCACCTTGCTTACGTCGAGCTTCTTCTGCTTCACAAGCCCATCGATGAGACGGCTCTTTCCGATGGTGCCCACCACGATGCTGCCCTGCACGGGTTGCTTGCCTATCACCACTTCCGAGGCTGTTCCAAACACTTTGCGCACATCGTCGCCCAAATCTTTCGCTGCCCGAATCACACCCTTCCAGTCCTGTTCATCCACAACGATGGCCGCAGCCTTTCCGTTTTCTGCAATACAAAATTTTCCCTGTGCCATCACGTTCGTCACCATGATGGCCAGCATCATACCTACTATCCAAATCTTTTTCATATCTTGATGCCTTTTAGTTTCTCGGTTGCAAAGTTACCGAAAATTCGGCAGTCATCCTTCCTGCAATGTTACCTTTTTTTATTGAATCGTTTCAAAAACAGGTGGAAAAGCCGAAAACATTAGGCAGCATCAAGCATTCAGCTTCATAATCTGGAGGTCCCAGGTTCAAGCCCTGGCTGGTCCACTTCTGATTATCAGGCGGTTACGAGATTGGTAGCCGCTTTTTGTTTTGCCGTGGTGAAATTCAGGTGAAATTCATAACAAAAAAGTCGGTTTGTGAAATTCGGTGCAAAATAATGATATTATGGCATTTCTTGCATTTTTAACCTCTAAATCGACCTTTTAGAATATATAAATAGGTAAAAAGGGTAACCAGATGATTCCCCCAAACAACCCCCAAAGTGGTCTGAGTCACACCG
>JAFSKR010000045.1 GCA_017448825.1 Bacteroidaceae bacterium
AAGGGCGGGCAGTACCGCTTGGGGGTGTTTCCTCCCTGAAAGGATGACCGGCACTTCAAAAAAGCAAAGACGCTATCGAACATAGATAAGACAAAAGGAAATCTGTCGGAGATAGAACGGAAACGGACGCTATCGAACATAGATGAGACAAAAGCAAATCTGTCGGAGATAGAACGGAACGGACGCTATCGAACATAGATAAGACAAAGGTAAATCTATCGGAAATAGACTAAAGAGACTCTATTGAAATTTACAAAAACCAATTATTAACAAACTTAAAAACTAAACTAAAATGAAAAAGACTTTTAAGTTGATGCTCGCCTTTGCTCTCGTGGCACTGAGCAGCACAAGTGCTTGGGCCGCTGAGTTGGTGGGTTCTACCCAATATACCAACGACGGTTACCAGTACAAGATTAAAACTATGAATCAGACTTCAGGAGTGTGGTCAGGTACAGCGTCTGTTTCGCAAACTAACTGGACGGTTGGCAATGCAGATCCTACAACCATCACCATTAAGTCGACTATCGCTTTGAACATGAAGGGTGAAGTGAGTGGTACTCCAGTAGAGCAGGTCGTCACCTTCAAAATCGTCGAGATTGAAGCCAATGGTTTTGCAGGCTTGTCGCAAGTGACAGGAATCACATTCCAAGATGGTTGCAACATTGCAACAATCGGTGCAGGTGCTTTCACCGGCACACATATTGGGACTCTTGACCTTTCTCCCACAAAGGTGGCAACAGTGAACAACCTCTTCGGCACTTCAACTCTTGTGGGTAAGGTTTCCTCTGCCCCAACGGCTAACACTGTTATTCCAACAGCGGCTACAACAGAGGTGGCCAACACTTACCTTGAGTCAGTGACTTTCCCAGCCACGCTGACTGCAATCACTGAAGGTGCGTTCGTGAACTGCACTGGTCTGAAAACTGTAAATTTCACTACGCCAGGAACAGGTGTTGGTGACTTGACTATCAACAACTACGCTTTCTACGGCACAGCCATTCAGGATCTTGATTTGACAAACACAAATCTGAAGATCCTCAATCCTCTTTTTGGCTACAACAACGTGACACTGCGTAAGGTGACTCTGCCATGGTGCATCACCACATTGGCTAACTATGCACTGGCTGACCAGATTCAGTTGGGTGAAGGCGATGCAGAGTACGCTGCTGAGCAGGGAGAAGGTTATGTGTATCCAGGTGGTCTCTACCTCGCAACTAAGCAAGCGGTAGAGGTGGTAGCAACTGCTACTGAGTATTTCGCTGCAGGTGCAAACTTCCTCTACAATGACCTCACAACTATCGGAAAGTATGCTCTGAGCAACACCATCATTGAAAATCTTGACTTCAAGAACTGCTGGCACCTCGTCTTCTCGGCTACGGATCCTATCTTCGTAAGCGAAACGACCCCTACCAACAGTAACTTGAAAACTGTCAAACTGCCAGTAAAGACAACTTGGACAGGAGGTGGCAGCGTGAACCCTGTTACGACGCTTGGCATCACTTTCGCCAACTGTGCTGCTTTGACCACCATCCAAGGTCTTGAAAACACGGGCATCACGACTGTAGGTGAGTATGCTTTTGCTAACGACAAGGTGCTCCCCGCACTTTCTTTCCCTGCCACTGTTACTGCCATCACAGGTCGTCCATTCGCTGGTTGCGTGAAACTCGCAACTTTGAACATCGACGCAACTGCCCTTGCTGGCAATATTGGTGGCACAACCAACCTCTTTGATGCTATCAATCAGGCAGATGCCAACACGGCTTGGACATTTGTAGGTGGTGGCAACGCTCCTGTTGCTGCTTCTGCCACTTCTGCCTTGGTGAACCTCACCATCACAAAGAACTTTGCAGGAACAATTATGGAAAATGCTTTCTATGCAGCTGACTCTAAGCTGGCTAACGTGTCCATCAGCGCAAAGGAAGGTACCACTGCTTATGCTATCAGCGGTACAATTGAAAAGAATGCCATCAAGTTGGATCCAGATGCTGCAGACGTTGTAGTATTGGGCAACATCAGTGTTGCCGCATTCTCTAATGGCACCGCTTCTTCAATCGAGGGTCCCGTAGGTGGTACTGCAACCACGTTGACAATTGGCGACGTCTCTGCAGACTTCTCTGCATACACATTCCCAATTGTGTCGGGTGACATCACCAGCGCTACTGTCGGCGCCATCAGCGGTGCAACAGACGTTGCTGTCTTCGGTAAGGCTGCTGTCATAAACTTTACAGGTGCCATTACTGCCGATCTTGACAACTCTGGTTTCATCAACAACGCACTGACCACTCTTAACTTTGACGTGGATGTGGACGGCACTCCAACAGGTGTTGCCATCACTGCTGGCAAAATCACTGCCGGCACATTCGCCCAGACTCATTCTACTCCTGCTAGCATCGTGGCTCCAAACTTGAAGACTGTCAACTGGCACCCAGCAGACCTTGGTCTCGCTGCTGGCGATATGCAGGCATTCGTTCAGACTGCTTTCGCAGATGCAACTCAAGCCAACCCTGCTATTACGCTTAACACTACTGAAATGGTTGCTACTGATGCCACATACGGTTACAACAACCTTGAAGCAAATCTCTTCAACGTGAAGTTCGTGGCAACGGTTGTAATTCCATCGCAAGATATTGAAGTACTCTCCAAGAGTTCCACTTCTTACTATTGGGGTACATTTAAGGCTCCAGCTGGTACCAAGAACTATGCTATCGACATCGAGCAAACGATTGCTGGTGAAACAGCCAATATCACTGTCTATTCAGCATACGTTGACGAGAACATCATCTACGTTGACCCAATTGCCAAGAGGAACGGTCAGTATATCGTCGGAGCAGGTCAGGCTGTAGTTGTACGCTCTACAAAGGGTGACCACGTGAGAGATGGAGTCAACGTGGTGAAAGCCGAGGCTACCGATGAACTCCCAACTATGCGTTATCTGTACGACACTGAACTCGCTGACTACGCAATCTTCAACGAGTTGACGGTGAACGATGCTCTCTTCTCAAGCGACTACATTGCCAGCCAGTATGCAGCCGGTAAGGTAATCTACTTCGTCGCTAACCCTGCAAGCAACAATGGTCTGGTGTTCAAGTATATCCGCAAGACTGGCTATCTGCCTGCAAACCAGTTCTACGTTGTGAAGGAATATGGCAGCGAGGGCGAGATTCCATCTGAGGCTAACCTCCGCGTAGTCATCCTTGGCGAGGACGGCACAGAAGATGCAACCTTCATCAACGGTGTTGAGGTGGAGAACCGCAATGCAGTGGAGAACGGTGCTATCTACAACCTGCAGGGCATCCGCGTGAACGGTGCATACAAGGGCATCGTCATCAAGGACGGCAAGAAGTTCTATCAGCAGTAATCACACTGATTCTCAATAAACTTAATTAACACTATTCAAGTACGTGCAGGGAGTTTTCCCCTCCCTGCACGTCTTAATCAAAAAAGGTAAAAAAACATGGACAAGAAATTTTATGAAGCCCCAGAATTCGAGGTAATCAATCTCCTTCTGGAAGGTGAAATTCTTATCGCCAGTGGTGATGGCGAAGACGATGGCGGTGCTGCATCTGAAGGCGGTGCTGGTGGCGCAGACGACTTCCTTCCATAATCCAATCATCTTCGCAAACGCTTTGGCTGACGGGGAAACTCTCAGAGAAATTCCCCCAGTCAATAGGCAAATAAAAAGATTCGGGGGGACAGGCATATATGTGTTCTGTCCCCCCGATTATCAACTCAAACATAAACAGAATAATAAAAAATCAAATCTATGAAAGAACTAAATATGAAAGGTCCCTTCCTCCTGACCAAGGAAGAGATTGACAAACAAATTCCAGAAGGAGTAATAGGCAAAACTTAGCGAAATGAACGACACTCGTTTCTCTCAACTTCCGGCTTCACGCCAAAGGATGTTCAGAAACACCCCAATACGCATGATCGTCCTTTCTGCAAATGCGACGGAGGATGTGCGCAAGGAGATGTTTGATCGTATCAATACAAGCAGTGTTCCACTGTTAGCTATGGAAACACGTCGCGGCATTTATCGTGGTGATTTTACAGATTTCATTATTGAGTTGGCAAAAGAACCTCATTATCAAGCACTTTGTCCACTACCCAAGTTCTTTGTGAATCGCAGGGAAGAGGAAGAACTTCTTCTCCGTTTCTTTGCGTTCACAGATTATTATCCTAATTATGGTCAAGTTGAGGCGAAAGGGGTGGCAAAATTTCTTGACTCATACATCCAACAGAAAAACCAGTCTTTCAAAGAGGATGAAAAAAAACAAAAACTAGCAGCATTTCAGGAATTAGTCGATTTTATGAGTGCAGTATATCCGAATCAAGGGTTCGCAAAAAAGCCTAATGTAATAGGCATCTCAAAGCCTTATTTTGAGGCTATTGCTGTCGGTGCATATCTGGCATTGAAAGATAATCCCGGTATTGATCGGTGTGTACCAAATGCGCTAATAATAGACAAGACAAACCGAAATGATTTCTATAGTGCTATAGATGGGCGATATCAGACGCATACTGCAAAAAAAATCAAAAAACGCATAGACCTTGCAAAACAAGCCTTTTTGAATGGAAATCATTGATGAATACAATCGTAGAAAAGAGGATTTAAATAGTTTTTATACTCTTCTAGGGTATATTGACGGTATAGAAGTTCACAAAGGTATTCCCCTCATTTATCAAGGAAACGGTGCATCTTTAAGTGTTGAAAACAATATGCAAAAATGCATGAAAGCACATGCCATCATGATGTTATACAATCTGGTGGAATCGACTTTCAACAATTGTGTACAGCAAATTTATGATGCCATCCATGATGAACACTTGAAGTATGATGAGTTGTCTGACATGCTGTAGAAAATTTGGATAGATTTACAATTTAACCCAAATTCAGGTATCGGGAATGTACGAAAAACGGTGAAATATATTGTTGACAAACATGAAAGTGTCGAGACTCAATATAACAAGATGCCCTCAGGCATTTCGGGAAATCTGGACGCAAGAAAAATAATAGATATCAGCAAGAAGTTTGGTATTAACTTGGGGCATATTCCAAATACAGAGGAAACAAAGAATACATTGCTTTTTCTGAAAACGTATCGCAACTCTTTGGCACATGGGAACACAACTTTTAGCAATACTGGGGCTTTGGTTACTTTTTCCGATTTGCAAAAATACAAAAAAAGAACTACTGATTTTTTGGAGTATTTGATAAACCTTTATGATGACTATGTGAATCAACGTTTATATAGTTCACCACGATAAGCCAATGCCAGAATTTGGAGAGCTAATAACAATAAAAGAAATATTGCTATCATCTGCAAGACTATTATCTTTTTTCTTTTCAACAATTCTCCCCAAATCTTTTGGAGGATATGAATAAAAGATGTATCTTTGCAGCGAGAAACGGAAAAAGGAGGTAAATCATGTCAGTAGCAATCAAAAACAGAACCAGAGAAGAAATCATCTCAGCGTTTCGTAGAACAATGGAACAGAAACGTGAATGGGAAGAGCGGGCACAGGAGGATTTCAAAAGAATTCGTCGGGAGCGTCTGCAATTTAGCCTGTAGAATCCATGAATGCTGTTGACTTGAACTATGTCAATCGTTATGCTCCATACAAGGTATGGACAGAGAACGGACAAGATTTTTACGTTGAAACCGATGTGGGATTTTTGTTCAAAGTCGGTTTCATGGATGATTTTACGATTTGGGAAACTGGTGCTTATCAGTTTTTCATCAATAACGAAAGCCGTCAGCCATCGCCCAATGATTCAAAGTTAAAAGATACCTTATATCGCCTTATTGAGGCATTTTTTTCGGCAAACCCAGAAATACTTCTTTATATCTGCGAAACTGGCGACGGCAAACAGGCTTTTCGGAGCCGCCTTTTCATTCGATGGTTCAGCAGTTACCGTAATCGTGATGCGTATGTGCTGAGAACGGTGGAAATTCGCGCGGAGGGACAGGATAATTTTGCGGCACTCATTGTACAGAAGTCCAATCCGCGGCTCGAAGAGATTATCTCGGAATTTGACGAGACAATCGGTGTGCTACAAAACAAGCCTGAATGAGAACAGAGAACGGACAAGTTTGTGCCCCAATGCTGTATGGAGACCCTCTCCGCCCTGTTGGCTTTCTGTCCTCAGCGAGGCCACTTGCCTCGGTCGCTCCCTACAGAGCGACATTTAGTCGTTCTGCTTCACGGTCGCTACCCCCGTGAAGGGCGAGGCCATGCGGGATGATAGGAGGGGGAAGAGGAAAGAGACGCTGCGGGAAAACCGCTGCGCGCTGGCAAGGGGGGACAGGGGGATGTGAAAAATAAAGCGGACGCACTCGTGAAAAGTGCGTCCGCTTTCTGTTGTACGGTAAAATGGGGTGATAGACAACGTTTGTTGTCTTTAGGCAGCCTCGATTTTCTTGTTCATGATAATGTGTGTGATGAGCCCTGCGATGATGAGGAAAAAGCTTCCCCATGTGTACCAGTTCTGGTCTGCCATGTCGCCCATGAATGGAACGAGCGCACAAAGAATGAGCAGCAATGCGCCCACGATGATGAGTATAATACCGAGATTTTTCATTGTATATTTTATTTTTTAGATTGAGTGCTGTTTTCTAATCAGCCACAAAATAAGCACTTTTTCTTCGAACCACGAAACTTTTTGGCAAGAAATTTGCGTTTGGACGGTAAAAAAGTGCATTTTGTCTTTATTTGTTCAGTATTTATTCGTACCTTTGCACCGCTTTTTGAAAATTCAAAGGTCCAATTTGGAGATTCAAGTGCACAAGTAACTTAATTATTAACAAACAAAACTTACACATTATTGATTTTATGAATCAATACGAAACCGTTTTCATTTTAACTCCCGTTTTGTCTGATGTTCAGATGAAGGAAGCGGCTGATAAGTTTGTCGATTACCTCAAGGGCAAGGGTGCTGAGATTATCAGCACGGAGAACTGGGGCTTGAAGACATTGGCTTATCCCATTCAGAAAAAGGGTTCTGGCTTCTACCAGATGATTGAGTACAAGGCTGACCCTACAGTGATTGCTAAACTTGAGTTGCACATGCGCCGCGATGAGCGCGTGCTTCGCTACCTCACAGTCAAGAACGAAAAGTACGCAGCAGCCTATGCTGAGAAGCGTCGTAACAAGAACAAGGAGGCATAATCATGGCAGCACCTACAGAAATCAGATACTTAACTCCTACGACAGTTGACGTTAAGAAGAAGAAGTATTGCCGTTTCAAGAAGAGCGGTATCAAGTACATCGACTACAAGGATCCTGAGTTTTTGAAGAAGTTCCTCAACGAGCAGGGTAAGATTCTGCCTCGCCGCATCACAGGCACTTCTCTGAAGTATCAGCGCCGTGTCGCTCAGGCAGTGAAGCGTGCCCGTCACCTTGCACTCCTGCCATTCGTAACAGACTTGTTGAAATAAATATAGGAGGTAAGACAGTATGAAAATCATTCTTAAGCAAGACGTTCATGGCTTAGGCTATAAGGACGAGGTCCTCACAGTGAAGGACGGTTATGGTCGCAACTATCTTCTTCCTCAAGGTTTTGCAGTGCTTGCCACTGCAAAGGCTGTGAAGCAACTCAACGAGGAACTGAAGCAGCGTGCTCACAAGATTGCTAAAATCAAGGCTGATGCAGAGGCTCGTGCCAAGGCATTCGAGGGTGTTTCTCTCACCATCAAGGCGAGGGTTTCCGAGGGCCGGAACATCTATGGTTCTGTGGGTCCGAAGGAAATTGCTGCCGCATTGGCAGAGAAGGGTCTCGACATCGACAGCAAGCTCATCAGCATCAAGGGTGTGAAGACTCTTGGCGACTATGAGGCTGTGGCTCACTTCCACCGCGAGGTTTCAGTAGTCATCCCATTCGAGGTTGTCAATGAAGCTGGCGAGAAGAACCCTGCTGTCAAGAAGGAGGCTCCTAAGGCTGCTCCCGTAGAGGAAGCACCTGTTGAGGTTCCTGCTGACGAGGTGGCAGACGATGTGGAAGGCGATGCAGAAGATGCTGAATAATTGATTCACAACATAAGAAAACAAAAAAAAGGGCTAACACTTTTTTACGGTGTTAGCCCTTTTTGTAATATGATAGCCCTATATCCTTATGGGAGCAATTCTGCCATCTTGTTGAGAAGGTCTTCGCCTCTGAGGTCTTTAGCGATGATGTTGCCCTGCTGGTCGAGCAGCACGTTGGCTGGGATGGCTTGCACGTGGTAGGTGGCAGCCGCCTCGCTCTCCCATCCCTTGAGGTCGCTCATCTGAGGCCAAGGCATCTGGAGTTTCTCGATGGCTTTCACCCATGCGTCTTTGTCGTTGTCGAGTGACACACCAATGACTTCAAAGCCTTTGTCATGGAACTTCGTGTAGGCTTCCACCACAGTGGGCATTTCGGCACGACAAGGACCACACCACGATGCCCAGAAGTCGATGAGGACATACTTGTTCTTGCCTACGTAGTCACTCACTTTCAGGGTTTTTCCATCGGGGTCGGGCAACTGGATGTCGGTGTAGGCATGGCCAATGGCGGTGGATTCAGTGGCCTGACGTTCTGCCATGATGGCTTTGTAGGTAGGGAAGTCTGGCTGCTTCTCGCCGAAGAGCTTGAGGATTTCCTCCTGGTCTGCCTCTGTGAAGTTCTGGGCACAGAAGCCATAGAGCAAATCGCTGATGGCTGATGGCACATGGTCGATGATGAATTTTTTCTCGTAGTCGGCCTGTACCATACGCAGAGAGTCGAGTGTGGCTTGTGCTGCCTGGCGGTCAGCCTCACTGTTGGCGGAGTCTGCCACGATTTCCCACGGTGCGTTCATCTGCTCGCCTATGGCTGTCTCGCCTTTCATGAACTCGTCGTAGAGCTTGGCGTTCTCTCCTCCTTCGATTTTGCTTTCGCCATCACCCTTCACGAGGGTGGCGGTGATGTCGGCGTTTTCAAGAATGAATTGTGCCATCGTGGTGGCTTCTCCCTCATGTGTAGGGATGAGGAAACGAAGGACTGCCCCTTCACACTCTCCCTTGAACTCGAATTTTCCGTCCTTGATGTAGGCGGTGTCGATGGGTATCATGCTGAAATAGCCTTGCATTTCACACAGGAACACGGTGTCGCCGTCGGTTGTTCCCTCGGCGGTACCCGTGATGGTGTAGCCTTGCTGCTTCTGTGAGCAGGCTGCCATGATGAGCAGCAGGGCTGAAAGTGTAGATAACAGTTTCATTTTCATAATGCTAATTGAATTTTAATGGTTGGTTTCTAAGAAAAGACGTACTTCTTCAGGGTTTTCGGGCGAACAGAGCACCTTGCTATCGGGCGAAAGCAACAGGTAATAGGGAACGCCGTTGCCTACTTGATACTTGGTGAAAAGGTCGCTGTAGCCCTGTGGAGTTGTGACGTATTGCGGCCAGGGTTCGGGATGCTTCTTCATGGCGCGATGCCATGCTTCCTCATCGGTGTCGATGGACACACCCACCACCGTGAATGCTTCCTTGTAGTCCTCAGCTATTTTCGCCACATCGGGCATGGCATGGAGACAGATGCCACACCATGATGCCCAGAAGTCGATGAGAACGTATTTGCCCTGTGGCACGATGTCCACCAGTTGACAGGTATTGCCTTCCACATCCTTCAGTTCAAGGTCTGTCAGCGGTGCGTTCTTCACCGTGGTCTTGTACGCGTCGAGTTGCCTCTTGAACTTCTCGAAACGCTGTGGGTCGGCAGCATTGCCCTGTATGGTGTTCTCCAGTCGCTCCACCTCTTCGGCAGTCAAGTTGTAGGCACGTTCCAGCAAGTGGTTGGCGAGCCAGACGGAGATGACTGACTGGGGATGGCTGTCGATGAAGTCCCACACGTGGTCACCCTGTGCGCCTCCATACTGCTGCTGCAGTTCGTTGAAGTCTTGTTGAATTTCACTCCCATTCATCTGAAGGACAGGGTTGCCCTCCTCATCACGCCCCACGCAGTGTACTTCCAGTTCGTCTGCTGACAGGAAAATCTCGGTATATGTCCAATGCACAGAGTCGATGGGCCATCCGTTCTGCTCGATGAGTTCCAGGTTGTTGGTCATCAGTGTGCCCGACATGGGTTGTCCGATTTTCCCTGTCAGCAGGAAGTGTCCGTCCTTGATATGGTCATCAGCGAGAGAGACGGAGTAGGCGGTGTCGGTATGACAGACGATGCCCACACTGTAGCCGTCGGGCAGTGGGACGTTACCTCTGACCGTGAACTCCTTCTCTTGTGCCTGCCCAGCAAGTGAGGCGAAGAACAGCGTTATATATGCGAGTTTCTTCAACATGAGGGGTTATTTCTTGCGGTAAATCACCTTTTTGCCATCAACAATATAGATGCCTTCTTGACGGATGGCGTCGAGACGGCGACCCATGAGGTCGTAGATACCTCCCTTCACCGTTGCTTTCTCCACAGCGGGGCTGCTGATGCCTGTAATATCAGAGTTGATGAGCGTCAGCGTTTCGGGTGTGCCCATCTCAGGTGCTACAAGGCTGTCAGGCAACTGCATATACACCTTGTTGGCAGCGATGGTGCCGCTGGTGACAAGTGAGAAATCGCCTGTGGCTGTGTCGAAAGTGTAGTACTTGTCGTTCTCTTGACTGAGGTCGCCAAGGTCGATGCCGTCTTCGCCGCTCCACTTGAAGAGGGTTGTTGAATAGGGTTCTTCCGCTTCCACTGGCGAAGATGGGTTGATGGTTACGTCTCCATAGCCATAGAGGATGGCTGGAACTTTGCCCATTACGGCATAGCCGCTCGAAATGACAGACAGAGCAGGCACTCCCCCGTCTTCGACGATGTAATTATTCTCAGACCCATCATAGATAAAGGGTGAATAGGCTTCTGCCTGATAGTTCAAATCGTAATCGTATATGCTGTACCACTCAATGAAACCTCCTTCCTCGGGGAAGTGGAGTGTCACCGTACGACTGTCGCTGAAGTGTGCCTCGTATGTGGCAACGCCTTTCACATCCACTGTGACGGTTGGTGCATTGGACACTACCTCGCCGTCGACAGTCCAGTTAACAAATTCATTGAACTCGCTGGCGGGCGTAGCAGTGAGTTGCAGCTGATCACCTATGTTGTTAATGAGTTTATCGATGCTTACACTACCCATTGCCTTCTGATAGTCATCCACTTTGGCATAGACGTGAGTGAAGAGTGCGCGAAAATAGTTGTTCGGTTCGAGCGGCATGAGGGCAGAAACGGTGAGCGAGTCGTCCGACACCTCTGTGCCCGTGGTCTCGTCATAGTGTGTTGAGCCCACGCCGTTGTCGAGAGAAAGTATTGAGAATGGGAGGTAATCGGACACTCCAACTGTCACCTCATCTACACGTACCACGTTGCCTTCTTCATCCACCTGGTCTTTTGCAAACCCGATGAATTGCCAACCGTCGTTAGGCTTGGCATAACCATAGAGAGTCGTTTTGGTGGTTGTCAGTTCAAGGTCGATGCTTTCAGCATACTTGATTTCGCTCTCGTCATAAAATTCCAGGGTGTCGGCATACACCACACCTGCCCCCGTCGGATAAGCATCCATCTGTACTTTGTAGGCATACCAGTCCTCGCCGCCAGCCAAGGCGTTGAGTGCAGAAGTGAACACAACGGCAGCAGTCAGCATCATGCGACGGCTGCTCAGAGAAGTAAAAATTTTCTTCATAAGCTTTCTTTTTTTTATAGATATGAATAATAACGTTAGTATAATTATCGCTATCAAGACCACTGTCGGTGTCAGCAAAGGCGAATCGATTTCAGCGGTTTGCGGTGCCAATTCCCTATCAGCCAAGAAGATGGGGCGATGATGCCCTTCCTCGTCGGTGAAGGTGGCATGTTGCCATGCTGAGACCAAAAAGCCTGGATCCATCTTGTGGCGGATGTCGCCCTGCACGTTCCACAGGTAGAAGTGTCGCACATGGAAGTAGAGGTTCAGCCACGGCGCATCTTTCGCTACGTGCATGATGGTCTCATGATAGGTGCCGGTCAGTGCTGGTGGCAGCTCACCATATTCGATATGCTCGTTGAGGAGCGATTTCTCCATTATCCACACACACATCGAGCCACAGTTCTGATGGATGAAGTCGTAGTCCCATCGGGCATCCTGTCCCACCTCAATGTCGAGATTGCGCCATAGTTCTTGCTCCTGGCGTGGCAAGAGGTTGAGGTCGTACTCATGAATGCCTCTGCCTTGTTGCCGATACTGCTCCAGAAACACCTCTGTCCTCGCTGCCATGAACCCTGCTTTGGCATCGCCTGTCAAGAACTTCACGTACTCGCCTCGGTCCAGCTTCATCTCGAACGTGAAGCAGTAATCCAGCCCTGCCGACGGACACTGCATCCGAATGGCAGCATGACCGAAACACGTCACGGCATCGTTGCCTGGTCCCACAGTCAGCAGGCTGGCACGCACGAAGTCTTCATCTTGAGCGGCATGGTTGATGCTGTCAGCATCCGACTGTGCCTTGACCATCAGTGCACTCAGCATGGTCAGGAACAGGAAAACTCCTTGTCTGCGTATTTTGTGAAGCATCGTTTTTTTACATCTTATTGTGCATCACGCACATAGCGAACACTTAGCTTATACCCGGCAGGCTCCATGCTCATACGGCACACCCCGTCCCGTGCATAGGTCAATTTGCGCACATAGTAGAACTGCCCTTCCTTTTCAGCATCGAGTGTGTCTGACCAATAGTAGCCATACGTGCCCATCATCCGCCAGCCCCCTTGGATGGCATAGCCAAAATAGTAGCCTCCCAATAACAGGTTCAGGTCGCTCTTTTGGTCATAAACCGACAGCATCACGGGGGCAATGTTGCCTCGCCAGCCGTTCGTGGCAGCATCAAAGGCAGGCATACCCAGTGCCTGCTCCAACTGTTGCCAGTCGTTGTCAGTCGGGATGCGCCATCCTTCGGGACATGCCGCCTTGGCACCCTCCAGTGTGTACAAACGTCCGTACCGCGCCAGATTACGTTGGCTATCGGGCGTGTAAGAACCGTTGGTGCTCCCATTTTCGTCTGCATCCAGATAGATGGTGCTATTCACCTCGTCACCGATGTCATAGCGATAGTTTTCACTCATCCAGTCCAACTCTCCATAGCGCACCCATCCGTACACCTCGCCATCACGTTCGTCGGTGAACGTGCCGCAGGCTGCGGCTTTCACCTTTGATGGCGTATCGTCATCGTCACTGCACGATGCCACAACGATGCCCCCTATCAGGCAAATGGCTAACAGTATGTTATATTGCAAGTGTTTCATGCTCTTCATTCTTGACTCTTGTTACTTTCTATCAAAACACATATCCCAGTTCTATCAACACGGTCCGGACTATTGTAGCCTTCTGAAGGATGATGGGATAGTCTCCATAGGTCTTCTCCAACTGCTCATCATCATACTGTATGGCCAGAAGGGCATAAGAATACAGGTCGGTGGTCGTGGAGGGGAAAGTCGTGGAACTGGTGGAACTGAGGAAGCCCATGCGATACAACTCGTCCTTGGATGGCGTACCTGCATACCCCATTGCCATATAGTCACGGCTGTAGTAGTCTGTGCTGAACTTGTAGAACTCAGTAAAGGCATCGTTATGGTTCATGGCCAGTTGTCCGATGATGATGTTCAGGATGCGCTGCGCATACTGCTCCTTCTGCTGGTCAGTCCGCTCTCGCTGAATCAGGTAGTTGCCTGCTATGGCGATGCACCGCTGGTTGCTGATGGCGTATGGTTTGCTGACACTGGTGCTGGTGTCTGTCCAACTGCTGATGACATTGCAGACAAACCAACTGTAGGGACGCAGGACTTTCGTCAGATGTGGCAGCACGTAGTCGTTCAGAAATGCCGCCGCCATGCGTTTCTGCTCCATGCTTCCCAAATAGGTGTAGGCGTAATGGGTGCTGGCGGTGGAGGACTGTCCCACTGAATAGGTCATGTCGAGGGTCTCCACAAAGTAACGTGGATCGCCATTGATGTCTGTGCCCAGATATTCACGCTGAATGGTGTCGTTGAACAGCAGGTAGCACCCTGTCTGACCAAAGAACTGGCGGCGCAACTGTGCCTCTTCGCTGGTGTCGTCGGCAGCGGGCTGAAAATGGTCGGATGGGTTCTCATAGTCGGGTGTCAACGCATCCTCCTTGCCACAAGAGGTGAAGAGGGTGGCAAGTAGCAGCACCCATCCTGCCATGTGTCCTATCTTTTTCATTTACAATTTGACGATTTGACGATTTACAAATTTTCTTAGTTTTCGGTTTCCACCACGGTGTATTCTCTCCAAAGATTGCCGTTGCCCTCCATTCCCGTGTTGAAGTCCAGCACTTCTTGTGGGATGGGCTGTGTCCATGAAGGGTCTTCCTCGGTCAGCACAAACTGGTGTGTCTCCAACGGAACGGATGACCCACGCTCTTGGTAGTAGGTGTAGTGATGGGTGATACTTTGCTTTTCGGGCTGTACGGTGCAGACACGGTATCGACGCAGGTCGAACCAACGGTGGCCTTGCAGCACCAGCTCGCATCGGCGTTCGCGACGCAGGTCACTGATGAGTTGGCTGCCTGTGGAGGTCAGTTCCCAAGTGCTGCCCGTGGCATAGCGGGCACGACGCAACGTGTTGATGGTGGCGCGAGCTGCATCTTCGTCGCCCAAATAGGCTTGCGCTTCCGCCAGATTGAGGTATGCCTCGGCCGAACGCAGCCAGAAGAGCGACGAGACGGGCGAGGTGCGATACTCCAAGGAGTAGGTGTAGGCATAATAGTAGTAGGTGTCGGAAGTCTTGGCTGGAAGGTCGATGCTCAGATACTGACCGCCATTCTCCCTGAGCGTGATGCCTTGGAAGGTTCCGCTCTTCCAGAGCCACTGCACACGGCGGAGGTCATTGCTGGCATAGGCATCATACTGTGACTTGCTCACTCGCAGTCCTTGCCAAGTGTAGTCGAGCATGACAGGCAGGTCGTCGCCACCCATCGTGAAGATGTTTTCCACATTGGTCTTCAGCATCATGGGAGTGGTGCTGGTGCGCAGGTCTTGCAACTGGGCATGCTTGTCAATCACCTTCTGAGCATAGTCCGCTGCCTTTTGCCATTGCTGCATATAGAGATAGACACGGCTCAGGAGCAGGCGGACAGCCGTCTGGTCAGCGCGGTAGATGCTTTTCTTCTCTGTGGTGACACGGTCAAAGGCACTCTCTGCCGCCAGCAGGTCACGCTCAACCAACTGATAGACTTCCTGTACCGTGTTGCGTTGCCATTTGATGTCCTCCACTTCGGGGGCTGTCTTGAGTGGCACACCAAGTTGCGTCGCAGCGGTCGATGGAGCGTAGGGCTGACCATACAGATTGACCAACAACCAATAATAGTAGGCACGCAGGAAGTGGGCTTCGCCTTCCACCTTGGCTGCACCTTCACGTTCCACGTCGTTGCGCTGGGGCACATCGGAAAGGCTGCTCAGGATGTTGTTGGCTATGTTGATTTTCTTATAAGCCTGCGTCCACAGCGTGTTTTCTGGGAAAAAGCCCGAATAGGTCTCGTTTTGCCCCACACGCTGCTGCCATGTCAGATAGCCGAACAGGCGCTGGTGGTCGTCAAACATACCCCCACTTCTGCCCGAGCTGGCGGAGTTCTGCTCTTCCAGCTCATCAGCCAGCAAGTGGATGAACATACCTTGATTCGACTGGGCATTGAAGTTCTGAGTGTCTTCCACAGGCCAGTAGCAGTCGCCGATGAGCAACTCATCGAGGTCTTTCCACGAACGCACATAGTCAGTGTCCTGTGAGTACTCTTCCAGAAAGTCGCTGCAACTGGTGAGGCAAAGCAAAGCACCGAGCGTACTGAGAATGGTATATAGTTTCTTTTTCATCGTTCGAAGGATTTAGAAGTCAATCGTTACGCCCAACGTGTAACTGGGAGTATCGGAGAGTTGAACTTGACTGAAACCACCTTGTGTAGGGGTCTGCCCACGCAGACGGCTGTCACACCAAGTGCGCAGGTTGTAGCCGCTCAGCGTGATGGCAAGGCGTTCCAGCCCCATCTTTTCCAGTTGTTTGCGTGCAAACTCATACGTGAGCGAAAGGGTGGACAGCTTCAGGTAGTTGGCACTCACCACACGCACATCCGAATAGTCGTACATCTCCCATGCGTTGCTGGCAATGTGGGCACCCTTCCATGTGAGCAACCCGCTTTCGGCATAGTGAGTGTTGTAGTACCAATAAGCAGGATTGCCCTGTCCGATGACGGCAGGAATGGTGGTGGTCTGTTCATCACCAGGTTTCATCCAACGGTTGAGCATATCACGGTTCACGTTAAGCTCTGACGAGTAGCCATTGCCGTTGATGCCGTCGAACAGGCGGAACAGGCGCGTTTTTGCCCCCAGATTGTAGAGAAGCGTGATGCCCAGTCGCCATTGCTTGTAGGTGAAGGTGTTGTTGATGCTTCCCGTCAAGTCTGGCTCACGCTTGCCCGATGCCACCAGCACGTTTGTATAGGTAGTATAGTTGTCGGCATTGGCCAGTTCGGCGTAGCGGTCTTCCCAGTCTTCGAACACGGGACCTCCATCGAGAGGACTGAGTCCCATGAATCGGTAGGAATAGAACGTACCGACGGGTTGACCCTGCACGACAGCAGAACCGTTGAGGAAGTTTTCCAACTCGTAGGTTTCAGCCCCAGGGGCAGTCTTGATTTTGTTGTATATCTTCGACAGATTGCCTGAGAATATCCAGTAGAAGTTGCGGGTCTTGATGGGAGTGGCTGTCACTGTGAAGTTAAAGCCACTGTTGGTGATGGTGCCCGAGTTGACCACGTAGGTCTCAAAGCCATTGATGTCGGCAATCGTCTTGCTGAGGAAGGCATCAGTCGTCTTTTTGTAGAAGAACTCCGTTTCCAGTTGCAGACGGTTGTTCAGCACCGACACCTCCAGCCCCACGTTGGTGGAGTGGGTCTTTTCCCACTTCAAGTCGGGGTTGGCGAAGTAGGCCACCGTAGAAGTCATCTCGTTGTAGAAGGCGTTCATGTTACCCTTACGGATGACGAGTTCGGAGGTTTGGTCGTCCAACATATTGCCCTGTTCGCCGTAGGATGCCTTGAGGGTGAGCGTGTTGAGCCAAGGGGCTTCAATTTTGCAGATATCTATCAGATTGGCATTGCCCGACACCGACCAGATGGGCAACAGTTTCTCGTTGCTTCGGCTGCCAAACTTGTTGGAGCCGTCGTAGCGACCGTTGGCATTGAGCGTGAAGAACGTCTTGTAACTGTAAGACACGGTGGCATACGCCGACAGCATATTCGATTTCGTGTCGGTAATGGTGGGAACATTGCTACGCATCCAACTCCAATAGCCCGTATATTCAGTAGGAATTTCAGAGGCAAAGGTGCGTCCACGGTCTTGATAGTAACCGCGTTGAGTATAGGTGTCGCCCTTGTAACTGGTGCTGCTGGCCTCAAGACCTGCCGCGATGTTGATGTTGTGGTTCCACCCGCCAAAGTACTTGTTGTAGTTCCCTTGCACACGTGCTGTCCATCCCACCGTCTTCGACTGCTGTTTGGTCAACTCACCGCCGTATGGCATCGTGCCGCTATAGTCACGCTCGGCATCCACTTCGCCACGTCGCAGATTGGAGGCATAGAAAGTGTCCTCGCCCCACCATTTCTCGATGCTGGCGTTCTGCACGTTGGCAGAGAACACCGCATTGAAGAACAAGTTCTCAGTGGTTTGCCAGCGCAAGTTGGCAGTGGCAGTCACAGCGTCCGTCTGCTGCTTGACGGAGCTGTTGTCAAGTTCGTTCAAGATGCTGTACCCATACCATCCTATCATGCCGCCTGTGCTGCTCTTCTGATACTTATAGTAAGTGCCATCGGCATTGTAGGCAGGAATGGCACGACTGGTGTTGTAGGCATAGTCGATGGGATTGGCATCGTCCTGTGCATACTTACGCTTGTTCAGATAACCATTCACGTTGAACTGCAACTTCACCTTCTCCGACAAATCCATGTCTATCTTCGACATACCTGTGTAGCGGCGATTGTAGGTGGAGTTGATGACATCGTCCTGGTCAGAATAGCCAATGGAAGTGTAATAGCGCACTTTCTCTGAACCACCAGAGATGCTCACCGTATGGTCGTGGGAGAAGGAGTTGTGACAGAGGATGTCAAACCAGTCTGTGTTCATCGACTGCATCGCCGACACTTGCGACTCAAACTCCGTCTGGCTGATGACACCACTGTACAGGTTGGCAAGTGCTTCCTCATAGCCCACCTTCGGCATCCCCGACGGATACTTGTAGTGCTGCTCAGCCAGATACTGCGAAAACTGGATGCGCTCCTTCGAGTTCATCAAGTTGATTTTCGAGTCGGTGTAGTAAGGACGTTTGCGCAACGTGTATTGCCCGTTGTAGGAGATGATGGGTTTTCCCTCGCGCCCGCTCTTGGTGGTGACCACTATCACGCCATTGGCAGCACGGGTGCCGTAGAGTGCCGTGGCGGCAGCGTCTTTCAGCACATCGATACGCTTGATGTCCTGCGGATTGATGCCAGCAATGGCATTGCCGATGCGGTTCACATAGTCAGGGTCGTTCAGCACGTCGCTGGTCAGCTCCACAGGGTCGGTCAAGATGATGCCATCCACCACCCAGAGCGGCTCCCTGTTGCCCACAAGCGTGCTGGTGCCGCGAATACGAATCCGGTTCGTCGCGTTCACCTCACCGCTGGGCGACATGGCCACAAGGTCGGTTATCTTACCCTCCAGCATCTTCGACAAATCCGTCACGCCCCCTATCTTCAAGTCTTCGATGTCTTTCGACACGACACTTGAAGTCAAGTTCCGACGGTCCAACTGCTGATAACCTGTCACGATTACATTTTCCAACTGCTGCGTGTCATCCTCCATCACAATCAAGGCAAAGTCACCTCGCTTACCCTTCCACTGAGCAGGTTTCATGCCCAGAAAAGTGATATCAAGCACAATACGTTCATGCACAGCCTCAATTTTGAACTTGCCCTCCATGTCCGTCACAGCATGACGGTTACCTTGGCGGTCACGCACCACGGCACCAGGCATCGGGTCACCGTTGTTGTCCACCACCGTACCTTCCAGCATATTGACACCCTGACTAAACGCAACAAGGCTCATATACAAGGAAAGCAGGAACGCGCACCCCCTCTTTAATACTTCTTTTTTCATTCTATTTTGTCAATTTGGATGCAAAGATACACTTTTTCTGCTCAAACAACAATCCTTTTGACAACATTTTGAAACATTTCGTCCTCTCACCATCCCTGAGAGTCCCCCTCATGCGTCTCTGAACCGACGGAAATTACACATTATTATATTATAAGAAGGAAACATCGCCCCCGACACCCCCATCGCCTATATGGAGGCAAAACGAGCCTTATATAAGCAACAAGAGACACCTTCTTGTGCACGCGCACAATTGACAATTTTACGCTAAAACTTTCCCTAATTTCCCTAAAAGCAAAGATTTTTTGCAAAAAAATGAAAAAAAAGGGCTTGAAGAGAATATCATATCTTAAAAGTCCGTAACTTTGCAGCGGTTTTGAAAAAGAATTAATTGTTTAACACATTAAAAGTAAAAAAAATTATGAAAAAGTTGGTTTTCGCAGCTGTTGCTGCAATCGCTCTCACTGCATCTGTTTCTTTCGTAGCATGCAACAACACTCCAGCACCTGCTGTTGACACTGTTGCTGTTGACACTGAGGTTGTAGAAGAAGTTGTTGACACTGTTGTTGACACTTTGGCTGCTGTTGTTGACTCAGTTGTTGCTGAGTAATCAGAGCGAACAAACCTTTTCGGGATACACACATCCCCCAAGAGAATTGGACCTGCAAGACATCGTCTCGCAGGTTTTTTTGTGCCTTATGCACAAGCTCCCCCTCATCTCTCCCACTATTCCCACCAACTCTCACATTTCCATCCATTCCACATCCCACAAAAAAGGGACACAAGCATTTGCCTGTGCCCATATCTCTTGTTGAACTTCTTGCTACGAAAACACACTTTTTTATTCATATCTTCCAAAAGATTTTCAGGGAGGTGTTGGATAAATTTCGTTTCGCGGGAAAAAGTCCTTGAAAAATTTTGAGAGAAAAAGGAAAGAGTGTACCTTTGCAAATGAATAAAAGACGTATAACAACAGCCGCAATGATTGGATAACACTATTTTGCAACGTGAAACTAAAAGAAAGGAAAGGTTATGTGTATGTATAGTATCACCCTAAACGACGATTTGATTAACGAGACACGCCGGGGATTTGCTGATGAACAGGCAATGGATAATTGGTTGCAGCATCAGGTTGAGACCTTGCTCATAGAGTTCAATACGAGCAGGAAAACCATCAAGGAGAATGCCCGTAAAGCAATTGAAGCCATGCGCATGCGGAGTGAACAGAACGGCAACTCGGAAATGTCACTCGATGACATCAATAATGAGATTCGCCTATCGCGTCAGGCAAGAAAAGCCGTATTGTAATGGAAAGATTCTACGCAGTATTCGACACCAACGTGCTTGTTTCTGCCTTGATGTCGAGACGACAGGACTCGCCCACCGTAATCCTGCTCAATTACGTACTTGACGGTCGTATCACGCTGCTCTACAACGATGAGATTGTCAGCGAATACGATGAGGTGTTGCATCGTAGTAAGTTTGACTTTAGCGACGAGCGCATACAGGCAGTAATTAGATTGGTGAAGACAGGGCTGTACCTTAACCGCACGGAGAGCAAGGAAAACTTTCTCGACCCAGACGACAGGGTGTTCTACGAAGTGGCTCTTTCGAAAGAGGGGAGCCATGTCGTGACAGGAAATCTCCGCCATTTTCCTCAGACACCAATCGTTGTGACACCTGCTGAAATGGTCAAGATTATAGAGAACAACAAATAGTTCAGAAACTTGAAACTCCAGTTCTTCACACATAAGTCTAAGATAAAAGTTCACTTTCATGGTGACGGAAGGCGGGAAGGACAGGCATATACACATAAGAAGACTACCCATAAGAAAGCGGACGCACTTTTCACGAGTGCGTCCGCTTTCATTGTCCTGAACGTACCATTTTTTCATCATGCACTTTTAAGTTCATACTCGATTCTTTTTATGTTGGGAAATAAAAATTAGAGATATCTGTATATTTCGGGGGGACAGAACCTTATGCGTCTGTCCCCCCGAATCTTTTTATAAGTTGTATGCTTAGAACTGGTCGTCCCAACCAGGTGTTTCAGTGTCAACGGTTGTGCCACCAACTTCACCGTCATTCTCAGGGATTGAAGCCTGCAGAAGAGTGCCTTCCAACTGGATGTCCAGGATTTCCATTTCTGGTTCTAAATAGAATTTCTTGTCCATAAGTTTTTTTACCTTTTTTTTGATTGAAGCGTGCAGGGAGGGGTGCTCCCTGCACGAACTTCAGAGTGTGTTAATTAAGTTTATTGAGAATCACATTGATTACTTCTGAAGGTACTTCTTGCCGTTCTTGATAACGATGCCCTTGTAAGACTCGTCAACGCGAACACCCTGCAGGTTGTAGATAGCACCGTTGAACTTGTCGGCAGCAGTCTTCACAGCCTCTTCCTTCACACCGAAGATGGCTGTTGCCTCATCGTCGTCAAGCCATACGATACGTGCAGAAGCCTCAGCAGTATTTTCTTTCTTGTCGTAACTCTTCAGGATAGTGTAGTACCAACCGTTGCCAAGGTATGCAGCGTTGCCTTCTGTGAAGGTGATACGGCTGATGTCAAAGCCTGTGAAGTTTGCGCTTGCAGGATTGTTCATCACGAAGAGTGCGTAAGGAGCAAGAGCATTAGTGGCTCCGATAGCCAAACCGTTCCAGATGTCTTCATAACCTGCAACCGCATCCCAAAGTTGCTGGTGAGTGTGAACCTTAATTGAATAAGTGAACTCATTTGCTGGCAGGTCTGTCCATACAGAGTTGTTGGCAACAACGTATGCATCAGTGAATGGCACATGGAGTGTTGTACCGGCAGCGAATGCGTCGCCTCTGCTTTCTACTTTCGCAATGATAGTCTTGGCATTTGTTGCAGATACCTCATAATAACCGGCTGTAACCTTGAGAGGCACCATGTAAACAGTAGAGAGTTTGGCGTTGTCATCCTCGTCGGTATATACACCGTAGAGTGTCACCTTCACCTTAGTGCCATCAATAGTCTGGTAGCGTTGTACCTTTGGACCATTGGTGAGAGGACCAAGATCGGTAACATCGTAATCGGTGTTAATGTCGACAGTCCAAGCACCAAAGTCATCATAACGAGCCCATGCCACACTTGATGCGTTCTTGCCAACGTATGCTGGGAAGGTCATAGCCGGTGGTGTAATTGGGGTTGTTGGGAATGTTACGAGGAAGATATCGAATGCATCGCTTGTGCGGGTAGCGTCGTTTGCACCGATACCATAAACGTCATCCTTAAACTCAGCCAACAGGTCAGCATCAGTTACGTTCAGGCTCATGAAACGTGCAGTAGCGTCAGTGGCTGTAGCAGAGAAAGCGTTGTTGTCGAAAGGATTGACGGTGTAGTCGTCAACATCTGCGCATGTGTAGTTGATGGTTGCAGCAGCAAGACCAGAAGCGTCGAATGCACCAGCAGCAACAGCACCTGCAGCCAATTCACCAGCAAAGTTGAAAGTGGCAATGTTTACCTGATTGGCGAATGAGCCAGTAGCAAGACCAGCTGCGCCAATCTTTCCATTGAATGTAATGGCAGTCAATGCTGCAGCACTCAGAAGTTCCACGTCAATACCATTGGCGGCAATGTCACCAGCGAAGGTGAGAGTATTGATAGATGCAGGTGAAGTGATGGCATCAGCAGCGAATGCACCACCTTTTGAGCGGATTTCGCCAATAGTGATGACAGGATAAACTTCTGTGGCAAGAAGACCTGTGATGGCACTCATGTCGAATGCACCAGCAGCGATTGCGGGGGAAGCAGGGTCTGCTGAACTCTGGCTGAGGTACTTTCCTGTGGCTGAAGCAAGATTCAGGGTAGCTGCACTAATCTTTGCCCACACGAATGCACCAGCAGGGATAACTGTACCATTAGCCACAACAGAACCGATAGTCACGTCCTTCAGCAACTTACCGAACGAAGCGGCACCAATAGCGCCTGTAGCAGTGAGGTCACCGATAGTGACACTGGCAAGTTTGTTCTTTGTAGCGTCCGTATAATTTGCCTTGTCTGCAACGAATGCGTCACCGTCGATAGCACCTGTAGCAGAGATGTTGCCGAGAATCACAGTAGCAAGGTTGGTACAGCCAGCAAAAGCTCCATCTTCAACCGCGTCTGCAGTCGAGATATTGCCGATAGTGACAGCTGTAAGACCTGTACAGTCTTTGAAAGCATCACCCTGGATGGTGAATGCGCCAGTCTCGTTGTTGGCAATGTCGCCAATTGTCAGAGAAGTGATACCAGTACAGCCTTCAAATGCACTTCCTTCGATAGTAGCCTTAGAACCAAAGGTTACAGTAGTGAGGTCGAGTGCACCACTCAGACCTGTAGCTGTCTGCAGAGCAGTGCAGCCCAGGAATGCGTTTGCGCTGATCTGGCCCTTCAATGTGCCTGTCAGTGAGAGACTCTTCAAAGTTGTGTTAGTTGCAGCAGCGAAGAGGTTGTTGACCGCTGCAGCGGAAGTCCAAGTATAAGCAGGAGAAGCGCCTACGCTACCACCACCGAGATACTCAAGGTCTCTCACGTTGATGGTGAGGCTTTCAACTGTAGTGCCTCCCAGTGCGTTAGAAGCGATGTACTTCACTGTGGCAGGAAGGCTGATGCTCTTCAGTTTAGTTCCAGTGAAAGCATTATTGATAATCTCCGTCACATAGGTGTTCTCCAAGCCGTTGAGAGTCGCCAGATTGGTGAGGTTCTTGAACGCACCGTTGATGTGCTTGAAGTAAGGCTGAGAGGGAAGTGTAATCGTTGTGATGAACGAGTTACTCTCTCCTGGCTCCACGAAAGTCTCATCTACCAGTTCTGCCAACTTCACACAAGGCGAGAAGTCGAAGTTGGTGATTCTCGTCGTACCGAAAGCGTTGGCACCGATAGTCCTCACCTGCGAACCTGCTGCGAATGTGATGCTGGTGATATTTGTACAGCCCATGAACGCGTTAGCAGGGATTTCGGTGAAGGTGGCAGGAATAGATACACTTGTAACATTTGTGAGATTCTGGAACGTGGTTGTAGCGAAACCTGTAACTGACACATGGTAAGTAATGTCAAGGTCAGGCATGTCGAAAGTCGTAGGAATACTGAGTTCACCAGCCACATTGACATTGCTTTCATAACCAGCCCTAATACCCGTAATCGCTACCTTCAAATTGTTGGAAGCATCAGGATCGGCTTGCACTTGGTAGTTGTAATAGCCATAGGCGAAAGTATCACCATTGGCTTTCACGGCCCAAGCACTTGTGCTGCCCAGTGCCACGAGGGCAAAGGCGAGCATCAACTTAAAAGTCTTTTTCATTTCAGTTTAGTTTTTAAGTTTGTTAATAATTGGTTTTTGTAAATTTCAATAGAGTCTCTTTAGTCTATTTCCGATAGATTTACCTTTGTCTCATCTATGTTCGATAGCGTCCTTTCCGTTCTATCTCCGATAGATTTCCTTTGTCTCATCTATGTTCGATAGCGTCCGTTTCCGTTCTATCTCCGACAGATTTGCTTTTGTCTCATCTATGTTCGATAGCGTCCGTTTCGTTCTATCTCCGATAGATTTACCTTTGTCTCATCTATGTTCGATAGCGTCTTTGCTTTTTTGAAGTGCCGGTCATCCTTTCAGGGAGGAAACACCCCCAAGCGGTACTGCCCGCCCTTCACAAACTGAGAGGTAATGTCAGA
>JAFSKR010000046.1 GCA_017448825.1 Bacteroidaceae bacterium
ACCAATGTTGCTTTTTGTTTTGCGAGTGCAAAGGTAGGGCTTTTTTTGTTACTGACCAAACTTTTGCCTACTTTTTTTGTCGGAAAGATGAAAAAAGGGGAAGAAAAGGTTATTTCCCAATCGTTTGGAGGAAAAGTTGAGGCTTATCGTTGATGATAAGTTCATCGGGAAAAAGGGTCTCTTCCAGCAAGGGGAGGGCATAGCGGTAGTCGGCAATAGAAGCGGTATGGTGGGCATCGCTGCCAAGGATGATGGGGGTGTCGTGTTGCTTGCAGAGATGCAGCATCTTCACAAACATGGGGTGGGCAAGCGTCTTGTTGCGTGTGGGGTTGAGCGAACTGCTGTTCAATTCCAGCAGGGTGCCTGTCCGCTTGGCTGCCAGCACAACTGCTTCGAGGTCAAAGTCTGATGCCGTACCGTCGCAGGGGTGAGAGATGATGTGAATGTGAGGATTCTCTATAGCCCCCATCAGGGCAGAGGTGTTTTGTTCCCAAGTGCCGTCAGTATAGCAGAGCGAATGGAGCCCGGCAATCACATGATCCATGCAGTCGAGCACGTGAGAGTCGGTGATGTCCACATTGCCTTCATAGTCGATGATGTTCAGTTCGGCACCGAGCAGCAGCCGCATCTCTCCGTATTGTCGTGGCACCACGTGCAGGTTGCGGAAATAGACGACAGGACAGGTGCCAGGGATGGCCGGGCCGTGTTCCGCCACACCAAACAATGTCAGGTCATGCTTCCGCGCTTCTTCTATCATTTCGTTGAGGGTGCAGAAAGCATGACCTGACACAAGGGTGTGGGTGTGAATATCGAGTTTGATGTCAACCATGTTGTATTGCCCATTCTTTTTCTTCCGATTTGACGACTTACATCAGTGCCTCAAATGGAAAGTCCTTTTTCGTGCGATAGGCGAGTCCCGTCATGGCAGCCAGCAGTTCGCCTCGCTGGTTGGTCACACGGATGTCGCAATAAGGTAACTTGTGGTGATCCAGCGTTTCCGTGCATTCCGCAATGATGCGGTCGCCCAACTGCCCCGACTTCAGAAACGTGATGGTGTTGTTGATGCCTAAGGTCAAGATGCCGTGGCAATTAGCCACACCTGCAAAGGCGAGGTCGGCCAATGTGTACATCACCCCACCTTGGCACACGCCAGCCCCATTCAGGTGCCGCTCTTCCACCGTCAGTTCCGCCTTGGCATAGCCATCACGCACTTCGGTCAGTTGCGCCCCGATGCTGTGGGCGAAGCGGTCGCCCGTATTGAGTCCTTCGAGTAACGTCATCTTACTTGAAGTCAGCCTCCGTCAGGAATGTCAGTTTATTGAGCATGATGGTCTCCTTGGCTTTCTCGCTTGGGTCGGCACGGAAGACGAGGACACCTTTGTCTTTCCAAAGGAAGGAGTAGAGGTAGAGGATGCTCACGTTGGCGGCAGAGATATCCTTGATGGCTTCAGCGGCACGTCCAGGTTGGTCGTCAATGCTGAGGGCGAACACGTCGGAGAGTTGCACGTTGATGCCAGCATCTTTCAGGATGAGGTATGCCTGTGTAGAGTTGTTGGTGAGCACTCGATAGATGCCGTAGTCCTTTGTGTCGGCCACGGTCGATGCGATGATTTGTATGCCTGCCTTGCTCAACAGGTCGAGCACCTTGATGAGGGTGCCGCCCTTGTTCTCGATGAAAATGGATAGTTGCTTGATTGTCATAAAGCCCCCCGGCCCCCAAAGGGGGAGGCCATTCGGATAGGGGGGATGGCCTTGATAGTGAACCCCGACTTGAAATCATCACGGGACAACCCGGATGGCTTCCCCCTTCGGGGGTTAGGGGGCTATTGATAAACCTTTCTCTTATCTACTACACGGACAGCCTTGCCTTCGCTGACAGGCAGTGAGCCTTTGGGCACGAGTTTCACGTGTGGAGTGAGGAGAATCTCGTCTTTCAGACGGCGTTTGATTTCTTTCTGTAGTTTGAGCAGCCGTTGGAAGTCATCGGTGAAGAGTTCTTCGAGTTCCACCTCTACGGTCATGTTGTCGTTGTCCTCGTCGGTGGTGAGCGTGATGAGGTAGTTGCTGGCGAGTTCCTTGAATTGCATGAGAATCTTCTCAATCTGGATGGGGAAGATGTTCACGCCACGCAGCACCATCATGTCGTCGCTGCGTCCGCGCATGCGGTCGAGGCGGATGTGGTTGCGACCACAAGGACAAGTGTGACCCAACACACGGGTGAGGTCACGGGTGCGGTAGCGGAGCAGTGGCATCGCCTCACGACACAGGGTGGTGAGCACCATTTCACCCACTTCGCCATCGGGTACAGGCTCCAAGGTCTCGGGGTTGACAATCTCCACGATGTAGTAGTCTTCCCAGAAGTGCAGGCCATTCTGCTCCTTGCACTCAAAGCCCACACCTGGGCCGCACATCTCGCTCATGCCAAAGGAGTTGTATGCCTTTACACCCATCATGTCTTCGATACGTTTACGCTGTTCCTCGCTGTGAGGTTCTGCGCCGATGGCCAGCACCTTCAGTTTCGTGTCCTTGCGAGGGTCAACGCCTTGTTCCTGCATCACCTCATAGAGACGGGTCACGTAACTGGGCACGGCATGGATGGCGGTAGTGCCAAAGTCGGTGATGAATTTAATTTGGCGGAGCGAGTTTCCTGCTGCTGCTGGCACGGTGAGCATACCGAGTTTTTCGGCTCCATACTGGAAACCGAGACCTCCTGTAAACATACCGTAGCCCGACGAGTTTTGGAACACATCGTCGGGACGCAGTCCTACCATCCAGAGGTTGCGTGCCACTTGGTTCGCCCACTCGTCAAGGTCTTTCTGAGTGTGCAGGATAACGGTTGGATTGCCAGTCGTGCCCGATGAGGAGTGCAGACGCACACACTGGCGCAGAGGTACGCTTGCCATACCGAAGGGGTAGGTGTCGCGCAGGTCTTGCTTTGTGGTGAAGGGTATTTTGCGGATGTCGTCAAGGCTTTGGATATCCTCAGGTTTCAGTCCTGCCTCTTCAAAACGTTTTTTGTAGAATGGAGAGTTCATGCAATGCTTCACAGTGGCTTGCAGACGCTCCAGCTGTAGTTTCTGAATCTCTTCACGAGACATCGTCTCGTATTGCGGATGCAGATAGGGTGATTTATCGTCCATAAAAAGACCTTTCCCCCACCTCCCTTGCGAGGGGAGGAGTAGAATGTTGGTGGGGGATTATTCTACTATTTTATTGAATGATTTTTCTTAAATTGTTCTATTCTTTCCTTAAAGATTGGTTCCTGCTCCTTCGAGAAGAATGAGGTGCAGATGCGCACACCCTGCTCATTGCTGCCCATTGTGTCAAGTGGGAACACCGCGATGCCGTAGTACATCAGTTCGCGGGTCAGCTGAAGGTCATTCATGCCTGGGTATTGCACTGTGAAGTAGAAGCCGTCAGCCAACGGGGCACCGAGGTCGTTGTCGTACACGAGGTAGAAGCCGTTGGCGATTAGCACGTCCTTCATGAATTTCGCCCTTCTGCCATACTCCCTCACGTCAGCCAAGAAGTTATACTTCCCGTCGCAAGCAGCCTCCATCAGTGCCGCCATTGCATGCTGCACACTGTGGGTCGTGCCGCTGGAGAGCGTGTACATCAGTCGGTTGCAGAAAAAGTTGCCAAACTCACCCACACCGAAGTTCTTCTCCAGTGCAGGATAAACACGGTGATACAGCGCATTGCTGATGCAAGCCACACCGATGCGCTGACCGGCATACGAAAATGCCTTGCTGCCCGACACCGCCAGGATGTACTTGTCTGTGTATCTTGCCACGGTTGCCTGATAAGGAGCCTCAAACGGATGGCTCAAGTCGCGGCGGAAGTCCATCGCGAAGTAAGCCAAGTCCTCCAGAATGATGCAGTCATACTGATTAGCCAAGGCACCGATGCCCTTCAGCTCTTCCTCATTGAAGCACACCCACGAAGGGTTGTTGGGGTTTGAATAGACAATGCCGCAGATGTTTCCTCCTGCCAGCATCTCGTCCAGTTTCTGTATCAGTGCCTCACCACGGTAGTCGTGGATGTCCAGTCCTATGTGTTTCAGGCCAATTACGTCACATTGTGTCGTCTGCACAGGGAAGCCTGGGTGGATGAATAGCACCGTGTCCCTTTCAGGTATTGCATGGTGCCAAGCCGTGAAGGTGGCAAAGGTGCCCTGCATACTGCCTGTGGTTGGTATGCAGCAAAGTGGGTCAACATCAACCCCGATAAAGGCTTTCACAAAGCGTGAAGCTGCCTCCTTGATGCGTGGGATGCCGCCGTTGGGCGGATAAATCGTGGCACAGCCCTTGGCAAGTGCCTCCTGTTCAGCCTTGATGGCTATTTCTGATGGTTGCAGTCCTGGTACACCCATCTCTAAGTGTATCACCTGCTGTCCCGTCTTTTCCTCCAGCACACGCGACAGCGACTGGATGTCGCGTATCGTGGCTTGCGAGAAGTCACCCAACGCCATCCCGTCGATGGCTTCAGTGACTATTTGGTAATCTAAAGGTGTTGTCATAAGAACAAATACAATATGTTTTCGTTTGCAAATTTACACAAAACTTTTTACTTCTTTTGCCTTTTCGCCCAAGTTTTTGGCACCGAACCCTCAAAAACGTCCATGTGCCCTTGCAAACAGGGAATGGATTCCCATTTTCCTCTCCCGAATTTTCCTTGTCCGTGGCTTGAAAATCGCTGATGGCTGCTTTTCTTCCGTGTCGGAGAAACTGGGAGTGCGGTGGCGTGATTGTGGGGTGTGCTCAACATGGAAAAGCGAGGATGAAGTATCTTTTTCGGGCCTTTTTGAGTTAAAAGGGTGGAATTGTTTGGCAGATAGGCTTGGTTTTTCCTACCTTTGCAAAGAAAGCATAATCTTATTTGTGCAAAAAAACTTCCAAATGAAAGCGAGAAAGAAATTGGGTGTAGGACTGCTGCTCATGGGGCTGATGTGGCTGGGGCCAGTTGGCGGAAGGGCGCAGCAGGAACAGGCGTTGGAGCAGGTGGCGCAGGAGCCGATGGCTCAGGAACGGTTGCTTACACGGGGGTGTCGGCGCGGCACGTTGCTCCCCCGGAAGGTCTTGCGGCGTTCAGCTTCTTATATGGACAAAGAGGCGATTGACGCGGATCTCTATCGGGGTGACCGCCGTCAGTTGGTAGTGCTGGCATCGTATAGCGACCGTCCCTTCCAGGGCACGGAGTCGGAAGCCCTGGCGCTGTGGAATAAGATTCTCAATCAGAAGAACCTCAGCGAGGCGCCCTTTGTGGGGTCGGTGCATGACTACTTCTATGCCCAGAGTGACGGGCAGTTCCGGCTGTCGTTCGACTTGCAGTATGTGGAGGTGGGTGAGGCATCTAAGTATCAGAGCACCTCGGATGACGACGAGAACTCTCAGTATCTGGTGGATGATGTGCTGGATACGCTGCTGGAGCGCGACATCGACTGGAGCCTTTACGACTGGAATGACGACGGCGAAGTGGAACATCTGCTCATTATCTATGCCGGAAAGGGCATGGCTGATGGGGGTACTAACTGCATTTGGCCTCACCAGTGGTGGCTGTCCATGCACCAAGACCTGACGAAGGAGACCGACTCTTATCGGGAAGCGCGCACTTTTCTTCACGAGGGCAAGACCTACACGGTCGATTGCTATTGCGCCGTGAATGAATTGGGGGAACTCTATCATTCTTTTGGTGTTCTCTGTCATGAGTACAGCCACTGTTTCGGATTCCCCGATTTCTATTCCCCGAATAATACTGTCTTGAACAGGTGGGATATCATGGACAGTGGCTACTATACGAAAGGTGGCACCCGCCCCGTGAATTATTCGGCTCACGAACGCATGCTGATGGGATGGCTTACGCCTACCGAACTGAGGACTCCCGTTCAGGTGGTCAATATGCCTGCTCTGAGCGACGAGCCTCGGGCTTATATCATCCGCAACGAAGGCCATCCTGACGAGTTCTACATGGTGGAAAACCGCCAACCCAAAGGGTGGGACGCGCTCTTGCCGGGCAGCGGATTGCTGGTCTTTCATGTGGATTTTGCACCTCAGTATTGGTTTTGGCCTGAATCGGAGCCTAACAGTAGAGGAGTGAACCACTATACGATAGTGCCGGCTAACAACCAGACCAGCCCCACCGATGCGAGTGGGTGGGCGTATCCGTATATGGGTAATGATGAACTGACAAACACCTCGGCACCTTGTGCCACGTTGTTCCATCCCAACACCGATGGTTCTCTGCTGATGAACAAGTCGCTGACAGGCATAGCCGTTGCCGACGGATTGGCCGCCTTCGACTTCATGGCTGATGCAACGGGCATGGGGGGCATCGTGTCGCCACAGCCTTCTGCCGAGACGCCATCCTCTGGCTGGTACACCCTCAGCGGCATGCGCCTCTCAGAGCGACCCGTCAGCAAGGGACTCTATCTCAGGAAGGGAAAGAAAGTGCTGGTGAAGTAGAAGGGAATGCCTTCGCGAGGGAGGCATGCACGGTTGACCTGTCGGGCAAAAGGAGGCATGAGGGATAAGAAAAAGCCCCGCCATCGCAATGGACGATGGCGGGGCTTGCTTGTGTATATGGGGTATGTGCGGATGAGGCTTATTTCCAATCTGTCAAGAGGGTTCTCTTGTCGAGCACGTGCTTTGCCTTACCAATAGAGCGTTCAATGTTGCCCGGTTCCTTGATGTGGATGTTAGGCTTGATGCCCACCATGCTGACGATACGGTCGTAGAGTGGCTTGATGAACGGCATCTGCTTTGCTGGGTTGGGTGAGAAGTACTCAGCACGGAGTTCAACATCAAGGTCGAAGGTGTCTTCGTTGTTCTTGCGATCGACGGTGATGAAATACTGTGGCGTGAAGACGGGGAACTCGGTCAAGGCAGTTTCAATCTGTGACGGGAAGACATTCACGCCACGGATGATGAGCATATCATCGGAGCGACCCAGAATCTTGCCGATTCGGACGGAGGTTCGTCCACATTCACAAGGCTCGTAGATGAGGTTCGTGAGGTCGCGGGTGCGATAGCGAAGGATTGGCATGGCCTCCTTGCAGAGGGAGGTGAAGACCAGCTCACCCTGTTCGCCCGGTGCAACTGGCTCCAGCGTTTCGGGGTTGATGATTTCGGGGTAGAACATATCTTCGGCAATGTGTGTGCCGTTCTGGTACTGACACTCACCGCCGACACCGGGGCCACACATCTCGGTGAGTCCGTAGATATCGATGGCCTTGATGTGCAGTTTCTTCTCCAATTCGCGACGGATGCCCCATGTCCAAGGCTCTGCTCCGAAGAAACCGACTCTTAACTTCAGGTCTTCTGCGTTGACCTCTGGACTCTTTTCGATGACCTCGGCTAAGTGAAGGGCATACGATGGAGTGCAGCAGAGAGCAGTCGTGCCAAAGTCCTTCATGAGCATGATTTGCTTCTCGGAGTTGCCTGCTGAGGTGGGCAACTGAACGGCTCCGCGTACAGCGGCTCCGTCATGTGCGCCCAGTCCGCCAGTGAACAGGCCGTAGCCGTAAGACACCTGCACGATGTCGCCGGGACCTATGTCACCCACAGCCATGACACGGGCAACACCTTCTGCCCACATCTTGAGGTCGTTCTCGGTGTAGGTGTCAACGACGGGTTTGCCGGTGGTGCCTGATGAGGCGTGGATGCGGCGGATTTCGCTCTGAGGAACAGCTTGCAGCCCGAAGGGGTATTCGTCGCGCAGGTCGTGCTTGGTGGTGAAGGGGAGTTTGTAGATGTCGTCGATGCTGCGAATGTCTTCGGGTTTCACGCCCATGCGGTCCATCTTCTTTTTGTAGAAAGGCACCTTCTCGTAGCAGGTCTTTACTGTTTTAATCAGTCGCTCTGACTGCAACTTGCGCATGGACTCCCTGTCCATGCACTCCATTTGAGGATTGTGAATCATTTTGGTTTGGTTTTAGGGGGTTGTTATTTCTTGCTTGCCTCCACACCCATGTCAAAGGCTTTAAGGTTGGCTTCGACGATGGCTTCACCCTTGCGGGCGAAGATGACGGAGATGGCTTTGCGGAGTTGCTCGACCGTGATAATCTCGATGAAGGGGGCTGCCATGCCGAGCAGCACCATGTTGGCACCACGTACGTTGCCTGCATCCTTCGCCACACTCTCGATGTCGAGTTTCACCACGGAGGGCATACTGTCGAGTTCTGCCATCAGTGCGGCTTCGTCAGGATAGTTGGGAATGTTGATGAACGGCTTGCTGCTGGTCACGATGGTGCCCGTCTTGGCAAGGTAGGGCAGGTAGCGCAAGGCTTCCATAGGTTCCATGGAGATGACCACGTCGGTGCCCCCCCGTGGGATAAGGTCAGAGTAGATGGGTTCGGTGCTGAGTCGCAGGTTCGACTGCACATCTCCGCCACGCTGGCTCATGCCGTGCACTTCGGCTTGTTTCAGGTTGATGCCAGCCTCTGTGGCTGCTTCTCCGATGATGGTAGCGATGGAGAGGATGCCTTGTCCACCCACACCGCATAGAATAATATCTTTTTTCATATAAAATTCGGACCCCCTCTGCCCTATGGGCATCTCCCCCTCGGTTCACCCCCTGAGGGGAGACCTTTCGGCTTGTTTCCTTATGCGAGGAAGTCCCTTGTTATTTATTGTTTCTCATTTCCCCAACACCCCGTATGGCTCTCCTCTCAGGGGGTGAACCGAGGGGGAGATGCCCGTAGGGCAGAGGGGGGGTTATTTTCTCCTTTCTCTTGCATGACGTGCAGCTGTTTGGATGCACTCACGACGAGGGATGATGACACTGACTCCGTTGTACTCAATCTCTTCCTTGAGGATGCGGGTAATTTCGGGCATATTCTTGGGCAGCGGAACCACCACACGAACGTGCTCAGGTTCTACACCGAGTCCGAGGCAGATGGCTTCGAACTTGTTGGTGCCGGCAGAATCCTGTCCGCCCGTCATGCCTGTGGTCAGGTTGTCAGAGATGACCACGGTGATGTTGGACTTGTCGTTGACAGCATCAAGCAGGCCCGTCATGCCGCTATGGGTGAAGGTGGAGTCACCGATGATGGCAACGGCAGGGAAGAGACCTGCATCGGCAGCACCTTTTGCCATCGTGATGCTGGCACCCATATCCACACAACTGGAGAGTGCCTTGAAAGGTGGCAGTGCACCGAGTGTATAGCAACCGATGTCGCCAAACACACGATAGTCGGGGTACTCTGCCAGTACCTGATTCAGTGCGGCATATACGTCGCGGTGTCCGCAACCTTGGCAGAGCTGTGGGGGACGGCCTGCGAGGTTCTTGGCATCCTCGAATGCAGAACCAGCTGGTAGACCGAGTGCCTTTGCCACGCAGTCGGGGGTGAGTTCACCTGTGCGTGGGAGGTCACCTGTGAGACGTCCCTTGATGGGATAGTCAGCACCCACCATACCGGCAATGGCTTCTTCCACAACGGGCTGTCCGTCTTCCACCACGAGAAGGGTATCGTTCTCCTCGGCAAACTGACGGATGGCCTTGGGAGACAATGGGTATTGGGAGACCTTGAGGATATTGGCTCCATCGCCCACGTTCTCCTTCACATAGTTGTAGCCGATGCCGCAAGCGATGATGCCCAGTTTCTGACCTGAAACGGTCTCTTTCTTGTTGTAAACCGACTCTTCTGAAGCTTTCACGAAGGCTTCCTGCTTGCCCAGCAAATTCACATACTTCTTCCGTGCGATGCCTGGCAGCAGTACCCATTGGTCGGTGCTGGGGTTCAGTGTGTTCTCTTCATGCAGTTCACCCACCTCTACAGCGGCACGGCTGTGAGCCAGACGGGTGACGATGCGTAGCAGCACAGGCACTTTCAGGGTCTCAGACATCTCAAAAGCCGAAGCCACCATGTCGTAAGCCTCCTGTTGGTTGGAGGGTTCGAAGATAGGGATGAGCGCGAACTTTCCGTAGAAGCGGCTGTCCTGCTCGTTTTGACTGGAGTGCATCGAGGGGTCGTCGGCAGCCAAGACAATCAGACCGCCCTGCACACCTGTGATGGCACTGTTGACAAAAGCATCGGCACACACGTTCATGCCCACATGCTTCATGCACACCAAAGCGCGCTTGCCAGCGTACGACATACCGAGAGCAGCCTCCATCGCCGTCTTCTCGTTTGTACACCAACGGCTGTGGATGCCACGTTCCTGTGCCACCTTGTTGTTCTGAATAAACTCAGTGATTTCGGTTGACGGAGTGCCTGGGTAAGCATACACGCCAGAGAGTCCAGCGTTAATCGCTCCCAGTGCAATGGCTTCGTCACCAAGAAGTAGTTGTTTCATATAGTTGTTGCGTTGTTTTGATTACGTAAAGGGGACAAAAAAACACGTTTCTCGACTTTGACGAAGAGCCGAAAAACATGCAAAGATACGAAAAATATGTGAGTTGGCTATCTTTTTGTGCCTTTTTTCTGCGGTTAGGGTGACAAAAGTGTTGATAACCATGCTATTTTCGTTTCTTGAAGAGTGTTTCAACGTCGAGCGAAAGGGTGCTCATAACAGTGATTCCCTCGGTCATGGGGCTGTTGAAGTAGTAGTAACGGGGTCGGTAGTCAAGCAGGTTGTCGAGGGCGAGTGTCCATGTGAAGGCGGTGCCGAATCGCTGCACGGCTGATAGTTTCCATAGCGTGTAAGCAGGGTAGCGGACGGTTTGGGTGCCTTCGGAGATGTCGTAGTAGTTGACGTATGCTTCATGCTTCACGCTGGAGAGGAAACGCCCATTCAGCGAGAGGCGAAGACCGTAGCGACGGGTGAACTGCTTGTCCCAATCCATGCGGGCGGTGAGGGAGTGGTGTCGGGCAGGGATATACTGGCTGTTCACGGTGTTGCCGTCCTTGTCGTGGGGAATGCGCTCGTTGGTGTATGCGTAAGAGAGTCGGGCACTGAGGCCATTGTCCCATCGTGTCTGAAGGGTCACGTCGCCCCCATAGACGGAGTAGTGGTCAAGGTTTGTGTAATCGAGGTAGAGTTGCTTCGATTCCACCTGTGCGTAGTGGGGAATACCTGTAGTGAGTTTGTTCTCCACATGGTTGTAGTAGGCCGATGCCGTGATGTTATAGTGTCCCTCCGTATAGTCGGCTGAGACGTTGAAGTTGTGGCTCACTTCTGCTTTCAGGTCTGGGTTGCCGTTCACTATCCAGATGCCTGCCATGTCGAAGTCGTAGTACCTCTCCTTTAGCGAGGGGGCACGGAAGCCCATGCCATAGCCAAATCGCAGGTTGAGGTTGCTGATGGGTTGGTATCGTGCGGAGAGTTTGGGCGTAAGGCGAGAATTCTTGCCTTCAGAGAAGTAGTCATAGCGCACTGCACCCACCACTTCCCACTTCGGGTTGGCGAGCCAGTCGTATTGGGCAAAGGCATCGTAAACGTTCTGGTCGCAGGTCTCTCCTTCGAGGTTTTTGTTCATCAGGTAGTCGTACATGTAATCTGCCCCCACCGTGAGGATGTCGCCACGCTTGAAACTGTGGTTATAGACACCACGCACGGTGTTTTGCGAGTTGCTGTACTGACGGAAGGAGCGGTTGGTGATGCCATAGTGGGTGCCCTTGTCGTATTGGTCGAAAGCGTAGGAGAGGTCGAGATGGTCTTGCTTCGACAGTTCCCACAGCATCCGAAGTCCAGAGGAGAAATCCCGATACACGTCGGGCGCATCGGCTGTTCGGGTCACCTCATGCCTGAAAAACCCTAATCGTCCGATGAACTTCAGCTGGTCATTGGGGGTATAAGTCAGTTGGTCTTTCCAGCTCCAGCAACTGTCACCATACACGGTGCTGACCACTTGGGTGGCAGGGTTGGAGGCGTTGTTCAGGTGATACGAGTCGTTCAAAAGTACGCTGACATTCAGTGTGTTCCTAAACTTCTTGCCCTTCGTGCTCCACAGAAAATCTTCCCGTAAGTGGCGTCTATCACCATGCATGGTCCAGTTCAGTGCCCACGGCTTGGTCCCCTCCTTCGTGATGAGGTTGATGACACCGCCTCCTGCATTGCTGCCATAGAGTGCGCTGGCAGCTCCTTTCACTATCTCGATGCGCTCGATGTTCGCCATGTTCAGTCGGCTGAAATCGATGTCATCTAGGGTCTCTCCAGCCAAGCGTTCACCATCTACGAGGAAAAGGATGCTTTGTCCGCCGAAACCACTGAAATTGAGGTGCATCTGCTGGTTCATGGCATACGAGAACTCCACGCCAGCCAGTTCCTGTTGCATGAGATCCACCACGTTGTTGGCATCCACCTTCTCGATGTCTTCCGCTGTGATGAGGCGTGTCTGGATGGGTGCGTCCTTCAGTAGCTTTGGGGTGCGAGTGCCTGTGACCACCACATTGTTGAGGTGATGGATGGAGTCGCTCTCTTGTGCGGCAGAGAACACCGCACCACAAGCACATAAGATGGATAGGATTACGTGCTTCAATGTTTCAATATGGGTACTTATAGTTGATGGTCAGGCAGCACTTGGTGCCCTTGTTGTCCATATAGTTTTCCAACTGCAAAGCGGCACAAGTGCCATCGTTCATGCGCAGGATGAACACGTGGCTATTGAGTGTGAAGAGTGGTGGCATTGGGGGTATCTCCACTCGGAGCCACGAAGAGAGCACGGGGTTCACTTTGATGCCTTGACTACCGATGAGGCCTTGCAGCATCTGGTCTTTCACTGCCCACACGTCCATCTCGCTCCACTCGTCGGCTATGAAAGTGGAGTCCTTGAAGGCTTCGCTGCTTTCTGGCAACTGCCTCATTAGCCCATAGTTGGTTTCCAGCACCTCACCACCATTCGTGCGCACATTATTTCGATGTACGGCGATGCTCCAGTGCTCAGGCTCTGGTTGAGGCTCTGTGGGGTAGAAACTGTGGTATTGGTGGTTGGTGAGACCTTCGCCGAATACGTCGTACCAGTAAGTGTAGATGCCGCAGGGTTTGTCGGATGCTCCAGACTCTTCAGCTTCCGTCACGGGAATGGCATAGCGCACCCATGCCCCCGATGGCACATATTGGGCATCTCTTGCGATGCTGTCCCTTACAGCCTTGAGGTCAATATAATACCAGTCCGTCCAGCTCGATGCATCCACATACAATTGATTTTGTGAGAGGGTGCTCATGGGCTGCGCGTCTTCATCATCATACAGGTTGCTAAACACATCCCTACAAGCTGAGAGCGACAGTATCGCTCCCAGCAAATAGATGATGATGTATGTCCTCCCCTTCATGGTCGGCTTATTCTTGGTTCTCTTCCGTAGTTCCAGACTTGAAGATGGAAAGGATGGAGTGTGGCATATTGCCCAACTTGAACTCGTTGGTCACTTGGATGCCGTTATCTGTGTCTTCTATCAAGACATAGCTGTCTTCGCTGAACCCATAGTCGGTGTCGCTCTGGCCCATTGTGAAGTGTACGGTCAACCCATCGTTGCCGTATTGACGGTAGAAGCCCCCCTTCTCCTCATCGTAAGCGATGTTCTTGATGGTGTACTCTCCAAGCGTGAGGCTGCCGTGCATCATGGGAACCTCCAGCGAATATTCTGGTGAGGTGAGGTTGATGGTGCCATCGTTGTTTGTGGTAATCACATAAGTGATGGTGGTGGAGAGGTCTTGGCCGTAAACGGTCACCGTGTTGATGCCTGTGTGGGCACCTGGGAATACGGGGTCGATGATGATTTTGTTGTTGTCATCGTCGTCGCTACTGCAAGAGGTCATGCCAAGTATGGCCATGAGCATCAGTGTTAAAAGTTTTACAGTTTTCATCAGTTGTTTGTGCTTTAAAGTTTTTTAAGTTTTCTGTCTTCGCAAATTTTTTGCAAAGTTACGGCGACTTTTTCACACTTGCAATCCTTATTTGTGATGATTCTCGCAAGTTTTCGGCTTCGGAAGGTAAGGGAATGGGGAGAAATGCCTACCTTTGTGCCATGATTCCGCATTTTGAGATAGCCATAGTCGACTCTAACATCCTTGCGGCGTTAGGGTTGCAGCAACTTCTGACCGACATCATTCCGATGGCGGAAATACGCACGTTTATCTCTTTCGACGAACTGCAAGCAGCCGACCGAGGGCAGTTCGTACATTACTTTGTGGCATCTCGTCTCTATTTTGAGCATACTGCCTTTTTCCGTGAGAACGTTCACCGTTCCATCGTGCTGGTGAATGGCGATTTGCAGATTTCGGGTGTGCCCACGCTCAATGTGTGCCAAAGTGAACAGGCGTTAGTGAAGTCTATCCTTGCCATGCACGGCCATTCGGGACACCGCGCCCAGGAAGTGGCTCCCCATCGCCCACAAAAAGAGCCGCCTCTATCCCTCCGTGAGATAGAAGTAGCAATTCTTTTGGCCAAGGGCTTTATCAATAAGGAAATTGCCGACCGCCTCAATATCAGTGTCACCACTGTCATCACTCACCGTAAAAACATCATGGAGAAACTTCATGCCCGTTCGCTGGCCGACATTATCATATACGTGGTGATGAACGGATTGGTGGAGGTGGGTGAACTTTAAGCTTTTTGATGCAACTTTTCCAATAGGATCTCGATGAGGCGTGGTAAGGCGTATTTATCAAGGTCTTCCTCGTCCACCCAGATGTATTCGTTGGGGAGTACGGGAGGCGTGTCTGCCTCCAACAGGTAGAAATCGGTTAGAAGGATGCGGTGAGTGAGGATGTGCTTGACGTCTTTGGCAATCAAGGTCAGTTCCTCCTTGCTCATTCCTAAGTCCTCCAAATGTGTGGGTTCCCACAACCCTTGCCATATTCCACCAGCAGGACGGCGACGGATGGCGGTCTTGCCCTTACATCTTATATATATATAGGTGAGATGAACTGTCTGGATGGTCAGTTTCCTCTCTTTCACGGGCAGTTCGTTGATGCGTCCTGTTCGGAGTGCTTCACAGGTTTCCTGCAAGGGGCAGATGACACATTTGGGTGAAGTGGGGGTACACTGAATGGCTCCGAAGTCCATCATGGCTTGGTTGAAGAGGGCGGGTTGGTCGGTGGGAAGGAGTGATTGTGCCAGTTCCGTGAAGATTTTCTTCCCTTGTGTGGTGTTGATGGGGGTGTCGATGCCATAGTGGCGAGCCAAGACGCGATATACATTGCCATCCACTACAGCCGCTGGCAGCCCGAAGGCGATGGAGCCGATGGCAGCGGCGGTGTAGTCGCCCACCCCTTTCAGCTGTTTGATGGTTTCAATCGTGGTGGGGAAACCGCCACGTGCCACGATTTGTCGGGCTGCTGTGTGCAGGTTGCGGGCGCGGCTGTAATAACCCAGTCCTTGCCATGCACGCAGCACTTCATCCTCAGTCGCTTGGGCAAGGTCTTCCACACTTGGCCATTGACGCATGAAGTGGTGCCAATAATTCATGCCCTGCTGAATGCGTGTCTGCTGAAGAATAATCTCACTCAGCCAAATGGCGTATGGGTCGGTGGTGTGTCGCCAAGGCAAGTCGCGTCCATTCAGGGCAAACCAGTCGAGTAGCGTGGTCGTGAACATGACAACGTGGTTTTTAAGTTGCAAGTGTACGAAAAAGGCATCAATCAAACCGTTGATGCCTTCCTCTGGTAGCGGGGGAGGGGCTCGAACCCTCGACCTCCGGATTATGAATCCGACGCTCTAACCAGCTGAGCTACCCCGCCATCCACATGGGTATTTCCCAAATGCGAGTGCAAAGGTAGAACTTTTTGAGGAACTGACAAAGGATTTTGTGAGTTTTTTGTGCTTTTTCTTGCTTTTTTCAGATAGACAGGGGCTGAAAAAGCAAGAAAAAGGGATTTCCCTTTTCTGCCTACGGACTTTTTGTGCTACCTTTGCACCCGATTTTTAATAGGATAAAAGAATTTAAGGTAAAAACGAATTGATTATGGCTTACAATTTGCTGAAAGGAAAGAAAGGAATCATTTTTGGTGCACTCAACGACCAGTCCATCGCATGGAAGGTGGCAGAACGTGCCGTAGAAGAAGGTGCACAAATCGTACTCACCAATACAGCTGTTGCTTGCCGCATGGGAACCATTGCGGAACTGGCAGAGAAGACCAACGCCACAGTGATTGCGGCTGATGCCACCAGTGTGGAAGACCTCGAAATGCTTTTTGCCGAGTCGCAGAAAGCCCTTGGCGGCCAGATAGACTTCGTGCTTCACTCTTGCGCCATGAGTGCCAACATGAGAAAGAAGCGCACCTATGACGACCTCGACTACAGTCTTTTGGACAAGACGCTCGACATCTCTGCCATCTCCTTCCACAAGATGTTGCAGGTGGCGAAGAAGCAAGATGCTCTTGCTGAGAATGCCAGCGTATTGGCACTCACCTACGTGGCAAGCCACCGTACTTTCTTTGGTTACAACGATATGGCAGATGCGAAGTCACTCCTGGAGTCCATTGCCCGTTCTTTCGGTTACATCTATGGTCGTGAAAAGGGTGTGCGTGTGAACACCATCAGCCAGTCACCCACCTACACCACTGCGGGTTCGGGCATCAAAGGCTTCGATGGTCTTTATGACTTCTCCGACCGAATGTCCCCACTGGGTAATGCCAGTGCCGACGAGTGTGCCGACTACTGCATCGTGATGTTCTCCGACCTCACCAAGAAGGTGACCATGCAGACCCTCTTCCACGATGGCGGCTTCTCCAACATGGGTATGTCGCTCCGCGGAATGACACAATACAACAAGTCCTTCATCGAAGAGAACACCGATAAGGAAACAGGTAAGATTATTTACGGATAAACACCACAGAATGGTTCTGCTCCACATACAATGTGACGGCAGAACCTTTTTGTTTGAGGTGGGTGGATTCGGGGAAGACAGGTGTCCAATTGTCCAGTTTCAGGCCAGTGAGGGTGGCGGTGTTTTCTCCTTTGAAGTTGCTGATGAGCAGATAGGACGTTCCAGCATCGGGCACAATCACACCGTTCCAGCCTTCGGGTAGTTTTTCTTTCAGCGAAATCAGCCGTTTGGCCATCTTTTGTGTGGTTGCAGCGTCGATGCGGCTATAATAGACGAGGGCACGGGCATCCACCACCTCGCCTTCCTGTACGGGGCGTGGTGTGTTGCTGTACATCGGATAGAGTTTGGAAGTGTAGATGGAGTTGTTGGCACTACGGTCGCCAAACGCCATCAGTTGATGGTTGACCGTTGGCAGTTGATACTTGGCAACTGCCTTGTTTTTTGCACTCCGCATGGGAGTGTCCACGGTTTTAATCACTCCTAATTCGTTGTCGATGTTCACCCATGAGCTGTTGAAGGTGGTGAGGGTGCTTCCGTCTGTGGTTTGTTTCCCCTTTTTGTAATATAATGTACGCGCGAGGCGCATCAGTTCGTCGGTCGATATGGCGAGCAGTCCTCCCTTCGCGGCAGTGATGGTGGCGTCAGCGTTGGCCGTCACGTAGTCGAGATAGATGAGGGCGTTCTGTGGGGTGGAGTAGAGGACGAAGCGGTGATTGAGGGTACCGTCGTTGGTGTTCAGTTCACCGTTCATCACATAGCTGTTCCCCTCCAGCTGATAGTTGCCACTCACGACAGGCGTCGCGTTCGTGCGTTTGCCTTCCACTTCGTACCAACCAATCAGGTTGCCCGTGTTGTTGGCACGATAGGGCACCACAATCTTGTTCTTGTCGGGCGAGTTGGCAGCGAAGTAGCCCGTGTAGGACTTCAGTCCCGTGCTCCATGAGAAGCAGGTGAAGCGGTCATCGGTGGCAGCGCGGACGATGTTCTGGTCGGGTATCATCTTTGCCTTCCCATAGCGTGCGTTGAAGTCGCTCCATGCGGTGGGGGTGAGGTCGGCGGTGGAGAGGACATCATGCATCAGATAAGTCATCATCACGCGATGTGCTTCCACACCCATGCGACGTGCTCCCACATCGACCCTCAGGAGCCAAGAGCCGTCGGTGGTGGTCTTTTGTCGTGCTTGTATGTACTTGTAAGCCATGTTCTCCAGCATCAAGGCATGAGGGTCACGCAGGAAGCAGGCCAAGGTGGAGTAGGAGGTGATTTGGTCGTAGAGGAAGAGACTCCAGTCGTTGCCGTTGGGCATGGCGAGTTCGCCATCGGCGAGGGCGAGCCAGTTGAGGATGCTGTCTTGCACCTCTTGGTTATGGTGCATCAGGGCGTTGGTCTTCCATTTCTCTTCGCCGTGGAGTCCTTGCTGGAACATCTTCAGTGCCAGGGCTGCCTCACCCAGTTCTTGCTGCACGACGTTCTGGTAGGAGGTGTGGAAGAGGTTGTGGTTCTGCAGCGAGTAGTCGTTGTAGAGGTTCTGCCCCTTGTAAAGGTCTGCCACCGTTTTCTGGTCATACCAAGGGTCGATGACGGTGGTGTTCTGCTTGTCAGACGAATGGGAGTAGCTGTTGATGGCAAACGCCCTCAATCGGTCGAACCACCGGGTGGCGAGTGTATCGTTGGGGAAGAGTCCGAGGGTGGCGGCGAGGATGTCCGCCTCCCATCCGTTCTCCTCGGCTTTCGTGTCGCCAGCATAGCCAGTGGGGATGGAGCGTTCCAGTTCGTATTTGCATTCCGCTTTCAGCAAGGCGTAGATGTAGCCTTTCTGTGTGTCGCTCAGTTTGTCCCACTGGAAGTAGGCTGAGTAGGCGACAGACATCGCCCAGAGGGAGGACTCCCACACATGGTCGGCATTGGAGACGGAACCCCAGTAGTTGCCGCCCGAGCAGACCTTGAGCTTGTTGGCCTTGTGGGTGGAGTAGGCGAAGACGAGCGACTTGAGTGCCATGTCTTCTATCTTGTTCCATGTGACTCCCGAAGGAAGTGTCACACCAGCAGGCTTGGCATACTTGACCAAGAAGGCGCATATCATTGAGAGGTCGGCATTGGGGCGCACCCCTCGTTCGTCGTTTGCCATGGTGTTTTCCCCTTTGAAGCAGCCGCACGCTTCGTTGATGTCGTTGGGATATTGGCACTCTTGGAAGTCGTTGACCATGTAGGTAGAGAAGTTGGCCAACATCTGCAAGAGGTCTTTCTTCATGCTGGCTTCGTCCACGAAGTCGGCGGTGATGACATCTTCGGTATAAGACGTAAACCCCTCTTGGGCATTGACGGTGAGCGTCAATGCCAAGAGGGCTAAGGTTAGTAAATGTTTCATGATGGATAGGTGTGTGAAAGATTATTTCAGTCTTGCCAAAGTCTCCTTGATACGCTTCATTGCCTCCACGATGTTCTCGTCGCTGGTGGCATAGCTCATGCGGAAGCACTCAGGAGAACCGAAGGCATCGCCGCCCACCGTGGCTACGTGACCCACTTCAAGCAGGTACATGGCGAAGTCGGTAGAGTTGTTGATGACAAGGTCGCCGTCTTTTTTGCCGAAATAGCTGGAGCACTTGGGGAAGAGGTAGAAGGCACCCTGTGGCTCGTTCACCTCCAGTCCTGGAATCTCCTTGGCGAGTTTCACGATGAGGTTCTTCCTGCGCTCGAATGCCAGGCGCATATCCTCCACACATTGCTGGTCGCCAGCAAAGGCTGCTTCGGCAGCCTTCTGAGACACCGAGCAAGGACCAGAAGTGTATTGACCTTGGAGTTTGTTGCAGCCCTTCACGATCCAGTCGGGAGCAGCGATGAAGCCGATGCGCCAACCCGTCATGGCGTAAGCCTTGGACACGCCGTTGATGACCACCACGCGGCCTTTGATGTCGGCAAACGAGGCGATAGAGGCATGTTTGCCCACATAGTTGATGTGCTCATAAATCTCGTCGGCAATCACGATGACACGCTCATGTTTCAGCAGCACGTTCTTGAGTCCTTCCAGTTCCTCTTGGCTATAGACAGAACCCGTGGGGTTGCTGGGTGAGCAGAGAATCAGGGCACGGGTCTTGGGGGTGATGGCAGCCTCCAGCTGTGCAGGGGTAATCTTGAAGTCCTGTTCGATGGGAGCATCGATGAAGACAGGCGTACCTTCAGCCAACAGCACCATCTGTGGGTAGGACACCCAGTAGGGAGCAGGGATGATGACCTCGTCGCCCGCATTGACAATCGCCATGATGGTGTTGCAGACAGACTGCTTGGCACCGTTCGAGCAGAGAATCTGTGAGGGTTTGTAGTCAAGCCCGTTCTCATTCTTGAGCTTATTGACGATGGCCTGTTTCAGTTCTGGATAGCCAGGCACAGGGCTGTAACGGCTCCAGTTCTCTTCCACCGCCTTGATGGCGGCAGCCTTGATGTGGTCGGGGGTGTTGAAGTCGGGTTCGCCGACACTCATGTTAATCACGTCCACGCCCTGAGCTTTCAACTCCGAGCTTTTCTGACTCATGGCAAGCGTGGCACTTGGCGAGAGTCGATTCAATCTTTCAGAAAGTGTTTCCATAAAGACCCCTCCCCCGCCTCCCCTAAATGGGAGGAGTAGAATGTTTGTGGGGGAGATTCTACTTGTTATTGTTATTTTTGTTTCTTGTCAGATGGTGACCATCCCCTCCTTCACAGGGTAGCGACCGTTCAGCGGAGAGACCCAAGCAAGTGCCCTTGCTGAGGACGGACAGGTGAGGGGAGCGTCTTTATTTGTTGAAGTGCAGTGTGTGTCCCATTCTCTCCTTCTTGGTGTGCAGGTAACGCTCGTTGTAGGGGTTGGGGGTTATTTCGATGGGCACGTTCTCCACGATTTCCAGACCGTAGCCTTCCAGTCCCACACGCTTCACGGGGTTGTTGGTCAGGAGGCGAATCTTGCTCACACCGATTTCTCGCAGGATTTGTGCGCCGACACCATAGTCTCTCAGGTCGGGGTCGAAGCCCAGATGAATGTTGGCATCCACGGTGTCGAATCCCTGCTCCTGCAACTTGTAGGCAGCAATCTTGTTCATCAGTCCGATGCCGCGTCCTTCTTGGATGAGATAGATGACAGCACCTTTCCCCTCTTTCTCGATGAGCTGCATCGACTTGTGCAGTTGCTCACCGCAGTCGCAACGCTGACTGCCGAAGATGTCGCCTGTAGCGCAGCTGGAGTGCATACGTACCAGCACAGGCTCGTTTGGTTCCCATTCGCCCTTGATAAGTGCCACGTGTTCCAACCCGTTGCTTTTCTGACGGAAGGGGATGATGCGGAAGTGTCCGTATGCCGTGGGCATATCAGCCTCCACTCCCTTCTCCACGAGGCTTTCGCGTTGCAGTCGGTAGGCGATGAGGTCTTTGATTTGGATGAGTTTCAAGTCAAACTCCTTGGCTTTCTCGATAAGTTCGGGCATTCGTGCCATCGTGCCGTCGGGGTTCAAGATTTCGATGAGGGCGGCAGCTGGTTTCAGTCCTGCCAGGCGTGCCAAGTCGATGGCAGCCTCCGTGTGACCTGAACGGCGCAGCACTCCGTTGTCCTGTGCATAGAGTGGGTTGATGTGTCCAGGACGCCCGAAATCATTGGGTTTGGCTTCGGGGTTGGCAAGCCATTGGATGGTGGCGGCACGGTCGTGGGCACTCACGCCGGTGGTGCAGCCCTCAAGTTTGTCGATGGTCACCGTGAAGGGGGTGCCCAGCATCGATGTGTTCTCCTCCACTTGATGTGGCAGTTCCAACTCCTTGGCACGGCTGATGGTGATAGGTGCACACAGCACCCCACGCCCCTCTCGAAGCATGAAGTTCACCTTCTCTGCCGTAATCATTTCGGCAGGCGTGATGAAGTCTCCTTCGTTCTCACGGTCTTCATCATCCACCACGATGACGAACTTGCCTTCTCGGAAGTCCTCAATGGCTTCTTCTATCTTACTGAAAGTCATATCTTAGTGTGATGTTTTTTATTGATTTAGTATGTTTGCGGCGATATAGCCTCTGATTTGTTCTGAATACTTGATGATGGCTCTCAAGTCCTTCCTCCTTCGTCGGTAGAAGCGGAAGTTGCGGGTCTCCACCACAGGATAGCCATTGAGCAGACGCAACACCTGACGGTCTTTACTGTTGGACAGCACTTCCACCACATACTCCATCATCAGGTTGATACCTTCGGCTTGCATATCCTCACGCTTCGAGAACCAGAAGCGGATGATATAGCGGAGGTAGCCCAAGATGGTGGAGTGCGGCAGCTCTCCCAGATATTCTCGGCTGGTCTTGATGAGTTGACCCAGCGTGGCGTGCATCTCGACGTAGTCGGGGTCGTGGATGATGACCTCTTTCCGCGTGATGTTGCGCTTCGGACGGATGCCCAACAGCTTCTTCCACATACCGATGTAAGTGTCTATGTTGAACACCGCCGAGTCATTGTTGGACTTGATGGTGAGATAGGCACCCAGCGGAGCCAACACCACCGTGCTCAACCACATACCCATCCACACGGGCATACCACCCTCCTGTCCCACTTTCCTGCCGAAGGTGCCGATGGTGTAGTAGATGATGAAGATGATGACCGCCACCACGACGGGGAAGCCCAGGCCTCCCTTTCGGATGATGGCGCCCAGCGATGCGCCGATGAAGAAGAAGATGAGGCAGGCGAGTGACTTCGTAATCTTCTCCCAATACTGCACCTTGTGCCTGCGTATCTGCTTGTCTTCCCACTCCATGTCGCTGGCTTTGCTGCCCGACATGATGGTTTGGAAGCCCACTTTCTGCACGGCGCTCATGATGACACGCTGCTTCTGCTGCGAATTTAACTGCTCGAACAGCGAGTCGATGTTCACACTCGCCTTCGGCACAGAAGTGGCAACCTTTTCCTTGTAGGCAAGATACGCCTCTTCCTCTTGCTTCAGTTCCTTCACCGTCTGCGCGTCCATGCGTATGATAGACAGCGAATCGTAGTCGGACAGGCGTTGCTTATGCGGGATGTTGAGCGAATTTCCCTTCATATCCTGATAGTAAGCCATGCCGATGCTGTCACATCGGTTTTCCATCGAATCGACATCGTGTGCCAACTCCCTCATGTTCTTCGTCATGGCAGAGCCTGCCACCATGTCTTCATCCACCATGTTGAAGTTCATGTCGAAGTCGATGATGAAGTGCTTCGTCACGAAGGTTTCCCGTCGGTAGGGCACATTGTTCGCCTGCAAGGCTCCTCCCTGCATATTCTCAAACTGCTCGCCCGAATAGAGGTGGAGCAGCAAGTGCATCTTGTTGCTTGTGGTTTCCATCTTGCCTGAGTCTGCCAAGATGATGTGCGCCCTGTTCACGCCGTCTTGCAGGTTATAGATGACCACATCATACAGCATGCCCGTCTCCTTGTCCTTGTGCTTCACATACAGGTTGATGTTCTGGATGCCGCTGTAGAAAGCTCCCTCGGGAATCTCCAGTTCAGGCGACTTCGTCTTCATCGAGAAGAGCATCATCTTCAGGTTCTGTTGGGCTTCAGGCACAATTTTGTTCTGGAAGTGAAACGCCCCCAGCACAAACAGCACGTTCAGGATGATGAGCGGACGCATCGTGCGGATGAGCGAGATGCCTGCTGCCTTGATGGCCAACAGCTCCAGCCGTTCGCCGATGTTACCGAACGAAATCAGCGAAGCCAGCAGCACCGCCAAGGGCAATGCTTCGGGCACCAGCGACTCGATGGCATAGAAAAAGAACTTGGCGTAGATGTCCATCGTCAGTCCCTTGCCCACCAAGTCGTCGATATACTTCCACAGAAACTGCATCATTACGACAAAGAGGCTGATGCAGAACGTGCCTGCAAACAGCGTGAGGAAATTCTTCAAGATGAAGATGTCGAGTCGTTTGATGAGCTTCATTGATGCCTTCAGAATCAGCAATACACAATTTTTCAAGGTGCAAAGGTACGGATAAGTGAGAGAAAAACCAAAATTTATTTGAGTTTTCCCCCACTTATCCGTACCTTTGCAGCACAAAATTGAAATTTATGATTACAATAGAACAACTGAAAGACATTAAGGACAGGACGGAGGCATTGCGCCGTTACTTGCAGATTGACAGTAAATTGATAGAGGTGGAAGAGGAGGAACTCCGCACCCAGGCACCCGGTTTCTGGGATGACCAGAAGGCGGCAGAGGCTCAGATGAAGAAGGTGAAGGGGCTGAAACGCTGGATTGATGGTTACAACGAGGTGAAAGCTGCCACAGACGACACGGAGGTGGCATTTGACTTCTATAAGGAGGAGATGAGCACCGAGGAGGAAGTGGATGGATATTACGCCACGGCACTGAAGCGCATCGAGGACTTGGAACTGAAGAATATGCTGCAAGGCGAGGCGGACAATATGGATGCCGTGCTGAAAATCAACGCGGGTGCTGGCGGCACAGAGGCACAGGACTGGGCACAGATGCTCATGCGTATGTATCAGCGGTATGCCGAGCAGCATGGCTACAAGGTGACCATCAGCAACTTCCAGGACGGTGAGGATGCAGGCATCAAGACGGTGACGATGGAGATAACGGGCGATATGGCGTATGGTTACCTGAAGGGGGAGAGCGGTGTGCATCGGTTGGTGCGCGTGAGTCCGTATAATGCACAGGGCAAGCGCATGACCTCGTTTGCCAGTGTGTTTGTCACCCCCTTGGTGGACGACACCATCAATGTGGAGATTGAGCAGGCGCGCATCTCGTGGGACACCTTCCGAAGCAGCGGTGCAGGCGGTCAGAACGTGAACAAGGTGGAGTCGGGCGTGCGACTGAGGTATCAGTACAAAGACCCATATACGGGCGAGGAGGAGGAAATCCTCATCGAGAACACGGAGACCCGCGACCAGCCGAAGAATAAGGAGAACGCCTTGCGTCTGCTCCGTTCCATGCTCTACGACAAGGAGTTGCAACACCGTATGGCGGAACAGGCGAAGGTGGAGGCAGGGAAGAAGAAGATAGAGTGGGGCAGTCAGATTCGCTCGTATGTGTTCGATGACCGTCGTGTGAAGGATCACCGCACGAACTACCAGACGAGCGATGTGGGTGGCGTGATGGACGGCAAACTTGATGGCTTCATCAAGGCTTATCTCATGGAATTTGCGACGGAAGAATAATGGCAACAGAAATCGAGAGAAAATTTTTAGTGAAAGGTGATTGGAAGCCTTTTGCTGACAGTAAGACACATATAGAGCAGGGGTACTTTGCCACGGAGCCGGGACGGACAGTGAGGGTGAGAATACGCGACGACAAGGGGTATCTGACCATTAAGGGCCCTTCGCGGAAGGATGGTCTTGCACGGTATGAGTTCGAAACGGAGATTTCGTTGGAGGACGCACAGGAGATGATGGGACTCTGTATGCCGGGACGTGTGAACAAGGACAGGTATTTGGTGAAGAGTGGCAAACATACGATTGAGGTGGATGAGTTCTTTGGTGACAACGATGGGTTGGTCTTGGCAGAGATAGAACTGGAGAGCGAGGACGAACCCTACGAGAAGCCCGACTTCCTGGGCAAGGAGGTGACGGGAGATTTCCATTATTACAATAAGTATATGTTGCGCCGACCCTACAAGCTGTGGAAGGATGAGGTGGATTATGAACGGTCGGACGACCCGACAGAACGCTTATGACGTTGAAAGAATATCTGTTTACAAGTATCGTGACGGTGGCAATCGTGGTGCTGAGCACGATTCCCATCCCAGAGAATCCGCCGTTGGGCGATGTGCCGCTGATAGACAAGTGGGTACACATGGTGATGTATGGTGGGTTGGTGTTTGTGATGTGGGTGGATTATGCGGTGAGGAACCGGTGCGGGTTTTCATGGACGGCTCGTGTCGTCATGCTGCTTGGTGCGATTGTCCTTGGTGGGGCGATGGAGTTGGTGCAAGCCTATTGGATTCCTTGCCGTTCAGGTGAATGGCTCGACTTCGAGGCAGATGCCGTCGGTGCAGCCTTAGGATGTATATTGTGTGTTTATCTCAATAAGTTATGGAAAGGGAGAATTTCGGCTCGAAAATAGGGGCTATCCTTGCCGCGGCAGGTTCGGCAGTGGGACTGGGCAACATCTGGCGTTTCCCCATCGAGACGGGGCAAAACGGGGGTGCGGCATTCATCATCATCTATGTGCTGTGCATCCTCGTGTTGGGCTTGCCCATCATGATTAGCGAGTTTCTCATCGGGCGATACACCCATGCAAATACGGCTGGCGCTTACCGCATCGTGTCCAACGGCTCACTTTGGAAATGGGTGGGACGCTTGGGTGTCTTCACGGGTTGGTTCATCCTGTGCTATTATAGTGTGGTGGGCGCATGGACCATGCACTACACCCTCCTCTCTGCCATCAACGCGTTCTATGACGCACCAGCTCAGGAGTACGAAAACATCTTCAATACGTTTGTGGCAAACCCTTGGGTGCCCACTTTATGGCTTTTCTTCTTCATCGGCATCATCCATTACGTGATTATCCGTGGGGTGAAGTCGGGCATTGAGCGGTCAGCAAAGGTGATGATGCCCATGCTGTTCCTGATTACCGTGGTGCTGACGGTTTGTTCGGTCATGCTGCCGGGAGCATCAAGAGGCATCGAGTTCCTCTTGAAGCCCGATTGGAGCAAGGTGGACAGCACCGTCATCCTGCAAGCGATGGGACAGGCGTTCTTCTCCCTGAGCCTCGCGATGGGATGCCTGTGTACCTACGCCAGCTACTTCGACAAAAAGACGCCGCTTGCCAAGACAGCCGTGAACGTCAGCGTCATCGATACGGTCATCGCCATCATGGCAGGTTTTATCATCTTCCCTTCCGTGTTCAACATCGGCATGAACCCGAACGAAGTGGGTGTGGGTGCCAGCCTCACGTTCATCTCGTTGCCCAACGTCTTTACGCACGCTTTTGGCAATGGCACCTTCTTGGCGGTCATCTTCTCCACTCTCTTCTACTTCCTGCTCTTTGTGGCGGCACTCACCAGTGCCATCTCGTTGCATGAGGTGGCGACGGCATACGTGACGGAGGAGTTCCATCTGTTACGGAAGAAGGGGGCGACGTGGGTCACCCTGACCATCCTCGTGTTGGGTACGTTATGTTCCCTTTCTTTTGGTCCTTTGAGCGGTGTCACGTTGTTGGGTCGTAACATCTTCTCGATGTTCGACGACTTTTCGGGTCTTGTCCTCTTGCCTGTGGGCGGTATGCTCATCAGCATCTTTGCGGGATGGGTGCTTGACAGGAAGTTGTATCGTGACGAGATTAGCAATGGTGGCGACTTGAAAACTCCCTACTTCAAGTTGTTGGTCTTCTCATTGCGTTACATCGCCCCCATTGCCATCGGACTGGTCTTCCTCGACCAGATGGGTCTGTTCAACATCTTTAAGAATAGTTAGTGAGGGAAATGATGATGCGTGATTGAATAGGTGTGTGTGTACGCCCAAGGCTCATCATCCGTTCCATCCGTCTCATCGTTCCGCAGGAACTTGTCTTAAAAACATACCGCTTCGCGATGATGAAGCAGATTGAGCGGATGAGGGGGTAAACCGACGTGCCCCACGCCACCTTACCGACGTGCCCCA
>JAFSKR010000047.1 GCA_017448825.1 Bacteroidaceae bacterium
CGACCGATGTGCCCCACGTCGGTAAGGTGGCGTGGGGCACGTCGATTTTGGGAGGAAGGGAGGGCGCTTCGCTAAATGAAAAATAATAGATGAGAAATGAGAAAAGGGAAATGATATTTTTGAGCTTTTTTGCGTGGTGTTTGATGGAAAAGTTGTAATTTTGTGAGGAAAATCATTTTGAGGCTTGTAAAGCCGTCCGCCTATGGAAAAGAACTCAACCCAGCCCCAATGGCACTGGCAGCAAGAAGGCACTTCGTGGAAGGGCATCGGCATCTACCACGTTACGCTCACCATCCCTTCTCGTGAGCCCCTGTTGGGAAGGCTCGTCATTCCCAATAACGACCCAACACAGGCATACGTGGAGGCGACAGAGCTGGGCCGCGTACTCTTAGACTGCCAGCGCTCCGTGCCGCTGTTCCATCCCGAGATTCAAATTCTGCAGTACTGCCTCATGCCCGACCACCTGCACAGCATCTGGTATGTGCGCCGCCCGATGGAGAAGAGCATCCGCTATGTGGCGCAAGGCTTCTGGCGGGCAGTGAAGAAGGCAGGCAGAGCCTTCAGTTACCTTCGTGCGGCTGGCACGGCCAGCAGCCTCCGCACGACCAGCCTGGCAGGCGGCGCAATGAACGAAAGCACGGGAGGCAGCAGCCTTCACGCTGCCCCCACCAGCCTGGCAGGCGGCGCAATGAACGAAAGCACGGGAGGCAGCAGCCTTCACGCTGCCCCCACCAACCTGGCAGGCGGCGCAATGAGCGAAAGCGCGGGAGGCGGCGCAATGAACGAAAGCACGGGAGGCGGCAGCCTTCACGCCGCCCCGGCGGGCCTTTCGCTCCTTGCTCATGGTGGGCGGCCTTCCCTTTCGTCCCTTGCCTCGGCTTCCAGCCAGAGGGAGACCCCCCTCCGTGCCCTTCTTGGCGATGATGCTTACTATGCCCTGCCTCCGCTTTTCACTGAGGTGCCCTTCCTCCGCCCGCTCTCCCGTCGCGGTCAGCTGCAGGCCATGATCCACTATGTGCAACTGAACCCACAGCGGCTCGCCACCAAGCGCCTCATGCCCGGCTTCTTCCGCGTGCAGACAGGCATCGCCATCGCTGGGCACACTTATTCCGCTGTCGGCAATATCACCCTGCTGCAAGCCGCTCGCCTCGCCCCCGTCCATGTGCGGAGATGGATGGTGGAAGCCGCCCATCATGGAGAAACGGAAGCCCTGCGCAACTATATGAACGGCTGCGTGCTTGCTGCCCGACAGGGTGCGGTCATGGTCTCGCCCTTCATCTCGCAACAGGAGAAGGATGTGCAGGCCGTCCTTCTGCGTGAGCAGCATCCCCTCATCGTCCTTGCCGATAACGGCTTCCGCGACTACTACAAGCCCTCCGCCCATCTCTTCGAAGCCACCGCTGCCGGCAGGGTGCTCATCCTCAGCCCGTGGGCTTACGATGCTGGCAAGCGGCATATCAGCCGTGCCGACTGCATGGCGCTGAACAAGATGGCAGAAGACATTGCTGCCATGACATAAACCCCAATCGGTCATTAGGCTGTTAAGCCCTCATGACATAAAGAATGCCTCCTTTCGTTCCTTTTTTGTTCCTTCACTTGGTCTATTTCCGAAATAGAGGGTGCATTTTGTCTAAAAACAGGAAACAATTTGTCCATTCTCTTTGTCGGTGCGTGTGTTTTGTGTACCTTTGTACAAAATTACGGGTTGAAGAGATGCTTATGACAACAAATATGGTCATCATGGTGCTGGTAGGAGTTTGTGTTAAAAAAACGTCCTTGTGCAATCTCGGCATCTCACCCCCCCCTGTTAAAAATTGTTAATAATTCGAATTTGTCAAAAAATATGTAATTTCCGGGGAAAACGTTTTGTGGTTTTTGGGGAAATGAGTATTTTTGTAAGTTGAAAAGTTAAAGTAAAAAGTTCATGTTTCGCAAGTTATATATCTTTGAAGTTAACGAAGTTATCGAAGGTTATCGGTTCTTTGCGAGCAAAGCGCTTCGCGATGACGCTCGAAGTTAACGACAATAGTTACGGACATTGAAACAGTATTGAAAACTATCGCAAAAAGTATCGTCGATAACTTCGTTAACTTCGATAACTTCGAGCGAAGCGATAACTTCAGAAGGTTGAGTAATTTATGAATTATCATTAATTTGATGTTAGTAGAGTTGGCGTTGAAACAAGTATCATAAAAATAAATATCACAAAATAGAATAGACATCATGAAAGAGAATCGGAAAAGACAAGAAGGGCGGACGCACAGCGGGTTATGCCGTCTGCTTGGCAGCTTGGTTGTGCTCTTCGCTTGGCTGATGCCGCAAGGGGCATGGGCAGCCGACAGCGACCTGGATCAGGTGACTGTTGGTGACAAGAGTTTCTACGTGCTGCGCAACACCGACGACTGGAACAAGTTCCGCGCGCTGGTGACTGCCGCAGGGGGTGGTTCCGATGTCAACGCCATCATGGACGGTGACATCCTCACGACGGACATCTGCGGCGATGCCTCCCATCCCTACAACGGCATCTTCGACGGCAACGGACACTACCTGCAATTGGGCATCGCAAGGAACGCGGATTGCACAGCTCCGTTCGGAGCCGTCAGGAACGCCACCATCAAGAACTTGCACGTGACAGGTGCTACCCGTGGATCGAACCACAATTCTGGCCTGATAGGCCAGGTGGAAGACGGTTCCAATCGCAATGTGACGATTGAGCGGGTGTGGGTGTCCACCACCGTCACCTCCACCAGCAGGTTGGTCGGTGGCTTTATAGGACATGCCCACGATGGCAACCTTACCATCAGCGACTGTCTCTTCGACGGCATACTGAATGCCAACGGTCACTCCCTCTCATACGGCGGTGCGATTGTCGGATGGGCACACACCGAAGGCAAGTGGGAGATGAACCGCGTCTATGAGAACGGTACCTACAACAACATCTCCCATCCTGGTTTCTCCAGTTGGAACATGGGTAATTCCTGGTGGGCTTCTGGCACCCTCTGCCTCTCAGCCCACGACTGGGGCGAGATGGCGAGCGGCTGCACTAACATCACCAAGCAGAACGACGTGGTGAGCAAGATGAACAAGGGACAGGGCGGCACCTGGCAGTTGAAGGATGGAAAGGCTGTGCCCGTGATGGAAGAAACGAAAATAGAAGCCAGCTTCGAGACCTACGACATGATTCCCGGCACGGAGGAAGGCGAGGAAGGCATGGTGAAGATACCCTTCTCCTGCGACCAGGCGGTGAAGTGGATAGATGTCACCTACACCAACGAGAACGGCGAGAAGAAGACGCTCGACCGCATCAACTACTCGAAGAACACCTACGCCGGCTTCATCTTGCTGCCCGCCACCGAGCAGCATAAGAACCTGACCTTGACGGTGAAGTTGCTCTTGGGCAGCACCACCGTGACCATCGACGGCAAGAAAGATGCCATGATGCACAACCCCCTCGACCTCACCGCCCAGCTGTTGCGCTTCAGCACCAACAAGGTGCTTGCCGATGCCGGAGCCGTGGAGCTGAAGTGGCAGGTGAAGAATCCTGGCTACGCCGACGTGATGAGCAGCGACAACTTCATGGTGATGCGTTCTCTCACGGGAAAGGACGAGGACATGGAGGCCGTCGGTTCGGTGGCGTTCGACGAGAAAACCACCTCTTATACCTATAAGGACGAGACGCTGACCAGTGCGCTGGAGGCAAAGCACATCAACGAGCTTACAGTCACCCCCAATGTGCGATACATCGTGGTGCGCGAGTCCGCCCAAGGCCTTTGGGGCCTCGCTGGCAATGCCGCCTCTGCTGCGGTGGGTTGCCAGCTGCCGATGCTCCACCTGTTGCGCATCAAGGACTGGCAGACGGCGTGGCAAGATGAGACCGCCAGGACGGTGAAGGTCACTTGGGAGTATGCCGACGAGGCTGGTGCCGTGTGGGACGACCGTGCCCAGATGAATATCGTGGTCACGGCAATCAACCGTGCTGGCTCCGCTGTCAGCACCAAGACCATCACGCTGACCGCCGACGAGATAGCGGCATGCCAGAAGGTGATAGAGTTAGATCGCTCGTGCGTGGATTATGGAATCATCTTCGATGTGGAGCAGGGCACGTCGCCCATCCCCGTCGAGGCACCGTACTTCGAGATTCGTACGGCTGCGGACTGGACGGAGTTCGTCGCCAGGGTGAAAGCGGCAAAAGGTGGTTCTAACGTGAATGCCTCGCTGATGGCCGACCTCACGGTGAGCGAGATAGCTGCCTATTCAGGTAACGAACCTTACCGAGGCACCTTCGAGGGCAACGGCCACACGTTGAACCTCAACATTTCGGATAATGCTATGAACACAGCCCTCTTCTCTCATGTGGCAACAGCTACGTTCCGCAACCTGAACCTGACGGGTACCGTCAGCTGCACCACGAAACACTTAGGAAGCTTGATTGGCTGTACGGAGAAAAATTCTACCGTCACGATAGAGAACTGCCGCTCATCGGTGAACCTCGTCAGCAGTGTGAACGACGACTCTGACGTGGGTGGATTCATCGGGCTTGTAGGGGAAGGCAGCACACAAACAACCTTCTTCAACTGTGTGTTCGACGGAAGTTTCGAGGGACCCAACAACCAGCGCAATGGTGGCTTCGTGGCTTGGGTAAGTGGTGGTGGCCCTATCACTATCCAGAACTGCCTCTTTGCACCTACTGCCATCAACACAGGTTTTCGTGACTGTCAGACGTGGGTTCGTAGTTATAAGACAACCGTGACCATTACCAACAGTTACGCCACCAAGGAGTATAAGGAATCAGCAGATGTGCCAGAACACTATATGGTCATACGTGATGCCACCAATTGGGAAACCTTTAGATCTCTGGTAAGTACAGCCCAAACAGGGGTGAATGCCATCTTGATGGCAGACATCACCGTGAACGAGGGCATGGTAGGCACACAAAGCAATCCGTACAGAGGAGTCTTTGACGGAAATGGGCACACGCTGACCGTGAACTATAGCAACGTTAATGCCCCCTTTGGCTACACGGCGGGAGCCACCTTCAAGAACTTGAACGTGGCGGGCAGCATCAGTTCGTCGAGCAAGAATGTGGCTGGTCTCGTGAGGTTTTGCTTGTCGGGCACCAACACCATCACGAACTGCCGTATGTCGGCCACCCTCGACTGTTCCATCAACGGAGATGCCACCAATGGCGGCTTTGTTGCCTACACCGCTGGTGATGCCACGCTGAACATTACTGACTGCGTGTTCGATGGCAAGTTTACCGGCAGCAAATGTTACGCCAACGGCGGCTTTGTGGGCTTCAATGACGGCTACACGAACCTGAAGAACTGCCTGTTCAATGGTACTTTCTCAACCCTAACGTCAGGCAACAGAACCTTCGCCCGTAGTCGTGACAACAACAAAATCACGCTGACCAATGTTTACTACATCACCGACATGGATGACGGCAACCCCAAGCAAGGTACCAGCGCATCAGGCATCGACCAGCAGACGTTGGTGTCCAAACTCGGCACCAACTGGTACGTAAAGAATGGTAAGGCAGCGCCCATTTTACAGGTGAATCTGGTCAATGGCACCGTGGCAGGCAAGACTGCCGCCCAGATTGTAGCCCTGTTGGGCAGCGGCTGGACGACTGTCAGCGGCGACCCCGTTCCCAAGATGGCCAACAACCAGCAGGTGGAAATTGCCAACTCGGCGAAGTTCCCCTTCAAGATTCACTCGGCAGACGATTGGAACACCTTCCGCAGGATGGTGGATGAAGCCAAAGGCACGAAGGACATCTATGCACAGCTGATGGCTGACATCAGCATCACAGAACCTGTGGGCGTCAGCACTGGTCACTTCCGTGGTGGCTTCAACGGCAACGGACACACGCTAACAGTTAATATCAATAAGGGAGGCTGGAATAGCGCAGCCCCCTTCCAGTTTGTGACGGGCAACAGCACCATCTACAACCTGCACGTCACAGGTAACGTTACGGGACAAAAGTATGCCGCAGGTATTGTGGGCGAAGTGGACAATGGTGCCACCGTCAAGGTGTTGAACTGTCACTCGTCGGTATATCTGAACGTTCTCCGATATGGTGGCGGTATCGTAGGCAATTTCAATTCCGCCACACTCACCGTGAGCAACTGTCTGTTCGATGGCACCATCCATAACCGGAGTTACGTACTTTGGAATGGTGGTTCAGCAAGTTTTGCCGGTGCTTTTGTCGGATGGGGTGAGAACTCGAATCTTGTCGTCGAGAACTGTTTAGACAATGGAACATTCGAAGGTTTCAACTATGGTAGTAGGTACCTTTACAGTGCCAACTGCAATGGCGCATGGACTGCTTGGGGTGGCACCAACAACTGGACAAACGATGACATCGTTGCTCGGGTCTGCAATAAGATAGGCACCATGAGCACCACCGCGCTGGTTGGAGCCTTAGGCAGTATGTGGAAGGTGGACGTAACTGGGAAAGCGCTGCCCTGTACCATCGGCAGCTTGATTGACGGCATGCCTACCTTCTACTACGAGAACCTGGGCCACATCGACCAGAACTCGCTGCAAGTGCGCACTCTCGCCACCTCTGCGGTGCTGACCTGGGCGAATGTGGACGACGAGCCCGTGGATTACTACGAGGTGTGGCGCAAGGACAAGGAGGAAAGCGAGTTCAAGCTGCTCGTCACCCAACTTATCGACACACAATATGAAGACAAGACGACCTCGCCTGTACACCAATATATATATAAGGTACGTGGCGTGACCAGTTGCGAGGGCCTCCACTACGACGAGACGAAGGAAGTGGATGGTATGTGTGAGCAGACGGGCACCGTGGAGGGTTACCTCCGCTTCCTCGACGGCACAGGCATCCCGGGCGAGAAAATCGTCGTGACGGTGGATGGCAAGGAACGCTCTGCCATGACTGACGAGAGCGGCTTCTTCCGCTTCACGGGTCTGCCTTACAAGAACAAGGCGGAGACCAACTACAGTTTGACGGTGGTTGGCGTCACGGGCATCGACCCTGTGGCCGTCACCTTGGGCACAGAACCGGGTGAGAACGTGGTGAAGAGCGTGGTGATAGAAGTGGGTTCGAGCGTCAAGATAGCCGGCTACGTGCAGTACGACGGCACGAGCATCCCCGTACAGGGTGCATCGTTCTTGGTCAACGGCCATGAGGTGCGCACAGCAGCCGGCAAGGTGGAGACCGACCACGAGGGCAAGTTCTCGTTCCGCATCCTGCCAGGCGATGCCACCATCCAGGCAGTGAAGGACGGACACACCTTCCTGCGCGACGGCTACTACCACGAGAACGACGACGACCCCGATACGACGATTACCTACAACTTCAACACCGACAAGGCTGGACTCATCTTCTACGACCAGACGCGCGTGAAGCTCATCGGACGCATCGTGGGTGGCAAGACGCAGGGCGAGAAGCCACTGGGTCACGGCCTTTCGACCAACAACCTGGGCGACAGCCTGCGGATGGTGTTCACCTTGGAGGGCGACAACGCCTCCCGACTGGTGTTCGACATCCAAGACCGCAACCTGAAGGAGCGCGACGAGGTGTTTGAGCACACGACCGCGAATTCGCACGATAAGAAGTACACCTACCAGACTTCGACGCACACCACGCTGAACCGCATGGTGGTGACCCCCGACGCACATACGGGCGAATATGAGGTGTGGCTGCCGCCTGTGAAGTGGAAGATACAGCAAATCACCGCCTCGGGCTATGCCACCCTGTTCCAGGACGGACAGACGAACGACGTGATAGACCTGACCGACTCGCTCACCCTGCACAAGGATGTGGTGAAGGGCACATGGAAGACCATCGGCTATGGCAACGAGGTGAAAGACCCTGTGGAGGAGTACCATGCCAAGTACTGCCGCATCTACCACTCGCCCGTCATCATCGACTACCGTCAGCAGGGCTTCGAGGGTTTCGACTACTTCGGCGACCAATACTACAGCTACCAGAACGTGAGCGGCACCAAGGAGAAGCTGCCACTCGCCTACGGTGTGAGGAAGCAGGACTGGCCTGTGGGCAAGCGCGACTCCTTGGAGACCCACTACACCTTTGGCTACCCTGTGTTCAACATCGACCGCAAGTACCCCATCGACATCGCTGCAACAGAGCGATACTACTATAACAACAACACGAAGAGCGACACCATCGACGTGGTGCACTTGTCGGGCGGCGTAGTGACCATCCACAACGGCATGGTCAGCGCAACCCATTGCGACACCCTCCAACTGGACGAAAAGGGACAGGGCACCTACATGATGGAGGCTGCACAGACCCCTTATCTGCTGACGGGCGACGATGCCCTCAGCACGGTGAGCATAACCTTGGAGTTGGACGGCACGCACTATGAGGCAACACCGCTGAAGGCATACGTGCTGAACATCAAGCCGACGGATGGCGCGAAGGACATCTTGAACTACTCGGCACCGCTGTTGGTGGACATCCTGCGCGACCCACCTGGCAGTTCGTCGAAAGCCACGCTGTCGAAAGGCTCCACGCTGAAGTACTCGTACACGATGGACTTGAAGTGGAGTGCTGGTGCTGCCATCAACGTCGGCATCGGAACAGGTGTGGACACCTTCACCGGCGTGGTAATGGCACCGATGGGTGCCGGTGCCGTGGCTGGCTTCAAGAATGGCGGCACCAACTACTTCGGAACAACCATCGACCTGGTGTGGTCGGGCAGCGGGCAACGCGCCTTCAACTACACCATGACGGCTGATGAGGATATCTCCACCAGTACAGACCCGACGATGGTGGGTGCCAACGGCGACCTGTACATCGGCGTGGTGCAGAACATCGTGGTGTCACCAGCTACTGCTATCCGTGCCATTCCCGATAACGTGTTCCAGCAGATGGGCGGCGCACTGAAGGCAGGGCGTATGGTGGAGATTGCACAAGGCAAGGACAACAACGGAAAGACACTGCACCTGGTGCGCGACGAGGTGGTGACCTGCGCACCTGAAATCACGTCGGACTTCGTACATTCGCAGCACTACATCGTCAACCAGCTCTTGCCCGAACTGGCTGAGCAGATTTACTCGATGATGTTCATCGGCACCGAGGCACAGGCGAAAGCCAAGGCGAATGCCGACCAGAAGCCCGTCTATCTGTCGTTGGTGGGCAAAGACCATGCCGACTTCGGCACCCGCTATAAGATGATTTCCCCCGACGGAGCTCCTGACAACACCGTGGATGAAGTGAAGAAGTATCAGGAGGCGATGCACAAATGGGCGGAGATGATTGCCCAGAACGAGAAGGAGAAGCTGACGGCAACGGACTTGGTCAAGAACTTCGACGTGGACGGAGGCTCTTCCGTAAGTTACAGCGAGACCTTCACGAGCGACTACTCGGTGATGAACTCCTTTGTGAGTCCTATCACGTCTGGCACGACGGGTTACTTCGAGGATGCCGGCGACGGTGCGGCAGGCTTTGCCGCCATTGTCGGCCCCATGGTGGCCAAGCTGCTGGCTGACGTGCTTGCCGGTGGGGCAGGCAAGACCACCAGCGAATACGACATTTCTGCCGACGACAAGGGTCTGAACCTCGATGTTGAAACCACGGGCTTCACGTTCAAGTTCAGCCTTGTGCCCGCCATGACGTTCAGCATCACGCCCGAGGACACGGAGTCGAAGTCGTACAGCCGTACGGAGAGCTTCACCATCGACATGAACAAGAAGAACCACCTGGACTTCGACGTTTATCGCGTGAAGACCTCTGTCGATGCCGTGAGCAACGGCAGTATGGGCGATTTGGACGTGTTCTACAACAAGAATTTCTACGACTTGGTGGACTACAACAGGAACCGCATGAAGGACGACGTGGATGTGAGCAAGTTCCGCTATTCGCGCAGCTTCGTCTATCGCACCCGTGGCGGCGCGACGTGCCGTCCGTGGGAGGGCGAGCGTGCGACGCTGTTCTATGAGCCGGGCAAGGTGATTGACGAGCGCACGAAGAAGATAGAGAACCCCCAAATCAAGATGGACAAGCAGAGCGTGAGCGGCGTGCCCTACGGCGAACCTGCCCGCTTCAAACTCTACCTGACCAACGAGAGCGAACAGCCCGAGGCGGTGTATTACTACTTCGACCTCTACCAGGTGGATATGTCGAACCCCAAGGGCGCGAAACTGATGATTGACGGAATGCCGCTCACCGGCACAGAGCGCACCGTCGAGATACATCCGGGCGTGGTGACGGAGAAGACCTTGGAGGTGTATGCCGGCGAGGACTTCGACTATGAGGGCCTGACCATCGGACTCATCTCACAGGACGACGTGAAAACCTATGCAGAAGTGTCATTCGACGTCCACTTCCTGCAGACGGCGGGCGGCATCGCCATCTCGTCGCCGGGCGACAAGTGGATTATGAACTGTGACGCACCCACCGATGGCAGCAAGGGCTGGTATCTGCCTGTCGTCATCAGTGGCTTCGACAAGAACCAGCACAACTTCGACCACATCGAGTTCCAATATAAGGAGACGACCCGTGGCGATGACTACTGGACGAACCTCTGCGGCTACTATGCCGACTCGACCCTCTATCGTGCTGCTTCCGGCACGAAGGCGATGATTCCTGAGAACGGCAACATCACCGCCCGCTTCTTCGGCGAAGGCACCGTGATGGAGAAGGCATACGACCTGCGTGCCGTGCTGTTCTGCAGGAACGGAAACGCCTTCCTCACCAACGAATCGATGGTGCTGAGCGGCGTGAAGGACACGCGCCGTCCACAACTGTTCGGCACACCAGAGCCGAAGACAGGCGTGTTGGGTGTTGGCGACAACATCATCTTCAACTTCTCGGAGGACATCGAGTATAACTACCTGCAAGCCACCACCAACTTCGAAGTGGTGGGCGAGACCAACGAGACCGCTGTGCAGGAAGCACCCTCGCTGCTGTTTGGCGGCAACGGCTACGCACAGACGGAGGCGCGCCGCAACTTCAGCGACAAGAGCGTGACCATCGAAGTGATGATCAAGCCCGACGAGGTGGAGAAAAATATGCCTATCTTCTCGCATGGCAGCGACGGTAAGCACCTACAGCTGTGGCTCACTCAGGACAAGCACCTGAAGGCAATGGTGGACAACGTGGAGCTGTTGAGCAACACCACCCTGACGGGAACGGGATTCCAGCGCGTGGCACTGGTGCTCGACAACGAGGCGAAGCAACTTATGCTCTACGCCAATGAGCAGATAGGGCGCAAGGATAACGTGACTTATAGCGGCTACGGGCCTCTGACCTTCGGTGCCACCAGTGAGGATGCCTCCGGCAAGCGTACCTACTATCAGGGACGTATGTTGCAAGCCCGTGTGTGGAACCGCGCACTCGACCTCGCCTCGCTCAACCGCTACGGAAACAAGCAGCTGACAGGCTATGAACTGGGACTGGTGGACTACTACCCCATGAACGAGGGCCGTGGCGATTATGCCACCGACCTGGCACAGGGCGCTCACCTCACGCTCAACGGTGCTTCGTGGGCACTGCCGGAAGGTATGTCGCTGAAGCTCGAGGGCAACACAGGAACTGAGACGGCAGACAAGAATATCGCCATCAGTTCTGAAAAGGACTGGAACACCTTCTGTAGCATGGTGGCAGCAGCGAAGGGAAAGTATAACGTGAATGCCTCGCTGTTAGCCGACATCACTATCACCGAGCCTGTAGGTGTCAGCACAGGCTACTTCCGTGGAACGTTCGACGGCAACGGGCACACGCTGACAGCCAATCTCAATAAGAACGAAGTCGGTATGGCTCCCATCCATTATGTTACTGGCACCACTACCATCCGCAACTTGAATGTTGACGGCACCATCAAGGGCAGCAATATGTCATGTGGTATTGCCGGTGTTATGGACAACAGTGCCAACCTCTTGGTGGAGAATTGCCACGTGTCGGCACACATCATCACGACCAACAACTGGGCAGGCGGCATCATCGGTCATGCACACAACAGTCGTACAACGGTACGTAACTGTCTGTTCGACGGCACACTGACCAACAATGCCAGCGGTACCTCTTACGCTGGAGCGTTCTTCTGCTGGGGCGACGGAGGCACCTTCGTTACGGAGCACTGCTTGGAAAAAGGTACATACGAGAACTTCATGCACGTTGGAGCCAATTACCGTTCTACCAATAATAGAAATGCGTTTGGCGGTAAGACCAACTATACCTATCAGGACTGGGGCGAAATCAGCAAAGTGGGCACGATGACTTCCGCTGAACTGGCAGCCGCCTTAGGCACTCAATGGATGGTGAACTCAGCCGATCAGGTGGTGCCCATCGTCAGCATCACGAACACTATGGCTGGCACTCAAAAGGGCTTGCAGCTGAGGAGTGACCTCTTCCAGCGTGACGACGAACAGGACTACACGCTGATGTTCTGGTTCAAGACTGCCAAGTCGGACGGTACGCTGATGGCGAATGGTGCTGGAAAAGCCAACGATGAGGGAGCGAAGAACAAATTCTTCATCGGCTTTGAGAACGACACCTTGAGGTATCGCACCAACGGCAACGAGTACGCCCTTGGCGACAACCTCTGCGACGATGCTTGGCACCACTACGCCATGAGCGTGAACCGTATGCGCAACGTGGCAAGCATCTACATCGACAATGTGCCGAAGGTGCAGTTCACCACCGACTCGCTGGGTGGTATGCTCGGCACACGCTTCTTCTTGGGCAACACGGTATGGCAGATAGCTGGCAACCCCGTCGTGTTTGAAGAGAATGCATTGACAGGCCACATCGACGGCTTGGCCCTCTTCGAGCAGGCACTGCCTCTCACGCTCATCAAGCGCTATACCAACAAGGCACCTGGCGGTTCGGAAAAGGGACTCATCGCCTACGTGGACTTCGACCATCAGGAGCGACAGAAGAATGGTGAACTGACCTTGCAGCCCTACGTGCTGAACAAGAAGGTGAAGTATGACAACGACGGCAATGCCACCGGCAAGGCCGACAGCGTGTTCGTCAACCCTGTAGCTGATGTCTTGGCACAGGTGGACATCAACGTCGGTGCGCCGATGCAGGCCTACGAGGAGCTGCGCAACCTGAACTTCAGCTATGTGGGTCGCGACAACCAGATACTGGTGAACATCGATGAACAGGACAGCCGCGTGAACAAGCAAAACGTTTACGTGACCCTGTACGACATCCCTGACAAGAACGGTAACTTCATGAAGTCGCCTGCCACAGAGTGCTTCTTCGTGGATCGCAACCCACTGGCATGGGGTGAAAAGCGCATCACGACCACGATGATGGCAGGTTATGACCGTGAGCTGTTCTTGCAAATTGTCAACAAGGGCGGAAAGGCGCATACCTACACCATCGAAAACTTGCCACGCTGGATGACTGCCGACAAGCTCAGCAATGTGGTGGATGCGCAGAGTACGGACAATGTCAACATCACAATCAGCAAGGATATCAATGTGGGCACCTACGACCAAATCATCTATCTGACGGATGAGGACGGCCTGTCGGAGCCACTGCCGATAGAGCTGACGGTGGAAGGCGAAGAACCCTATTGGGAGGTGGATCAGAACCTGAAGCGCTACTCGATGAACATCGTGGCACAAGTGTTCGTGGGCAACACCCTCGTCACTGACGCGCACGACAAGGTGGCAGCCTTCGACGCAGCGGGCCGCTGCATGGGTGTCAACAACATCAAGTATGATGCCAACACCGGGCGCAGTATGCTCTACATGACTATTTACGACAGCACCACGGTGGCAAGCACCCTGACGTTCCAGCTGTGGCATTATGCTACGGGCGCGACGATGATGCTGAGGACGGAGCCGGAAGCCATCAGTTTTGCTGAGCAGACGACCGTGGGCACTGTCTCTCACCCCGTTCAGATGTACGCGACGGAACGCTACAAGCAGACGATAGACTTGGCAGAGGGCTGGAATTGGATTTCGTTCTATGTCTATAACCAGGCCCTTGAAGACTTGACAACCATTCTCAGCAGGTACCCGTGGCAGGAGGGCGACATCCTGACCGAAGACTCGCGAGACCTGACACTGGTCTATCGCAACGGACTGTGGATGAGCAACACGGAAGTAGATATCGACAACATAGATATGTCGCAGGAGTATAGCTACAGAATCAAGGTGCAGGAAGACCAGCACGTCGAAATCTGGGGCGAAGCCTTCAAGGATCCCGAAGACCGCACTATCCACCTGAAACAGGGATGGAACAGCATCGGTTACACCCCACTGGTGAACCTGCCTGTGGGAACGGCACTGACTGAGTACTTCGACGAGGCTACCGACGGCGATGTCATCAAGAATCAACATGAGTTTGCCATGTTCGAGAGCGATGGCAAGGGCGGCGGCGAATGGCTCGGCACATTAGAGTACATGAAGCCAGGTGAGGGCTATATGCTCCATCGCCAGAGCGCCACGCCGACCTCGTTCCGCTATCCGTACTACGAACCTGGAACGACCTTCATCGGCACATCAGGCGCACCACGCCGCATCGGTTCACCGTATGCCGCGACCATGAACATCGTGGCTCAGGCCGTCGGTGTCGAGGTGCAGCCGGGCGACCGCCTCGCGGCATACGCCAGCGGAGAACTGGTGGGTGAGGCCGTTGTCAGCGACCAGACCGCTGACTACGGGGAACTCTTCTTCCTGAACATCGAGGGCGACGTGGAAGCTCCACTGTCGTTCACCATCGAGCGCGACGGAGAAATCATCGCCACCACTCGTCAGACGATAACCTACAAGGTGCACGCCATCAGCGGCAGCCCCGCAGAGCCTACCAGCATCAACTTCGTCAGCTATGACCCTGCCAACGACGGACTGTGGTACAGCGTGAGCGGCATCAAGCTGGGCAAGCGTCCTGCCACTCCTGGTGTCTATATCTTCAACGGAAGAAAGGTTGTGATTAAGTAAAAATAAAATATGTATGAAGACAAAGTATTTATTGTATGGACTCGTGGCGGCACTGTTGTGTGCTTGCGGCAGTGACGACGACGATGATGCGTCAACGGCTTACACGTTTGAGCAGGCTGAGGTGCCGACATGGCGTGTGGACCTGACAGGCAATGACGAGGCTCCTTCGTGGACAGCCCCCGACCCTGCGATGTTTGAGAGTTCGATGTTCATTATGGTGAAGTTGCAGGATGAGCTGGCACCTTATTCCACCGCCGACGACCGCTTGACGGTGTTCATCGGCGACGAGTGCCGTGCCGTACCTGCCGAGCCTAACAGGGACGAGGATGGCAACGTATTCTTCGTGCTGAAAATCCGTGGCAACAGCACCGACCGCTCTGTCCACTTCATGCTGTGCTACTACAGTGCCCAGCTGCACCAGATTTTCAGCCTGTCGGGTCAGGAGTCCTTCGCCTCGGAACTGACCTACGGAGTTGATGAAGACTTTGTGCCCCCATTGCTGAAGGGCTGCAAGAAGTATCCCGTGCAACAGCAACTGACGGTCAACCTGCCTGCCAATGTGCCTTTTACGCCTGCGGATGGTGACATCATAGCAGCCTTTGTGGGCAACGATTGTCGGGGTGTGGGTCGTGTGGGGCAGCCTTTCACGGTCTTCCGCACGACTTCTGACGAGACGCTCCAACTGCGCTACTACAGTACTGTTCAGGCGGGTTTCTACCGTCTTCTTCAGACGCTCACGATGAACGAAGATGAGGAGCAGGTAGTCACCCTGGGCTTTTGAAAAAGTGAAAAATTAAAAATTCAAGTTTCGCAAGTTGTATATTTTTGAAGTTAACGAAGTTAGCGAAGTTATCGGTTCTTTGCGAGCAAAGCGCTTCGCGATGACGCTCGAAGTTAACGACAATAGTGAAGGACATCGAAAACTATCGTCGATAACTTCGTTAACTTCGATTACTTCGAGCGAAGCGATAACTTCAGAAAGTTGATTAAAAAATAGAGAAAAATGAGACAAAAGAAATTGTGGATGTTGGCCGCCATCCTCCTCATCTGCGGCACACTGGCAGTTGTGATAGCCTGTGAAAAGGCTAACGCACAAGACGATGACTCCGCTGTGGCGGTGAAGAGTGTAGAACTGATTCGCACCTCGAAAAGTTGGGACGGCGCGGATTTGCCCGACTACTTTGAGGGTCGTCCCGAACTGGTGGCCGTGAAATATGAGTTCCCTGCTGGACAGAAGCTGGGTTGGCATCACCACCCCGTGATGAACTACGGCATCCTGGTACAGGGTGAACTGACCATCATCGGTCAGGACGGTCAGGAGAAAGTGGTGCATGAGGGCGAGCCTGTCGTAGAGATGGTGAACACCATCCACCACGGCGAGAACCGAGGCACCAAGCCAGTCATCCTTTATATGTTTTATCTCTCGCAAGAGGGTATGCCTTTGGCTGTGCAGCACCCCGACATACCACTGGACTAATGACAGCAGAAGTACAAAGCATCAATCTGGATGACTATATCCAGACAGGCGAGGGCGGTACAGCCCTTACTTACAACCACAAAAACGGCAAGACGCTCGCCAAGCTCTTCATGCCCAGCCTTGCTGCCGATACTGCTATCAGGGAGTTCCACATCAACCAAGTGGTGTATGAGAGTGGACTGCCCACACCGAAGCCCATCCGTCTGATTACCGACGGTACGCGTTTCGGTGCGGAGTATGAGCTGATTAGCCCCAAGCGTTCCTTCACTCGCATCATCTCGCAAGAACCCGACAAGCTGGTGCCGCTCTCGGAGCGCTTTGCCGTGCTCGCCAAGCAGATTCACCAGACCCCTGCCGACACGACGCGCTTGCCCGACATGAAAGAGCTGGTGGGCACGTGGATTGACCGACTGGAGAACCTGCCCGATGACTACAAGGAGCGTTTCCATCGCTTTCTCGATAGCGTTCCCTCAACGCCTACCTGTCTGCACGGCGACCTGCACATCGGTAACATCATCACCGACGGGCAGAGAGACCTCTGGATTGACGTGGGCGACTTCGCCTATGGTGTGCCCGAATGGGATCTCTGCATGATGTACTATACTTCGCAGTTCATCAGTGCGGAGCGGGCTGACAACATCTTCCATCTGGACAACGACACGCTGAAGGCACACTGGGAAGCCTTTGCACCGGTGTATTACGGCACGGACTCCAAGGACGTGCTGGATGCAGAAATCAAGAAGATGCAGCCTTTCATCGCAGTGAAAATCGCGTTTCTCATTGGCAAACTGAGCGACGGGAAGCATTCTTACAGCCAACCTCTATTACAGTTGTTTGACAAATTCCTACCGGGAAGTTAAGAACTAAGCGTGAAATATGAAAAGTGAAGAATTTGCTACCGCAATTGTATTGCTTACAATGACGTTATCTGCTCAAGTGGCCCATTCGCAGCGCGCCATCGCATTCGAAGGTATCGAGAATGCCCGCGATATGGGCACCCTCGCCATGAACGATGGGAGGGCGATTCGTACGGATATGCTCGTCCGTAGCGGCAATCTCTCTAACGCCACCGATAGTGACGTGGCGGTGTTGAAGGAGAAGTATCATCTGACCAATGTGTTCGACTTCCGATTCGAGGCAGAGGTCAACGCAGCCCCCGACCGCATCATCGACGGGGTCAGCTACACCCACCTCTCCACGCTTCCGAAGGCATTTGTCGAGGGTTTCAGCTCCTCGCGTTCTGATACCACTCGGATGGACATGAAGGATGTGGCAGCAGTGCTCATGAAGTACGCCTTCGACCCCAAGGCACAGACGATGGCTCACCAACTTTATCCAGCCATTGTGACTGACACCCTTGCACAACGCTACTACGGTGCGTTTCTCCAAGGTGTGCTCCATGCCAAGGGCGGTGTGTTTTGGCACTGTTCGCAAGGCAAGGATCGCGCCGGGTGGGCAGCAGCCTTCCTCCTGGCAGCCCTCGGAGCCGACAGGAAGACCATCGTGGAAGACTTTGACCTCTCCAACCAGAGTTATGCCCGTCAGGTGGAGGTGATGACGGCAAAAGTGAAAGAACAAGAAGGCAGCGAGGAGGCAGTGGCTTTCATCCATGCCATGATAGGCGTGAGCTGCGAGAACTTCGAGGCGACGCTCGACTTGATTGATCAGAAATATGGTTCGCTCTCGCAATATGTAGAGAACCAATTGGGTTTCTCGAAGGAGGCACAAGAACAGTTAAGGGCGAAATACTTGATTACCCAATAAAAATAGAAAAAAATGGCAAACAAACCCTTAAATACCGAACTGCTGGACCGCGCCATCGTGTTCGCTGTCCGCGCCCATGCCGGGACTGAGCGTCGCGGCAAGGGATTCCCTTATATTGTTCACCCGATGGAGGCTGTGGAAATCGTCGCCACGATGACGCGCGACCAGGAACTGTTGGCTGCCGCTGCCCTGCATGACACCGTGGAGGATACCGACGTCACGGTAGAACAGATTCGTGCCGAGTTTGGCGACCGCATTGCCTCGCTTGTGGCCTCGGAGAGCGATATCGTCCAAGAGGGCGTGAGCGAGGAGGACAGTTGGCACGCTCGCAAACAGGCTTCCATCGACCGTCTGGCCGCAGCCTCGCACGATGCCAAGATTGTGGCTCTCAGTGACAAACTCTCGAATATGCGGGCCATTGCTCGTGACTATGCCACGCAGGGCGATAAGTTTTGGAACCTCTTCCACGCTAAGGATCCTAAAGACCATGAGTGGCACTACAGGGGACTGGCAGCATCACTCCATGAGCTTCAGGACACCTTTGCCTATAAGGAGTTTGAACAACTTATCAATAAGGTGTTTGGGAAGGGATGAGTGAGACATTGAGAGTTAAGAGTTAAAAATGAAGAGTTACGAATTAAGAGTGAATAGATGCATTATGCTTAATAGGATGAAACCGTGGATAGCGTTGGCCTGCTTCGTGCTATCCATTCGTGTGGCGAAAGCACAGGAGGATACCTTCGTGTTCACGCCCCAATGGACAGCGCAGGCCCAGTTCACCGGCTACTATGTGGCCGAGGCAAAGGGTTTTTATCAAGAGGCAGGGGTGAAGGTACGCATAGAACACCCGTCGGCCACGCAACCCGCCATGAGTCGCCTGCGCAAGAACGAGTGTCAGGCTACGACGCTGCAGCTCTGTCAGGCGATGGAGATTGTCGATGAGGGCATCCCTTTGATCAATATCCTTCAGACGTCGATGAACAATGCGATGGTCATTGTCTCAGCCCGAGACAAGGATCCGCTGACCCAAAAAGGTGCCCGTGTTGGCATCTGGAGTGTCGGTTTCGGTCAGTTGGCCATCTGCATGAGTCTCAAGGATCATCTGAACTATGAGTGGGTGCGCTTCGCCCAGAACGTGAACCTGTTCGTGGTGGGTGCTCTTGATGCCACGCTTGCCATGAGTTATAACGAGTATTATCAGTTGGTACAGGCGGGCATCGTGATGACCGACAAGAACGTCTATCGCTTCTGTGACCACGGCTACAATGTGCAGGAGGATGGCATCTATATGACTCGCGACTACTACGAGGGGCATAAGGATCAGGCACGCCGCTTTGCCCAAGCCAGCAAGAAAGGCTGGGAGTGGGCTGCCGAGCACCCCGAGGAGGCACTGGACATCGTGATGCAGTATGTTGAAAAGAACCACATCGCCACCAACCGTGTGATGCAGCGTCTGATGCTCAAGGAGGTGCTGCGCTTGCAGGTGGACAGAGAGTCGAAGAAGCGCGAGTTCCGGCTGCGTCCTGACATGGTGCGGCTGGCCAGCCACCTGATGGTGGAGAACAAGATGCTGAGTCGCGAAATAACATACGAAGAACTAATAGATAAATAATTGAACCACGAATGAAACAGGTTTTCTGTACACAGCCAATCCGTGTCATTCATGGTACCAAATATATGGGTTACTTATTATGAAAGGAATCATCGCATATATCCGTCGTAAACTTTCCGTGAGGGTCAGCCTTTGGGTGGTATTTTTTGCTGCCATCATCTTCAATGTTGCCCTCGGTTTCCTGTTCTATCAGGCTCGTGAGACCGTGCGTCAGGAGGCAGTCAGTCGCGCCACGCAAATCCTGAACAAGACCTCTTTGCGCGTGGAGGGCATCCTGAACCGTGTGGAGGTGGCCTCGAACATGACCAAGTGGCTTGTGCAGCGTCATCCTAACCAAGCCGACTCGATGTTTGTCTATAGCCGAAGTATGTTGCAGAACAACCCCGATTTCTACAACTGCTCCATCGCCTTCGAACCTTATTACTTCGAGGAAAAGGGTCGTTACTTCTCTGCCTACACCAAGCACATCGGTGACAGCCTCCGCACCATACAGGGCGGTAGTGACAACTACCAGTACTTTTTCACGGACTGGTATCTCATGCCCCAACTGCTTGACCGTCCGTGTTGGACGGAACCATATGTGGATCTTGACGTGCCTACCAACACCAGCGAGATGGTGACCAGTTACTGCCAGACCATTACGGACAATCAGGGTCAGATGATAGGTGTCATCAATACGAGCCTCTCCATCACCTGGCTTTCGCAGACAATTTCTTCCGTCAAGCCTTATCCCAATTCCTACAGTATCATGATAGGTCGTGGCGGCACCTATTTCGTGCATCCCGATACGGCGAAAATCACCCGTCAGACCATTTTCACACAGACGCTGGAACAGCCCGACACGGCTCTGACCGCTCTGGGCCATGCCATGCAGCGCGGCGAGGAGGGCATGAAACACATGAACATCAACGGCGAGGATAGCTATGTCTTCTACAAGCCCCTTGGTAAGACAGGATGCTCAATGGCCATCGTCTGTCCAGAGAGCGACATCTTCAGTGGTTTCGACCGTTTGCGCCACACAATCATGGGTATCGTCACCGTCGGTCTGTTCCTGATGCTCTACTTCTTCATCCGTATCATCACTCGTGAGTTGAAGCCCTTGCGACGGTTAGCCAAGGAGGCTGAAACCATCGCCTCGGGACAGTTTGATGCCGAGTTGCCCGATTTCCAGCGTATCGATGAGATAGGCCAGTTGAGCCACTCGTTCGGAAATATGCAGCAGTCGTTGGTGAAATACATCGAGGAACTGAAGAATACCACCGCCCAGAAGGCTTCGATAGAGAGTGACCTCCGTATTGCCAGTGGCATACAGATGGGTATGCTACCCGAGACGTTCCCCACCAAGGATGACCGCGACGACGTGCAGCTCTATGCCTCGCTGACTCCTGCCAAGGAGGTGGGCGGCGACCTGTTTGACTTCTATTTCCGCGACGAGAAGCTTTTCTTCTGCATCGGCGATGTGTCGGGAAAGGGTGTGCCTGCCTCGCTCTTCATGGCCGTCACCCGTTCCACCTTCCGCACCGTGTCGGCTCATGAGTCGATGCCAGACCGCATCGTGACCACGATGAACAAGACGATTGCCGATATGAACAAGACCCATATGTTCGTGACGCTCTTCATCGGTGTGCTTGACCTGCCCACAGGCCGTTTGTACTACAGCAACGCGGGTCATGATGCTCCGTTGCTGGTCGGTGCAGGTGTAGGCGAACTGCCTTGTGACCCCAACATCCCCGTTGGTTTCATGCCTACATGGAAGTACACGTTGCAAGAGTCGCAAATATTCACAGGAACCACCATCTTCCTCTTCACCGACGGACTGACCGAGGCTATGGATGCCGACAAAGCCTTGTTCCAGATGGAGCGTGTCAACGATGTGGCAAACCTTGCGTTGAACAACCATCAGCAGGAACCTCGTCAGCTCATCGCCCGAATGACCGAGGCCGTCCATCAGTTTGTGGGCGATGCCGAACAGAGCGACGACTTGACCATGATGGCGATACAGTATATCAAGCAGCATAGTGATGTGAGGATGCGGAAGACCCTCGTGCTGGCAAACGACACGCAGGAAGTGCCACGGCTGAATGCTTTTGTCGAAGAGGCGTGTCAGGCCGTGGAATTTGACCAGGTTGTCACGATGCAGGTGAAAGTGGCTGTGGAGGAGGCTGTGGTCAACGTGATGAAATATGCCTACCCGATTGGACATCGTGGTGACGTGACCATCGAGGCATCTTCGAACGATGTGCGCCTGAAGTTCACCATCACCGACAGCGGCAAGCCCTTCGACCCTACCGTTCAGTCTGAGGTTGACACCACGCTTTCTGCCAAGGAACGGAAAATCGGTGGACTGGGCATCCACATCATACGTCAGAATATGGACTCCATCAACTACGAGCGTATGGACGGACTTAATGTGCTGACGTTGAGGAAGAAACTGAAAAATGAAGATAAAAAGTAAAAATCAAATAGTAAATAATCATGGTAAAAACAACGATTCAAGAACAAGACGGCAACATGGTTGCCATTCTGGTGGGCAGTCTCGACACTGCTGCTGCCGCAGAAACTGAAAAGGCAATGAGTCCCCTCAACGACGTGGAAGGGAAAAACATCATCATCGACTGTACTGATTTGGAGTACATTTCGTCAGCCGGTTTGCGTATCTTCCTTGGTGTTTTGCAGAGCACCCAGGTAAAGGGTGGTCATGTCTATATCAAGGGCATCAACGACAACGTCCGTGCTGTCTTCACCATCACAGGCTTCAGTAATATCTTCGAGTTCATGTAAACTGGCATGCAGATGGGAAAACAAGAGAAAAAAGAGGATCAGCAAGAGCAGAGTGAAGCTTGCATCGGTTCTGCCGAGCATAAGCAGGTAGAATCGAAGGTCAAACTGGATGCACATGGCGAAATGCTGCTGCGACAATACCGCGAGTTGCGCCCCACGTTGCAACAGTTGTCTGACGAGGCCAGCCACTTGTTGCGTCAGGCACTGAGCGAACAGGGTATCTACGTCACAGCTATTGAGCACAGGGTGAAGACCGAGAAGTCGCTCATAGGGAAACTGGAACTGAAAGGTGCAAAGTACAAGGACATTGGCGACATCACCGACCTTGTGGGCTTGCGCATCATCACGTTCTATACTGACGAGGTGGACAAGGTAGCGGTCATCGCCAAGCGCCTCTTTGATATTGACTGGAAAGATAGTGTCGATAAGCGTAAGTTGCACGAACTGGATGCCTTTGGCTATAACTCGTTGCACTACATCTGTCGGCTAAAGACGGGTGGTCCGCGCTTCGAACTGCAGATGCGTACGGCCCTACAGCACGTGTGGTCTACCATCGAACACGACACAGGCTACAAGGGGGACGTGAAGATTCCTCGTGTGTATATGCGGCAGTTCAGTCGTTTGGCAGGCATGATGGAACTGATTGACGACGAGTTCAGCCGCCTGCGCACTGTGCTCACCGACTACCGCCGCCAGACGCTGGCACTGGTGAAGAACGGCAAACTCGACGACGTTCCACTGTCGCGTGACACGTTCCGCAGCTATCTCGAACTGCATCCCTTCGACCATTTGAACCGCCGCATCGCTGCCGTCAACCAGGCTGAGCTTTTCCCAGTCTCTATGATGTCCTATTTGCCTGTGTTCGAGTCGTTCGGACTGGAGACCGTAGGCGATGTGCAGCACTTTATCGATGAGAACAGTGAAGATGCCTATCAGCTGGCACTCTCGCAACTGGCCATCACCGACCTTGACATACTCTCGTCCAATACGGCTCTACAGTATCTCTGTCTGGTCTATGTACTGAAACACGACGGCGGGCGCGACGGTTTGAAATCGCTTTACGACATCATCAATGGCGAGAACAGTACCAATGGCATGCTGGCCGACTTGATGATGGAGCAAGCCAAGACACTGCCCTTCTTTGGAAAGTTGAAAACTAAAAACTAAAATTTAAAACTTGTATATCTTTGAAGTTAACGAAGTTAGCGAAGCGATAACTTCAGAAAGTTGAATCATGAATAAAAACAATCAATTTGTCATCACGATTAACCGTGAACTTGGTAGTGGCGGACGCACTGTGGGCCGCCTGTTGGCAGAGAAGTTAGGCGTGCCCTTCTACGACAAGGCACTCATCAAGGCTTTGCAGGAGAAGTATAACCTCACTACAGCAGAGATTGAGCGGCTGAAGGGCCGCAAGCACAGCTGGTGGGCCGATGTGGAACGTATCTTGAAGATAGATTCAGGCATGAGCATCGAATACTACTTGCCGCAGAAAGGTGACTGGCCCGACCTGCTGACCACCGACGAGATGTTCAAGACTGAAACGCTGATGCTACAAGACCTCGCTGCTGAGAAGTCGTGCATTGTGGCTGGTCGTAGCGGCTTCCATGTGTTCCGCGACCATCCCAACCATCTGAGCATCCTTATCCAGGCTTCGATGGACTACCGTGTGGAGCGCGTGGCCCGCAAGCAGAATATGACAGCTGAAGAGGCCCGCAAGACCATCGAAAAGGTGGACAAGATGCGCGAGAATTATGTCAAGAAGTACACTGGCACGTCGCGCTACGACACCCGCAACTACCAGCTCGTCATCGCTGCTGATGGCAAGACGGAGGAAGAAATGGCTGAAATCATCATGCAGTACATCGGATAATAATTGAAACAAACGATAATGAGAAAGATGTTGAATTGGGTGATGGCCGCCACTCTCGTTTGTGGTGCAACGGTCTTCACGGCGTGTACGTCGGACAACGACGATAACCCCGCCATCGACGGCCTGGCCGAGAAGGTGATGGGAAAGTGGATTCACACCGATACCGACGGGGAGGCGGTCACGACAGACATGAAGTCGGTCTATACCTTTACGAAGAACGGCTCCGCGCTGAAGGGCTTCTACAGCATGTCGATGACGGAGAGCGGTGTGTGGGCCTACAATCAGGAGACCGACGTGACCATCAGCGGCAACGCCATCACGATGACATCGCGCTTGGCCGACGGACAGTCGTCGGTGGTCGAACTGACTGACGTCACCGTCAGCGGCGATGACCTGCGCTTCACCGCCAAGACCACGCTTACGAAGGACGGTCAGGTGACGGTCACCTATGGCCCGCGCCAGGAGCACTTCACCAAGACAGAAGCCGATTACACCAAGACTGTCATCGGCCTCTGGGATATTTACTTCACAAGCGATGACCCTGAACACGAATCGCTGGAGCCTTATCGCGAGGAATACCGCGCCGACGGCACCTGCAGTTTCTATGACCTCATCGACGGGCAGTGGGTGGAGGAGGAAACGACCTACTCCGAATACTTTGCCGACGGCCCCCTGTTCTGCTTTCGCTGGCAGAAGCGTGATGCGGGAATCGACCGGCGTGAGAATTGGGAAATCGTCTCCTACGAGGATGGCAAGATGGTGTCGAAAGCCCTCCACCGACGTGCCGACGGCACCACCTACACCATCACCGCGTACTTGACGAAAGTTAAAAACTAAAAGTGAGAGAATGTTCTGTTAACAGGGGCAGAGGTAACTTTAACTTTTAGTTTATAGTTTATAGTTTTTAGAGAGAAACTATATGGAGAAACTATTCTTTTTTGATGAGACATTCTACTGGGGGCGCTCTGGAAAGAGGGCCACGGTGATAGAGGCGGAATGTGAGTTGATGCAAAACGTGCGCCCCGATGAGCTGCGGGCGGCAGTGCTGAACGCTCTGAGGGTACACCGCAATTTCAGAGCACGCCCAGCCATCGTGGGGCGGCGATTCCTCGTGGATACCTCCGAGGCAGAGCAGGTCACGGTGGTAAGGGACGGCCAGCCGCGATCCCTTGGCACCAAAGAGACCGAGGGTCTCATGCTCTATGTGTCCTACGGCGAGAGGTGCTTCACGCTTCATGTGTTCCACGGGCTTGGCGACATGCGCTCTATCTGCGCCTTCCTCCATACAGTCCTGAGATTCTATTGCCACGTGGATGATGACAACCTGCCTGCTGCTGATAGCATGGACACTTTCCCATGCCACGAGCACATCCTGCAGGAATGCACACCCGGAGAACCCGAGGGCAAGTTCATCCCGCAGGAGCACGACATCTTCCATCTGCCGGAAGAGCTGTTCAGCAGCACGACCACGCGGCAGCGCATCATCGATATAGACTTGCCACTCAAGCCGATTCTTGCCTTTGCCCACGAGAACGGCAGCTCCGTGGTGCCAGCCCTGAACGCCATCATAGGCCGAGTCATCCGCCAGTGCTACGACGTGGGACAGAAGGAGATTGTATGCTATGTTCCCATTGACCTGCGCAGGGTGTTCCATTTCGAGTCCGGTGGCAATGGCGCAATTCCCTTCTCACTCCCCTACACAGCAGAGACCGACCATCTGCCGGTAGGCGAAAGGGCAAGGCGGCTGCGCATGGAGTTGAACGTGCAGATTAGACTGGAAAACCTATACGCAACGGTGGCCCGTCAGCGGTCTGACTTCGACCCTGTTTTCTCCTCGCAGTTGCCCGTGCAACAGACATCGTCTTGGGCCGTCAAGAACGGAAGGAAGATAGATTCAGCCATCAACACCTACGGCATATCCTACGCAGGACATCTCGACTTCGGTGATGCCATAGCCCAGCAGGTGCAGACCGTGGGTGTCAGTGCCGGCTCCTACTCCTATCCGCTGTGGATTGTGGCCTGCGAGTATAAGGGCATCATCCGCATGAGGCTCGTGCAGTCGTTTGAGAGCGACAGGCTGGCCACTGCTATCCATCAGGAACTCATCGCACTCTTCCCTGGCACAACCTACACAGACCGGGGATGGCATGATTTCGACTCGTTCCCCCTTGAGTAGCGTTCCGCGTAAAGGCAATACACAAGTATAAATGTATAAACAAAAACATTGATGAAAAAGGTGATGAATAGGGTGATGGCCGCCACCCTCATAGGATGCTGTACGGTGTTGACAAGCTGCACCTCTATAGCCGAGAGTTTTACCAACAACCTAATAGCCGAAGACCGTTACAGGATGATTCTTGATGGCTTGCAGGTGACGCTCCTCATTACGTTCTGCGCCACTGTCTTAGGCACGCTCTTAGGCGGACTGGTGTGCTGGATGCGTATGAGCCGTCGGGCATGGCTACAGCAAGTGGCCAAGGTGTACATCGACCTGATGCGCGGTACGCCCGTGCTGGTGCTGCTCATGCTAATGTACTATGTGGTGATGGCTCCGATAGATGCAACGGGCATGGTGGTGGCCATCGTCACCTTCGCCATGAACACGGCGGCCTACATCAGCGAGATGTTGCGTACCACCATTCAGGGAATCGACCGCGGACAGACAGAGGCAGGGTTAGCCTTAGGCTTTACACAGCGGCAGACATTCTTCAAGATTGTGTTGCCACAGGTGGTCAAGGCGGTGATGCCCGTCTATCAAGGTGAGGTGGTGAGCCTGCTGAAAGGCACAAGCATCGTAGGCTATATCGCCGTGGCTGACATGACGAGAGCTTCCGACCTGATACGCTCGCGAACGTTCGATGCCTTCTTCCCCCTCATTGTGACGGCCATCATCTATTTCCTCATGGCATGGCTTATCGGACTACTGCTGAAGTCGTTAGTGCAGCGGCAACGCATGAAGGCGTTCGTAGCGGCAGCACTGCTGGCTATCGGGGGAACGGTGTGTTATGTGCCCACGCTGGCAAGTGACACTTCTTCCACCGCCGAGACAGATGGTTCGTCGAGCGTTCCTTCCGTCTTCAAGGCACTCTCAGGCAAGCGCATCGGTGTTGTTATCGGAAGCATACAGGACATGGCCTTCACCAAGTTGGCACCCGATGCCGACATGATGCGACTGGCCAACACCACCGATATGCTGGCTTCACTGGAGAACGGTAAGGTGGACGTGATTGGTGAAGAGAATCTTTCGGTGACCTTCAACAAGGAGATTGCAGCGAAGGTGGACACGGTGAATGCCGGTCTGCCACCGATGCCCATAGGAGCTTGCTTTCGCTTGGACAACACCCAACTGAAGCAGGACTTCGACAGCTTTTTGGCCGATATCCGCCACGACGGCACCTACCAGCAAATTTACGACCGATGGAGAAAAGCCGACAACCCTTCGTCGGTGACTGTACCTCAGCAACACGGCACGGGACAGACACTACGCATAGCCATCTATCCGGCAATGCCTCCCTTCAGCTTTATCAGTTCAGGGAAGCCCTCAGGCTTAGAGATAGACATACTGACGGAATGGGCCAACCGACGTAATAGGAAGCTGGAATACCTCACCATGGACTTCGCCTCGCAGATTCCAGCCGTGCAGACAGACAAAGTGGATATGGCCATGGGATCCATCAGCATCACCGAGGAACGACAGAAGCAGGTGCTCTTCTCAGATGGCTATATAGAGTCGTATATCATGCTCCTCACACGGAAAGGAGAAGTGGGGATTCTTACAGAGCAGACTCAGAAGACCCACCTCCAACCCCTCCCTGTGAGGGAAGGAAGTAATTATCCTTGGCCGTGGGTAATAGGGGTTGTCATTATAATAGGTGGCGGCGTGTGGCTTATCCTCCGCCGCAAACGCCGCACTATGTTACTATCTACTCCCTTCCCTCACAGGGAGGGGACAGGGGAGGGTCTGCTGGGTCTTCAAATCTCCCACTTGAAGAAAAGATATGGCAGCCTCGACGTATTGCTCGACATCAATGCCGACATACATCCTGGTGAAGTTATCTCCATCATCGGTCCTTCGGGCACGGGTAAGAGCACTCTCCTGAGATGCTTGAACCTCTTGGAGCACCCCACAGGCGGTAGTATCGTTGTCAATGGAGAGGACATCCTCACCAAGGGCTATCCCGTTAACAAACTCCGCCAGAAAATGGGCATGGTGTTTCAGTCGTTCAACCTTTTCGAACATAAGACCGTGTTAGAGAACGTCATCTTTGCCCCCTGTCAGTTACGCCATGTGCAACCAGAAGAAGCGCGCAAGCAAGGTTTGACACTCCTGCGCAAAGTAGGGCTGGTCGAGAAAGCCGATGTATATCCTTCGAGCCTCTCAGGTGGACAGAAACAGCGTGTGGCCATCGCTCGCGCCTTGGCTATGAAGCCAGAGGTCATCCTTTTCGATGAGCCTACGTCGGCTCTCGACCCGACGATGGTGGGCGAGGTGCTCAGTGTCATCCGCCAGCTCGCCAACGAAGGTATGACCATGCTCATCGTCACCCACGAGATGAAATTCGCTCGTGACGTGAGTACCCGCCTCTTCTTCATGTACGACGGCTATATCCATGAGGATGGTTCGCCCCAACAGATATTCGAGGCACCAGTCCACAGTGCTACCAAAGCCTTCATACAGCGCATCCGCAAGGAGGTGTTCGAGATTGACGACCCCGACTTCGACTTCCTCGGTATGTACTCCGCCATCAATGCCTTCTGTTACAAGTACAACATCACCCAGAAACAGGAGATGGCAGAACAGTTGACGGACAAGATGCTCAACGACGTGATGTCCCAGCATCGCCCCATCACTGTTCGTATCACCCATAGCGAACTGTCTGGTGTAACAGCCTTGGACTTCATGGTGGAGAAGATGGAAACCACCCCACTCACCGATGTCCAGCGCAGCGAACTCTCAGGACTGTGCCGACAGGTAGTGGAAGAACCCACCAAGCGAGGCTTCCGTGTGAAACTGATACTATGACGGTGCCGAGACTGATAGGAAAGGAGAAAAATTATAATTCAAATGTATAATTGACAATGTACAATTTAGGCTAATGTGATGCACACACACCGAATGGCAAATTGTAAATCGTAAAATTGTAAATCAGAATATGGAAAAGAATTACAAACTGATTGACCTGAACGACTATGTTCAGACGGGCGAGGGCGGAACATCCCTCACCTACACGCACAAGACACGCAAAGCGCTTGCCAAGCTCTTCAATCCTGGACGCGAGGCCGAGCAGGCAGAGCGTGAGTTCTTGACGGCCAGAGCCGTGTTTGAGATGGGTGTACCCACGCCCGAACCCTACCAGCTGATTACCGACGGTCAGCGTCAGGGCGTAGAGTACGAATTGATTAAGGACAAGCGCTCGTTTACGCGCATCGTCTCCCAGGAACCAGAAAGGCTGGAGGAAATCTCATTGTCCTTCGCCCGTATGGCTCGCGAACTGCATGCCACTAAGGCTGACACCTTGCGTTTCACGTCAATCAAAGAGACGCTCCGCCGCTTCTATCTGGAGAAAGGTGAAAGGGTGACGGAAGAATACAAGCAGCGTGCCCTGAACTTCTTAGACAAGGCTCCCGATGCCGAGACCAGCCTGCACGGTGACCTCCATATAGGCAATGTCATCACCGACGGCCAGCGCAATCTCTGGATTGACTTGGGGCAGTTCAGCTATGGCGTACCAGAGTGGGATTTGGGCTGGATGTGGACCATCTGCCACCGTATGGACGGGCATCGGAGTGACTTTATACTCCATCTCACCCCCGAGACCCTCACTGCCCATTGGGACATCTTCCTCCCAGCCTATTTGGGAACGAACGACAAGGTGGCGATTGGTCAGTTCACGAAGCGACTCATGGCGTTCTATGCCGTCAAGCTGCCCTTTATGTACGACCTGCAAGCACAGGAACGGCTTCCCGAAGCCGCGCTACAGCAGCTGCCGCAGGTGATAGAATAACTAAATGAAAAGATTGATTTGATGGGTGATGGTTACCACCCTTGTCATCATAAAAAACAACGTGATTCAGGGATGAACCAATATTTTATACATTAAAATAGACTCAAAAACTATAAACAAGACAATGAAAAAGATGAAATTATGGGTGATGGCTGCGACTCTTGCCATCTGCGGCGCAGTGAATATGCAGGCAGAGACCCTGCGCGGAACCGTGAAGGACGCTATCACAGGCGAGCCGCTGACGGGAGCCACGGTGAAGATTGTGGAGTTGTCGGGGGTTGGTGCTGTTGCCGACATCGATGGCAACTACCTGATAAGTGTCAGCCAAGGGGGACGTTATACCATTGAGGCGAACTACATCGGCTATGAGCCGAGCGTGATGAAGGAAATTCTGATTTCGGGTGCCAAGGAGGTGGTACTCGACATCACCCTGCGAGAGAACAACACCGAACTCACTGAGGTGGTGGTTCGTCCCCGTGTGAACAAGGAGGCGACGGTGAACCCAACGGTGCTGACAGGTGGCGTGATGCTCTCGATGGAGGAGGCCAGCCGATTTGCCGGTGGCGCCAACGACCCTGCCCGACTGGTGATGTCCTTCGCCGGTGTGTCGGGAGAGGCTGACGGTAGCGGCCTGTCAGTTCACGGCAATGCACCAGAGCGCATGCAGTACCGTATAGAAGGCGTGGAGGTGTTTACGCCCAACCACTACAATGACATGTGGAACGCTGGTTACGGACTGGTGAGCGGACTGAATTCCAACGTCATCGGCAACAGTGACTTCTTCACCTCAACCTTCAATGCGAACTACTCCAATGCCCTAAGCGGTGTCTTCGACGTGAAGATGCGACCAGGCAACAACGCCAAGTACGAGAATATCTTGCAGGTGGGTTCTGTGTTCGAAGAACTGACGCTGGAAGGCCCGATCTCGAAGAAAAACTATGCCAGCTATATCGTTAACTACCGCTACGGTTTCTCGTCGCTTGTTGACAAAATGGGTCTCATCGACACAGAGGGAGACCACATCACTTTCCAGGACTTATCGTGGAAGCTGAACCTGCCCACCAAGCGTGCCGGAACCTTCTCTGTTTTTGGTTTGGCGCTGTTCGACAAGACGCACACCGACCGTGTTAAACTGAAGGACATGCACTCGGCTTACGATGCATCGAACAACGACGGCGACATGATGCAGATACTGGCAGGAGTTTCGCACAAGATTCACTTGGGTAACAAATGGACGTGGCGCACCACGGCGGCATACAATATGCAGCATATCAGCATGGACAATCTCTACTACGGCCTACAGCGCGATGCCAACGGTGTGCTGACAACCCCGCTGGCTTTCGAGGAACCTGAAAAACAATATCTCTTCAGCAAGCAGAAGCAGAACGAGGATCGACTGCTTTTCAACACAGAACTGTCGAAGCAGGTGTCGGGCAAGTGGCTTACGCAGTTCGGAGCGGAATACTCGCACCGATTCTTCGACCTGAACTACCGTAGCGTGGACAGGCTCTACGCCGACCCCTCGACCATGCAGACCTTTACCAACATGAAGGACAACACGGGGCTCGCCAGTGCCTTCTGGCAGAACCTGCTCACCCTGAGCGACCACATCAGTATGTCCTTGGGAGTCGCTGCCAACTACTTTGTGCTTTCGAAAGACTTTTCAGCGGAGCCACGTTTCAGCATAAAGTGGCAACCCGACGACAAGAACAGCATATCCTTCGGCTACGGCCTGCATTCGATGGTGGAAAAACTCGATGCCTACTTCTACCGCGACGCGGCTGGAAATCTCGTGAACAAAGACCTTGGACTCACCAAGGCTCATCACCTGCTGGCAAACTATATGTATAAGATCAATGATAACATGAACATTCGCCTGAACCTGTTCTATCAGTACGGCTTCGACACGCCCGTGGGAACGAATGGCAGCACCTACTGCGTCTGCAACCGCTTTTATGCCTACACCAATGAGCCGCTCGTCGGAAAGGGCAACACCCGCAACTACGGCGGAGACATCACTTTGGAACACTACATGAGTCACGGCTTCTTCGGGCAGACGAACTTCTCACTCTACAAATCGGAATACAGGGGAGAAGACAAGGTGTGGCGAAACCAGTTCTACGATCGAGGTTTCATGTTCAAGATTTTGGGCGGCAAGGAGTGGATACTGGGCAAGAACGTGCTCAACGTCAGCGCGAAGTACAGCATCCAGGGTGGTCTGCGCTATACGCCTATCGATGTTGACCAGATGAGTGCCAATCTTGATGCAGGCATCATCGACGACACACCGATATACAAGGACAATGAGGCCTTCTCAAAGAGATTCAAACCGACCAGTGTCGTTGACCTCACCGTGAGCTACAAGATTAACAAGCGTAAGGTGAGTCACACCATCGCCTTCGAGGGTCTGAACATCCTGGGATCAAAGGCTCCGCTGTGGCAGCGTTTCGACCTCGGTACACGTGATGTGCGCACCGACAAGGCTGGCATCTCGCTGCCTAACATCTTCTACCGCCTCGACTTCTGATGTCATTCATCATGCAAAATCAAGCTGACGCGACGTACCCAACATCGCGTCAGCTTGATTTTGCATGATTGCTTCGCTGCCTCCGCCAAAGGGAAGTATGCGGATTACTGTACATATACTTTTCGGACTTTCCCGTCTGTGCCGCGTACTATGTTCACTCCTTTTTGCAATGAGCGGAGTGCTTGTCCTGCGGCATTGTAGATGCCGATGGGACGGGATGCGACGGATGGGTGGATGCCCTCGATGCCGTCAGGGGTTTCCACTATGTTGATGCGGCACTCCAGCAGTAGGTATTCGTCGTAGCTGTTGCTGGTGTTGCTCATGTTGACAAAGCGGATGATGTAGTTGCCTTTTTCTGTGATGGTGAAGGGCAGTTCATATTCCTTTGCCTTTGAGATGTTTGCCGAGGTGTTGCCGTTGGCATTGGGGGTGGAGGTATAGGTGTCAGATTCTGCCACCACGTTCTCCTTCGTGTCGAGCAACTGTACTTTGTACTTCGGATTGAGTTTCCATGCTGCCTGTGCGAAGGTGAGTTTGTAGTCACCTGGTTCGAGTGACAGTCGGTAAGCACTCTGTGTGCCATACTCGGCACAGCCTTCACGCCAGTAGAGTGCCTTGCCTTGATAGCCTGTGAAGCCTGCAAAGGTGCGGGCGCCTGCTGAGTATTGGTTGGGGTATTGGTGCACATCGTTGTTCTCTTGTGTGGCACGCCATCCTGCTGGCAACGTGCCTGTGAGCACACTGGAGAAGTCGAGAGTGTAGATGGCTGTCTTGTCAGCGAATGTTGGCAGGATGGTGATGTTTTCGTCTGGCATCGTGAAGGTGATGCCGTTGGTTGTCTCGTCTGTCGAAAGATACTTGTTCTGTGTGAAGTACACGGAGTTGACCACTTGAAGTGATTGGAGCGCATAACCCTCGTCGGGAATGACAGTGAGCGTCACCACTTCACCTTCAGCTGCTGAATCTACATCTGCCACCACTGTGCCGTGTTCCACAGGTCTGAGCGTCACCTTGAACTGCTCGGCTTCAACATCGGCTGGTGCGTAGGTCACATTGTCGATATACATGGCGGCTCCTCCTGTGTTGGTGATGGTGAGTGTGTTCTTGCCTTCTTTGAGGGTGGCATCGAAGGTGGCTTTCTTCCATTCGTTCGAGGTGGTCTTCTCGCATCTTACAGAGTTGCGCTTGCCATTGATTGTTGTTGCCAACGTGGCAGTTTTCGATGTGCAGTTGTAGCGTATAGCCACCCGATAGTCGCCAGGGTGCTTGATGTTGATTTCATGCCGCAGGGCACCTGACGTGTTGTTTCCCATATCCATGAACCCGTTGCCTGCATGACCGCGCACGTTAGGATACCAAGTGTATGGGTCTGTCACACAACTCTTGATGTTCTTGAAGTCCATGTCTTCTGCTTCGATGATGATTTCCCCCTCGTAGTCCTCTGGTTGCTTGGGCAGGTCGGCAGAGAGTGGGGTGCTGCTCACCATATCGCTGCTTCTCTCCGTGGCCTCTCCTGCACAATGGAGGGTGATATCTACAGGTCCCATGTGCTTCACGCTGAGCGTATATGTGCCTGTCTCGGCATCCCATTCGTTCGTTGTGGTGGCAGTGGCTTTCCCTCGTTTCGTCAGCGTGAATGTTGGTTCCTCTGTGGCACCTGTCACTGCAATCTTGTCCAGCACTGCTGTTGTCGTGTCAGTGCGGTAGTTGTTCAGATAGAAAGTGATGCTGTCGGCATATTCCTTGATGAGACCGCTGCTCAATTTCCCCCATGTGAGTTCCAGTTTCTCGCAGGTGTTATATTCCAGTGGAATCTCTGCCGAGGCGGTGGTCTTCTTGTTCATGTAGGTGTAGGGAGTATAAGTGACCAGTTGGTTCTTGTAGCGGTTCACGTAAAGGTCGCCTGTGCTCACTTCGCGATACTGCTTGTTGAACTCTGCCACTTTCTTGGTCTGACTTGACCATCGGGAGGTGTATGCTGACTTCTTCACCTGCACAGGAATGGCTTTTGCCACATCGTCGTACAACCCTATTGCCACTGGGATGGCACCATAGCGTCCCGTCTTCTTGAAGTAGCAGTAGTTGTCCATCCATTGGCCATTGTTTTTGTTGAAGGGGTCGGTTTGCTTGTAAAGCCCGTCGTAGAGGTCGCCCCATGCAGCATATTTCTGTTCGTCATTGCCCGATGAGACATCGTTGATGACCACAATCTTTGTCTTCTCCACCACTTCCTCGCGTGTGGGAATGTAAAGGGTGCCGTCGATAATTTTGCGGAACATATCTATCCACGCATTCTGAAAGCCAGGGAAAGTGCCCCAGTTTCTTCTTGTGTAGCCATTCACGGTCGAATTGTTCAGATTCTGGAAGTCTTCCGTCCAGATGAGTTCGGGACCATCCCACACGGCACCGCCGTTCACACACGTCTGTTCCATCACCGTGCCAATGCCTGCTGCCACGGGATATTTCTTTCCGTTATCTTTTCCAAAAAACGCTTCCAATGCACCGTTCCATCCGCAGTTGTCGTAGCGAACGCCATAGTTCTTTGCCAAACCCGAAATGAAGGGCGAGAACGTCACACTCTCGTTGTTGTAGAAGCAGGAGGAAGTAGTGTATTTGTAGAGCCACAAAATCGCTTCAGGATAGTCTTGGCAGGCCTTCAGGAGGTCTTTGTTGCGCTTCATCATTCCCACGGGGTTAAGGGGATGCGACCAGATGTTGCCACAGAAAGAAACCGTCAGGAAACCTCCATACTGATGTGCCATTGGCACCAGTTTGGCAAACAATGCAATGCGTGACGATTGTGTGCTGCTGCTCTTGTCGCCAGCCTCGTCGAAGCCCCAGAACTGCTCGGCGTAGTTCCAACCGAGGAAGTTCGGGAAATGCTGGTAGAAATACTCGAACGTCTCGAGGTCGTCATCTTGAATGTGGGTGTGCCCGCCGCTGGCAGGCTGACAGGTGAACCACATTCCGTTCTGCTGGCACACCGTGCCCCATGACTTGTAGGTCTTCACGGCATTCTGCGGCATCTTGTACACGTTCTTCTCCGTGTCGTACTGGCACGACAATGAGAGGTTCATACACACATACGGCTTGATGTCGTCGGGAATCAAGTCGATAATCTTCTGAGGGTCTGCCTTGTTCCACACGTCCACATGGACGAGCCACAGAGGGTGTTTCGAGTCAATGGGTCGGCGTTCCTGTGCCGACACGTTCAGCGACGCAATCAGGAGTGTCGCAGCAAGCGCTAAGCGAATCATGGAGGTCTTCATAAAACGATAAGATTTAGATTTTGGTGCAAAGGTACGGAAAAAACACATTGGGGGGTTGCTGCCATGTTGCCGTTCCTTTCAAGAATGTTACATTCGTGCCCTTTTCGTGGGGGACGTTTGCCCTCCGCCCGAAGCCTCTCAAGTGGTCTGAGTCACACCGACCAAGCGGTGTGACTCAGACCGCCGAGGCGGTGTGACTCACACCATTTTTGGGGTCATTACGGCAGGGTAAAAGGGGCGATTCTTGATGGCTCGGAATGGACATCCCTTGTGGTTCGAAACGGGCATCCCTGACTGTGCAGAACAAACCTTCCTTTCTTTTTGAATGGAAGAAGTGGGCGGCTTCGTTACAAAAGCCGCTTTTTCGGTGGACAGACACACAAAAACAAGAAGTTTTTCAATGCCGCATTTTGCTAAGTCGCTGAAAAACCTTAACTTTGCAACATAACTGTAATCAAATCAAAAACGGAAAAAACACAATGGCTTTAATCGAAAGTATTGTTGCGCGTGCAAAAGCGAACAAGCAGCGCATCGTGCTCCCCGAATCGCTGGAGGAGCGCACTCTGACCGCCGCCGACAAGAGTTTGGCGGACGACATTGCTGACATAATCCTGATTGGCAATCCCACAGAAATCTTTGCTTTGGCCGACAAACTGGGGCTGAAGCATATCGGAAAGGCGACCATCATCGACCCTGCCACGTCGGAGAAGACAGAAGAGTATGCTCAACTGCTCTTCCAGCTTCGGCAGAAGAAGGGCATGACCATCGAGAAAGCGCGCCAGCAGGTGCTCGACCCTCTGTATTTCGGCTGTCTCATCATCAAGAGCGGCGACGCTGACGGACAAATCAGCGGTGCGCTGTCCACTACAGGCGACACGCTCCGTCCTGCTCTCCAGATTATCAAGTGTGCCCCAGGCATCACGTGTGTGAGCGGTGCCATGCTGCTGATCACACAGACACCTCAGTATGGCGAGGAGGGTGTGCTGGTGATGGGCGACGTGGCTGTGACCCCGATGCCCGATGCTGCTCAGTTGGCGCAGATTGCAGTGTGCACGGCTCAGACAGCGAAGAGTGTGGCAGGTTTTGCTGACCCACGCGTGGCGATGCTGTCGTTCTCAACGAAAGGTAGTGCGAAGCATGAGGTAGTTGACAAGGTCGTGGAGGCAACCCGACTTGCCAAGGAGCTTGACCCTGCCCTGAAGATTGACGGTGAACTTCAGGCTGATGCTGCCCTTGTTCCGTCGGTGGGTCAGAAGAAGGCACCGGGTAGTGAGATTGCCGGCAAGGCGAACGTGCTCGTGGCTCCATGTCTCGAAGTGGGCAACATCGCCTACAAACTCGTGCAACGGCTTGGCAATGCCGATGCCATTGGCCCCATCCTCCAAGGTATCGCACGCCCCGTGAACGACCTTTCGAGAGGTTGTAGTGTGGATGATATTTACAAGATGGTAGCGATTACCGCTTGCCAAGCAATGGACGCTGCGAAGAATTGATTAGGTATCAATTCTGAAGACGCGGGGTGCAGTGCTCGGCTTGTGCGAGGTCAAGGAACGAAGACCGAAGCAGAAGGCGCTAAGCACAAAGGTGAATAAAATAAAAAGAAAGCAATGAAAAAGATTCTTGTATTAAACTGTGGCAGCAGTTCTATTAAATATGCATTGTATGACATGACCGACCAGTCGGTCATCACCAGTGGAGGCATTGAGAAGATTGGGCTTCCTGATTCGTTTATCACGGTGAAGTTGAATGGCGAGAAACACAAGATGGAGAAACCTGTGAAAGAGCACACCGCAGGTGTTCAGTGGATTTTCGATGTGCTCACTACGGGCGACTACGCCGTGCTGAAGAGCCTTGACGAACTGGATGCCGTGGGACACCGCATGGTGCATGGCGGCGAGAAATTCAACAAGTCGGTGTTGCTCACCCCCGAAGTAATGGAGGCTTTTGCTGCTTGCAACGATTTGGCTCCCCTCCACAACCCTGCCAACATCAAGGGTGTGAACGCTGTGAGTGCCATCCTGCCTAACATTCCTCAGGTGGGTGTGTTCGATACAGCTTTTCATCAGACAATGCCTGACTATGCTTATATGTATGCTCTTCCATACGAACTCTATGCAAAGTATGGTGTGCGTCGCTATGGTTTCCACGGAACGAGCCATCGCTATGTATCGCAGCGCGTGTGTGAGTTCTTGGGTGTGAAGCCCGAAGGCAAAAAGATTATCACCTGTCACATCGGTAACGGTGCTTCCATTGCTGCTGTGAAGGATGGCAAGTGTGTCGATACGTCGATGGGTCTCACCCCGCTGGAAGGTCTCATCATGGGTACTCGTTCGGGCGACATCGATGCTGGTGCCGTGACCTTCCTGATGGACAAGCTGGAGTTGGACACGAAGGGCATCAGTAACCTGCTGAACAAGAAGTCGGGTTTGTTGGGTGTGAGTGAAGGCTTTTCCGACTTCCGCGACATCCTCGCTGGCATTGAAGCTGGCAACGACAAGGCGCGTCTGGCAAAGGATATGTATTGCTACCGCATCAAGAAGTACATCGGTGAATATGCCGCCGCTATGGGAGGAGTCGATATAATCCTCTTTACTGGTGGTGCTGGTGAAAACCAGTATGAGGTGCGTGAGGGTGCCACGAAAGGTTTGGAGTTCATGGGCATCAAACTCGACGATGCCAAGAACAAGGCTTGCCGGGCGAAAGAAGCCGTCCTTTCTACGGATGACTCACGAGTGACCATCTGCTGCATCCCGACGGATGAGGAGCTGATGATTGCGCTGGACACATTGGAATTGACGAAATAAACAGACCCCCACTCCCCTTGGGGGGAGGGTGGTTGCCATTAACTAACAATCAATAGTAGAATACCTCCCCGCTAAACATTCTACTCCTCCCATTTAGGGGAGGCGGGGGAGGAACCTGAATGAGCGAAACTTATGATGAGGCTTTGGAGGAAGAAGTCTTCGACGCATCCCCTCCAGCTTCGGGGCAGCCACCCAAGAGTGACTATGACCCCACAGTGATGAAGGACAGCATCACGCACCATTTGAGTGGCATGTACCAGAACTGGTTCTTGGATTATGCCTCTTATGTCATCCTCGAACGTGCCGTTCCCCACATCATGGACGGCTTGAAACCTGTGCAGCGGCGTATCCTTCACTCGATGAAGCGGATGGATGATGGACGTTACAACAAGGTGGCAAACATTGTGGGACACACGATGCAGTTCCACCCTCACGGTGATGCCTCCATCAAGGATGCACTGGTGCAGATGGGACAGAAGAGCCTACTCATCGACTGCCAGGGTAACTGGGGCAACATCCTCACGGGTGACGATGCAGCTGCAGGTCGTTATATCGAGGCTCGACTCTCAAAGTTTGCGCTCGATGTCTTGTTCAACCCCAAGACCACTGAGTGGAAACTCTCTTATGACGGACGCAACAAGGAACCCATCTCTTTGCCAGTCAAGTTCCCGCTCCTCCTCGCTCAGGGAGTGGAAGGCATTGCTGTGGGATTGAGTTCCAAGATTCTTCCTCATAATTTCAATGAACTCTGTGATGCAGCCGTCAATTACCTTTACGATGAGCCGTTCCAAGTCTATCCAGACTTCCAGACGGGTGGCTCGATAGACGTGTCGAAGTACAATGACGGACAGCGTGGCGGCACGGTGCGTGTGCGTGCCAAGATAGAGAAACGCGATAGCAAGACCCTTGCTATCACGGAGATACCCTATGGAAAGACAACTGGCTCCCCCTCGAAGCCGAGCCAGTTCATTGACTCCATTCTCAAGGCCATCGAGAAAGGGAAAATAAAGGCTCGTAAGGTGGAAGACCTCACGGCAGCAGGTGTGGAAATTGTCATCCACTTGATGCCAGGTGCTTCCAGTGACAAGACCATCGATGCCCTCTATGCCTTCACCGACTGCGAAATCAGCATCTCGCCAAACTGCTGTGTCATTGATGACCGTATGCCGAAATTCCTTACGGTGAGTGATGTGCTGCGCAAGAGTGTCGATTATACGAAACACCTCATCAAGCGCGAACTGGAGATTCGTCGTGGCGAACTGCTCGAACAGCTGCACTTCTCCTCCCTCGAAAAAATCTTCATCGAGGAGCGCATCTATAAGGCAAAGGAATTTGAAAATGCCAAGACGATGGACATCGCCTGTGCGTATGTGGATGAACGGTTGAAACCTTTCTATCCGCAGTTTGTGCGCCAGGTGACGAAGGACGACATCTTGAAGCTGATGGAAATCAAGATGGCACGCATCCTCAAGTTCAACAAGGACAAGGCAGATGAGTTCATAGCCCGTCTGAAGGCTGAACTGGAGCAAATCGAACGTGACCTCGCCAACCTCGTGGAAGTGACTGCCGAATGGTTCCGTTTCCTCAAGAAGAAATACGGGGCAGAGCATCCGCGTCTGACAGAAATCCGCAACTTCGACACCATCCAAGCAGCCACGGTGGCAGAAGCCAACCAGAAACTCTACATCAACCGTGCCGAGGGCTTCATCGGTACAGCCTTGAAAAAGGACGAATTCATCTGTAACTGTTCCGACATCGACGACATCATCATCTTCTACAAGGATGGTACCTACAAAGTCATCAAGGTGGCAGAAAAAGTCTTTATCGGCGAGACAGAACGCAGTAAAGCGGAAAAACGCAAGGTGGAAGTCATTCATGTGGCTGTCTTCAAGAAGAACGACACACGTACCATCTATAATGCCACCTATAAGGATGGCAAGACAGGAGTCACCTACATCAAGCGCTTCAACGTGCCCAGTGTGACCCGTGACCGCGAGTACGACTTGACGATGGGCACACCCAAATCCAAGGTCACGTGGTTCTCTGCCAACAGCAACGGCGAGGCCGAAATCATCAAAGTGACCCTCAAGCCGCAGGAGAAGCTGAAGAAACTCGTCTTCGAGAAAGACTTCAGCGACATCGACATCAAGGGCAGGACGGCACGAGGCAACCAGCTGACCAAGCACGAAATCTTCCGTATCCAGCTCAAGGCGCATGGTGGCAGCACCCTTGGAGGACGCAAGGTGTGGTGGGACCCCGACGTACAGCGCATCAACTACGATGAACATGGCGAGTATTTAGGCGAGTTCCTCAACAACGACCAGATACTTGTGGTGCTGAAGACAGGAGAGTACTATCTCACAAACTTCGATGCCAACAACCACTACGAACAGAACATACTGCGCATTGAGAAATACAAGGCCAAGAAAGTGTGGACAGCTGTCCTTTGGGATGCCGACAACCAGAACCAGCCCTACATCAAGCGTTTCCAGTTCGAAGAGTCGAAGAAAAAGCAGAGTTTCCTCGGCGAGAACCCCGAAAGCCAGTTGATACACCTGACAGACACACCATATCCGCGCTTCCAGCTCACCTTCAACCAGCCCGACACCTTCCGTGGCCCACTTGAAGTAGATGCAGAAGAATACATCGCCGTGAAAGGATTCAAGGCAAAAGGCAAGAGACTGACCACCTATGCACTTGACCAAGTGGTGGAACTCGAACCCACCCGTTACCCTGAACCCGAAACCGAAGAAGAAGAGTCCGAAGAAGAAGTGGAAGAAGTGATAGACCCCGACGAAGGCAAGAGTGATGGCGATATTCGGGATGAAATAACAGGACAACTGAAACTATTCTAACAATGCACAATGCATAAACCCTTAGTTTTTAACTCAACATTCAGGCGTAGCTATCTTACCGCTTTGCGGGTTCTGGTCATAAAGTTGTTGCTGTTGCTAAGCCCTTGCGTGGTGGCACAGGACAACAAGGAAGTGCTCCACACCTCCATGATAGGAGCAGGATGGTCAAACGTGCTCGACACCTACCTATCCCCCTACAACTATACAGGCACCGACATCCGCATCCAGCGAGAGACCCAACGCATGACCACGTTGTGGGGAGGGCGCGTGTCAAACCAGACCCTCATCGACATCAATGCAGCCATCAACAAAAACCATGCCCGCAACATCGACGAATATGCAGGCGGCATCCGCTATTCCCAAGGATGGTTCCACAACTTCATGGGAGGCAACATCGTCAATCCCGTCGAACGTTCAGCATCCCGCTGGAACCTCGCCGCAGGACTTGCAGCATCGGGCTACGTGGGAGCCGTCTATATCGACCGCAGCGGCAACAACCCAGCCCAGGCAAAAATCGATTTGATGGTAGATGCCAGCGCGATGGTCACATACGACATGCGCCTGTGGGGGCACCACTACCTTTGGCGATACCAAGTCGCCGTGCCCATGATAGGCATCGCCTTCTCGCCAGCTTATGGACAAAGCTACTACGAAGCATTCGTGCTGCACAACACCGACCACAACATCCTTTTCGCCTATCCAGGCAATATGCCCTCCATGCGCCATCGCCTCACCCTCGACATCCCCATCCGTCGCTACATCCTCCGAGTCGGCTATGTGGCACAGTTCAACCAGTCAACGTTCAACCACCTGAAGTATCACAGCTACACCCACGACCTGATGATAGGATTCAACAAATACCTCTACCGCCGATGAGAAAGACACTTGCCTTGATAGTTATCTGCTTATCCATGTTCTTTATCCCCTCCTGTGTTCAGGAAGACAACTACGACAATACCCGACGTGGCAACTTCGAAGCCCTGTGGCAACAGATGGACGAACACTACTGCTTCTTCACCTACAAGCAGCAAGAACTGGGAGTCGATTGGGACGAAGTACACACACGCTATGCCGCCCAAGTGAACGAAAGCATGAATAACACCCAACTCTTCGAAGTGCTCTGCAACATGCTATCCGAACTGCAAGACGGCCACGTCAACCTCTCCGCCCCCTTCGACTATGGCCGCAACTGGAGCTACCACGAAGACCATCCCGAAAACTACAACGACAGCATAGCCCGCCTCTATCTGGGACACAACTACCAGATAGCCTCAGGACTGCGGTACGTCACCCTCGACGACAACATCGGCTACGTACGCTGTGAAACCTTCGAAGAAGGCATCGGTGACGGTAACGTCAGTGCCATGCTCAACAGCCTCGCCACCTGCACAGCACTCATCATCGACCTGCGAGGCAACGGAGGAGGACAGCTCACTAAGGCACACACCCTCGCCTCCCACTTCACCAACGAGAAAACCCTTGTAGGCTACGTCGCCCACAAGACAGGCAAAGGCCGCAACGACTTCTCCACCCCCGAAGCCCAATACCTCCACCCCGCCTCCGACGGCATCCGTTGGCAAAAGCCCGTCGTCGTGCTCACCAACCGAGCCGTCTTCTCCGCTGCCAACGACTTCGTCAAATGCATGCAGCAATGCCCCCATGTCACCATCATGGGCGACCGCACGGGAGGCGGTTCCGGCATGCCCTTCAACAGCGAACTGCCCAACGGATGGACCCTTCGTTACAGTGCCGTCGTCCATTACGACCGCGATATGCACCATACCGAGTTCGGCATCGCCCCCAACATCGAAATCACCATGTCGGGAGCCGACCTCGCCCAACAGCGAGACACCTACATCGAAGCCGCGCGGCAATACTTGAAAAAAGAAAAAAGATAGAAACATAAAAAAAAAGATTTATTAAGTCATGATGAAAAGAAAAACCCTGTCCGTGTTAGTCACACTGATGGTAGCCACCACCGCAACAGCACAAGAAGGACCCACCATGGGATGGAGTTCATGGAACACGTATGGCGTGAACATCAACGAAAACCTGATAAAGAGTCAAGCCAATGCAATGACATCGAAAGGATTGAAGACAGTGGGATTCGACCATATCAACATAGACGACGGCTACTTTGGCGGTCGCGACAAAGAAACAGGGCAACTGCTCATCCATCCCACACGCTTTCCCAATGGACTCAAAGGCATAGTGGAATACATCCACCAGAAAGGACTCAAAGCAGGCATCTACAGCGATGCCGGGCGCAACACCTGTGGCAGCATGTTCAACGGCGATGTCATAGGCAAAGGCGTGGGACTATATGAACACGACCAGCAAGATGCCGACTACTTTTTCAAGGAACTCGGATTCGACTTCATCAAAGTAGATTTCTGTGGAGGCTCCTACTATCATAATGAAGACCATCTGGTGCTCGATGAGCAGGCACGCTATACCGCCATAGCCCAAGCCATTCGCAACACAGGGCGAACCGACATACGCATGAACGCCTGTCGTTGGGCATATCCAGGCACGTGGATAGATGGAGCCGCCTTCTCTTGGCGAACCACAGGAGACATCGCCGACCGATGGAGCTCTGTGCGCGACATTCTGGCCGAAAACCTCTACCTCTCCGCCTATTGCAGCAAAGGACACTACAACGACATGGATATGCTGGAAGTAGGACGCTCAATGACCGCCGAAGAAGACAAAACACACTTTGGAATGTGGTGCATCATGAACTCACCCCTGCTGATAGGCTGCGACCTCACCACCATCAAGACCACCACATTAAACCTGCTGCGCAACAAAGAACTAATCGCATTAAACCAAGACACACTCTACCAGCAAGCCTACATCGCAGGATACCAAAACGGATGCCATCTGATAGTCAAAGACCTCGAACAGCTCAATGGAACAAAACGAGCCCTTGCCCTCTACAACCCCACCGACGAAGCCAAGCAAGCGACAGTCACATTCAGCGACATCGACCTAGCAGGTACAGTCACCCTGCGCGACGTTTTTGCAAAAAAAGACCTCGGCGAGTACACCCAAGCATACGAAGTGACTCTCCCCCCACACGGCACACGTATCTACGTGGCAGAAGCAGAAGAACGCCTAGAGCGCACACGCTACGAAGCCGAAACAGGCTACATCAGCGACTACCAAGAAATCAAGAACAACCAATCCGAAAAGACGGGCATCTATACAGCTGATGCCACCTGCTCAGGCGGCTACAAGGCAGGATGGTTAGGATGCAGCCAACAAAACGCACTCGAATGGCACAATGTATATAGTCAGGAAGGAGGCAAATACAAAATGACCATCGCCTACATCTCGGGAGAAAATCGCAACATCACCATCAGTGTCAACGGCCAGAAAGTGCAAACCGTTAGCGTCAACTCGGGCGGATGGAGCACAATAGGAAAAAAGACCATCACCCTCCAGTTAGAGAAAGGTAGAAACACCATCACACTATCCAATCCTACCAACTGGATGCCCGACATCGACTACATGGAACTAATCCCCGTGATACCCACAGACATCAAGAGCACAGAAGCCACAAAAACACCCCGCACCCTCTCTGAAGTCTACGACTTGCAAGGCCGAAAAGTGAAACAAGACACAGCCCGCGGCATCGTCATCATAGGTGGACGTAAAACACACCGTTAATCCTTTCCTCTTTCCCATTTCTTCTTTTTCATTTCTCATTTATCATTTAGCGAAGCGCATTTTTCACCACATTACAAGAAAAAAAACGCACATTTCCATTACAGCCACACAAAAAAATTGTACCTTTGCACCCGCAAACGCGCTTGTGGCGGAATTGGTAGACGCGCCAGACTTAGGATCTGGTATCTCCGATGTGCAGGTTCGAGTCCTGTCAGGCGCACAACAAAAGCACCAGCTACTCCGAAAACGAGGGCTGGTGCTTCTTTTTTGATGGCAACAATGCCAGGAGATGAAAAAGAGGTGGAATGTCAGTTGTGGTCGCCACGTATGGCGACCGCCGCCGAACACTGCTGCCGTCACGCGACTGCGGCCAGTCAGGGTGGCATTGTTTCCGCTGACTATCTATCTGCTCATGCGTCGTCTCTTAGTAGTTCAGCGTTCCGTCTGCTTGTAGAGGGCTCCTATCGGACTTTCGTCATTTGTCTTTGCTTGGGATCCCACTGTGATGAGCATTATCAGAGTGGAAATAACTGTTCTTACCGACATTAATGTGTTGCCTTCAGATACTGGAGGTCGCCATACCAATAGCTGGCGGTGCAGCCGCCGTCGATGAGCAGGTCGGCACCGCTGATGAAGCGGCCACGGCTTGACATCAGGAACTCGGCAAGGTCGCCAACTTCGTCGGGTGTTCCGGCACGACGGGCGGGCATACCCTCAATCATCTTCAGGTAGCCGTCCTTGCGGGGACCGTGCAACTCGTCGTTGGCCAGAGGGGTGATGATGATGCCTGGGCTGATGCTGTTGATGGTGGCACCGCGACGTCCCCAACGAGTAGCCTCGTACATCACTCTCAAAACATTGCAACGCTTGGAATACTGGTAGGCTTTCAGCGTGTCGTCAATCTCCTTGATAAAGGCCAGTTCCAGCAGTTCGTCACACGGAGTCATAGCCAGTGCCTCGTTCTGCTCCTTTGGCAATGCAGGCAGTCGGTGGCCGCTCTGAGAGGAGATGATCACGCCACTGCCTCCCTCGGCAATCACCTTGCCGAACTCCTCCAACAGCACGCTTGTGCCGTAGAGGTCCACACGCAGAATCTCCTCCACGGGAGCCTGCGAGGGCGACACACCAGCGGCGTTCACCAGATACTTCACCTCGCCCTTGTTCGTTGCAAACTCCACCAGCGCGAGGATGTCAGCCTTCGAGCCGAGGTCGCACTTGATGGTTGAACACTCATAGCCCGCATCCTCCAGCGTCTTCGCTGCCCGCTCAGCGTTCTCCAAACTATAGTCGGCCAACACTACATGCTTTCCTGCCGACACTCTCCTGATGATGGCCTGCCCGATGCTGCCAGCACCTACTAATACTGATACCTGTTTCATCTTAGAATCCAATCTTTTTTAGCCATTTTTCTACTCTTTCCCTTCCACTGCGTACATCGTGGCCGTACATCGAGAACTCGCCCGTTACGGTGGCGTTAGGATAAGCCTTCTTCACGTCCTTCACACAACTGCCCAGCCCAGAGCCTTCATGCGTGGTGAAGGGGATGATGGTTTTGCCATTCAGGTCGTACTTCTTGAAGAAGGTGAACATCACCTGAGGATAGGTTCCCCACCACACAGGACC
>JAFSKR010000048.1 GCA_017448825.1 Bacteroidaceae bacterium
AAAAATTTGCTACCGCAGCAGTTTCCCAACTGGTGGCATACTCTCGCGGTAGCAAATTTTTCACTTTTCATTTTTCACTTTTACCTTTTTCTTTTTTTCATTTAGGCGAAGCCGCCTTTATGAAGCGCTTCAGGATGGGCTTGAACCAACGACCCCATGATTAACAGTCATGTGCTCTAACCAACTGAGCTACTGAAGCAACAATAATTCACTACGAAAACGATTGCAAAGGTAGAACTTCTGCGGCAAACAACCAAACAAAAGGCAAAGAATTTGCCAAAAATATCTCTTCTGTCTGTAAAAAGTCGTAAATTTGCAGCCAAAATCGACTATGCGAGTACTTATCATCAACACATCTGAGCGAATCGGTGGGGCTGCCATCGCTGCCAACCGACTGATGGAAGCCTTGAGGAAGGGGGGTGTCAAGGTTCAAATGCTGGTGCGCGACAAGCAGACCGACCGCCTGACGGTGCTGGCGGTGAAGGGCAAGTGGAGCATGGGACTGAGGTTTCTGTGGGAACGCTTGTGCATCTACATCGCTAACGGGTTCAGCCGCAAGAACCTCTTTCAAGTGGATATTGCCAACACAGGCACGGATGTGACAAAACTGCCTGCCTTCGAGCGTGCTGACGTGGTGCATCTGCACTGGGTGAACCAAGGTTTCCTCTCGCTGGCGGACATTGACCGCATCATGCATTCGGGCAAGAAGGTGGTCATCACGATGCACGACCAGTGGTATTTCACTGGCATCTGCCACTACTCAGCCCAGTGCGACAAGTACCAAACGCTGTGCCAAGACTGTGAACTGATGAACGGGCACCTCCTTGGCGACCTTGCCAAGAAAGTGTTCCTACGGAAACAACACATCTACCGCGATGCCCGCCTAACCTTTGTGGGGTGCAGCCGGTGGATGGCAAGTCTGGCACAAAACTCCCTACTGACAAAGGGACACCAGGTGCTCAGCATCCCAAACGCCATCGACACCGATGTGTTCTGTCCACACGATAAGGCAGAAGCACGCAAAGTTTTTGGCTTGCCGATTGACAAGCACCTGCTCCTCTTCGGTTGCCAACGTATCACCGACGAACGCAAGGGCTTCAGGTTCTTGGTCGAGGCGCTGACCCTCATCAAACGCAACCATCCCGCCCTTGCCGAAGCGACTGAAATCGCTGTGGTGGGTGGTGAGGCTGAAAACATACGCCACGAAGTGCCTTTCGACATCATCCCTATCAGTTACGTAAGCGACCCACAGAAGATGGTGTCGCTCTACAATGCAGTGGATGTGTATGTCACCCCCTCGCTGCAAGACAACCTGCCCAACACCATCATGGAAGCGATGGCGTGTGGCATCCCCTGTGTGGGCTTCAACGTGGGCGGCATCCCCGAGATGATTGACCACAAGGAGAACGGCTATGTGGCGACCTACAAGGATGCACAGGACTTTGCCGACGGCATTGTCTGGACACTCACCTCTGACCGTCAGGCACTGAGCACTCATGCCCGTCAAAAGGTGATGACCACGTACAGCGAGGACATTGTGGCACAGAAATACTTGGAAGTCTATGACGTTTAGCATCATCACCGTCACATACAACGCCGAAGCCACCATCGAGCGCACTTTGCAGAGCGTGGCACAGCAGACCTACCCCGACATCGAGCACCTCATCATCGACGGAGCCTCGAAGGACAAGACGGTGGAGATAGCCCAAAACTACCCCCACGCCACCGTGCACAGCGAGCCCGACCACGGCCTCTACGATGCCATGAACAAAGGGCTCCGACTGGCAACAGGCGACTACCTCTGCTTCCTCAACGCTGGCGACAAGCTGCACAGCCCCGACACCATTGCCCACATCGCACAAGCCTTAACACCTCAGACCCTCCCCTCACCCTCCCTACAGGGAGGGAGTAGTATCTCTGCCAATGGAGGAACAAACGAACAAGGTAACCACTCCCTCCCCGTAGGGAGGGTGAGGGGAGGGTCTTTTTCCATTTCCGTCCTCTACGGCGACACCCACATCGTCGATGACCAAGGCACCTTCCTCCGCAACCGTCGCCTCACCCCTCCCGAACACCTCACATGGCGCAGCTTCAAGGACGGTATGCTCGTCTGTCATCAAGCCTTCTACATCAATCGGGCCATTGCCCTTCCCTACGACTTGACCTACCGCTTCTCTGCCGACTTCGACTGGTGCATCCGCTGCATGAAGGAAGGCGAACGGCAAGGCATGCAAAATATCTATGTACATGAACCCCTCGCCGACTACCTCAGCGAAGGCATGACTACCGCCAACCACAAGGCATCCCTCCGCGAACGCTTCCGCATCATGGCGAAGCACTACGGGCTACTGCCCACCATCGCACAACATATTTGGTTTATATTCAGAGCATTGATTAAGAAATGAAAGCATTCCATCTTTCTAAGCCTGAGCTGTTCCACACGCTCAAGAACTACAACAAACAGAAGTTCACCGCCGACCTCATGGCGGGCATCATCGTGGGCATCGTTGCCCTGCCCTTGGCCATCGCCTTCGGCATCGCATCGGGCGTGTCGCCCGAAAAAGGAATCCTCACCGCCATCATCGCCGGCTTCGCCATCAGCGCATTCGGTGGCAGCCGCGTACAGATAGGCGGTCCCACAGGAGCCTTCATCATCATCATCTACGGCATTATCCAGCAGTACGGACTCACAGGCCTTGCCATCGCCACAGTCTTGGCAGGCCTCTTCCTCATCCTGCTCGGAGTGCTGCGTCTCGGCACCATCATCCGCTACATCCCCTACCCCATCATCGTAGGCTTCACCAGCGGTATCGCCCTGACCATCTTCTCCACCCAAGTGAAAGACCTGTTGGGCCTCCACATCGAAGGGGCAGTGCCAGCCGACTTCATCGAGAAGTGGATTTGCTACGTCCAAAACTTCGGCACCGTTGACCTCGCCACCGCCATCGTCGGCATCCTCTCGGTGGTCATCATCGCCTGTACACCCTTCCTCAGCAAGAAGATACCCGGTTCGCTCGTTGCCATCATCGTGATGACCGTGGCTGGCATCATCATGACAAACTATTTCGGCATCCATGTCGATACCATTGGCGACCGCTTCGAGATTAACCCTGCCGTACCCGAGGCAGACATTCCCACCCTCGACTGGGAACGCATCAAGGGACTCATCTCCCCAGCCATCACCATCGCCGTCTTGGGAGCCATCGAGAGCCTCCTCTCCGCCACCGTGGCTGACGGTATCATCGGACACAAGCACGACTCCAACCAGGAACTCATCGGACAGGGTGTCGCCAACGTGCTCAGCCCCATCTTCGGAGGCATCCCCGCCACGGGTGCCATCGCACGCACCATGACCAACATCAACAACGGAGGCCGCACCCCCGTGGCAGGCATCATCCATGCCGTTGTCCTTCTCCTGATATACTTCTTCCTCATGCCCTACGCCAAGTACATCCCGATGGCATGCCTTGCCGGAGTGCTCGTCGTGGTCAGCTACAACATGAGCGGTTGGCGCACCGTGCGCGAGCTGATGCACAACCCCAAGAGCGACATCTTCGTCCTCTGGCTCACCTTCATCCTCACCGTCATCTTCGACCTCACCATTGCCATCGAGGTCGGCCTCATGCTTGCCTGCCTGCTCTGCATGCGCCGCATGGCCGAGACCACACAGGTCAGTGTGCTCACCGACGACGACGAGATTGACCCGACCGCTGAGACCGACTTGGCTGAGAACCCGAACCTTGAGCACCTGACCATCCCGAAGCACGTCGAGGTCTATGAAATCAACGGACCTTACTTCTTCGGCATCGCCAACAAGTTTGAGGAAGTGATGGTACGCATGAAAGACCGTCCGAAGGTGCGCATCATCCGAATGCGAAAAGTGCCCTTCATCGACTCCACGGGTATGCACAACCTGACGAACCTCATCGAGATGTCGAAGAAGGAGGGCATCAAGATTATCCTCTCGGGCGTGAACGACTACGTGCGCGGTGTGCTTGCCAAGAACGGTTTCTACGAACTGGTAGGCGAAGAAAACATCTGTCCCAACATCAATGAAGCACTTGAACGAGCAAAATAGAGACCCCTTCCCAACCTCCTCCGTAGAGGGGGAGGAGCACCATTCGGCACGTTCCCCATATACAAACACCCCGCATAATCTCCCCTCGCCCTCTACGGGAGAGGGGGCGAGGAAGAAGGTCGGAATCGTCGGCGGTGGTGCCGCAGGTTTCTTCTTGGCCATCAACGTGAAGGAACTGGTGCCCGAACTTGACGTGACCATCTTCGAGCGGCAACGGAAAGTGCTGGCAAAGGTGGAAATTTCGGGTGGGGGACGTTGCAACTGCACCAACACCTTTGCCGACGTGACCGACTTGAAGCAGGTTTACCCCCGTGGAGCAAACCTGCTCAAACGCCTCTTCAAGCAATTCAGCCCTGCCGATGCCTTCCAGTGGTTCGAGACACATGGAGTGCCCCTCACGATTCAGGAAGATCAGTGTGTTTTCCCCGAAGCGCAAGACAGCCACGCCATCATCGACTGCTTCCTCCGTGAAGCACGACGGCACAACATCCACATCCAACTCGGCACCAAGATAGAAGAGCCGACCACCCTCCTCCAAGACTTCGACTTCGTCGCCGTCACCACAGGCGGCATGCCCACCAACGGCACACATCCCACAGGACTCCCCTCGCCCTCCACGGGAGAGGGGTCGGGGGAGAATGTCTGGGAGAGGGTCTGTCCCTCCCTTTTCACCTTCACCATCCCCGACCCTACCCTCACCGCCCTGCAAGGCCTGGTGGTGAACGATGCCATCGTCCACATCCCTGCCACCTCCTTCCGCAGCCAAGGCCCTCTGCTCATCACCCATTGGGGCATGAGCGGTCCCGCCATCCTCAAGCTCTCCAGCTATGCAGCCCGCCATCTGGCAGAACAGCACTACCAGTCGCCCCTGCTCGTCAACTGGACAGGCAACAGCAACATGGAGGAAGTCAGACAACACCTCCTATATACCATCAAGCAGAACGCCCACAAACTCATCGACAACCTCCGCCTCCCTCTCACACACACACCAACACCTCGCACGGTTCCCCTCGCCCTCCACGGGAGAGGGGGCAGGGGAGAAGGTCTGGAGAGTCTTCTTCTCCCCTCCCGACTTTGGGCCTACCTGCTCAGCAAGGCGGGTCTGCAAGGCAAGCGGTGCAGCGAACTGGGCAAGAAAGGCATCAACCGCCTTACTGACCAACTCTGCAACGACACCTACACCATTGCAGGTCGCAGTCCCTACAAGGACGAGTTTGTCACCTGTGGCGGCATTCCCCTCGACAGTGTGGACAAAACCACCCTCGAATCGAAGACCACACCCCACCTCTTCTATGCAGGCGAGGTGCTCGACATCGATGGTGTGACAGGTGGCTTCAACTTCCAAGCAGCATGGACTACCGCCTACGCCGTGGCAAGAGGCATCGCTGCCAAACTGGAAGCATGACCGCTGAAGCCCCCATAGGCCCTGAAAGTGTGCGTGCCAAAGCCCCCCATAAGCCCTGAAAGGGCGAAAGACCACAGGCAGGCGGTGGAGTCCTGCAAGGACAGAACCCCTGCAAACAGCGATATACATGGATAAAGCCCCGAAGGGGTGACAGAATCGGAATGCGGTTCTGTCACCCCTTCGGGGTTTTTATTGTTTGATGGCATCCATAGCAGGGGGGAGCGCCGAACTAAAGGTTGGCTGCGCTCCACCACCTGTCAGTGGTCTGCCGTCGGGACTACTTAATAAAAACTTTCTTCACTCGTCCATTTGCCATCTTCACGATGTTGAGACCCTTCTGGAGAGTAGCAACCTTCGTGCCGCTGACAGTGTAGATGGCAACAGGAGCAGCAGATTTCTCATCAGAAGCGAGTGCATCGATGACAGTTGGCAGACCATAGTACTGCATGGTGAACTCATCCAGACAAGTCCACTTGTCACCTGTATCAGACCACTTAACACCGAAGGTGATGGAACCTGTCTCTGTCAGCAACACGCTCACCGTGTAGAGACCAGACGTACCCACTTGCACCTCTTCGTCGTTAGCGTAGAGCACACAGTCGGTTGCGTCAGAATACATATAAGCACTGATTTCATAGCGACCTGCTGGCAGATAAGCAATGGTCTGGTTGATGTCAACCGTACCATTCACATGCCACTTCTCGCAATAGTAAGTGCCCTGCTTGTTGTCAAACGCAGTGTTATTCTGTGTCTGAGCATTGATAGTGCCAGAGTTCGTCCAGCTATTCAAGTTGCCATTCTCGAAGCCGTTGTTGAGAATCACCTGAGTGAAGTCAATAGGAGACTCCTCAGATGCGCCCTCTGTGGAAGGCATACGGAGCTGAGCGCAGATGTCTTCGATTTCAGCCAACTTCACCAAAATCTCGGCAGTGTCGTAGGAAGCATCTTCCAATGCAGCCGCCACCTCTGCACCAAGAGCCGTAGCCTTATCAACAGCAGGAGATTCCTCATAAGACTCAATTGTCTCAATCAGCATCTCATTGGCTTCCTCCAAGTCATCGTAAGCCTCCGCATTCTCATCAGCAGCGTTCACGGCATCAATCAGTGCCACCAGTGCATCGAATGCCACATCACCGTCTTCAGCATTCTCGGCAGCCTCATACGCCTCGTTGACAGCAGCCAACAGGGCAGCATTTACGCGCAACTCCTGCAAAGTCTCAACAGTCTCAGCATAAGACTCAATCACCTCTTCGATAGCCTCTTGATCCATACCAATGTAAGTCAGACGGAAGTTGTCCCACAATGGCCAACGACCATCAATCGTACCGTCAAGACACTTGATGCCGACCGTCAGTGTGCCGTCGGTCACCACGCCCTTCACAGAGTTCTCATAGTCACCACGAGAGAAAGCGTTAGAAGCAGAGTTCATACCGTTAGGCACATACACATCGGTTGCCACAGCCTCGCAATTACCTTCCAAGTTCTCGGTATAAGTGTAGGCAGCGATGTTCTTCACTGGAGCAGACGTTGAATTCAGATAGATGTAAGTCAAAATCTCGTCCATCTCGGGGTCTTCAATATAGTTGTTGTAAGAACCCGTGGTAGAACCTGTTGGACGATAGAAAGCCTGCACATTCAGTTCATACACGCCATTGGGAACATTTGCAACTACCTGGTAGAAGTTGAAGTTCTCGTTCCAACGCTCCACACAAGGATTGCTGCTCAGACCACCCCAAGCAGGAGTACCCAGACTTTCGTCCCAACTCCAACCAGTCAAGCGGCTGTCAAAGTTAGGATTGGTCAGAAGGTTCGTGCAGTCCATGCCAGGACCAAGACAATTTGCCTTGACAATCTCAATCTTCTCAGACAGAATCTCGCACTCTGCCAGCATTTCCTCTGTCGAAAGACCCTTGACATTCATGATTTCTTCAGCTTCTTCCATCAGATAGTCATAGAGCAGGTCTGCTTCTTCACCTGCATAACCTGCCAACTGCAATGCTTCAGCATCTTCTATCAGTTGCTCATATAGAGCATACGCCTCGGCGTTTTCCTTCATCGTAGTGATAGCCTCATTAACTGTCGCGTTAAACGCAAGAACTTCATCTACAGTAGCGAAGCTTGTAAGGTCTGTGTTCATCACCTGATTGTATGCTGCAAGAGCTTCCGCCTGCACAAAGTCATCCTCTGTATATTTAGGAGCTGCATCTATAACAAACGAAAGCCAATAGGCGAACGAAGCCACAGAGTTACCCAGATAAAGCAACTTAGCATCATCGATGCCCACCCAGTTCTGAACATCATTTGGCATATCAAGACCAACCTCCAGTGTTCCATCTTCCACACGAGCGAACACGGTGTAAGGAGTCATGTTCGAGCCTGTAGTAACCTCGATAGATTCGTCACCAGCATACACATAACAGCCGTTACCACCATTAGTAGCAACAGACAGGGTGAACTGATACACACCATTGGGCAGACCCGTAAGAGGTACATACATCTTACCATGGAAAGCACTACCGTTCCATGCCTCCAAGAAGTAAGTGTCATCACCCATCTTGCCAGGAGTTCCACTGGTCTGATAGTTCTGTGCAGAGTGAGTGCGTTGCCATACACCAGCACCAGCATTCTGCTCGAAATCAGCATCAGGGATATACGTTTCTGTCAAATCCTGTGGATTGTCAGGAGTTGCAGCATTTTCCTTATAGTCATTGATTGCAGCAACAGTATTTTCTAAAGCTGCCTCAAGTTCTGCCAATGTAGAAGACGTGTCGTTATAGACAGCCTCTGCTGCAGTTGTATTCAGACCGAATCCTGCAGCTTCATCAATTTTAGCCTTCAGCGTGATAGCTGTATCATACACTTTATAGTCTTCCAAATATGACGCATAGCTTTCCTCCGAGATAAAATACCAATCAATCTGAGCCGTGTTGTCTTCAGCAGGGTCGATAAGTGGAGAAATTGCTGTTGTTTTCTCATCATTGAGATAACTCATACCAAAATATGCTGCACCACTGCTCTGACCATATTTTGCAGAATTGTATTCGGGATTGATGTCTGCACCCTTGATACGATAAACACCATCACCCCTCGACTCAATTTCCCAGAAATAGTTTGCTTGACCATTGTGGTCCACATAAGCATAAGACTGACTGTCGATAAACAACTCTCTCCAGCCGCTCTTTGCCACCGACCAATCATTGATGAGAACGGTCTTGCCATCCCATTCAGCACCTGTGGCAACATACTTGGTAATAGCGACCTTCAGACCCGTACCGCTAATACTTGCACGAGTACCCCAATCGTTACCCTCCGTAAAGAACGCACCAGCATCCTTGTTGTAGAGATAATAGACGGTGGTGTCACCTTCAGAAGAATACACCCAACTGTCCACATGGGCAGGAACAGGCTTTGTCCATTGTGCAAAACCCAATGTGCTACACAACATCGTAGCCAAAAGAAGTAAAGATTTCTTCATAAGTTAGTAATTAAAAATTAGTTATAGATAATAAAATTTGTTAGACAAAAAACAAAAAGATTGAGGTACAAAGGTACAAAAAGGGAAAAACTTTTCGCCCCACAAAAAGTTAATTAGTGTTAAAATGTATCTATTTCCACCTTTCAGTCCTTCAAATCCCCCGCATTTGCCACTTCATCTCCAAACTTATCCTCTCCCACAGTCCCATTCGTCACTTTCCCCGCACACCTTCCAACACACCCCCTATCCTCCCTTTCACATTACCTCGATGTGTTCACAATGCCTCGCAGGATGTCATCACAATAACAACCCGCATACCATTACAATGACATCCTGTATCACCACCCCACTTACTCCACCAGCAAACCGCGAATGTGCACTAACAAGGCGTGGGCCTCTGGATAATAACGCATAACATCTGCTTGCGTCACCTTAAAATAACGTGAGTTCAGTATAAAGGTATCGCGCAAGCGCGGACGAAGAAAAAACAAATAAAAACAAGTAAAAACAGAGAAAAACATTTTTTCTTCACAGCGTAAGACAGTTTTCCTACCGCTTCGCGGGCTGTACTCACGTAGATGTTGAATCATCACAAAAAAAGTGGCGGGCTCTCGGGGAGTCCGCCACTCGTATTCTCGATTATGGACGTTTCACCCAATTGGTAAGCATAATCCCTTTGAAATGCTTGAAGTCCTTCGTGTTGTCCGTCACCATTGTCATACGATGAACGACCGAGGTACAACCAATCAACAAGTCAAAATCGTCATCCGCAGGAGTGCCAGCCAAACGCAAACGGATTTTCTCTTGCGCGGCCAAAGAGAGAACTCCTGTGATAGGCACAATATTGATGGTTGACAGAAATCGTTCAAGTTGAGGCTCACGGTTTATCCCATCCTTTTGTTTTGACAACTCTACCCCATATTTTAGCTCCAAAACCGTAATTTCCGAGATATAACAATTCTTCCATCCGACCTTGTCAATCTCTTGGTCAATGTCAAACTTTCCACGCAGGAAGAAAGCACAGATATTTGTGTCAAGCAAATACTTCATTGTCTGTCAAATCTCTATCAGTTCTTTCTTAAACCGCCGTGCTTTTCTCAGCTCCGAGACAAACTCATCGTCAGACATACCATCATCTCCCCATATACCATAAAAGTCGTGGGCTGATACCGTTTGCTTCCGTGGATGCTGGAGCGATTGCGTAAGCAAAACAATCAGCTCCAGTTTCACGTCTTTGTTGAGATGCTTAATAATGTTCCAATAAGTATTGGCAACAGGTTGTGATGCTTGCAATTTCATGAGTCTATCCGATTTTTTTTGCAAAAGTACAACTTTTCTCCTTTCCCACAAAATAAAAGGGGAAAAAAGTGGCGGCTTCTCGGGGAGTCCGCCACTCGTATCAGTTAATCATCGGAAAGTCTCACTTCATCATTAGAAATCTGCAAAGTACTAACCCTCGTTTGAGAAATCCTGGTAGAGAGCAACTGGTCCAAGATGCCACATCTTGGATTCTTCATCCTCCAATCTCTTATAGGTGTTGGAAGCATAGATGCTTTTAATGGCATCAATCAGACTCACATGGTTGTGTTTCTGAATCAACCCAGCCAGACAACTTACTTTTGAAGGCAGCAGCAAGTACAAATTTTGTTGATTGATTTCTCCTGTCATCATTTTACTATTTCTTTTGATTCAGTATAAGTCAGGCAAGCCAGAGACTGCTCTGTATGAAAAAGATATTGATCAACCAAAGTGTATGCACGTAGCTCAGCAATCAGAGCCTGTTTGCTGATGATATGCCCTTCGTACAAGGCAAAAGCTGTATATACATGGTCGTTGGCAACAGGCCCATACACGATATCATAATCATGGTTGTAATTTTCCTGCATACGGTTTGCCATAACAAAGTCCACCCATTCTTCTGTCGGTGCCGAGAACGAAAGAGTTTTGTAGTTCTGCATGGATAGGGGGTCAAATTCGTAGATATTGATATACCCGACATTCACCTTGTTTTCTCTCATCCTGCGATGCACCCATCTTTCCGCCTGCGAGTATGATGTTGTCGCGTAAAAGCCCTTGCCATAGTCCAGTGTCCTTTGTGGCTCTCTGATTTCTGGCTTTGTTACCTGTACTATACTTCCATGATATAGGTTCATCTCGTCTCCTCCTTTTTTCTGATGTTGATAAAGTCATCAATATCTTCAAGAACCCACTGGTGACTTTGTGTGTGCAGCACGTCGTAAAACTCTTCCAAGTATTCAAGCACACCATATTTGTCAAGCGTTTGTGCGGCTTGTTCTCCTGTCAGTCCTTTTGTCTTTTTATATTGTTCAATACAGAAAGCCAAGAAATATGCCACATCTTGGTTGGTTTCCATTGTCTGCTCATTCATTTTATTAGGTATGTTGTGCTTTGCGGCAATTCATCACAAATTTCCTTTTCCAAACGCAAAGTTACAACTTTTCTCCTTTCCCACAAAATAAAAGAACAAAAAAGTGGCGGGCTCTCGGGGGAGAGTCCGCCACCAATATAAGTTGAAGTCAAAAGGTCTTACTTAATAAAGACTTTCTTCACCTGTCCATTCTCCATGCGGATGATGTTGATGCCCTTCTGGAGAGTAGCAACCTTAGCACCTGTGATGGTGTAGATGCCAGCAGGAGCGACAGTCTTAGCAGTTGCAACGTTCTCGATGATGGTTGGGTAAGAAGGAGTCTTGGCACTGTTAGCACCATAGTAAGTCAACGTGAAGTTGTCGAAGATTGCCCAGTCTGTAGAGATGGTCACGTCCTTCTTCACACCGATGCGGAGCTTGCCGTCATCACCCACTCTAACGACAGCAGAGTTGAACTGACCGTCTGGAGCATAGTAACCAGCAGGTTCACCTTCATCGTCCAGAGCATCGAACCATTCTGTTGCAGCTGCCATCGTATTTGGTACGACATAACCGTCACCCACTGTCACAGTTGCGCCATTACCTGGAGCATATTCTAGCATGGCAGCGCAGATGCTCATGATAGGAGCACAGCAAGTGTCAGCGTTCTCACCAATAGCATAGATGATGGTGTTGTAAGCAGGAGTACCATCCTCTGTCTGAGTGTTGGTGTAGTCTTGCTCAGCAGAACCTTGACGGTAGTAACCCTGAACGCCCACTTCGTATGTACCAGCTGGCAGACCTACGATGTCCTGATAAACGTCGAATGTCTTGTTGTAGCACTCAGCGTTGGTAGAAGTAGTACCACCAGCACCGAAGCCGTCAGACCAACCAGTGAAGTCACCGACAGTGTCGAAGGTAGAGTTGACAATCACAGAAGTGAAGTCAGCAGGGTTATCGTCAGAAGCATCGCTAACGTCAGGAATGTTGAGGGCAACAGTCACTTCCTTCACCAACTCGGTGAGAGCAATAACTCCTTCAGTATCCAGTTCATCGATAGCATCAGTATCAATATCATCCAAGATGTCGTTATACAGTGCAAGAGCCTCTGCGCTATGAGCGATTTCGTCGTTCTCAGCAGCAAGGTTCATCTCGTCGATAGCAGCAAAGAGAGCTGAGAATGCAACCACGTTGGCACGTGCGTCAACCAATGCAGCGTTCACACTCTGCAGTGCATCCCAAAGGTCGTCAGCACTATCGGTCACCTTCAGTTCAGCAGCACTAGAAGCCACCAAGTCAGCAGCATCCGCCGCAGCCTTGGTCATAGCACCATCGTTAATCGCGAGGTAATCCTGCAGGTCTTCGATGTACTTAGGCAGAATGTTGAAAATAGCCTCAGATGTCTTACCCTCGAATGTGAGCTTGAAGCCAGAGAAGAGGAACCAGTGAACCTTCTGGCCATCAGAAGTGATACCAATCTTCATGTCTTCGCCGTCGCCCACGAGACCGTAAGTGGTCACAGGATAGCGACCAGCCTTGAATGCAACGGAAGCACCCACCATACAGTTAGGAACATAGAAACCTGTTGCGCTGTAGGCACCGTTTGGAAGTTCTGTACCCGTGTAGAGGTAGTCATAACCTGTGGACCATGTGCTGGCAGGCCAGAAGGAGCCTGAGGTAGCCTCTGAGAGGTAGCAGTTTTCTTGGTCAATGGCATCATCAGCTGGAAGAGCATCTGTGAGGATGTGCTGAACCGTAGTGCGGAAGTCGTTCATATAGAGCCAGCAGTTGATTTCTTCATCACCGCTGTAAGAACCATTGGCAGCAGGACGAACGAATGCGTGAGTCTCGATTTTGTAAATACCGGCAGGAGCATCCTTCACTGTCTGATAGAAGTCAACAGTCGTATCATAACGCTCGGCACCCATATACTCGTTGAGACCGCCCAGAGCAGCAGAACCTGTCCAACCAGTGGTGTTATAAGTACCCTGAGACCAAGTGCCATCTTCCTTCTCCACACTTGAGCTGCTACCAAAGTCTGGGTTCACCAACATACTTGTACAGTCAGCACCAGGAACGAGGCTGACAGCTACAGCATGAGCATAGAGAGCGTCAACGGTAGAGATGTATTCCTCGATTTCTGAGGTGGTGAGCGGATAGTCAGCCTCTTCCTTCATCACGGTTGGAACTGGAGAAGGATAGCCTTCGATGTCGTCTTCACTCTGGATGAAGTCGCAGAAGTCATCCCATTCGGGACCTGCAAGAGACGAATTAGCAATGAGGTTCTTCTCCCACTCAATGAACTTGGCATAGAGCGTCTCATAAGCACTGATATTTTCTGTAAGGGCTTTCTGGGCTGCGCTGGCAGCAGCAGCTGTAGCCTTGATTTCGTCAGCCTCAGTAGCAGCGTTGAATGCATCAACAGCATCGTTGTATGCTTCAATGACACCTGCATTAGCCGCAAGATCCTCGTCAGCCTTCTCGAAAGAGTAAGCTGCCTTGAGAAGCTTCACAGCATTCGCCTCCACATCCTTGTTGCCATAGTAGAGCAGAGAAGTGTTCTTGAAGGCAATCCAGTTGAAATTAGCATCCTTAATCTCGAAACCAAATTCGATGTCCTGAGACTCTTTCACGATAGCAATGATGGTGAAGTAATCCTTTGACCAAAGCACGCTCTTGGAGCCTGAATAGTAGATGTCAACCTCATCCTGCATATTAATTTTCTCGTCACCGAAATACATATACGCACCCTCAAATTTTTCGAGTTGGCCAGCCTCACTGTAAACACGAACGTCCGCGGTAAACTTGTAGAGACCAGCAGGAAGAGCAGACAACTTCTGATAAATCTTTTGGTCAGAAAGGATGCCACCCGAAGCAGTCCAGTGTTCGCAGAATGGGGTGGTCATATCGGTACCGTCAGCACCGTTGTTAGCCTCAGTTGACCATGTGTTAGTAGTGTGGGTACCCACTTCGCCTGTACCAGTGAAGTCACGAGTCCAAGGAGTCACAGAAGAACCGTCGCCAATCACGTCAACATAGTCGTAAGGTTCGTCGAATGAAGCAAGGTTGGACTTGTATTCATTGATGATAGACGCAACTTGCTCCTCGGCTTCTGCCAGTGCCTCGGCAGAAGAAGAAGTGTTGTTGTAAACGCTTTCTGGAGCAGAGAAATCGAGAGATGGATACTCTGCCTTTGCTGCATCAAGAGCTGCCTTCAGGGAAACAGCGGCTTGATATGCTGCAACCTTGGGCTGGAGAGCCTCATACTCTTCGACTGTGATGAAGTACCATTCGTCGTAGAATGCACCTGTGAAAGATGGACCTACCACATCTTCTTCGTTCTCTGTATAGGTGTATTCAGCCTTAGAGTCATGAATATAGACACGAGTGTTACCCGTTTGGCCCTGATAAATTTCAGCTACACCCATAAAACCTGGGTCTGCCTCAACAGCTGTGTTAGAGAACTTGTAACTGCCATTGGATTGTTTTTCCACAACCCACTTGTCTGTACCAGGATACGATTCATTCTCGGTAGCGTTAGGAGCATCTACCCACATTGCATCGAAGTTGTTGCATGAAACATACAACCAAGCGCCTTTGTTTGCGGCAGATGGATAGCACATAAGATTCCAAGCTTCGTCCAACTTAACAAGACGGATGGAATCACCCCAAGTCGCGGCTGAAGCACGTGTGTTCCAGTCGTTGGCTCCTGCGAAGAAGCCAGCAGCCTCCTTGTTGTAGAGGAACTGTGCAGCAGTACCACTGTCGTCCATGTCAACTGTGCTTGATGGCACGGGCTTAGTCCACTGAGCTGAAGCAGCTACGCTCACTACAAGTGAAGCCAGAAGAAGTAATGATTTCTTCATAATGAGTTAGTAATTAAAGATTAGTTAAACAATATGTGGTTAATTTATAAGTTTTGTTATTTAATTCACGTCAAATATAAAATGCAACCCACCATCTTCTGTTGGCATTATTTGGGAATGTCCCACCCTAATTATATCCATACCGATTACTGCTGGCGTGTCATTAATAGGCAAGACAAGAACATCCCTCATAAAACTATCCTCTGGTGATAAGGTGAAAAGACAGCGGCACACATCAGCCACTTCCGACCCTGTAGCAGAATCTATGGTATCTTCTCCCACCTTTTCTAATTGCAGGAAATCTGCCAATTCACGTGAAACGCAGGAACACGCAGCTCCTGTGTCCCATAATGCCATTTTAGTGCGGGTCGTTTTCCCAGTCGTGGCATTGGTTAAAAAAGTTGTCAGAAAGACACACTCTTTTTCCTTCGGTAATCTGCAATCTACCATTTGCGAGTTGTTTTATACTGCTACGCTTTGAGTACTCGCTTGGCTTGTCTGAGAGATGTACCCTAAATCCTCTGATAATAGCTGTTCTCATAACGTATCTTATTTAAGATGAGTTAAACAATATGGTTGGTTTATAAGTTATTTTCAAATCTGAATCTTCCCATCTATCTTTACAGCCATTTTCTTGGCTCCTTTATTGTTACTCCACCAAGTGCTTTCTCCACTTTCCTATAATCAACATCGGATAAATCGGTGTGTTGAACCTCCTCCCATAAAGGAAATTGGGAAAGTTCTGCTTCCAACTCGGCATCGCTAAGTGCATGCTTATGATGTGCCTTCAAAGTCTTGGTTGGCTTGATGTCTTCGCTCAGACGATTTATCAGCCATCGTTTGCTGTCCACGTCCAGTGTGTGTAACATCACCCACAGACCATCCAAAGAAATTTGCGATTTTGGGGCTTCTGCCACATAAGCATCCATCACAGGTTCTTCCACCCTACTCGCTGTTTCTTCTTGCTGTACCTTGTCTATGTAGTTGACATTATCCATCTGGAAAAATTCAAGTCAGTAATTAAAGATTAGTTAAACAATATGGTTGGTTAAAAGTATTTTTTGAAAGAGCCATTTCATTCAATTGTCATAACGGAAAGTACCTATTATCACATTTTATGGTGCAAAACAATCAAAAAAAAACGAAGTGACAAAATTTTTAAGGTTAAAAATGAATCGGGAAGGTGAAAAAAGGTTCAACACTTTGGCAAAAAGGGAAAAAACTTCTATTTTTGTAACCACTTTATAAAAAAATGTATCATGTATAGAAAAATCAGGCAAAGACTGACGGCCAGTGGCATGGAGGAGGGCGAAGCCAAAGCGATTGCCTTGCTGCTGTTGGAGAAGGTATGTGGGATGAGCGTGGCAGAGGTGCTGACAGGAAAGCCCTGCGATGAGCGGGACAGGGAGCAGTTGGAGTCGATGGCAGCACGGATTGCACAAGGCGAACCCGTGCAGTATGTGTTGGGCGAAACGGAATTTTGTGGGATGACGATGCACGTGGAACCTGGTGTGCTTATCCCTCGGAAGGAAACGGAAGAGCTGGTGGAGTGGGTCGTCACATCGCAGGAAGAGCAGCCGTTGCGTGTGCTCGACATCGGAACTGGAAGCGGATGTATTGCCATTGCACTGGCAAAACGGCTGACGAATGCACATGTGGAGGCATGGGACATCAGCGAGGAGGCACTTGCCATCGCCAAAGAGAATGCCGAGAGAAATCATGAGCACGTGGAGTTTCAACGGGTGGATGTGATGGAAGAAAGCACCCTTCCCTTTCAGGACAGGTTTCACCTCATCGTCAGCAATCCCCCCTATATCTGTGAGGAAGAAGCGGCAGAGATGGAGGCGAACGTGCTGCACCACGAGCCGCGGTTGGCACTGTTTGTGCCCAATGACGACCCGCTGAAATTCTATCGCCGTATCGGGATGTTGGGAACACAAATGCTGGAGGACGGAGGGATGCTGTTCTTCGAAATCAACCGGCGCTTTGGCAAGGAAGTGGCAGCACTGCTGAGCGGGATGGGGTATCGGGATGTGGTGTTGCGGAAAGATGCTTTTGGCAACGACCGAATGGTGAAGGCAATAAAAGGGACGGGCATTCGTTATTAGAGATATGAGACCAATGAAAACTTTCGCACTGACGTGCATCCTGCTTTTCGTGCTCGGAGCCAACCGCATGAAGGCAGACGAATGGAAAATCTATGCTTCCTACCATAACGCCACCAAGGCTGTAAAGGCGGACGCACGTATCTTCGTGCTTGCCAGTGGCAGCCTGTTCAGTTACGACACCGAAGACCAGACGGTGGAATGCTACGACAAGGTGAATGCCTTGAGTGACTTCGGCATCTACGATTTCGCCTACTCCACGGAGAGCAAGATGATGGTGATTCTCTATGAGAACGGCAACATCGACCTGATGGACCTGAATGGCGACACCTGGAATATGCCCGACCTGAAGAACAAGACGATGGACGGCAAAACTCTGAACGAACTGAAGGTGGTGGGCAACGAGGCCCTCATCAGCCTTGACGCTGGCGTAGTGCTGATTAACCTCAACAAGAAGAACTATGTCGATTTCTATGCCTTGGGCAGTAAGGTGACGAATGCCACCATCGCTCAAGGGAAAATCTACGCCAAAACTGCCGACGGCGTGATGGTGGGCGACCGTACCCAAAACTTGCTGGACGTGAGCAACTGGACCAAGGAGAGCAACAGTTCCGTCACCTTCGGGCAGACGGAAGCAGAGAAGGCGGAAACGGCTGAGCTGTTGACCCAAGTGGAGAACATCGTGATTGACTCTCCCATCAGAAACTACGCTTACAAGTTGAATATGCTGGGCGAAAGGTTGCTGGTGGCTGGCGGCAACTTCTACTACCCCGAGGTAGAGTACACTGGCACCGCGATGAAATATGAGAATGGCGCGTGGAGTGCTTTCGACGAAGAGGAAGCTATTGAACTGGTGGGAGCTAATGCTTACCACAACGTGACCGACATCGTGCAAGACCCCAACGACCCCAATCACCACTGGTTGGGCACGAAACGCAGCGGCATCTACGAATTCAAGGACTACCAGCTGGTGAACCACTACACGTATGACAACTCGCCCCTCACCAGCATCCTGCCAGAAAGCACACATCCCGACTACTTCGTGCGTGTGACAGGACTGAACTACGACCCCAACGGCAACCTGTGGATGCTCAACAACCAGTGTGACACCATTGTGCGCATCTTGAAGAAAGACGGCACATGGCAAGCCTATTACTACAACGAGATTCAAGGGTTCCCCACCTTCGACCACACCGTGTTTGACCAACGTGGCTGGGCATGGATCAACAGCAGACGCACCACCACCAGCCACTATGCCGGCCTGTTGGTGGTGAACACCAATGGCACTATCGACTCACAAGCCGACGACACCTACCGATTCATCACCACGTTTTACAACCAAAATGGTGAGAGTTACACCCCCAACCTCTACTATGGGGTGACTGAAGACCTCAATGGTGCGATGTGGATAGGCTGCACCAACGGCATCTTCATCACCACGACACCCGAGAATGTGTTTGACCGAAACTTCACCTTCACCCAGCCTATCGTGCCTCGCAACGACGGTTCGGGACTGGGTGACTATCTGCTGAGCGGCGTGCCGGTGAAATGCATCACCATCGATGGCGGCAACCGCAAGTGGGTGGGCACGGTGAATGGTGGTGTCTATCTGCTCAGTGCCGACGGCATGGAGACCATCGAGCACTTCACGGCAGCGAACAGTCCGCTCATCAGCGACGAAATCAACGACATCGCCATCAACGGCCAAACAGGAGAAGTGTTCATCGCCACCAGTCAGGGACTCTGCTCTTTCCAAGGCGACGCAACCGACCCTGCCACCTCGATGAAATCGGACAACCTGAAGGTGTTCCCCAATCCTGTACGTCCCGAGTACCAAGGCGATGTACACATCACGGGACTGATGTATAATTCAGACGTGAAAATTGTCAGTGCTGCCGGTAAACTGGTGGCGGAAGGTACCAGTGTGGGTGGCGAGTTCTCCTGGAACTGCTGCTACAACAATGGCAGGCACGTGGCATCGGGCATCTACTATGCACTGTGTACGGACGAAAAAGGTGACAAGGGTGCCGTGGCTAAAATTCTCATCATCAAGTAAAAACGATGCTTTCCATCCTCATCCCCACATACGACTACACGTGCTACCAACTGGTGCATGACCTGCACGAACAAGCGGAACGGTTGGGGATGCCTTACGAAATTATCGTGGCAGAAGATGGCAGCCGCTCACAGGTGAGCATCATCGCCAATCATAAGATGGAGGAGTTGAGCCATTGCCATCACTACATCAGGAAAGAAAACATGGGACAGGCTGCCACTCGCAACGAACTGGCAGCGATGGCAAAATATGACTGGCTTCTCTTCATCGACAGCGACGCGATGGTGGAGAAGCCAGACTTTCTTGACACATATATATATAATATAGAAAAAGCAGAGGTCGTGGTAGGAGGGCTGTACCATCAACCCGAAAACCACGACCCGCATAAGACATTGCGCTTCAAGTATGAAAAAGAGGCAGACCTGCACCGAAGCGCAACCGAGCGAAGTCTGCACCCATACCGTCAATTGACCTGTTTCAACGCCATGCTGCATAAACCCACGTTCATGCAGATTCAGTTCGACAAAGATTGCAAGGACTACGGCTACGAGGATGCCCTCTTCGGTGTGGAACTGGAACGACGAGGCATCAGCGTTCTCCACATCGACAACCCTTTGCTGCACAACGGATTGGACACGAATGAGTGTTTCCTAAGAAAGAGCGAAACAGCACTCCGAACCCTAAAGAAACTGAATGGGAAGATGGAGGCACACAGCCATGTGGGAAAGGCTTACCAACGGCTGCAGAAATGGCATCTGGCATGGGGAGCCAAATGGGGCTATCGGATGTTGGGCACACTCATGAGAAAGAACCTCTTATCCCCACACCCCTCCCTGCTCTGGTTCTCCATCTATAAGCTTTGCTACTATGCGACCCTCTCCTGACACCAGGAGGAAGGACGGACAATGACAGGAAGATGAAACAGGTGACAATAGCTGTTTCATCTTCCTGTTATCTGTATGCCCTCCGCTGAAAGGATGGTCACAATCTTCTCTTCGGGCAGTTCCAACTCAATGAGTTCGTCAGCAAAAAGGTTCGCCTCGTAGAAGACATGAAGGCGGAACTGTCCCAGTTGTGGAGCATAGACATTGGTCTTGTAGAAACGACGTGTGCTCACCTCATCTTTCATCATCGTCACACCCTGACTATGCAGATAGAAGGAAAGCCCACCTTCGTCAAGGCTTTCCAGCAAGAGATAGAAACGTCCTGCCATCTCGGTGTGATGGTTCTTGAAGGTGACGCTGTAGTCGGGTGCGGTGCCGTTGATGAAGAGGTCGGGCATATCGACATCCTCCAAAGTCAGATAGGCGGTGGATGCCGTGTCACTCTGCAAGGTGACGGTGCCCTCAGAAACACGGGCTATCAGATAGTTTGGAGCACCAGTACTGGTCAACGCCTCACGCCATTCCTTGCCACCTTCCAAGGCGTTATCACGATACATCGGCACAATCGTATAAGCCCCCTCCTCCAATTCCTTCGGGAAGGCAATGGAGAGCGTATCTGTATAAGTGGTGTCTTCGATTTCTTCCAGCAGGAAGTCATGGTCATAGACATAGAGCGGACACACGATGCCGTCGTCACGCTTCAGCATCAAGGCTACCGAATCGGACAGTGCATTCCATCCCACATTGGAAAGGTCGTGAACGGTCAATTCCACTTGGTCGCGAGGATAGACAGGCGAAGGTTTCACACTATCCGTCACAGCTGCCACATACTGAAACGCGAAGTTGTGACGCTCAATGCCCACCGCCTCGGCATGGTTGTCGGGCATGATGCCGATAGTGAACATCTGCAAGAGGTTCATGCCGCCTTCTGGACGATCCACTTCTGTCCACTTCGGCATATCTGCCGCCAAATAGGGCAAGTAAGTCCACCCATCCCCTTCGCCATCGGGGTTTCCCCAACGGGCATGAAACCAATCCCTTTCGTCATAGCCGTCCAGCACGAAGGCATGACCGCCATTCTTGTTATACCCCGACACCAAGACGGGTCGCCCTGCTGCCAGTTCCTTCTTCAACATCAGCGTGATTTCAGCCAATGAATAGAAATCGCGGAAATACATCTGCACCGTTCGGTCATAACCGAAATAGTTGGCAAGTGCCAAGGGCTGATAGATGGAACGGGCACCACTCGATTCGGAAGCATAACGCATATCGACCGCAATACCACAATCGTGACTGAGCAGTGCCACCGCATCTGCTTCCTCCTGCGTGTATTGCCCTTCCGCATAGCGATCCAACATCTTGTCCCATGCGTAGGTGTGGGCAGAGAAGTCAGCAGACAGCGTCTCACCACATCCAAGGCTGTCCACATATTCGTGTGAGCCCCTTCCTCGTTCAGGCCACTGCCAATAGTGCATCACCTGACTCATCGCCGTCGCCACACAGCCCACCACACAGCGTTCGCCCGTGCTGTCGATGGGACACATATTATGATAGGGCGCATACTGATCCCACGTATCGGTGAGCAGCGGTTCCACCTTTTCGGGTAGGGTTTGCGCCTCCACATAATAACGGCTGCTACGACGGATGAGCCGCTGAGCCACAGCAACTTGAACCATCAGCAGAAGTAGTACTATCAAGTTGATTTTCTTCATTCTTGTATATAAACTCTTTGTACACGGTTACTGATGCCTGTCAGCACTTCGTATGGTATCGTCCCGAGTGCATCGCTAAGCACTGTGACAGGCAAATTGTCGCCAAAAATCTCCACTTGGTCGCCCTCATTGCAGTCGATGTCGGTCACGTCAAGCATACAGACATCCATGCAGATGTTACCTACGTAGTCTGCCTTTTGCCCATTGACCAGACAGTAGCACCCACGGTTGCCAAGATGTCGGTTCAGACCATCGGCATAGCCTATCGGGATGGCAGCAATGCGGCTGTCTCTTTCGAGGGTTGTACGACGTGAGTAGCCAATGGAATCGCCAGCTGGCACATCGCGTATCTGCAAGATGGTGGTCTTGAGGGTCGCCACATTGTTCAATATATGGTTGTTGCGCGCGTTGATGCCATAAAGCCCTAAGCCGAGGCGCACCATGTCGAGATGATACTCAGGGAAGTGCTCGATGCCAGCCGAGTTGCAGATATGACGGATAATCTTATGGCTGTAAGCTGCTTGCAATTGCCGACTCGCTTGGTCGAAGAGGGCAAACTGACGGCGAGAGAAACTATCAAACTCGTCGCCATCGCTGCCCACAAAGTGGCTGAACACCGAACAAGGCACGAGTGCCGTCTGTCGGCGCAACCGTTCGATGAGTCGCTCCATGTCCTTTTCGGGGTTGAAGCCGAGGCGGTGCATCCCCGTGTCGAGTTTGATGTGGATGGGGAAGTTCGTGATGCCTTCCTTTTCGGCCGCATGAATCAGTTGTTCGAGCAGACCGAAACTGAACACCTCTGGCTCCAAGCGATAGTCGAAAAGCATCTTGAACGACGTGGTCTCAGGGTTCATAATCATGATGTTCGCCGTAATGCCCGCCTCACGCAGGTCGGCACCCTCGTCGGCTACAGCCACAGCCAGATAATCCACACCATTGTCCTGAAGCGTCTTGCTCGTCTCCAACGAACCCACGCCATAGCCGCTTGCCTTCACCATACACACCATCTTGGTCTCTGGCTGCATGAAGCGGCGATAGTAACGCACATTGTTGACCAAAGCGTTGAGGTTCACTTCAAGGATGGTCTGATGCACTTTCAGCGTCAAGAGGTCGCTCACCTTGTCGAAACGGAACTGACGTGCTCCTTTGATGAGAATGAACTCATCCTTCAGTTGGTCAAACACCTCACTGCGTATCAGTGTGTCCGTGGTACGGAACATATAGTGCTCCATCGGGAAATAATCAGCACACGAACTAATCTCTTCGCCCACCCCGATGACCTTCTCGATGCCACGCGATGCAGCCATCTGTGCCACACGCGAATAGAGGCTCCGAGGCGACTCTCCGCTTTGCAGGATGTCACTCAGTATCAGCGTCCTGCGCTGTCTGCTCGTTTCAGGGCGCCGACCCATGAAGTCCAACGCGATGTCCAACGACTGCACATCCGAGTTGTAGGAGTCGTTGATGAGGGTACAGCCATACTTGCCATCCTTCACCTCAAGGCGCATCGCCACCTGTTCCAAGCGGCTCATGCGGTCACACAACCTGCCCACATCCATTCCCAACTCCAGCGCGGTTGCAAAGCAGGTGATGGAATTTTCTATCGCTGCATCATCGATGAAGTTGATGGTATATTTCCCCACTTCACCCTGATACTCGAAATAGATGGTAGCATGACGGCTCTCCTTCTCTATCCTCCGCACTTTCAAGGAAACACGCTTCACACTCTCAGGCAACACCGACGCACATCGCTGGATGGTCACATCGTCGGAGTTAATCACTACCGCCTGACAGTGTTCAAAGAGTTTCATCTTCTCAGCACACTTGATGTCGTAACTCATGAAGTTCTCTTGATGAGCCGTGCCCAAGTTCGTCATCACACCCAAAGTAGGCTTGATAATTCTTTCCAACTTCGCCATCTCGCCAGGCTGAGAGATGCCCGCCTCAATGATGGCGAGGTCGTTATGAGGGTTAATCAGCCACACGCTCAAAGGCACACCCACCTGACTGTTGTAACTGCGAGGCGAACGGCACACGTTGTAGTCAGACGAGAGCAACTGATACAGCCACTCCTTCACCGTCGTCTTGCCGTTGGAGCCTGTGATGGCGACCACAGGGATGTCAAGTCTGCCACGATGGTACGCCGCCAAGTCCTGCAACGCCCTCAACGGCGACTTCACCACCAGGAAATTGCAGTCAGACCCAGACCCTCCCCTCACCCTCCCTACAGGGAGGGGGTGATTACCTTGTTGGCTGGTTCCCAACTCGTTGGAAGAGATACTACTCCCTCCCTGTAGGGAGGGTGAGGGGAGGGTCTCCACCACAAAGTTCCTCACTCCACGCCGATACAACTCCTCAATATACTTGTGTCCGTCGTTCTTCTCCGTCTTCAAGGCAAAAAACAACGTCTCCTCAGGGAAACAAAGGCTACGGCTGTCTATCAGCAGCCAATTGATTTTTGCCTCAGCCGTGCCCCTTCGCTCCGCACCAATCACTTGCGCTATTTCCTCTATACTGTACATACTATGATGATAAATTAATCAATTATCTTTCTGTGTTGACCACGTGTCCACTCCTTCGTTGCCTTCGCCACGGCATCCTTAGTCCTACTGTCAAAATACGTATCCTGAAACCGTTGCCAGATATACTCCACCGCCTGTGCCGACGGGTGTATCATATCATCTGCATAAAAGCGGTAGTCCCTCAACTCATCCATCATGATTTCGTAGGCAGGAAAGTAAGAGCCTCCAGACCCTTCCCTCACCCTCCCTACAGGGAGGGGGTGGTTACCTTGTTGGCTGGTTCCCAACTCATTGGCAGAGATACTACTCCTTCCCTGTAGGGAGGGTGAGGGGAGGGTCTGACTCTCCCCATAGAGGGGGAGATGTTCGTTAGAACAGAGGAGGTCTATAGCTTGTAGCAGCACACCTTTCGACACCTGATTTACATGATAGCCGTCACGCTTATGGCGGACAGGGCTGACCGTGAAGACAACCTTCAACTTCGGGTTCACGCTTTCCAGCAGTTGCAGCAGCATCTGCCACTGGTCCACAATATCATAGACCGTCATCCGTTCCCGCACAAACAGGCTGTCAGGCATCTTATGGCAATTCGCCACCAGCATCCCCGTCTCCTTCAGCCGATAGATGATGGCAGTGCCGAATGTGACCACCAGCACATCCGCCTCACGCAAAAACGCAGCCACCTCATGCATCGTTCGGTTCACCCGCGCCACCAGCTCCGAAGGGTCGAAAGCAGAAAAGCGGCTGTGATGCATCCACGAGTGCCACACACCAGCCTCATCGCGAAAAATCTCCTGCATTCCAACAGACTGAACAGCCTCCCTCCTTGGGGGGTGGGGGACTTCCCGTTCACTGATGCTCCTAAGCAGGCTTGCCGCGATGCTTGCAGGGTTATACAACGTGCCAAAAGGATTGACCATCGCCTCAAATCCGCCTCTCACCATCTTCTGCCCCACCTCATCAGCAAAGCACGAGCCGACCAGCAACACCTTTGCTCCAGCCGCCATCTTCCATCCCAACTCGGGAATCTCTATGCGTGTCATCAGTTCCATCAGGCACCTCTTTCTATCAGAAATGGGAGAACCATCCCCCCATTTCTCATTTATCATTTTTCATTTATCATTTAGCGGAGCGCATTTCCTCCTGCACAGGCACCCTTTGAGAGAAGAGCTTCCTGAGCCCATCCTCGTAGGCACGAAGGGCTTCCTCTCCCCTATGGGTGATGCGGCACACAGTGTGTGAGAAGCGACCAATGCCAGACTTAGTCACTTCCAGATAATTCGCTTCCTGCAAGGTCTTAATCTGTATGCTCAGATTACCACGCGTAGAACCCGTAATCTGGCACAGATACATAAAGTCTGCACTGTCCAAACTGTCGAGTGCCACCATGATTTTCAGTCGCAACTCGTTGTGCAGCAGCGGATTGATAACTGCAAACTTAAAACCCATTATTCATTCTCCTTTTTATAAGAAACGAAATTTTCCTTCACATATTGTCTGTACAGGTGTCCAGGAATAATTAAAGCGATGACGACGACGAAAGCAGTGACCAGCAGTTGCCACGGCCACAGTTCACCCTGAAAGTACAGCGGCACGGCAGACAGGGCGGATGAGGTGATGCCACACACCGTCTTGGGACGGAAGTGTAGGATGATACCCGTCATGAAACAACCCATCCCGCACAGCAGCCCCAAGAGGGAGAAGAAGCACTGCTCAAACACGCCCGCAAAGCCCATGACGGCACCACCGATGCAGCAGGCAAAACCTATGAAAATCCACATCATCAGAATCACGTTTTGGTCAAGCGTCATCCGATGGGTGCGTTCATATTCCTCGTTCAGAAAGTACATCATCAGCGGTGCACCCACCAAGGGAATGCCCACCCAGAGCCATGCACACCAGTTTTCGTTCCACAGCATCAGTGCCACAAACTCCACGACGAGAAAAAAAGCCGTGGGGTAACCCCAGGCGAGAAAAAGATTTTCGCCCGTCAACTCCTTACGGTTCATGACCTCACCCCTCATGCGGGTGATGATGTCCAGTTCCTGTTCTGTTGTATGAGTCATGTTCTATCGATATTTTTACCTTTCAAAGGAAAAAGAAGCCGAAAGCATTCGGCACTCGGCTCCTTTCTCCTCCTCATTTTTCTTTTATCATTTTTTATTTAGCCCGAAGGCCGCCTTACTTCACCATCACCTTCTTGCCGTTCTTCACATAGATACCCTTGGTAGTGGGTCGGCAGCGGAGGCGGCGACCGTTCAGGTCGTACCAGACATCATCCATCATTTCCGCATCATCATTTAGATGCAAAGCGTCGCTGATGCCTGTGATGACTGCCACTTCTTCTTGAGCCGTCTGCACAGCAGTTGTCAACCCCTGCACGGCTGCGTCAACCTCTGCTTGTGCGGCATCACCCTCTTGTAGCAGATGCTCTATCTCATCCAGCGACTCTTTCAGTGCAGCAGCGATGTCTGGATACTGGTCCTTGATGCTCTCATAGTAAGCGGAAGCATCACTGTAAGCAGCATACAGCGCAGTCTTGTCGAGAACGGCCAGCGCATACTCTGCGGTCTTGATGGCATACGTGTAGTTCGTGCCGTCAGTCACCGTAGCGGTGATGGTTGCCGAGCCGCCACCCACGATGGTCACTTCGCCCGTCGTGGCATTCACGGTTGCCACAGCCTCGTCAGAAGAAGCATACGTTACAGTGCCGTCGCCTGTGATAGTCAAGGCATTTGTGAAGGCTGCATCGCCTAAGGTCTTGCTGATGCTTGCCGTAGCGTAACTGATACTGCCCTCGGCAGATTTGATGACTACTGTCTGACTACCCTCCACAGCCGTGAAGTTGGTCTTCGTCACTTCGTAATACACCGTGTAGGTACCAGCATCCGTATAAGTTGGACTTGCATCAAGGGTGTAAACACCTTCTGCCATGCCATATTTCACCACAGCACCTTCGGGAGCTGACACACTGATGCCGTGAGCCGTCTCGTCGTAAACGCCTTCATAGCCCGTCGCAGTCACGCTCATGCCAGCCGCTCCGACTTCCAGTGTATATGCGGCAGTCTTGGTGGCATAAGCATAGTTCTTACCATCGACCACTGTAGCAGTAATCGTAGTAGTTCCACCACCCACGATGGTCACTTCGCCCGTCGTGGCGTTCACGGTTGCCACAGCCTCGTCAGAAGAAGCATACGTTACGGTGCCGTCGCCTGTCAGTGTCAATGGATTCGTGAAGGCTGCATCGCCATAAGTCTTACTGATGCTTGCCGTAGCGTAACTGATAGCACCCGCTGCCTGGGCGATGCTGACCGTCGCGCTGTTCTGAACAGTCACATAACCAGCCATCGTCACCTCATAGTAAACCGTGTAAGTGCCAGCATCCGTATAAGTCGGACTTGCATCGAGCGTATAAATACCCTCTGCTGTTCCGTACTTCACCGTCGCACCACTTGGAGCCGACACGCTGATGCCGTGTGCAGTCTGATCGTATGTGCCCTCATAACCTGTCGCCGTCACGCTCATCACAGCCATGCCGACACCCAGGATGAAGGTGGCAGTCTTGGTGGCATATGTGTAGTTCTTCCCGTCGGTCACCGTGGCAGTGATAGTGGCAAAACCATTAGCGATAACGGTCACTTCACCCGTCGTGGCATTCACCGTCGCCACCTTCGCGTCCGATGACGTGTAACTTACCGCACCGTCACCCGTGTTGGCCAGGGCATTCGTGAACGCGGCATCGCCAAAGGTCTTGCTCATGCTCGTCGTCGCGAAGCTGATGGTGGCAGCAGCCTTCTTGATGACCACCGTCTGGCTGCCCTTCACGGCGGTGAAGCTTGCCTTGGTCACTTGATAGTAAACGGTGTAGGTGCCGGCATCCGCATAGGTCGGGCTTGCATCGAGCGTATAA
>JAFSKR010000049.1 GCA_017448825.1 Bacteroidaceae bacterium
AAATTTTACATTTTTCACTTTTCACTTTTCACTTTTAATTCGTACCGTTCGCTCCGCGCAAGGTACTCACGTTCGGAAAAATTCAAATAAATTTGTTTTTTCTCTCACTTAATCGTACCTTTGCAGCTACAAAAAGGAGATGACAACATGAAGATACTGATTCTGAACGGCCCCAATTTGAATTTGCTGGGCAAAAGGGAACCTGGCATCTATGGCAACCGTGGTTTCGAGGAGTACTTTGAAGAACTGAAGAAACGGTTCCCCGAGGTGGAACTGGCGTATTTCCAGTCGAACGTGGAGGGTGTGCTGATTGACAAGATTCATGAGGTAGGCTTCACGTGGGATGGTATCGTGTTGAACGCAGGTGCCTACACACACACGAGCGTGGCGTTGCAGGATGCCATCCGTGGGGTGAAGGCTCCCGTGGTGGAGGTGCATATCTCGAATGTGCATCAACGTGAGGAGTTCCGCCACCACTCGATGATTAGTTGTGCTTGTGTCGGCGTGATCTGCGGATTCGGTCTGGACAGCTATCGATTGGGGATTGAAGCGTTGTTGGCTAAGGCATGACGGAGACCGAAAGGATTGACGAATACATTCTCCAGCATATCGACAAGGAGAGTGAGTATATGCACCGTTTGTGGCGTGCTACGCAACTGCATCTGCTGTATGGGCGGATGGCAAGCGGCCACCTGCAAGGACGGTTGCTGAAGATGCTGGTGGGGATGGTGCAACCGAAATTGGTGTTGGAGATAGGTACGTACAGCGGCTATTCGGGGTTGTGCATCGCGGAGGGGCTGCCCGATGGTGGGCATCTGCACACGGTGGAAATCAACGATGAACAGGAAGACTTCACGTTGCCGTGGTTTCAGAACTCGCCGTGGGCAGACAGAATTACGATGCACATCGGCGATGCGCTGGAAGTGGTGCCGAAGTTGGGGCTGATGTTTGACATGGCGTTTATCGATGGCGACAAGCGTAAATATGTGGAGTATTACGAGATGGTGATGGGATGCTTGAACGTGGGTGGCTACATCCTGGCGGACAACACGCTGTGGGACGGTCATGTGGTGGAGGAGGATGCGAAGGATGCACAAACGGAGGGCATCAGGGCTTTTAACGATGTAGTGGCAAGAGATGAGAGGGTGGAGAAGGTGATTCTCCCTTTGCGGGATGGATTGACAATTATGAAAAAGGTAAAAGTGAAAAATGAAAAGTGAAAAATTTGCTACCGCGCGTGTATGTCCAACAGGTAGCTTGCAAGTGTGGTAGCAAATTTTTCACTTTTCACTTATCACCTTATAAGAATACTTTATGGAGACAACAAGACAGAATAAAATTGCTCGGTTGATTCAGAAGGACTTGAGCAATATCTTTCAGGCACAAACAAGGCAGACACGAAACCTGCTGGTGAGTGTGAGTGTGGTGCGCATCAGCCCCGACCTGAGCGTGGCGAAGGCGTACTTGAGCATCTTCCCCTCGGAGAAGGCACAGGAGGTGTTGCAAAACATCAACGACCATGCGGGCGAAGTGCGCTATGAGCTGGGAAAACTGGAACGCCATCAACTCCGCATCATCCCAGAACTGAAGTTCTTTTTGGATGACTCGCTGGATTATGTGGAGAACATTGATAAATTGCTGAAAGGGTGAATTTCCCGTTTTACATCGCAAGGCGTTACTTGCTGTCGAAGAAGTCGCACCATGCCATCAACATCATCTCAGGGGTGTCAGTGTGTGGTGTGGCGATAGCGACGGCTGCATTGGTATGTATCTTGTCGGTGTTCAACGGCTTTCAAGACATGGTGGCGGGGCTGTTCACAGCATTCGACCCCGAACTGAAGGTGGTGCCCGTGGAAGGGAAGTATATGCCTGCTGATGCAGCGGAACTGGCGACCTTGCGGAAAGACCCAAACATCGCGGTTTATACGGAGACGCTGGAGGATAATGCCCTGTTGGTCATCAACAACCGCCAGACGATGGTGACAATCAAGGGCGTGGAGGACAACTTCAAGGAACTGGTCAACATTGACGGCATTCTGTTTGGAGAAGGCGTGTTTGAACTGCATGCCGATGTGCTCGACTATGGCATCTTGGGCAGCAACCTCCTACTGCAATTAGGACTTCCTGCCAATTTTGTCTCTCCTATTCAGGTATATGCCCCCAAGAAGGGCGAGAAGATGGATTTGACCGACCCACGGGAGAGTCTGAATCAAGAGGAACTCTACTCTCCAAAGGTGGGTTTCATGGTGAAGCAGAATAAGTATGACTCCAACTATGTCATCACCAACTTGGCGTTTGCTCGCCGCCTTTTCGAGCAGCAAGGCATGGTGTCGGCTGTGGAACTGAAACTGAACGACGGGGTGGACTTGCAAGCCGCCAAGGCACAGATGAAGAAACAGTTAGGCGAGAAGTACCAAGTGATGGACAGGTATGAACAACAGGAAGACACCTTCAAGATTATGCAGATAGAAAAACTCATCTCCTACATCTTCCTGACGTTCATCCTAATGATAGCGTGTTTCAACATCGTGGGCTCGCTCTCCATGTTGATTATCGACAAGAAGCAAGATGCCATCACGCTGCGTAACCTTGGTGCCAACGAACGGCAAATCAGCAGTATCTTCATGATGGAAGGACGGATGATTTGTCTGTTAGGAGCCGTCATAGGTATTTCCATCGGACTGACACTCTGCTACTTGCAGCAAGAGTATGGACTGATACGTTTTGGCAATAGCGAGGGAAGTTACATCATCGATGCCTATCCCGTTAGCGTCCATTGGGTGGACATCGTCGTTATTTTCGTGACAGTCATCGCCGTGGGGTTCCTGTCTGTGTGGTATCCCGTGCGACATCTGAGCAGGAAATACACTAAGGGAGCTGTGTTAAGTGAAAAATGATAAATGATAAAGAGTGATAAGAGAATGAACAAGAACATCTTTTTGCTGGGTTCGGCTGTGGCAACCATGCTGTTGGCAGGTTGCGGAAAGCCAAAGACTTTGGAGTCGAGCAATTTTGCGGTTTCGCCCACACCGCTGGAGTATGTGGCTGGTGATGTGCCTGCCACCATCAGTATCAACGTGCCTGCCCAAGTGATGGACAAGAAGGCTGTGGTGACTTGCACACCTGTATTGAAATGGGACGAAGGTGCCTCCACGGGCGATTCTTTCACGTTGCAGGGCGAGAAGGTGGAAGCCAACAACACCATCATCTCCTACAAGAACGGTGGTCATGCCACGATGCGTTTCTGTGTGCCGTTCCAAGATGGCATGGAGAAAAGTGAACTGTGGATGCAGTTCAATGCTACGAAAGGCAAAAAGGTGATGAAGATGCCCAGTGTGAAGATTGGCTATGGCACACAATGCACGGCTTCACTCATCACGAAGACAGCCAAGACAGCGAACTTCGGCGTGGCACCCGACAACTTCCAGCGTGTCATCAGCCAGAAACAGGAGGCTGCCGTGAAGTTCCTCATCGGTCAGGCCAACCTGCGTGGCAGCGAACTGAACAGCCAGACGGTGCAGGACTTCATCGCCACCTTGAAAAACATCAAGAGCGACGAGGAGAGCCTGGTGCTGAACAACGTGGAAATTAGTGCATACGCTTCCCCCGATGGTGCCTACACCATCAACGAGAAATTGGCAGCACGTCGTGGCGAAGTGTCGGAAGGCTACGTGAACCAGCAGTTGAAACAAAACGAACTGAATGCCCCTGTCGATACCAAATACACCGCTGAAGACTGGGATGGGTTCCAAGAACTGGTGGCACAATCAAACTTGCAGGATAAGGACATCATCCTTCGTGTGCTCTCCATGTATCAAGACCCCGAACAGCGTGAACGGGAGATTCGCAACGTGGCAGTTGTCTATAAGGAACTGGCTGATGCAGTCTTGCCAGAACTACGACGCGCACGCATGGTCATCAACTACAACGTGATTGGCCGTAGCGATGATGCCATCATGGAACTGATGGAGCAGGATGCCTCAAAACTCAGCGTGGAGGAAATCATCTATGCCGCCAACACCTTGGCAACGGTGGATGCCCACAAGGAAGACATCCTGAAGAAAGCTGTGGCACTCTATCCCAACGACTATCGTGCGCTGAACAACCTCGGCGAGATTGCGCTTCGCAACGGCGATACCGACAAGGCACAAGGCTACTTCCGACAGGCACTTGGCCTCAACGCTAAGGCCGCCGAACCCAACGTGAATCTGGGAATGTTGGCGATACAGAACGGCCAGTTCCAAGATGCAGAGATGTACATCGCCAAAGGAGTCAGTGCCAACAACTTCGACGAGGCAATCGGCCATCTCTATGTTGCCCAAGGGAAGTACAACCAAGCGTCTGTCAAGTTTTCCAAGTCTGCCAACAATAGTGCTGCCCTGTCCAACATCCTCTCGCAAGACTATTCGGACGCACTGAAAACATTGGGCAACATCAAGAACCCCGATGCCATGACTTACTATCTGCGTGCCATCCTTGCCGCCCGCATGGAGGACAAGTCGGAAGTGAAGGACAACCTCGCCAAAGCCATTGCCCTCGACCCTGCCTTGGCAAAGCGTGCTGCCAACGATGCCGAGTTCTCTGACTACAACAAGTAAACCGTGAAAAGGTTCTTACACATATTATATCTCTGTACAGGCGTGGCGATGCTTCTCATGTCATGCGGCCCCAGTGGAACCTCGTTCCGCATCGAGGGGAAATTTCGTGATATGGAAGGAGGCGAACTGTACATCTACAACCTCTCCGACAACAACGCGAGGCTGGACACGCTGCAAGTGAAGAACGGCAAGTTCATCTATCGTGGACAGGCAGAGGAGACGACACCCTACATATTGGTGTTCCCCAATGGCGTGGAACAGGTGATTTTCGTAAGCCCTGCCAGCGACCTGAAATATGAGGCAACAGCCAACGACCTGAAGAACTATGTGGTGAACGGCAGCGAAGAGAACAAGTTGATGAACCAGTTCCGTCAAGAAACTTACACCCTCAAGCCCTCCAAGGTAATCAGCAAGGCTGCCTCCTACATCAAGCAGAATCCAACATCGCCAGTAGCCATTTATCTGTTAGACCAATACTTCGTGCAGGATGAGGAGGTAAACGAAAAGGAACTCTCCCAACTGTTGAAGCTGCTCAGGCAGCAACACCCCCATAACCTCTATTTGCTGGAGGTTGAGAGTAAACTCAAAAGTGCCAGCCGCTCTCAAGTGGGCATGAAACTCCCCAATGTGACCCTCTTGGCAAAGGACAAGTCGAAGAAGAACCTGTGGTCTCCTAAGAAAGAGAAAGACTATCATCTCATCACCTTCTGGGCCACATGGATGGAAAACGGATACGATTTTCTGTGGAAACTCCGAAAAAGCAATGACAACTACAAGGACGGCGGCAAACTGCGCATCGTGGCAGTATCGCTCGACATTGAACGATACCGCTGGGAAGAAGCCACCCGTCCTGATACGACCAGCATCATTGAGCACTATTGTGATGGGATGAGTTTCGAATCGAAAGCCATTAAACAATTAGGCATCGAGGTTCTGCCCTATTACATCCTGACAGACAAGGAGCACAAGGTCTTGGAAAAAGGTGCCGATATCAAGCAGATGGAAGAGAAGCTCAAGAAGCACCTGGAGGAAAAGAAGAGTCAATCACCCCAATCGCCATGATTGCAAAAGTTCAAAGTGCCACCCTACAAGGACTCGACGCAATGGCTGTCACCATCGAGGTGGACCATTACGAGTCAGGTCAGCAAACGAAGTTCAACATCGTTGGCTTGCCTGACAGTGCCGTGAAGGAAAGCCAAGAGCGTGTGCAGTCAGCCTTGCGCGTGAACGGCTACAAACTGCCCAACAAGACCGTCGTGGTCAACCTCTCCCCAGCCGATGTGCGCAAGGAAGGTTCTGGCTTCGACCTCCCCATGGCATTAGGCGTGATGATGTCCTATGAGTTTCTGAAGATAAAGCAGGTGGAACGTTTCATGTTTGTCGGCGAATTGGGTCTGGATGGAACCATCATGCCAGTGAAGGGCATCTTGCCCATTTCCATCAAAGCGAGGGAATTGGGTTACGAAGCCTTGTTCGTTCCTGCCGACAACGCTCGCGAAGCTGCCGTGGTGAACAAACTGAAAGTCTATGGTGTCCATCACCTGAAGGATATCGTGGCGTTTTTTAGCGGTCTCACAACACTCGAACCCACCATTGTCAACACCCGCGAGGAGTTCTATTCGCAGATGTTCAGCTTCGACTTTGACTTCGACGAAGTGAAGGGTCAAGGGAACGTGAAACGAGCCTTTGAAGTGGCTGCCGCAGGAGGGCACAACATCATCCTTGTGGGCAGCCCCGGATGTGGCAAGTCGATGATGGCGAAGCGCCTCCCCTCCATCCTGCCCCCTCTCTCACTCAGCGAAAGCCTTGAAACCACACAGATACACTCCGTTGCGGGCAAACTGAAAAAGGACACTTCCCTCATCAGCCAACGCCCCTTCCGTGCCCCTCACCACACCGTGTCTGATGTCGCCCTCGTCGGAGGAGGCAACACCTTCATGCCGGGCGAGATTTGCCTGGCACATAACGGGGTGCTCTTTCTGGACGAACTGCCAGAGTTCAATCGAGCCGTTCTTGAAACCCTCCGTCAACCACTCGAAGACCGCATCATCACCATCTCGCGTGCCCGCTACAACTTCACGCTGCCCTGCTCCTTCATGTTGGTGGCATCGATGAACCCTTGTCCTTGTGGTTACCATCATCACCCCACCCGCAAGTGCATCTGCACACCAGCACAGATACAACGCTACATGAACAAAATCAGCGGTCCCCTCATGGATCGCATCGACATACAGGTGGAAGTCGAAAGCGTCCCCTTTGAAGATATCTCCAAAGCCCCCAAGGGTGAACCATCCGCCGCCATCCGCGAACGAGTGCTCAAAGCCCGTCAGATACAAATGGAACGTTATCGTTCCCTGCCGATGGGAGAACGGGCACAGGCAGACGAGTCCCCATCGGGCACAGGCGGCAGGGGAAGCCGCATTCACTGCAATGCCCAGATGACCACTTCCCTCCTCCAGAAGTACGTCCAACTGGACGATGCCGCCCTCAAACTACTACGCACCGCGATGCAGAAGTTCAACCTCTCTGCCCGTGCCTACGACCGCATCCTCAAAGTCTCGCGCACCATCGCCGACCTCGAAGCAGCAGAGCGGGTGCAGAGCCACCACATTGCCGAGGCCATCGGCTACCGTAACCTCGACCGGGATAACTGGTTCGAATAACCCCATCAAAAAGATATGCAACGATTCATAAATACACTCATCCTCCTTCTCCTGCTGTGCCCACTACGTGCACAGACCCCCGACTCGTTGGGACGCATCCGCTATAAGTACGACTTCGTGGTGCCCACCAATGGCAATTTTATCCAAGCCATCCATGCCGCCAACAACCGACCCGACAAGTCGAAGCGGTTCCGCATCTTCATCAAGTCGAGTATGTACCGCATCAAGGGCGAAGGCAACCCCATCAAAATCACGGAAAACGGCAAGGAACTCACCATCCCCAGCCCCATGACCATCCTCACCGCCCCCAACACCAGCATCTGCGGCGAGGGGATGCGCAACACACAGATAGAGTCCATGCCCATGCACGAAGGCATCAGCTGCACCTCCACACTCTTCCTCAAAGGAGCGGACAGCACCTATATCCAAGACATCGAACTCTGGTCAAACTACCGTGACGACCTGACCGCCTTTGCCAATCGAGCTGTTGCCCTCAACGAAAAAAACTGCAAGGGCAACATCTTCAAGAACCTCTCCTTGATGAGCAACCAAGACACCTACTACACCAACGACGGCGGCACCACCTATCTGGAAGACTGCACCATTAAGGGAACGGTTGATTTCATCTGCGGGGGCGGCACCATCTACTTCAACCGCTGCGACCTCGAACTGCGCACCCGGGGCAATACAGGCAAGTGCGATGTCATCTGTGCCCCTGCCACCGAAGCCTTCCGCGAATATGGTTACGTCTTCAACTCATGCCGCATCTATGGCGCCAAGGAACAGGAAGGGAAATATATGTTGGGACGTCCGTGGAAGAACGCGCCCCGTGCCGTCTTCCTCGGCACCGTGATGGAGATGCTGCCCGACTCCACAGGATGGACGGAGATGCACGGCACCCTGCCACGCCTCTTCTCCGAATATGAGAGCATGGACAGCGAGTTTCAGCTGGCTCCCATGACACAGCGACGCACTCAGTTCCGAAACACCAACGACATCACCACGACCATGCGCTACAACACCAACCTGACCGTGGCAGAGGCTGAACGCTACGACATCGACAACGTCTTCCCAGGTTGGCATCCCGACCAACGGGCAGCCCTGATTGCCCCACCCCTTGCCAAGATTCAGAATCGTGGCGACATCTACTGGGACGATGTGCCCGAAGCCTGCCTCTATGCCATCTGCAAAAACCGAGATGTGGTCGCCTTCACCACACAACCCCACTACACGGTGCCCAAAGGCACCGCCGAAGGTTCCTGCTACTCCATCCGTTGTGCCAACTTCTATGGTGGACTTGGTGAGCGCAGCAACGAAGTCGTCTATCCCAACCGATGAAGCAACGGGATCTGAACCGCACAACCCCACAAACACATCGGAAACGCAAGTTACATATCCTTCTATGATATGTACATATCCTACTTGAAAATGCACATTTCCTTGTACGAAATGTGCATTTCTTTGTATGAAATGAAAGTCACTACCCGCACGGAAAGGGGGATTCTTGTCACGCAGAAATCGCAGAAATACGCGGAAATTGGACTGTTGGGTCGCCATGCGTCAACCTTTCTGCGAATTTCTGTGTATTTCTGCGTGACAAAAAAACGGAAAAAGGGGACTGTGATGTACAGAAAAAAGTAAACATCAGGTACAAAAATGAGCCTTTGAAAGTGTCAATCTCAAATATTCACCTTGAGTTCATCAAAAAAAAGGGGTAGTTCATCAAAAAATGGGATTTTTTTGCCACTTTTTGTTGGTTGATTTGAAAAAAGGTCATAACTTTGGAACGGTATATGTTAAGAACTCTTAAAAACAACAAACCAATAAACTCATAAACCATCGTTGATGAAAAGGTCTGATTTTACCCCCCCCCCCCCGCTCCGCGTAAGGACATTCTTCGCGCATGGGCACGAAAAAGGCCAAACGGCACATTTCAGGTTCGCAGAGAGCTTGGAATGTGCCGTTTTGTGTCTGTGAGATGACGGACACAGCACGTGCGCACACTGGTAATTGAAAGACCTGTGAGATGCGACTGAAAAACCTACGAGATACTAAACTATATCATTCAAAAACTATACATTTATGAGAAAAACAACTTTACTTTTGTTGCTGTTGACCGGCTGGGTGTCCGCTGCATGGGCACAAACCCAGGTCAACTACGAAAACATCACGCCCGAACAGTTGCCTGCCGGGACGAAAGTCATTCCCAAAATGGCGTTTCGGAACCGCACCGACTTGGTGGAAGTCACCATTCCCGAAGGGGTGGTCGTAATTGAGGAAGATGCCTTCAGTAGTTGCAAGAACCTACGGAAGGTCGTGCTGCCCTCCACGCTGATTCGTGCCACGAATGCGTTCAGTTATTGCGACAGCCTGAAGGATGTCACCTGTCTGGGCATCGTGCCGCCCACCCTTGTGCCAGAAGCCACTTACTACCGCAAGGATCAATATGGCTTTTATACCAGTCAGCCGAGGTATGTCTATTACAGCAACATCTACAACCGCAAGGAAATCTCCAATCGCGTTGGTCTCTACAACTACGACACCGACAGCAAGAACACCATCCGCGACAAGGTCTATCCCTACGACCAGGTGGTCTATCTCAACTACATGATGCGTGACCACACGCTTTCCCACCCTGCCGTCACTCCCTACGAACTGGAGTCGGGTTGGAACCACTTCCCTGCGTTCAAGCCGCTTGACCTCAGTTGGCCCGACGAGTTGCGTGTGTGCAAAGACTTCACGCTCTATCAGAACCTACCAACCAATAAACCCGACCTGACCCTTGCCGTCAGCATGGACAACGAAAACAGCCTCTACTATGCGGGACACTTGACCCACCTGGCAGACGGCACCCTCTCCGTCGGCACGTTCAATATCGAGCAAGATGCCTACGAGAATGCCATCCGCATCCTTGAAAAGAACACCATGACCACCACCACGCTCGACAACTGCTGGCCGACGCTCTACACCGAGTCGCCCATGCGAGCCGATGCGGTGAAGACCACCCTGCGGTTGAGCAGCAAGAAATTCACGAGTGGAAACTGGATGTTCATGTCGCTGCCGTTCGACTGCCGCCTGAGCGACCTGCACATTCTCGAAACGGGCAACTATTTCCAGTGGGCAATCCGGAAATACTCTGGTCAGATGCGAGCCGATGCCAAGTTCGACGAGGTGTGGGTGAAGCAGACCGCCGACAGCATCCTCCATGCGGGCGAGGGCTTCATCTTCACTTGCGGATGGAACGAGTACATCACGCCCGACATCAACATCGAGTTTCCAGCCATCAACAATGCCAACAAGAACAACCTCTTCACCACCGAGGATGTCACGATTCCCTTGCAGCAATACACCGCCTCGGCAGAGTGCGACCGCTCTTGGAACTTCATCGGTAACCCCTATCCCTGCTTCTACAGCACCAAGTATTTCGAACCGTCGATGCCCTTTGTGGTCTATGGCAGACAAGAACCCTTCTCCTATCCTCTGCCTTGGGGAACAACCGTGAATGTCTATCCCGAAGGCTATGTCACCTACAGCCCCGTTGATGACAACTATGTGCTGCACCCCTTCCAGGGCTTCTTTGTGCAGCGTCCCTTGGGCTACGATGCCTTGAACCTCCCCGAGTACGGACGTTTTGCCACCGTCAATGAGTATGAGGACTTCTATGCAGACCTGACTTCCGATGTGGATTACAGCCAAACCAAACGCCGCCGTGCAGCCGCGCCCCGTCCACCTGTGGGCACGATGGAGAACCGACGTGTCATCAACCTCGTCTTGCAGGATGCCGACGGCATCCAACTCGACCGCACCCGTCTGGTGGGCAACCCCGATGCGGCGGCTGCCTACGAAGTTGCTTGCGACGCCACCAAGTTCCCCGACCTCACCGGCAATACCACATTATTATATATAATAGGTACGGACAAGACCCACTACGCCATCAGCGAACAACCCTTCGTCGAAGGCGATGAAGTGAGCGTCGGAGCCAAGTTCCCCGCAGCGGGCACTTACACCCTCCAAGCCAACTTCAAGACTGTCTATCCCGATTTGGACGGCAAGGTGATGCTCATCGACTACGAGACAGGCATCACCCAACCTGCCACCGAACCTTACACCTTCACCACCCAGGCAGGAGAGACAACCACCCGCTTTGCCCTCACTTACAGCAGCGAAGCCACTGGGGTCTCCTTTGTTGCGACGGTGTCGCAACAAAGCGGACAGACCTACGACCTCCAAGG
>JAFSKR010000050.1 GCA_017448825.1 Bacteroidaceae bacterium
AAGAAGCAGTTGTACACAGGTGTTTGGATGAGCACCTTGTCGCCTGGTTGTGTCGTGCCTTTGATGATGGCAGAGATGGCTGGCACGACTCCACTGGTGTAGATGAAGGATGCTCTGTCTATCGTCCAGCCGTGCCGATGTCGGAACCACTGGATGGTGGCTTCGTAGAAACTTTCGGGCACATGGGTGTAGCCGAAGCAGGGGTGTTGTACACGTTTGAGCAGGACTTGCTGAATGCAGGGGGCAATCTCGAAGTCCATATCGGCGACCCAGAGGGGGATGATGTCGGGGTCGGTGAACTCGTCCCACTTCACGCAGTTGGTGTTGTGGCGGTCGATGATTTTGTCGAAGTTGTAGGTCATGGGGGCTTATCGTTTTAGGGTTCTTTATCTCTTCTATTTCGTTATCTGTTTTTTACGATTACTTGGGCATCGGCAGGGGCTTTCTGGTTTTCGTCCCAGATGAGTTCTCCGACCTTGCCTTCTACGGTGACAGTGCCACTGGTGGGGTTCTTGATGCTGTGTACGTCACCCTTGATGTTGCCGTTCACGGTGGAGTACTCCAGTATGAGGTTGGCATCGGGACCAAAGGTGCAGTCTTCGAGCGTCAGGCCATCGACATAGCAGAGGAGTTGCTCACCAGTCAGATGGCAACGTACAAGACGGATGTTCTTGCCATACCATGCGAGGTATTCCCCATTCACCTCTGAGTCGTAGATGGTGACGTTCTCCGACTCCCAGAAGGAGTCCTTGGAGTTGATGATAGCGTTGCGAATCTCTACGTTCTTGGCATATTGGAAGGCATAGTTGCCCTCTTGTCGGTAGTTCTCAATCTTGATGTTTTCGGAGTGCATGAAGGCGTAGTCGCAGTTCTCTATCTTGACGTTCTTCAGTTCTATGTTCTTGCAGTCCCACAGATACTGCTCGCCATTGGGGAAGTCGGTGTTCTCCACATAGATGCCATCCATGCGGCGGAACAGTTTGGGGGCATCCACCCGGCAGTTGGTCATGCGGCAGTTGCGCGAGTACCATAGACTGCTACGGGCACTCTCGGCGAAGTAGCAGTTGTGGACACGGAAGCCGTCGGTCTCCCAGAAGACGTATTTGCCTTCGAAGGTGCAGTTTTCCGCCTCGATGTTGCTGCTCTCCTTGATGGAGGACTCGCCCAGATGGATGGTCACCCCCTCCAGACGGAGGTTGTGGGAGGCGTAAAGGGGCCGTTCTCCCCCGAATTCCTGATTCTTAATAATTTTCATAGATAGTGTCAGTCTTAATCAGTTCTTCTATTTCCGTTTGTGTTGTCAGTGCCTTGGTTTCATTCATGCTGATGTTGCTCCATCCGCGTCGGCTCAGTCGGAAAAGGAATGCTGCACCACGCCAGCAAAGTTCCACGCACATAGCTATCCATACGCCGTGCAGTCCCATCGACGGTGACAGTAGGAGTGCCAACGTGAGGCGCACCACCCAGATGCTGGTAAGGTTCATGATGCTGGGCACAAGTGTCTTCCCCGAACCGACAAACACTCCGTATGCCACGATGCTGGCGGCAAACATGGGTTCTGCCCATGCTTCGATACGGAGTATTTCGGTGCCTAATTTCACCACGGCGGCATCGGTGGTCACCATCTGCATCATCTCGGGGGCAAAGACAGCCATCAGCACGCCCATCACGGCCATGATGCTCATGCCCAACCCCATGGATATCCATGCGAAACTGCGCATCAGGTCTTTTCGACGTGCACCGAGACTTTGCCCCACCAGCGTGGTGGCAGCCTCGGAGATGCCGTAGCCAGGCATATAGCAGAGGCTCTCGATGTTGATGCCAAATGTGTTGGCGGCGATGGCTACAGAACCCAAGGGGGCGATGATGCCTGTGATGGCTATCTGTGCCCCGCACATCACGCCTCGTTCCAGGCTGATGGGCGAGCCAATCTTAAAGGCTTTCAGCAATGTTAGCTTGCTGGGCATATATCTGGCCCAGTTCCAACGCCCAAGCAGTTGGCTTCGCTGTCTTCCTCCTTGCAGGGCAGAACAAGCAAGCTCTTCTGCTCTTGCTTCGTTTGTCAGTTCTGTGTCGAGGGAGAAGCGCAAGAGTCGGTCTTTCACGGCAAGGCTGTAGAGCATCAGCGTCATCGTGATGGCGTAGGCGAGGAATGTGCCGTAGGCTGCACCTGCTGTTCCCATGTGGAGGATGAAGATGAAGACGTAGTTGAACACGACATCGAGCAGACACATTAGGGCGTTCAGAAAACTGGGCACTTTGATGTTGCCGCTGCATCGCAAGGCACCAGCCGACAGCATATTCACCGAAAGGATGGGCAGTGCGACTGCTACGATGATGAGGTATTCCGTTGCTCCTGCCCATATTTCCCTGTCGGCACCCAGCAGTCGGGGGAGCCAGGGTGCTATGGCGAGACCTATGGCTGTCAGCATCAGGCTGAAAGCCACCACCGCAAACAAGCCTTGGCGGATGATGTTGCGGGCTCCTTTCAGGTCTTCCGCCCCCACATGATGAGCCACCTGCACCGAGAAACCAGCGGCACAGGCTGAACAGAGGCCGCCAAACAGCCAGATGGTGGTAGAAACCAGTCCCACTGTGGCTGATTCCCGTGTGCCCAAGTGTCCCAACATGGCGGCATCGATAATCTGCATGGCTACCGACGAAATTTGTGCCACCATCGATGGAAGGCTCAACAGCACAGTGAGCCGCAGCTTCTCTTGCCACGACATGTTTCTGGCTCCTTTCCTCACTAAGGAAAGCAATTCGTCTTTGGATAAACTCATCTGTTGGTGTCGGTTTCCCGAATTTTTGGACGCAAAGTTACACTTTTTTCTCCAAAAAAGAAAACCTTTTTTCTGTTAGAGCGTAATAATCGGGGATAAAGGTAAGAGAAACCGAAATTTTTATTACCTTTGCGACATGGTTTCTTATTAGAAAGCCCCTTTTTGTCAGTAAACGCTATCTAACCTAATGAAAAGACTCTTAAAAAAAACGCTTATGGCTGCCTTGTTCGGCACATCAGTGCTGGCGACTCATGCCCAGGACTTGAAGTCGCTGCCTATTCCTGTAGGCCCTATCTCTGAGATGACATACACTCCTGCTGCCACTCACTTTTCGCTGTGGGCACCTTTGGCTGCCGACGTGGTGGTGAACCTTTATTCGCAGGGTGATGGTGGTGCTGTGGAGGCACGGCATCACTTGGAAAAGCACAGTGACGGCACGTGGGCGCTCACGGTGAGGGAGGACCTGTTGGGAAAGTTCTTCACTTTTGAGGTGTTTGGCAAAGGGCAGTCAGCCTCTTATGGAGAGACCCCGGGGCTGTTCGCCAAGGCTGTGGGTGTGAATGGTGCCCGTGCACAAGTGGTGGACTTGGCGGCGACGAACCCTGATGGGTGGGAGTGTGACCACCGTCCTCCTTTGAAGGATTTCTCCGAAGTTATCATCTACGAGATGCACCACCGCGACTTCTCGATGGATGTAGAGTCGGGCATCAAGAATCGGGGCAAGTATTTGGCACTCACCGAGAAGGGTACGAAGAATGCACAGGGGCTTTCGACAGGCATTGACCACTTGAAGGAGTTGGGTGTCAACCACGTGCACATCCTGCCTTCTTATGACTATGGTTCAGTGAATGAGGCACAGAATCTGTTGGCACAGACGGACGAGCGGGTGCCCCAGCAGTACAACTGGGGCTATGACCCGGTTAATTATAATGTGCCAGAAGGGAGTTACAGCACCAATCCTTACGACCCGGTGGTGCGCATCCGGGAGTTTAAGCAGATGGTGCAGGCGTTGCATCAGGCGGGCATCCGTGTCGTGCTGGATGTGGTCTATAATCATGTGTTTGATGCAGCATCGTCGCAGTTTGACAAGGTCTGCCCAGGGTATTTTTTCCGTCACAAAGGGGATGGCACTTTGTCTGATGGGTCGGGGTGTGGAAATGAGACGGCGAGTGAGATGCCGATGATGCGTAAGTATATGGTGGAGAGTGTGTTATATTGGCTGAAAGAGTATCATATTGATGGTTTCCGCTTTGACCTGATGGGTGTGCACGACATTGAGACGATGAATGCCATTCGTGAGGCAGTCGATGCAGTGGATCCTACCATTTTCATCTATGGTGAAGGATGGGCGGCATCGGCTCCAGTACTGCCAGAGGAACAGCTGGGCATGAAGGCAAACATGGTGCAGATGCGTGGTATTGCAGCGTTTGGCGACGAAATGCGCGACGGGCTTCGTGGCGGTTGGCAAGATGATAAGGAGGGGGCGTTCCTCATCGGGGAAATCGGGCATGAGGAAAGCATCAAGTTCGGTATGGTGGGAGCTATCAACCACCCCGAAGTGGATATGAGCAAGGTCAATTATAGCCATGAGGCATGGGCTGCCGAACCCACCCAGATGATTTCTTACGTGTCATGTCATGACGATATGTGTTTGGCTGACCGTGTGAGGACGACACTTGCTGAAAAGAACAAAAAGGAGGGAAAATCTGCTTTGGTGTCCATTGACGAGCGTCTCCGCTTGCAGAAATTGGCAGAGACGGCTGTGCTTACCTCGCAAGGTGTGCCTTTCATCTGGTGTGGCGACGAAATCCTCCGTGACAAGAAGGGGGTTCACAATTCCTACAACTCGCCTGATTCTGTGAACACCATTTTGTGGGAAAACAAAACAGAATATCAAGACCTCTTCGACTATGTCCGGACGCTTGTTGCTGTTCGCAAGGCACATCCTGTTTTCCACATGGGGAGTGCCGATGCGGTGAGGAAACATCTGCATTTCTTGCCTTACAAGGGGGCGAATGTGATTGCCTGTCAGCTGGATGGCGCTGCCGTAGGGGACGAGTGGCAATCGGTCGTTGTCATTTTCAATGGTCGCAAGAAGGCTGTCAGAGTGTCCGTCCCGCAAGGTGTTTACACCATCGTGGCTCAAGGCGGTAAAATTTCTCTGACAGGACTGGGCACCATCAAGGGCAAGACCGTCACCGTTCCTGCCCAAAGTGCGCTCATCATGCACCAATCATTTTAGGTTTGAAGTGATACGCTCGTAGTCCTTAAACTGACGCTAAACCGACG
>JAFSKR010000051.1 GCA_017448825.1 Bacteroidaceae bacterium
CACCTACGTGATGAACTTGCCGACCCTTGCCAAGGCGAACCAGATTGGCTCTTACGACACGCTCTATGTGGCACCAGAAGAAGTCCCCGAGCCTGATGCCATCCGCACCTACACCAAGGAGGGCGGCATCACCATCGCCTGTGTGGACGGCACCATCAACGTGAAGAGCGAGGATGCACCCATCTCCCGTGTCGCCATCTTCAGCACTTCGGGCATGAAGATGCCTGTCACACCCATCATGCGTGCTGGCAACCAGTTCGCAGCAGTCAATGTGACAACCCTCCCACGGGGCATCTACATAGCTGTCGCAACAACGGCTTCGGGTGACGAATGCAGAATAAAATTCATGATTCAGTAACCCAATTCCGTTATATGAGGTTGTGTCAAAATAGCAGACTTTACTCCCCAAAATCGACCACGTCGTAGTCGACTTTCCGACAACGACATGGTCGGTTGAGAGGGTATTAGCGCGTGCATTTTGACACAACCTCATAATTTTTTCTTATCAAAACTTATCCGTCCCATCAGGGACACAAACAACGAATCAAGATATGAAAATGAAGAGAAATTGCATGATGATGCTATTGCTGTTTATGACATCATTAAAAATTGATGCAGCAACAGAATGGTTTGATGTTACTGACATACACATCATCAATCCCCGGTTTGAGAACAATGATGTCAAGACAGGATGGGAAGGCACCGCTTTCAGTGCCACCAATCCCTTTGAAAATGCTGAGCATTTCAACAAGAATTACGACACTTACCAGACGGTCACGGGATTGACACCTGGCAAGTATCGTGTCAGCCTTAGTGCCTTCTATCGTATGGGAAGTGCTAGCAACGATTATTCACTCTACAACGGGAAGAACTACAGCGGTAGCCAAAACGCCAAACTCTATGCCACGACCTCATCTGGCGAAAAAAACGTAGCCATTGTGCCAGCTTCGTCGGCAGCCCTCGAGGCCTCGCTTGGTGGTAGTGCTTCCGAAGTTAGTTCAGGTGAAGGCTGGTGGTCATGGTGGAACACTACCTATTACATTCCCAACAACATGGAAGCCGCCCACTACTGGTTCGAAGCGGGCTACTACACCAATTCGCTGGAATGCGAGGTGGGAACAGACGGCACACTGACCTTCGGCATCCGAAAGACCACTAAGATAAACCAAGATTGGACTTGCCTTGATAATTGGAAGTTGGAATTCTCGGGAGAATTGGAGGATGTTCAATTATCGGAGACAGACCTCACAATGTTTCCTCATGAAACGAGAAACTTGATGGCAAGCGCCCTTCCTTTCAACGTCGCCTACACGAATGTGACATGGACATCCTCGAACAAGCAGGTGGCCACCGTGGATGCGAAAGGACAAGTCATCGCCATAGGGACAGGAACCTGCTATATCACTGTCAAGTCGAAAAAGGATGGCACCAAGACGGCGCAATGCCAAGTGACCGTTTCGAAAGATGCCGACATTGCCCAATCTCTCGTCATCAACGAAATCATGGCATCAAACGCTGATGTATATCTCGACCCTTCCTTCAACTATGGCTGCTGGGTGGAGCTGTATAACCCTTCCGACAAAGGAATTTCATTAGGTGGGTTGTATGTGACAGACGACCCTAACAACCTGACGAAAAACCGATTGATTGACAACTACGATGTGCTCCCCGCCAAAGGATATGCCTTGCTGAACTTTGACCACCATGAAGTGTGGAAAATGGTCTCCTATCGCCAAATAGACGACAAACTGGATTGCGATGGAGGCATCATCATCTTATCTGACGGCAACAAGATTTTAGTACAGCAGGAGTATCCAAAAGCCCTCTCACGCATCTCCTACGCTCGCACCACTGATGGTGGCCCAGAGTGGAGCTGGACAGGAAATCCCTCCCCTGGCACATCCAACCAGCTCAGTGGAGGATTTTCCACCGCACAACTCGATGCGCCCATCGTGGACAAAAACGCACAAGTGTTTGAAGGAACGTTGCAAGTATGTGTCAACATTCCCGCAGGAGCCACTTTGATGTACACCACTGACGGTACCGCACCAACTCTGACAAACGGAAGGGTTTCAGAAACAGGATTGTTCAGCGTCAAAAACACCACCTGTTACCGTTTTCGTCTGTTCAATGACAATGCACTCCCCTCGCAAGTGGTCACGCGCACCTATATTTATAAGGACAGATCATTCCCCTTCCCCATCATCTCGGTGGTGACAGATGACAAAAACTTGAACTCCCGTGAATATGGCCTGTTCAAGGAAGGGCCGAACGGACGCAAAGGACGAGGGAAAGAAACAGATTGCAACTGGAACATGGCATGGGACCGTCCCGTATCTTTCGAATATATCAACACCAACAACGAGTGCCTCGTTTCACAAGAGTGCGACTTCTCCATGTGTGGCGGTTGGAGCCGTGCGTGGACACCCCACTCTTTCAAGCTGAAAGCTAACAAGACGTATGACCTGAACAACTTCTTCAAAGCACAATTCTTCGACAAAAAGCCATACCTCAAAAACAAGACCCTGCAAATCCGCAACGGTGGCAACGATTCGCAGACCTACGGCAACTATGGCGGTCGCATCAGGGATGCCATCCTGCAACAAATTGTTGCCCGAAGCGGCATGAACATCGACTATCAGGAGTGGCAACCCGTCCATGTGCTCATCAACGGAAAGTATTACGCTACGCTAAGTATGCGTGAGCCTAATAACAAGCACTATGCCTACGCCAACTACGGCATCGATACTGATGAGATGGATCAGTTTGAAATAGACCCCGACTCGGGTTATGTGCAGATGGAAGGTACCCAAGATGCATGGAAGAAATTGGTGGAACTGAGCAAGACCGCCACACGTGAAGACACTTACGCTGAAATCTGCCAACTCTTGGATATAGACGAATACATCAACATCATGGCAGCCGAACTATATCTTGGAGGCACCGACTGGCCACACAACAACGTAAAGGGGTTCCGCGATGTGAACAATGGAAAATTTCGCTTTGTGCTTTTCGACCTTGATTTCGCAGGACAAACAAGCACACCTTTCGAGAATTTCTTCGGCAAGGAGAAAACACAGTCAGAACACTCGCTGTACGGATATGACTACTCGCTCGGCAAGAGCATTGAAGGCACGCGGAGAAGCATTACCAACACCTTCGTGACCCTCTTCAAGAATTTGCTGAAAAACGACCAGTTCCGCAAACGGTTCATTGACACCTACTGCATCTTCGGAGGCTCCGTCATGCAACCCAAGTACGTCAAGGCCATTGCCAACGAAATGAAAGACTACATGAAAAAAGGCATCTATTCAGAAGACAATTTCGACCCTTCCATTTCAGCCAACTATGTTATCAACAAATTCACCTTGACATACAATAACAACATCGTCGACCACATGAAAAAGCGTTCCGAGATGAAGATTTCAGCCCTTACCAAACAATCTGTTTCGATTGCAGCTAGTGTAGATGAAGCAAAAATCATGGTCAATGGCATCGAACTTCCCTATAACGAATTCGAAGGATACCTGTTCTCTCCCATTACGGTAAAAGCAGTCGCTCCTGCTGGCTACCAGTTTGTCCGTTGGACATCAGGTGCCGAACAAAGCGATATTCGTTCCACTGAGACAGAATACACCCTGCCAACGACTGGCACACAGAAACTATATGCACAGTTTGAAGAGATTTCTTCTGAAGACATGCTAGCCGAGGGCATCACGCCTGTACGTGTAAACGAAATCGGTGCCGCCAACTCGATGTACGTGAACGATTACTTCAAGAAGAACGACTGGGTGGAACTCTACAACACCACCGACAAGGACATCGACATCGCCGGTATGTATGTCTCAGACAATATCAAGAAGCCCGAGAAGTACCAAGTGCCGACCGACGATGCCCTGCTCAACACCATCATCACAGCACACGGCTACAAGGTGCTCTGGTGCGACAAGCTCGACAATATCGGCACCGACATCCACACCTCCTTCAAGCTGGAAGCTGATGGCGGCGACGTGGTCATCACCACCAGCGCATACGCCGACACACTCCACTACGACGCACACACGGGCATACAGTCCTTCGGCCGCTATCCTGACGGTGGCAACGACACCTACATGATGAACCTGCCGACCCTTGCCAAGGCGAACCAGATTGGCTCTTACGACACGCTCTATGTGGCACCAGAAGAAGTCCCCGAGCCTGATGCCATCCGCACCTACACCAAAGAGGGCGGCATCACCATCGCCTGTGTGGACGGCACCATCAACGTGAAGAGCGAGGATGCACCCATCGCCCGTGTCGCCATCTTCAGCACTTCGGGCATGAAGATGCCTGTCACACCCTTCATGCGTGCTGGCAACCAGTTTGCAGCAGTCAATGTGGCAACCCTCCCACGAGGCATCTACATAGCTGCCGCAACAACGGCTTCGGGTGACGAATGCAGAACAAAATTTGTCATAAAGTAAACAAACTGCATTTTTTTTGACAAAAAACTTGCAGTGTGAAAATAAATTCGTACTTTTGTGCCCGAAAGAAAAAAATTGACGCAGGTCAAGTGACTTCTTAACTATCTAAACGAGCACACAGCACATTATTAACATCTAAAGGAAACGATACATGAAAGAGACAATCCTCGTGACTGGTGGAACAGGGTTCATCGGTTCACACACAACAGTAGAGCTACAACAGGCTGGTTATGATGTAGTCATTATTGACAACCTCTCTAACTCCAACGCCAATGTTGTTGATGGCATCGAGATAATCACAGGCATACGACCTGCATTCGAGCAGGTTGACCTCAACGATTTTGCTGCCACCGAAGCTGTTTTCAAGAAATACGCCATTAAGGGCTGCATCCATTTCGCTGCCTCAAAGGCCGTAGGTGAATCGGTGGAAAAGCCGCTCCTTTACTATCGCAACAATCTCAACTCTCTCATGAATGTGCTTGAACTCATGGTCAAGTATGGAGGCAAGGGCATCATCTTTTCATCATCCTGCACCGTCTATGGTCAGCCCACTGAAGAGAACCTCCCTGTGACAGAGCAGGCTCCCATCCAGAAAGCACTCTCGCCCTATGGCAACACGAAGCAGATTAACGAGGAAATCATACAGGACTATATCCATTCGGGAGCGCCCATCAAGTCTGTCATCCTCCGCTACTTCAACCCCATCGGCGCACACCCGTCTGCCAACATCGGCGAGTTGCCTAACGGCGTACCGATGAACCTCATTCCGTTTGTCACACAGACAGCTATCGGCATCCGCAAGCAGCTCAAGATATTCGGCAACGACTACAACACGCCCGACCACACCTGCATCCGTGACTACATCTATGTAGTTGACCTCGCTAAGGCACACGTCAAAGCTATGCAGCGAGTGCTCGAACAGGACACCGACCCCGTGGAAGTGTTCAACATCGGAACAGGACATGGCTACTCCACGCTGGAGATTGTGGAAGGTTTCGAGCGTGCCACTGGTGTCAAACTCCCCTGGGAGTACGCACCACGTCGGGAAGGCGACATCGAAGCCATCTGGGGCAATGTAGATAAGGCCAACAAAGTGCTCGGCTGGAGTGCCGACACACCACTCGACGATATTCTCCGTTCCGCATGGAAGTGGCAAGAGAAACTCCGTGCTGACGGCATACAATAAAGAAGCAACATTCTGGTTGCATACCAGAATAGTTTGTCGTGTTTTATTTTGTGTTTGTGTTGTGGCTATTCTTTTTCGTGAGAAACGGGGTAGCCCTTTTTATGCCCTCTTGCTGACTATACTGCCTCTGTCGTATCTTCAACCAGTACCAACGTGGAATCGGTCTCCTCTTCATAATAAGCAGAATCAATGAGTCCTTCCTCATCGGGAGTGTAGTTTGTGGGCACAGGGCCATAGCAAGAGGCCAAAGTGATGGGAGCAGCAAAGCCCATCACGGTGAGCAGTTTGGTGAGACACCAATTTTGCCAACGATTTAATTTAATTTTCATAAGCTCTCAGCGTTAAACAATTATCTTGAATGATTATCTGAATAAAAGTACGAAGATTCTCAGAAAATAGCCCAACATTTTCCTTATTTTTCATATCGTTCACCCCACAGATGCTTCATGCGTTCGTGGAGTTTGTTTTCTGAAGGGTTATCCTGAGGATGCCAAAAGCGGGCATCGATAGCTCCATCGGGCAGGAACTGCTGTTGGACAAAATTGCCCTCATACGCGTGCGCGTACTTATAATTCTTACCGTAGCCCAGTTGCGACATGAGCTTGGTAGGAGCATTGCGGAGATGGAGGGGAACAGGCAGATTGCCCGTCTCGCCCACATATTGAAGGGCTTCGTTGATGGCCTCGTAGGCAGAATTACTCTTGGGCGAGGAGGCAAGATAGACGGTGGCCTCTGCCAACGGAATGCGACCTTCAGGCATTCCAATTTTAGAAACCGTGTCGAACGCTGCATTCGCCAACAGGAGGGCATTAGGATTCGCCAATCCAATGTCTTCGCTGGCAGAGATGACAAGGCGGCGAGCAATGAAGATGGGGTCTTCTCCTCCCTCAATCATGCGTGCCAGATAGTAGATGGCAGCATCGGGATCGCTGCCCCGGATGCTCTTAATAAAGGCGGAAATGATGTCGTAGTGCATTTCTCCATCCTTGTCGTAAGCCAACGGATTCTGCTGAAGTGTATCTGTAACAATATCGTCGTTGATAACTGAGGATGATTCTGTTACAAGTTCAAGGATATTCAAAAACTTGCGGGCATCTCCACCACTGTAGCGCATCATGGCGGTGGTCTCCTGCACGTCAATCTTCTTCTCTTTCAAGAACACGTCTGTCTTCATGGCATGGTCAAGCAAACAGAGCAAATCCTCCTTCTCCAAACTCTTCAACACATATACCTGACAACGGCTCAGCAACGGACGGATTACCTCAAAAGAGGGATTCTCCGTCGTCGCACCAATCAAGGTGACCGTGCCTTGCTCCACTGCCCCCAAAAGACTGTCTTGTTGCGACTTCGAGAAACGGTGAATCTCGTCGATGAACAAGATGGGCGACACCCCACCTTTCACATTTCCGAAAAACGAGGAGGCCTTCGCCTTCTCAATCACCTCGCGCACATCCTTCACACCCGACGTGACAGCACTCAGCGTGAAGAATGGCACCTCCAGCGTCTTGGCGATGATGCCAGCCAACGTGGTCTTCCCCACACCTGGAGGTCCCCACAAGATGAAGGACGAGATGCGTTTCTGCTCAATCATTCGGCGAATCACCGCTCCCTCGCCCACAAGGTGTTTCTGTCCGATATAGTCGTCCAACGTCTGTGGACGCAATCTCTCTGCTAACGGTTGCATCTTTAGTGATTAGTTCATTTTAATGGGGACAAAGGTACAACTATTTTCACAAATTGCCAAATTGTGAAACATTCAAAATGTGAAATCGTCAAAATGTGATATAGCAATGATGAGTCAGTGAACAAAAAAAATGTGTTTGATACTTGCCCTTTCACCAAAAATGCCTACCTTTGCATATCATTTAATCCTTAACTTCAAAATAAAGTCATGAATGAGGTAAGACCGTTCAAGGTTTTTTCTGGTACAAAGACCCGATATTTGGCAGAACGCATCTGCCAAAGTTTAGGTTGTCCGCTGGGCAATATGATTATCACCCACTTTGCCGATGGCGAATTTGCCGTTTCGTTTGAAGAAAGCATCCGTGGCGACGATGTATTCCTCGTGCAATCAACATTCCCCAATAGCGACAACCTGATGGAGTTGTTGCTGATGATTGATGCTGCCAAACGCGCCAGTGCCCGTAGCATCGTAGCTGTTATCCCTTACTTCGGCTGGGCTCGCCAAGACCGCAAGGACAAGCCACGTGTGAGCATCGGAGCAAAACTGGTGGCTGACCTGCTGAGTGTGGCTGGCATTGACCGCCTCATCACAATGGACTTGCATGCCGACCAGATTCAGGGATTCTTCGACGTGCCTGTTGACCATTTGTATGGTTCACTCGTGGAGATTCCATACGTGGAGAATCTGAACCTGACAGACCTCGTCATAGCCACGCCCGATGTGGGTGGAGCCAAGCGTGCCCGTTTGTTTGCCAAGAAACTGGGTGCTCCCCTTGTGCTCTGCAACAAGACTCGCGCCGCTGCCAATGTGGTGGAATCTATCCAAATCATTGGCGATGTGGAGGGCAAGGACGTGGTAATTGTGGATGACATGGTGGACACTGCCGGCACCATCACACGTGCAGCCGACGAGATGATGAAGGCTGGTGCCAAGAGTGTGCGCGCCGTGGCAAGCCACTGTGTGATGAGTGATCCTGCCAGCGACCGTGTGCAGAACTCAGCCCTCATCGAGATGGTCTTTACCGACTCCATTCCCTACGCACAGAAATGTCCCAAAGTGGTGCAACTCTCCATTGCTGATATGTTTGCCCGTGCCATCCGTGCCGTGTCGGAACAGAAGAGCGTAAGTGAGGAATTTAATTTTTAGCGCATGACGTTTGCCATCCTTGCAGCAGGTGAAGGTTCGCGACTGGCACAAGAGGGCGTGGAACTGCCCAAGCCATTGGTGAAGATACAGGGTGAGGCAATGATTGACCGCCTTATCCGCATTTTCCATGACTGTGAGGCAGAAGCCATTCATATCATCACCAACAACCTCACGCCGCTCATCCAGAACCACCTGCGCCACCAGCAGGAGGCGGACCCAAAGCTTCATTTGATGGTCAAGACCACACCCTCATCCATGCACAGTTTCTACGAACTGCGACAAGTGATGAACAAAGGCAAGTTCTGCATGACCACGGTTGATACCATCTTCCGCGAGGAAGAATTCAAGCAGTACATCGCCGCGTGGGAAGCTTCCAGCGACGATGGCATGATGGCGGTGACCGACTACATCGACGACGAGAAGCCCCTCTACATTGCCACCGACTCCGACCTGCGCATCACCGCCTTTCTTGACTCTGATCCACAGCGTTACATATCGGGCGGCATCTACGGGCTGGACGAGCGGAGTTTCCCAGTCATCGACAAATGCATCAGCGAGGGACAGTCGCGTATGCGTAACTTCCAGCGCCAACTCGTCAAAGACGGACTCCAACTCCGCGCCTATCCTTTCAGCAAGATTCTGGATGTTGACCATGCGAGTGACATCGAAAAAGCAGAAACATTTCTGAAAAAATAATCAACAACTGACTAACAACCTAAACCTAACCCACATGAACACCAACATTTTATTGACCACCGCACTCTGTGCATCACTCACCCTGCCAACCTGGGCAGACAAAAAGAACACAGTGCAGGAAGAACCTAAAGACCCCAACGCCATGGTGGCGTATCTGTTCACCTACTTTAACAGCAACGACCCTAAGGATGAACAAATCTGCTATGCCATCAGCGACGACGGCTACAACTTTACGCCCCTCAATCATGGCAATCCCGTCATCTCTTCCGACACCATCGCCCTCACCCAATGTGTGCGCGATCCCCACATCCTTCGTTGCGAAGACGGCAAGACCTTCTACATGGTGGTGACCGACATGAAGTCCAACCTCGGATGGTCGAGCAACCGTGGCATGGTGCTGCTCAAATCGACCGACCTCATCAACTGGCAGCACACCACCGTGAACTTCCCCACCCGCTACACCAAAGAGTGGAAGAACGTCATCCGCGTGTGGGCACCCGAAACCATCTACGACCGCCAGACAGGCAAGTACATGGTGTTCTACTCCCTGCGCACCAGCGACCCTGGCTCGTTCGACAAGATTTATTATCAGTACGCCAATGCCGACTTCACCGACCTCGAGGGCGAACCCAAGTGGCTCTTCGATGCCGGCAATGCCACCATCGACGGTGACATCGTATATAACGAGGCCGACCAACTCTACCACCTCTTCTACAAGCAAGAATCTGGTCGCGGTATCTATCAGGCAGTAGCCAAGAACCTGACCGACAAGTGGCAGATGCTCGACGGTCATGTGGAACAGACCCAAGAAGCCGTGGAAGGAGTCGGCGTATGCAAGAGCCTTGACGGCAAGTCCTGGATCATCATGTACGACTGCTATGCCAACGGACACTACCAGTTCTGCTCATCCGAAGACCTCAAGACCTTCCAGTTCGTGCAGAACACAGAAACAAAAGGCAAGTTCACCCCACGCCACGGCACCATTATTCCCATTACACAGGCAGAAAAAGACCGGCTGCTGAAAGAATTCGGTAACCACAACCAACCCATCCTGACAGGATTCCACGCCGACCCCGAAGTGCTCTACTCCAACAAGACCAAGAGATACTACATCTACAGCACCACCGACGGCACTCCCGGCTGGGGCGGTCACGATTTCAGCGTGTTCTCTTCCGAAGACCTCGTCAACTGGACAGATGAAGGCAAGATGCTCGACGTGAAAAGTGACCAAGTGAAGTGGGCGACCGGCAACGCGTGGGCACCCTGCATCATCGAGCGCAAGCAGAAAAATGGTTCCTACAAATATTACTTCTACTTCTCCGCCCACAACCCCAAGAGCAATCGCAAGGAAATCGGAGTGGCAGAGAGTGACAGCCCCACGGGACCCTTCGTAGCCACAGACACACCCATCGTGACCGATGCCGACCGCCCGAAAGAAGCACGTGGCGGACAAGCCATTGATGTCGATGTATTCCAAGACCCCAAAACAGGCAAGCACTACCTCTATTGGGGCAACGGATTCATGGCAGGTGCAGAGCTGAACGACGACATGCACTCCATCAAGAAAGAGACCATTAAGCACATGACCCCACAGGGCGGAAACCTTCAGACATGGGCCTATCGCGAAGCACCCTACGTGTTCTATCGCAAAGGCATCTACTACTTCCTCTGGTCAGTTGACGACACAGGCTCACCCAACTACCACGTGTGCTACGGCACCAGCAAGTCCCCCCTCGGCCCCATCCAGATAGACGAACAAAACTACCGCGTCATCGAACAAGCACCCGCTGACAAAATCTACGGAACCGCCCACAACTCCGTCCTGCAGATACCTGGCAAAGACGAGTGGTACATCGTCTATCACCGCATCAACAAAAATTACGTGGACAGAAAGTTCGGAGGCGGAGTGCCCGGCACCCACCGCGAAGTGTGCATCGACCGCATGACCTTCGACAAGAAAGGTAACATCATACCCGTCAAGCCAACACTGAACTTCACCAAATAAAGTTAAAAATGAATTAAGAAAGATACGTCCAAATGTTGTCTTTTCTTACTTTTAGATTTTAACTTTTCACTTTTAGTTTTTATATGTTTCTACCCGCAGAATGGCATCAGCAAGCATTTGTGCAACTCACGTGGCCCCATCAGGGCACCGATTGGGCACCCGTGTTGGCTGATGCCATCGATTGTTTCTGCAACATCACCCGAGAAATAGCAAAACGGGAACCACTGCTCATCGTGGCACAGCATCCAGAAGAAGCAATGGCAGCCCTGATGCAACGAGGAATCCCCCTCGACAACATCACGATGGCGGAATGTCCCACCAACGACACCTGGGCGCGCGACCATGCCTTTATCACCTGCCTGGATGAGCGACAGCGGAAAGCTATCCTGCTTGATTTCCAATTCAATGGATGGGGACTCAAATTTGCCGCCAACCTCGACAACCAGATCAACCATCATGCCCTTCCTCAAATCACGTCACACTACAACAGCATCCCCATCGAATACCAGAATCACCTCGATTTTGTCCTTGAAGGAGGCAGCATCGAAAGCGATGGTGAAGGCACCTTGATGGTCACCTCAAGCTGCATGTTATCCAAAAATCGTAACAGCACACTTTCTCGGCAAGACATAGAAGAACAACTGAAACGATACTTTCAGGCAGAACGAGTCATCTGGATTGAACATTCCTGGCTGGCAGGCGACGACACCGATGGACACATAGACACCATAGCCCGTTTCTGTTCACCCACCTCCATAGCATACGTGAAATGCGACGACCCAACCGACGAGCATTACGACACACTGCAAGCGATGGAGCAGGAGCTGCTTGCCCTTTGCACCTCTGACGGAACACCCTATACCCTCCACCCCCTTCCGTTACCTGACGCCTGCTATGACGAAGCTGGCGAACGATTGCCCGCCACCCATGCCAATTTCCTCATCATCAACGAAGCCGTCCTTGTGCCCACCTACAACCAACCCGACAAAGATTCTGCAGCACTTGACACACTCAAGAAAGCCTTTCCCCACCGTGAAATCGTGCCCGTTGACTGTCGTACGCTCATCCTTCAACACGGTTCGCTTCACTGTTCCACCATGCAATACCCCATCTTTGAAAATCATCGGTCACTGGTGGACAGGAAACGGGGCTGCAGGGCGATGGAAAGCGAAGGACCAGAGCAAGGGCAAACCCAATGACCGAGTGAGGACAAGCAGGGCAATGTCGGCGGAATTTGTTAATTTGTCATTTCGGCATCGGGAAAATCCATTCTGTGACAACATGATTGCCTATTGATTATTCTTTTTTAGAACCAAAAGCGTCTTTGAAAAAATATTTTTCACGGAAATTCAAATTTTGCAAAGTCAAGTTTGCATTTTACAAAAAAACTTCGTACTTTTGCACAAATTTTCGTTATAAAACAAAATAATTATGGAATCTTTCTTCCGTACACACGCTTACTTGGTGGAGCACTTGAAGGCTCCCGTACGTCGTGACCTGATGGACGAGATTAATTGGAAAGACCGAATGATCGGCATCAAGGGTGCTCGCGGTGTGGGCAAAACAACTTTCCTGCTGCAGTATGCCAAGGAGCATTTTTCTCCCTACGACCATTCGTGTCTGTATATCAACACGAACAATTTTTACGTTCAGAATGTCGGCATTGCCGAGTTTGCTGGAGAGTTTTATCATTCTGGCGGTAAGGTGTTGCTCATCGACCAGGTGTTCAAACAGCCTGACTGGAGTGCTCAGTTGCGCGAATGCTATGACCGCTACCCTGGTTTAAAGATAGTTTTCACGGGGTCACCTGTGATGCGTCTGAAGGAGGAAAATCCTGAATTGAACGGCATTGTGAAGTCCTACAATCTGCGTGGTTTCTCTTTTAGGGAGTTTCTGAATCTTTCCACTGGTTTGCAACTGCGTTCCTGCACGCTGGATGAAATCATTTCAAATCACAAGAAGATTGCAACTGAAATTTTCTCGAAGGTGAATCCTCGCGAATATTTCCAGGCATACCTGCATCATGGTTTCTATCCATTTTTCCTCGACAAGGCTAACTACAGTGAGAATTTGTTGAAGAACATGAACATGATGATTGAGGTGGATATCTTGCTGGTCAAGCAAATTGAGCTGAAGTATCTGGCGAAAATCAAGCAGCTTTTTTATATGCTCACCACAAGCGGCAGCAGTGTGCCGAATGTGAGCCAATTGGCTCAGGAATTGGGCATGAGCCGCGCAACAGTGATGCATTATATCAAGTATTTGGAGGAGGCTCGTCTGGTCAATATGATTTATGGCAAGGGGGATGAGTTTCCCAAGAAGCCTGCCCGTGTGTTGCTGCATAATTCCAACTTGATGTACAGTTTCTATCCTCGTTGTTTCGACGAGCATGATGTGTTGGAGACGTTCTTCTGCAACACGCTGTGGAAGGATCACAAGGTGAATAAGCATGGTAATCTCTGCTCGTTCCTCATCGACGAGCAAATCGAGTTCAAGATTGCTGAACATAGCACCAAACTGAAGAGCAAGGCTAAATCGCTTTATGCCGTTAACCAATGCGATATTGGTGAGGGCAACCAAATTCCTCTGTGGATATTCGGATTCCTTTATTAATAAATATGTATATCACATTTAATTTCTAACATAAAATTTATGAGTAAAGAAAAGAAATTTATCACTTGTGATGGTAACACCGCTGCTGCTCATGTAGCATATATGTTCTCTGAGGTGGCTGCCATCTACCCCATCACCCCGTCGTCTCCGATGGCTGAGCACGTGGATGAGTGGGCAGTAGCAGGTCGCAAGAATCTCTTCGGCGACACAGTTCTCGTACAGGAAATGCAGTCAGAGGCTGGTGCAGCAGGTGCTGTACACGGTTCTCTCCAGGCAGGTGCGCTCACTACCACCTTCACTGCATCTCAGGGTCTTCTTCTGATGATTCCTAACATGTACAAGATTGCTGGTGAGTTGCTCCCATCTGTTTTTCACGTGTCTGCACGTACCGTTGCCAGCCACTCACTCTGTATCTTTGGTGACCACGGCGACGTGATGGCTTGCCGTCAGACAGGTTTCGCTATGCTTTGTGAAGGTTCTGTGCAGGAAGTGATGGACCTCTCTGCTGTTGCTCACTTGGCAGCGTTGGAAACTCGCGTTCCGTTCATCAATTTCTTCGACGGTTTCCGCACATCTCACGAGTACCACAAGATTGAGGAGATGGACATGGAGGACATCCGTCCGCTCGTTCCGATGGACAAGGTGGCTGAGTTCCGTGCCCGTGCCCTCTCTCCTGAGCATCCTGAAGCTAAGGGTATGGCTGAAAACCCAGAGACGTTCTTCGCACACCGCGAGTCTTGCAACCCATTCTACGAGGAAGTTCCCGCCGCTGTGGAGAAATATATGGAGGCCATCTCGAAGATTACAGGTCGTGAGTACAAGCCTTTCACCTACTATGGTGCCAAGGATGCTACCGATGTCATCATATTGATGGGTTCTGCCACAGAGGCTGCTCGTGAGGCTATTGACTACGCTAACGCTAACGGCAAGAAGTATGGTATGGTCAGCGTTCACCTCTATCGTCCATTCTCTGTGGAGCGTCTGCTCGCAGCTGTGCCAAAGAGCGTGAAGCGTATCGCCGTACTCGACCGCACGAAGGAGCCAGGTGCTAACGGTGAACCTCTCTATCTTGACGTAAAGGATGCCTTCTATGGTCAGAAGGATGCTCCTGTTATCGTAGGTGGTCGTTACGGCCTTGGTTCTGCCGACGTGACACCAACCATGATTCTCACAGTTTACAAGAACCTCGAACTCCCAGAGCCAAAGAACCACTTCACCGTGGGTGTGGTGGACGACGTGACTTTCCGTTCACTTCCTATCGAGGAGGAAATGGCACTCGGTGGCGAGGGCATCTTCGAGGCAAAGTTCTTCGGTTTGGGTGCCGACGGTACCGTGGGTGCTAACAAGAACTCAGTGAAGATTATCGGTGACAACACGAACAAGTACTGCCAGGCATACTTCTCTTACGACTCCAAGAAGTCAGGTGGTTTCACTTGCTCACACCTCCGTTTCGGCGACACACCTATCCGTTCCACTTATCAGATTAAGACTCCAAACTTCGTAGCATGTCACGTGCAGGCTTATCTCCGTATGTACGACGTGCTCCGTGGTCTTCGTCAGAACGGTCAGTTCCTCCTCAACACCATCTTCGAGGGTGAGGAACTCGTGAACTTCCTGCCAAACAACGTGAAGAAGTACTTTGCTGAGAAGAACATCACCGTTTACTATATCAACGCTACCAAGATTGCACAGGAGATAGGTCTCGGCAACCGCACGAACACCATCCTCCAGTCGGCTTTCTTCCGCATCACTGAGGTGATTCCTGTTGAACTTGCTGTTGAGCAGATGAAGAAGGCCATCGTGAAGTCTTATGGTAAGAAGGGTGAAGACGTGGTGAACATGAACTACGCTGCTGTTGACCGCGGTGGCGAGTATCAGAAGCTCGACGTTGACCCAGCATGGAAGAACCTTCCTGCTGACCCCGTGGAGGCTAACGACGACCCAGAATTCATCAACAAGCTCGTGCGTCCTATCAATGCACAGAACGGCGACCTCCTCCCAGTTTCTGCCTACAAGGGTTACGAGGACGGTATGTGGGAGCAGGGCACAGCCGCTTACGAGAAGCGTGGTGTGTCTGCCTTCGTTCCGACTTGGGACAGCGAGAACTGTATCCAATGTAACAAGTGTGCATTCGTTTGTCCTCACGCTGCCATCCGTCCATTCGTCATGGACGAGAAGGAAGCTGCTGGCATCGACGCTGCCAAACTCGACATGTTGGCTCCAGCACAGCTCAAGGGCATGAAGTTCCGCATGCAGGTGAGCGTGATGGATTGCCTCGGTTGCGGCAACTGTGTGGATGTATGTCCAGGCAAGAAGGGCAACAAGGCACTCAAGATGGTTCCCCTGCAGGGCGAACTTGGCGAGGCAAAGAACTGGGAATACTGCGTGAAGAACGTAGCCAGCAAGCAAGACCTCATCGACTACAAGGCTAACCCACGCGTGAGCCAGTTCGCTACTCCACTCTTCGAGTTCTCGGGTGCATGCTCTGGTTGTGGTGAAACTCCATACGTGAAGCTCATTTCTCAGCTCTTCGGTGACCGTCAGATGGTGGCCAACGCTACAGGATGTTCTTCTATCTACTCTGGTTCTATCCCATCTACTCCATACACCAAGAACGCCAAGGGTCAGGGTCCTGCATGGTCAAACTCCCTGTTCGAGGACTTCTGCGAATACGGTCTTGGTATGGCCATCGCCAACAAGAAGATGCGCGCCCGCATGGTGACCATGCTCAACGAACTCCTTGCCAAGGATGACACGCCAGCAGAGTTCAAGGCTGCCGCTGAAGAGTGGATTGCTGGCAAGGACAACGCTGATGCTTCTAAGGCAGCAGCAGCCAAGTTGGCTCCAGCCATCGAGGCAGGTCGCAACGCTGGTTGCCCCATCTGCAAGCAGCTCAGCGAACTTTCTCACTACCTCGTAAAGCGCAGCCAGTGGATTATCGGTGGCGATGGTGCTTCTTACGATATCGGTTACGGTGGTCTTGACCACGCGCTGGCTTCTGGTGAGGACATCAACATCTTCGTTATCGACACGGAGGTTTACTCTAACACAGGTGGTCAGTCTTCAAAGGCTACTCCAATCGGTGCCATCGCTCAGTTCGCAGCAGGTGGTAAGCGCATCACCAAGAAGGATCTCGGTCTCATGCAGTCAACTTACGGCTATGTTTATGTGGCTCAAGTGGCTATGGGTGCCGACAATGCACAGTGTCTCAAGGCGCTCCGCGAGGCAGAGGCATATCCAGGTCCATCACTCGTCATCGCTTACGCTCCATGTATCAACCACGGCCTCAAGGCTAAGGGCGGCATGGGCAAGAGTCAGGCAGAAGAGGCCAAGGCAGTTGAGTGTGGTTACTGGCACCTCTGGCGTTTCGACCCACGTCTCGCCGAGGAAGGCAAGAACCCATTCCAGCTCGACAGCAAGGCTCCAAACTGGGACAACTTCCAGGCATTCCTCGACGGTGAGGTTCGTTACCTCTCCCTCAAGAAGGTTTGTCCAAACGAGGCACAGGAACTCTTCGACGCCGCCAAGAAAGCTGCCCAGCACCGCTACGCAACCTATGTGCGTATGAGCAAGATTGACTACTCGGCAGAATAATGCGAAAGCATTTTCAAAGGAGTCAAAAAGATATCACTTACAGATTATTTCAAGGAAGGGGCATCCATTGGGTGCTCCTTCCTTGTTGTTCTCTGCAAAATTCACCATTTAGACACATCCAAAAGTTAAATCGGCTCAAAAATGACAATAAATCGGCTCAAATTCTTGCGCATTTGAGCCGATTCTTGTATTTTTGTGAGCCGATTCTATTTTTGTGTATGGATAAGAACATCGTTTTACAATACATCAAGGAGCATCCTGGTGTGTCATCGAAGAAAATCGCTGAGGCTCTGGCAGACAAAGCAAGTCTTGCCACCATTAAGCGTGTCATCAACGAACTGACCAATTCGTTCTACATCCATGTAGAGGGCAAGGCAAGAGCTACCAAATATTTCATATCACCACTCTTCGTCCCCATCGACTTGGATGAGTATTACAGCAAAGAGGTCGATGAGCGACAGATGCAGAGAGGTTATAACTTCAACTTGATTCCTAACGTTTTGAGTCATGTCAGCCTTTTTACAGAACAAGAGATGTCCGAACTGAACACTCTGCAAGATCAGTTCGCAAAAAACTTCGCCTCACTTACCGATGAACAGAAACGCAAGGAAATGGAACGCTTGGGCATTGACCTTAGTTGGAAGTCCTCACAGATTGAAGGGAACACCTATTCTCTGCTTGAAACAGAACGCCTATTGAAAGAGAAACAAACAGCGGCAGGAAAAACAAAGGAAGAAGCCATCATGCTGCTCAATCACAAGGATGCCCTTGACTTCATCGTTGCCAATCCTGACTACATGAAGCATTTGACTATTTCTCGAATAGAGGACATTCACAGTTTACTTATCAAGGAACTTGGTGTTGACCGCAATATCCGCACCCGACGTGTCGGCATCACAGGAACAAATTATCGCCCTATCGACAACGAGTTCCAAATACGCGAGGCACTTCAACAGACTTGTGACTTGGTGAACAACAGAACCAACGTGTTTGAGAAAGCCCTCTTCGTTTTAGTGCTGCTATCCTATATTCAGGCATTCAATGATGGCAACAAACGTATTGCTCGCATCACCAGCAATGCCATCTTGATTGCCAATGGCTATTGTCCCATTCCCTTCCGCACGGTTGACAGTATCAATTACAAGAAAGCCATGTTGCTCTTCTACGAACAGAATAACATCTCCGCCTTCAAACAAATTTTCATTGACCAATTTCGCTTCGCTGTTGAAACTTATTTCTAACACATCATGTTTCGTGCCATCAAATACATCGGGAATCAAGAACTTCTGAAGAGAAGGAAGACGCTGTTTGTGTGCTCAAAGCGGGCACCGATGGCGACGTATGAGAAGATTTTCGGATGGGTGGAGTCGCTGACGGAGCGGGATGTGGTGGTGTGTTGCGACACGACGGAGTTGGAACAGGAGGTGATGAAGTCGTTGCTAGTGAATGAGGTGCCGACCATTCTGGTGGTGATGAATCGGTTCCGATATGAGAACAACGTACAGATACAGAAGGCGTTGGCAGAAGAGAGATTGCTGATTGTAGTGATGCAGCAGACGGACAAGAAGCAGTGGTCACCACGGGACAGAAACTTTTATCTCATCAACCAAGTGGCTGACCATATTGTAGGTGGCTATATTGACAAGTATGGAAGCCTGTTCCCATTATTGGTCGGTTTGAAGAATTTCGAGGCACTCACGCATAACCTCGTGTCGGACATTGCCGCAGAGCCTGACAATCGTTATCAGCGATGGACGGTGGGCGAAGACAGGACGCTGTTGCGGATGTATTATGAGGACATGGGCATCCATGAAATCAAGAAGCGTCTGAATCGTACGTATCTTGCAGTAAGGGAACGCATCCGAGCCATCACCATGCCCGAAGACGTGTTGAAAGGTCGGGAGTTTGAGGAGTTCGTGCTGGAATTATTGGATGTGAAGAACGGCAAATACATTCTGAAAGAATGGCGTGGTGACAAGACGATGGGCAAGGTCTTCCCTAAAAACAACAGTTATCCCGACCTCCTGATAGAGGAGTCGGAGACGAAGCAATGTGTCGCCATTGAATGCAAATGGAGAAAGGCACTCAACCACATCGCCATGATGGAGCTGTTCTCACCAGAACAACTCATTTCATATCAAGAGTTTGCTCAAGAAAGGAATCTGCCCGTCTTCATCGTGCTCGGCATTGGTGGCACCCCATGCGAACCAGATGACACCTATATCATTCCCTTGGAAAAAGCCTCTTTCGAGTTCACTCCCAGCAAGAAAGACCCTTCCAAATTAGTAAGTGAGCCTTCACAGCTCAATGCCTTCAAACGCGCAACCACAGATGCCCCACTCAGCATGGATGAATTTTGTTCAACGGATCCGATTCCTCCTTCCCCAACCTCAACAAAACAGCAACCTAATTATATATAGTTGAAGCACGAGAAGAGCACCCCATGCTCAATTCACCATTTAGATTCCTCCTAAATTAATTCGGCTCAAAAACGGCACATCCCCGACAGGTGTGTCGCTTTGCTACACCGCTACAGTGCTACAGTTCCAAAATGAATCATAGAAGTCAGCGTTAAGTTAAAGTAATAGATTATATATTTATATATAACTATATATAATATAATAA
>JAFSKR010000052.1 GCA_017448825.1 Bacteroidaceae bacterium
GAGGGAGGGGGCGATGCCTTGTCTCTTCTTGTCTTGTTCGCAGTCTGTCAAAGAACCATTCTTTGGTGCCTCCCGTTTGGAAAGCGAGTGCAAAGGTACGACGACTTTGCGAATTGGCAAAATTTTTCGGGAACTTTTTTCAAAAAAAGATGAAGATTGTCACTCATTCTTCGATTCTTTGTCAAGAATCGTGACTGACAAACTGGTCGTAACGATGCTTTTTCCGTCACAACATACACTTGAGTGGCATTATCCTTCACTAAAAAGACCATGGGGTCTTTACTTCATCAGATAAGTGTCAAGGAAGGTCTCAATGCGAGTAATGAGATGGCAACGGGTATTCCCCCCATAGATACCATGATTACGATTCGTATAGACCTGCATATCGAACTGATAACCACTTTGGACAAAGGCTTCAGACAACTCTGCCGTGTTCTGGTAATGCACATTGTCATCCGCCAATCCATGCACAAGCAGCAATTCTCCCTTGATGTTCTGATAGCGATGAAGCGGCGAGCAGTCATATCCCGTCGGATTCTCCTGTGGTGTACGCATAAAACGTTCTGTATAGACGGTGTCATAAAAACGCCAATCGGTGACAGGTGCAACAGCCACACCACATTTATAAACTCCCCTACCCTCACACATCGCCATTAGCGTGTTGAAACCTCCAAAACTCCATCCCCAGATGGCGATGCGTTCCTTATCCACATAAGGTTGTGTGCCCAACCAAATGGCGGTCTCCACCTGGTCGTGTGATTCGAGGTCGCCCAATTTCAGATAGGTGCACCGTTTGAACTCAGAACCTCGACCACCCGTTCCTCGTCCATCCACACAAACCACTATGTAACCTTTCTCCGCCAAACGTTGTTCCCATATAAGTCCACTCATAAACCCATTAGAAAAAGAGTTATGCACCTGTTGGCTACCTGGACCACTATACTGATACATCAAAACGGGGTACTTCTTCGACGCTTCAAAGCCCTTCGGCTTCACCATCCACCCATTCAGTTGGGTGCCGTCAGCAGTAGTGAACGAGAATATCTCCGCATTGCCCAAAGGCAGAGCTGCACGCCGTGCTTTCAGTTCAGCATTATCCTCCACTGTCTTCAACACCTTGCCCGAAGCATTGCAAAGCGTGTAAACAGGTGGGGTCGTAATGTTGGAATATGCATTCAGATAATACTGGCATCCCTTACTGAACACTGCCGCATGAAACCCCTGTTCCACAGAGAGTTTTGTCTTTTTACCCGAAACATCCACCTTATAGATATACTGCTCCAACGGACTACCCTCATTGCTGGCATAATAGAACGTCTTGCCCACCTCGTCAGTGCCGTAGTATGCTGTCACCTCATACTTCCCCTTCGTCAGTTGCTTCACCAATTGACCTCCGATGGTGTAAAGATACAAATGTGCATAGCCATCACGTTCACTCAACAGCACAAACTGGTCACGCGAGAAGTCAAGATGAGCATAAACCTTCTCATCAATGTAGCGTTTATCCTCCTCCCGAAGCACCATCTGCGCTGTCGTGCTACGAGCATTCACAACATAAAAGTCCAACCTATCTTGATGCCTGTTGAGCGTCAACACCATGAGGTTGTCTTTCTGCCCTGTAAACTGAATACGCGGGATGTATCCATCGGCATCCAGTGGCACCTGCATCGTTCGTGTCACTCGGCTCTTGATGTCATACGTCAGCACCGACACTTTCGAATTCTTCTCGCCAGCCTTCGGATACTTATATTCATACAACCCAGGATAAAGCGCATACGCATCTATCGAGGGGCTACTGCCCCTATACCACGGACAGACATGCGTCTGCACCTCCGATTCGTCAAACCTCACCCACGCCAACATCTCGCTGTCTGCCGAGAAGTCAAAAGCACAGTTGAAACCAAACTCCTCCTCATACACCCAGTCAGGCTTACCATTGATGACCTTGTTCACCTCACCATCCTTCGTAATCTGGCTCTCCGCATTGTTATAGAGCAATTTCACCAAGAAAATGTTGTTATCACGCACAAAAGCAATCTGGTTGCCATCAGGTGAGAACTTCGGACACTCCTGTGTTCCACCTTTCGAGAGTGGCACCAGTGTCTTGTTCTTCACATTATATATATAATATGTGGAAGTTGCCGAGTGGCGATAGATGGGGGTACGATGAGTCTCGACGAGGATATTCTTCTCGTCTGGCGACATGATGTACCCCTCCACTGCTCTTACCGCCCCCCCACGAGCCGTCGCCACATCAAACAGTGTTTCAATCACCTCACCCGTCTTAAACGAGCACCGTTCTATCCGCTGCCAGTCATCGCTCACACGCGCATAACTTTCTCCATCCATCAAGGGACAAACTTCTCTGACCGAGCGAGGGCTATACGTGCCGCTGGTCACATCTTCTACTGTGATTTGCTGAGCCATCGCGGTCACTACCGCCATCGCTATGGCAATCACAGCCATCACTTTCCGAGAAACTAACTGTTTCATATCAGTCATATAAACTAAGAAAATAAAACTGTACGATGAACGATGCACATTCCACATAGTCCTTCTCATTTCGGATGAATCACACGATAGTTACCGCTGAGATGCATAAAAGCAAAGAGGCGCAAGAGACCATCGTAATAAGCATCAAAATAGCCATCCTCGAAAGGCTCGTGCTTGGCATTCCAAAGGGCATCCACAAAGGCTTTACGCTTCTCATGCTGACACATCACCGAGGCTGCTGCCACCGTACTGACCAGCCCGATGCTATGGCGCAGTTTCTTGAAACCGCCCGCCTGCAATATCTCGTCCTCTTCTGGCAATGAACCATCCACGCGATATTGGTCAACAAAAGTGTCAATGCCTTGCGACCAGAAGAAATTCTGAATACATTCTCCATATTGCCGCTGCCAGTCGGAGTCCACACCACTCCACTCATAGTCCAGTGCGATATTCATCGGCACACGCCAAGAGTCATAACGGAAGTTGGAACCACCATTTCGACGTCCTCCAAACCCCTGCATCAGCGTACCGTCATAGTTGCACATATCAGGATTCAGTCCCGTTTTCGTATGGATGGCCTTATGCAGAAATTCACGCGCCTTCACAGCACAATCCAACCAATAATCAGACCTTCCATCGTCAGCCCACCGAGCCCACACCTCGTAGAAAGCAGGAAGATGATAACTGGGGTCGGTGAAACGCTGTCCGAACCCATCTGGCGTAAAAGTGATGAGCCGTGTCTCTGGATCGATGAGGAAAATTTTTCCTGAACTGGGAGGCATCCCTGGAAACTGGCGCATCGCACGCTCTTCCTTATAATCACGAGGCATCGTACAGTTAAGTATGCGCTGTGCTTCGGCTTTGTAGTTGATACCCGTGTCATTGCCCCAGCGGTTCGAAGCAAACAGCAGGGCCGTGATATAGTACAACTCCCCATCGGAAGCAGCTCCCTCAGCGTTGTGGGTGCCATCTGTCTTGCAGCTCCAAGCGAAATAGCCCTCGCGCTGTCCCGACTGGTGCTGCATATACCTGCGACTCCACCGCCACAGACGGTCAAAGATGTCTTTCTTGTCCATCTGCACGGCTATCATCATGCCATACGACATACCTTCGGTACGTGCATCATGGTTCTTGATGTCGGAGACATACCCCAACGTGTCACCCACCTCAAAGTAAACCTTGTTGGGGCCATAAAAGACATCGTTAAACACCTCCTGCACCTTAGCCTCAACAGCAGCAGGTTCATACCCCATCTCCACAAACACATTGTGGTAAGATTCCTGCTGCGCCATCACAGTGGCAGAACAGCAGGAAATCATCAGTGACAAAATAGGCTTTTTCATCATTTTGTAGAATTATTTGGGCACAAAGGTACGAAGAAAGTTTTTACAAATCCAAATGCTTTTGCAAGAAAATGTGAGAAAAGTGGTAGTATGCCACTATCATTATAAGGCGGTTCCTCCGAAAATCATCGCGATGGACATTTTATATTTTGAACCATTCCTTTTCTCGTTTCATTTTCTATTTATTTTAATTTATACAAGAAATCAATCGCTTCGGCCTTTGTTTTAAACTGACATTGGATAATAGAGCCTATATTATAAGTAACAATAACTTGTATGTATTCAAGAGTCTGATCTTTTGGTATTTCTGTATAACCATTAATAAAATTGATTGCCCTTTCAACATCAATCACGTAAGTACTTTTTCCGTGCAAGGGAAGGATACAGATGGTTTTGATTTTACGATTGTAGGAGGCTGATAGTTCGGAAACGAACAGCTTTATCTCAGGCTCGCATATTTTTAATATTTCCTGACGCACCTTTTCCAAAATAGCTTTATTTGATTTCTTCGATACTGCTATATACTTTCTCTTCAATTCAGCCTTACTGGTGCCTTCGTCATAATCAATATCAAGTCCGTGAACACTGAATGCTTGTACCATTTTCTTAGATGGTATGTACAACACGTGAAATCCTTCGCTCTTTAATTGGTTCAAGGAGCCATCAGTAAAAACCCCACTGAGAATTGCACCTTTAAAAGGTTTAACCATTTCATATTTCTCACTAATTGGGTTAACTGCTCCAGATATTTCTTGTGCCTTGTTTTTCGAATGTTTGGTATAATTACGCCAAGCTAATTCAATAAAGGCGATTGGTTCTCCAAAGGCACTCTCAGTCCCTCCTTTTTCAAGTACAAAATCTAAGCGGTGCTTGTTAGCGTGAACGTCAGTCCATGTTAGAGTCTTTCTGTTTCCTCTTGCTTTCCGAGAACGATTAGTATCGAAATACAGGCCATTCTTATCGGCGAACTCACGAATGGGCTTCTTCATCAAATCCTCAAAGAAAGACCCAATGAATTCACCGAGTTGATGTGATTGTGATTTTGCCATTTTCTATCTTTTGTTATTTGTTTATCCAAAGTCTTCCTTCTTTCAGTGGAATACGATGCTTGCGGTTCTTCCACTTGGTGTTGCGGTCGCGCAACTTTTCAAACGAATAGTCATTGAAGCCCGCTGCCTGGGCCAACCGTCCAAGCCATTCGTCCACGGGAATGTAGATGCCATAGGGGGCCGAATCACCGACAACGAAACACATCTTACAATTTGGTGCTGTCACCCGGCTAAGGGAATAGAACACCTGAGCCATGTCGTAGAAATAGGCGGCTATCATCATGTGGTAGTTTTTCTTGCCGCCGTGGTTCTCACGCTCGTCTTTCAACAGGGCGTACTTCTCATCAATTTCGTCGCGGATAGGCGAGAGAAGCGGCGATGCAAGATAGTCGCCGACGGTATCCTTCAGAGTGGAAACGTGCTGAGTACAGGCACGGATGAGGTTGACGCTCACCTTATCTTGCAAATCCTTCCAGCCGTTAATATCGTTCCAGAAAAGCATCTCCAACCGCATGGCGTCAGCGTAATCATAGTTGTTGGCGTATGGTGGCGACGTAATGACCATATCGGCCCAGTTGTCAGGGACGGAATCAATGTGGCGGGCATCCTCGCGCAACACCTCCGAATGAGAGTTCTTTCCGAAAACGTCGTGCAGTCGCTGCATGTCCTCAAATATTTCGGAAAGCTTCTCCTGATATGCAGTGAAAGGGCCAAGCACCTTCGACTTCGACTTCTTGGGCTGGATGTATTGCCATTGCGCCGTGCCAACAGGCGACGTGGAGCGGAGGATGGACGTGATAATGAACCAGACGAAATTCCGCAGTTTATCGTCTTCTATCTCATAGCATGAGAGTTTCAGAGCCTCCAACTTCTGTAGCGTGTCCAACGGGAAACATTTTGCTATCAGTTCGGGAAATTCCGTGCGGTCGATAGCCTTGCCTCTTGCTCTCTTGAGTACGTCAAGACTCTCTCGCATCAGATATTCACTGTCGAAGTCGTTCCATTGTAGTTTGGCCATTGCAATGTTATAGACGTAAGGGTTTGATTCGATGCCGTATGAATCCACACCATGTAGCATACTCTCCACCATGACCGTGCCCGAGCCAGCAAAGGGGTCAATGACTCTATGTCGGCCCTCCAGCTTACCCTGCTCAATCAAGCTACCAACCCATGCGCCCGAAAATCCCGCCGTATAGCGGTACCAGCGATGAAGCGGCAACTTCATGTTGTCTTGGAACGTCGTGCTGTTCTGCGTCTCTTCAACAGCGTATAATGTTGGAAATAAATCTAATTGTAGCATTTTTAATTATTTCTAACTTTAAACATTCTATTGTCGTTGCCGTAACAACACCCCTCAGTACACATGGTTGGTACGGTCTTACGACTCGTATTAAATATTTTAACCGCCTGAATAAAATCGCGTTTGAGTTTCCCCTTCGATTGATTATTGCTCCAACTGGGACCTGATTTCACTGAAACAAAGTAATGCATTTCCTCTTTGTCAAATTCCAAGTCCACGCCTATTGCAGCAAATTTATAACCGCCGTACACTTCTTCTGAAACAAACTTCTCCAATCCTTCAAGCCAGTTTCCCAAAATACTCTCTTCTGTAGAGGACATATATGCAGCTGCAAGACTTTCCACCATACCGCCTGTTGTGACAATGTTTTTTGCCCTATACATATAAGGATTCTTCCTTGTCAGCAAGTCTTTCGAATTAATTGCTTGTAGCTTAGCTATACACGAAGTATGGAATTCGCCAACATACTCTTCAACATATTCTCTTACTTTCTGAATTAGTTCCGTGTTCATTTCTTTTACAATTGTTTTTACATTTGAGTGATTTAACTTACCCACTAACTACTTTATAGCCACCAACTCGCTCGGCTTTGCCGCTTTGTATGCAAAGAACTCAAAACGGTTATATTTTTTTTCAACATCTTCTTCTCTTCACTTGCCAAGTGACGCTCCACCTTTTTGGCATCTTCTGCTGGAAGTGGATTCTCTAGAATGATGCCATGTTCCGTCAGTATCTTGCGGACAGTAGCATTGTTACAACATATTCCTTGGCGATAGCCATTTCGCCATGAAGGTCTTTCGTCTGAACGCTGACGCTGGTCATCTATGCTACAAAGTCTTTGGTTTTGATGGATATTCTGCTGTTAATGCTACAAAGTTACTCATTTTTATCCAAACAGCGCACATTAGGCCAAGATATTTAGCAAATAATCACATTTTAGTATCGTTTTACCCCATAATTTCGACTGTTTTCCCGATATTTTGTCGCCAGTTCAACGTTTTTTTGTATATGCCTTATGGCAAGCCCATTCCATATAGATAAAGTGCTTGCGGACGGTTGTCGCCCTCTGGCTCGTATATTCTGATGAGATGCTTCCCAAGGGGATTGAGAAGGAGTCTCATACCGCTTTTGAAGAGTCCCCGAAGTCATTGCATACAATAGCGGGAAGGCAATATAACAAGAAGCTGCTACGGATTCTTTTCCTTAGCGGCTAACGTGAAAAGGACGGGTGACGATTCTCTGTTGCACCATTATCGTTTATTCATCGTCCAGTTATTGCCTGCGCTTTCGGAGAAAAATAACTCCTATAAATTTGACTCAAGGCCTTTATTTTGTCACAACTCAGTAGAGTGAAAGTGAACTTTCTTTGCATTCGCTGCTCCAAAATTTGGTTTTTCTCTCACTTAATCGTACCTTTGCATCCGAAAATGAAAGATTTTATGGCTGAGAAGAAAGTGAGGGTGCGTTTTGCACCAAGTCCTACGGGACCTCTTCATATTGGCGGTGTGCGCACTGCTTTGTATAATTATCTGTTTGCTAAGCAACAGGGTGGTGACTTGATTTTCCGTATCGAAGACACAGATTCTACACGTTTTGTGCCGGGTGCGGAAGAGTACATCATTGAGGCGTTCAAGTGGTTGGGCATCCAGTTCGACGAAGGTGTTTCGTTTGGCGGGGCACATGGCCCTTACCGTCAGAGTGAACGTAGGGACATCTATAAGAAGTATGTACAGGTGCTGTTGGATAACGGCAAAGCTTACTACGCTTTCGACACCCCTGAAGAGTTGAACAAGAAGCGTGAAACGGTGGAGAATTTCCAATATGATGCTTCGACGCGTGGGATGATGAGGAACTCGTTGACGCTGTCTCCGGAAGAGGTGAAGAAACTGATGGATGACGGGGAGCAGTATGTGGTGCGCTTCAAGATTGAGCCAGGACGGGATGTGCTGGTGGATGACTTGATTCGTGGCGAAGTGAGAATCAACTCCAGCATCCTTGACGACAAAGTGCTCTACAAGAGTGCTGACGAACTGCCCACTTATCACTTGGCGAACATCGTGGATGACCACCTCATGGAAGTGACACACGTGATTCGCGGCGAAGAATGGTTGCCATCGGCTCCGCTGCACGTGCTGCTGTATGAAGCGTTTGGATGGGCTGACACGATGCCGAGGTTTGCCCACCTGCCCTTGCTGCTGAAGCCTATCGGCAATGGCAAGCTGTCGAAGCGCGACGGTGACAAACTGGGGTTCCCCGTGTTCCCATTGGAATGGCATGACCCGAAGAGCGGCGAGGTAAGCTCTGGCTATCGCGAGAAGGGCTATCTGCCCGAAGCGGTGGTGAACTTCTTGGCACTTCTTGGATGGAATCCCGGCAATGACCAAGAGCTGATGACGCTGGATGAGATGGTGCAGCTGTTTGACCTGTCGAAATGCTCGAAGAACGGCGCGAAGTTCGACTATGTGAAGGCAGCATGGTTCAACCATCAATATCTCATTCAACGCCCTGACACGGATTGGTGTCCAGGGTTTGACAAGGTGTTGAAAGAGAACGGCATCAGTGCCACCACGGAGCAGGAGGCAGAAGTGGTGCGCATGATGAAGCTGAAGGTCATCGAGTATGTGGATGGACAAGGCAACAAAAAGAAACGCAATATCTCCTTCCCCAGCGACTTGTGGCCGCTTACGAAGTTCTTCTTTGTGGCTCCTGCCGAATTCGATAAAGAGGGCGACAAGTTTGTCCGCAAGAACTGGAACGACAATACTGCCAACGAAATGCTACAGATGATGACAGTGCTGGAAGGCATTGAGGACTGGAGCGTGGAGGGGCAAAAAGCCGTCATTGACCCTTGGACGGAAGCGACAGGCATCAAGCCCTGGAATGCATGGCGCGTGGCTTTGGTGGGCACAGGACAAGGTCCTGATATGTATGAGCTTTCAGCCTTCTTGGGCAAGGATGAGGTAATCAAACGCATGAAGTTTGCTGTAGAAAAATTAGGCTAATGTATTCAATCGGATTATACATCTACACGTTTTTGGCGATTGTTGCTGCGATGTTCAGCAAAAAGGTGCGGAAACGGGTGTATGGCATCGGACAAACCTACCTTCTGCTGCGGCGTCACATTAAGAAGACCGACCGTGTGGTATGGTTTCATGCCGCTTCGCTGGGCGAGTTTGAGCAAGGACGTCCACTGATGGAGCGTCTGAGGGTGGAACATCCCGAGTATAAAATTCTGTTGACGTTCTTCTCGCCTTCGGGCTATGAGGTGAGGAAGGACTACGAGGGTGCCGACCTTGTGTGCTACATTCCGTTTGATACACCTGGCAACGTGCTCTCCTTCTTGCGATTGGCTCATCCAGAGATTGCAGTGTTTATCAAGTATGAGTTTTGGACAAACTTCCTCACGACCATGCACCATCGGGGTATCAAAGTGTATAGTGTGAGCAGTATCTTCCGTCCAGAGCAATACTTCTTCAAGTGGTATGGTTCGCTGAAACCCCTACGGCAGTTCAACCACCTGTTTGTGCAGAACGAGACGTCGAAAAAACTGCTGGCAGAACATGGCATAACGAACACGACTGTGGTGGGCGACACACGTCTTGACCGTGTCATCGACATCAAGAACGCTGCTGCTCCGCTGCCACTGGTTGAACAGTTTGTGGGCGACGCACCTTGTTTCGTCGCGGGTTCGTCATGGAGCCCCGATGAGGAAATTTATATTCCCTATTTCGCGAAGCACAAGGATTGGAAACTCATCATTGCACCACACGTCATCAGCGAAACGCATCTGAAGGAAATAGAGAAACTGCTGGAGGAACATGGCATCACATCGGTGAGATACACAGAAATAGAGCAAGCATCCTCCCAGCCTTTCCCTTCTGAGGAACGGGGCGCTTTGATTGTCAATTGTTTTGGCAAACTCTCTTCCATCTACCGCTACGGAAAGGTGGCACTGGTGGGCGGTGGCTTCGGTGTGGGCATCCACAATGTGCCCGAAGCGGCTGTGTATGGTATCCCCGTGCTCTTCGGCCCGAATAATCAGAAGTTCCGCGAGGCGCAGGCCCTGAAAGCCTGTGGCGGCTCGTTCGAATACAGTGATGCCGACACTTTTGCTGCTATCATGGATAAGTTTATCACCTCTCCGATGGATTTGCAGCAAGCAGGACAAGCCGCTGGCAACTACATCAACGCGAATGCCGGTGCTGCCGATAAATGTTTCAATGCCATCTTTAACCAATGACCTATACAGACCTTTTCATCGACTTTGATGACACGCTTTACGATACCCACGGGAATGCCATCATTGCTTTGGGCGAGCTGTATGAGTATCTGCAACTCGACCAGTACTTTTCCGATTCGAAAGTGTTCTACGATGACTATTGGGAAACGAATATCCGGCTGTGGACACAGTATGCGAAAGGAGAGGTTGAACGTGATTATTTAATCGTGGAACGTTTCCGACACCCGTTGAGTCTCGGAAAGGGCTTAAACCCCACGATGGAGTATTGTCTGAAAGCCAGCGAAAAATTCCTGTCGCTCTGTTCTGTTAAGCCAGGCTTGGTGGATGGCGCACAAGAGTTGATGGACTATCTGAAGGGCAAAGGCTACAGGATGCATATGTGCAGCAACGGCTTCCATGAGGTACAATATAAGAAACTGCGTTCGTGTGGATTGTATGACTACTTTGACCACATCATTCTGAGTGAAGATGCTGGTGCGAACAAGCCCTCTCAGCAATTCTTCGACTACGCGTTCCAACAATCGGGTGCCCCTCGCAACAGTGCCCTCATGATAGGTGACAACTTCAACACTGATATTCTCGGTGCCAAGCAGGCAGGCCTCGACACCATCTACTTCAACCGTTTTCCCGACCACCCAGCCCCCGAAGCTGTCACCCATGAGGTGCATGACCTGCGAGACATCATGAACATCTTGTGAACACCGCAGATCATCAAATATCGCACATCATTGTTCAATAACAACATAACTAATCTGTAAATGAAGAAGAAAATGAAAACCTTTTTGACAACGACCATATGCCTCATGGCAGTTCTTACTGTTGGAGCACAAAACACGTCTGCCGACAAGGCGCGTGTAGAAAAAATTCGCAAGATGTATGCTGATGCCAAGGAAAACATCGAGTACAGGAAAAAGGCGGAACTGCCGCCCGATGACTTGGTGGCAACCAGCAATTACATGGCAGCTGGCGCAGGGCCCATCACCGATACAACCCACTATTTCTATTCTGGCGATTGGGATGAAGAAGCGAGCACCATCTTGTACCAGCCTTATTTCATCACACGAAGCTATAACGTCGGGGCAACGAAGTACTATCAAGAGTTTCTCTTCGATGACGACGACCTGGCTTTTTTCTACATGAAAGGAGAGAATGAAGAAGTTCGATACTACTATGGAAAAACAGGATTGGCGCATGAAAGCCTGAAAGGAGAGGAACGTCTCATGGACGATGCCTTTGCCATCCGTTTGGCCAATGACTTGAAGAGCGCTTTTAACTTGATGATGAACAGGAACTACTAAAACCTTGCATATCCTGAGACATAAAGAAAACAAAGATAAACATACCACCAACTAAAACTTATTTCAAGATGAAAAAAATGATGACTACAGTAAGGCTATCCATCGCTGTGATGATGATGGCCATGACAACAGGGCTCTGTTCCTGTTCCACACAAAAGAAAGTGGTGCAACCTGCTGAGACAGCCGTTGCCACTCAACAAACGAGGACTGCCAACAGCGATTATCAGATGCGCGAGCCCATCAAGATGATTCTTGATGCCGACTTTGGCAGTTCCACCGACGACCTCTTTGCCTTGATGATGCTCAATCACTACATTGATGATGGGCTCGTCGATCTGAAAGGCATCATTGTTGACCGCGAAGGCGAAAAGAACGCTGGCGTGGTCGATATCTTCAACACCTATTATGGCCATCCCGACATTCCTGTAGGCCTGGAGCGTAACGGCGTGAAGAACCCACGTTGTTTCATCCCCTACAACGGCATCTGCGACCTGAAGGATGCACAGGGCGAGCCCCTCTTCAAGCGTTCGTTTGATGCCAGCCAGTGTCCAGATGGCTACAAACTCTATCGTAAGTTGCTCAGCAAGGCAGAGGACAACTCTATCGTAGTTGTTGCCATTGGCTTCGCCACCACATTGGCACAGCTGTTCGAATCAGGCGCAGATGAATACTCTAACCTCAGCGGTCTGGAACTATTCAAACAGAAGGTGAAGTCTGTCTATGTACAGTCTGGGCGTTTTGAGGCTGGCGACAGTCTTTCTGGCTACAATATGCGTGCCGCCTCCAAGCAGTCTGCTGTTTTCTACGACAACTTGCCCGCTAAGGTGGACTTAATCATGTCACCCAGCAATATCGGTGACAAGATGAACTATCTACCACAGGACGTGCTGGTTGACCTCTCCTACACGGAATGGAACCCCATCAAGGCTGTCTATACCAACTACACCTGTGACACAGGCCAACGTATGTGGGACACCAATTGCCTCGTCAATGCCGTGATGGGAGACAACGAGTATCACCTCTCACCACGCGGATGGGTGACTTTCGTCGATAGAGGGGAGCAGTCATTGATGCTCTTCAAGCCCGACCCCAATGGAAACGCTCGCTATCAGGTGCCTGGAGACTCTTACTTCTTCGAAGAAAAACTGATGGACATTCGCCGTCATAATCGCATCAACAAATATCCATCACGCTATACCATTGAATCTCCACAGCCCACATTGCTCAGCGGTAATGCAACCGAATGGGCAATACCTCGCACGGGGCAGCTGATAGACAAGTATCTGGCAACAGCAGGCAACAAACTCGACCCCGATGAATTCCGCGAAGTGTTCCGCCCAATCGGCTACTATGGGGGCAATGTGACAGCTTATCGCGAGGCTGAAAAGATGGTCGTCGACTCACTCTACACGGTAATGCTTGACCGTGCAGCCCGTGCAGGCAAGAACACCCTCACCATCATCACAGGTGCGCCAGGCAGCGGCAAGAGCACCGCGGCTCGCAAGATGAATCTTACCCAAGAAGGCTTAATTTATGATGCAGCCCTCTCTGGTGGTACTGACCGTCTGGAAAAAGTCATCAAACGTGCCAACGATAAAGGTCTCAACAAAGTGACGGTGATGCTTGTGTACAACGACATCCTGACTTGTTATAAGAACTCCATCAGCCGTGGCAAGAACACTAACCGCTTCTGCACTATCGACTATATGCTCAGTTCTTTCAATGATAACAAGGGAAAGTTGGAGTGGCTTCAGAAACAACATCCTGAAGTGACCATCATCCCCATTGATTGCTCTGGCAATCGTGGTCCGAACCCTGTCAGTGTACAAGACGCGCTGAAGTGGAAATATGACGTTTCTGACGATGAGGTGTACGCCATGCTCACCACCTTGCTTGACGAAATCAATAATGGCGAACTTTGGGATGAACAATTGCCCTCACTTGTTGGTGATATTATGGCAACACCCAATCTCAGCACGCGTAACCAACAACTTGCCAAGCAAATTGATGACCGTGTCCGTAAGATTCTGCATGACTACAGAAACTAAATTGTCACACAAATACAACAAAAGGATCCCGCGCAACTCTTGCAAGTTGCACGGGATCCTTCTATTTGTGACAATATCCCTATTTTACATAATATCACCCTTTTATTTGACCTCCTCAAAGTCGGCATCCTGAACATCGTCAGCACCGTTGGATTGGGTGCCTTCGTTGGGTTGCTGGGCACCACCTTGGAAGCCTGCGTCGCCAGGGTTGAAGCCGGCACTGGGCTGGCCTGCACCACCTGCGGCATACATCTTCTGGGAGGCTGTCTGCATGGCCTTGTTGAGACCTTCGATGGCGGAGTCAATCTGAGCGACGTCGCCGCTGTCCTTGGCCTTCTTGAGGGCTTCGATGGCAGAGTCGATGGCTGGTTTGTCGTCGGCTGGAATCTTGTCCTTGTTGTCGTTGAGGAAATTCTCGGTTTGGAAAATCATGCTGTCGGCTTGGTTCACCTTGTCGATGCGTTCACGCTCCTTCTTGTCAGCATCGGCGTTAGCTTCTGCCTCGGCTTTCATGCGTTCGATTTCCTCCTTGGAGAGCCCGCTGGATGCTTCGATGCGGATTTCCTGCTCCTTACCTGTTGCCTTATCCTTGGCAGACACTTTGAGGATACCGTTGGCATCGATGTCAAAGCTGACCTCAATCTGATGAACACCACGACGTGCTGGAGCGATGCCAGTGAGGTTGAAGATACCAATCTGCTTGTTCTGGTTGGCCATCGGGCGGTTGCCCTGCAAGACGCGGATGGTCACCTCTGTCTGGTTGTCGGCAGCGGTTGAGAACACCTCTGTCTTCTTGCATGGGATGGTCGTGTTCGACTCAATCATGGTAGTCATCACCTGACCGAGTGTCTCGATACCCACGTTCAGCGGAGTCACGTCAAGCAGCACGATGTCGCCCACACCTTCTTCCTTGTTGAGGATGGCACCCTGGATAGATGCACCCACTGCCACCACTTCGTCGGGATTCACACCCTTTGATGGAGCCTTGCCGAAGTAGTTCTCCACAAGCTGCTGCACGGCAGGGATACGGCTTGAACCACCTACGAGAATCACCTCGTCAATGTCGCTTGTAGAGATGCCAGCATCCTTGATGGCTGCCTGGCAAGGAGCGAGACATGCCTGAATGAGGTTGTGAGCTAGCGACTCAAACTTAGCACGGGTGAGTGTGGTCACGAGGTGCTTTGGCACACCACCAGCAGCGGTGATGTAGGGCAGGTTGATTTCAGTAGAAGAGCTGCTGGAGAGTTCAATCTTAGCCTTCTCGGCAGCCTCCTTCAGGCGCTGCATCGCCATTGGGTCGAGCGAGAGGTCAACACCCTCGTTACTCTTGAAGTCGCTGACGAGCCAGTCGATAATCACCTGGTCGAAGTCGTCACCACCGAGGTGAGTGTCACCATTCGTGGAGAGCACCTCGAACACACCACCACCGAACTCAAGGATGGAGATATCGAATGTACCACCACCGAGGTCGAACACAGCAATCTTCATGTCCTTATTGGCCTTGTCGATACCGTATGCCAAAGCGGCAGCAGTAGGCTCGTTCACGATACGGCGAACGTTCAAGCCAGCAATCTGACCAGCCTCCTTCGTTGCTTGACGCTGCGAGTCGGAGAAGTAAGCAGGCACGGTGATGACAGCATCAGTCACTTCCTGACCGAGATAGTCCTCTGCCGTTTTCTTCATCTTCTGCAAGATGATGGCAGAAATCTCCTGTGGCGTATATTTGCGGCCCTCAATCTCCACACGGGGAGTGTTGTTGTCGCCCCTCACCACAGAGTAAGGAACACGTGCAATTTCCTTCTGCACCTGGTCATAGGTCTCACCCATGAAGCGCTTGATGGAAAACACGGTGTTCTTCGGGTTCGTGATAGCCTGACGCTTGGCAGGGTCACCCACCTTACGTTCACCATCCTTCACAAAACCAACCACAGAAGGAGTTGTGCGCTTGCCCTCAGAGTTAGCAATCACTACAGGCTCATTGCCTTCAAAAACTGACACGCAAGAGTTAGTCGTGCCAAGGTCGATACCAATAATCTTTCCCATAATCGTATTATTTTAGTTTTTTTGTTCTTAATTAATTAATAATGTATTGTTCACTCGCTACGGTCATCACAAACCATAGTCGATACAACACAAAGACAAAAGCCGTGCCAGCACTTTCATACTGACACGGCCTTGCCTTCTTTCTGACAGAATACTGACAATGTGGCACAAACGGTGTGACATTAAGTGCCATTCTTTAGTGTTTTAGGAAAAATAAGAATAAATCTTTTTATGAGTCCGAAAATTTTAATACTTTTGCAATCGGTTTCGGGGGAGAAATTCCGAAGACCAGAACAAAGCATTCGCTATTATTTCGCGCATAGCCAAGAAAGCCTCGGAAACTTAGATTGGTATAATAAGCACCGAAATAATATGTGACAGAGCAGCCCGTTTGTGGGGCTTCTGTTCTCGTTTGGATAGCGATGCACACGCAAAAAAGCGTGATGCATTCTTGAAAACGAGACAGAGGTACCAAATCCGAGGCTTCACCTCTTGCTATGCGCAAACAAGGTGCATCACGTCCTTTTATGCGCCTTGGCGTGATTGATAGTTGGATGCTGAACGAGCTAAAACTATCAGTTATGAAGCATAAGGAATCAATGCAGAAGGCATACAAGGAGAAGGATGCCGAGTATTACACCTTGTATGAGGATATAGCCGCCGAACTGCCGCAGTACAGGGAGCAGTTGCGGGGTAAGCGTATTATCTGCCCGTGCGACTGGGACGAGAGTTACAATGAGGAACTGGTTTACAAGGAGGAGGGCGTGACGGCCAGCGACCTTTTCTCAAACGGAAGCATCAAGCATCTGGACATGGCTGCATCGAAGGATAAGTTTGAAAAGGACTTCGATGCCATCAAGTGCCAGTTCGTGAAATTTCTTGTGGCACACGCCGAGGCTTATGGCATCCGCTCCATATCCGTCAGCGGCTACAATCCGCAGACAGGTGATGGAGTGAAGTTTCAGGACATCGACTACACGAACTATGATTTGGTAATCACTAACCCGCCCTTCTCGTTGTTCGGAGAGTTTATCGATGTGATGATGAAAGCGGGTAAAGAGTTTCTTGTCATCGGCCCGACAACGGCACTGACTTATAAGAACATTGCCGGATATATGCACGAGAATCGCCTGTGGCTGGGCTACGCCAAACAAATGAAGGGTTTTAGACGACCAGATGGTTCGCTGTTGTTGTCGAAAGACAAGGACGGGTCAGTGCCTCGCGCCTGCAAGTGGTACACGAACCTTGACGTGAGCTACCGCCACGACCGTGTCACTCTCACCAAGTCTTATTATGAGAATCCAAACTTATATCCAAAGTACCTCAATTATGATGCCATACACGTAAGTTTCGTGAAGGACATTCCCTACGACTACGAGGGGCTAATGGGCGTACCCACCACGATAATGACAAAATACAATCCAGAGCAGTTTGAGATTGTCGGGTCGAGCATCGGGCTTGCACTCAAGCCGACATTTGACCTTCCAAAGAACAAACGCGGTGGCCCCGCATTCTATCTGCCCGACGAAAAGGGAAGCGTAAGGCGAATGTTCGCTATGCTTGTAATCAGAAATTTGAACCCTATTAAAGAAGAGGAACTATGACGGTCAAGGAACTATACAATGAGGTACGCGACGGCCACATCATCAGTGACATTGAGCTACAGCGCGAAATCATCTACAGCGTCGAAAAACAGGAACTGGTTATCGACAGCATCGTGAAGGACTATCCCCTGCCAGCGTTCTATCTATGGAAGAACGACGACGGGAATTTGGAGGTACTCGACGGGAAACAGCGCATTGAAGCCATCCGCCGATTCTATGAGAACGACATCAAGTATCAAGGTTTGCTATGGAAAGAGTGGAACAAGAAAGACCCACAACTGCAAGAGAAGATAAACGACACACTACTTTGCATCATCATCAGCGAGGGGACAGAAGAAAAGAAACGCGAGATATTCAACCGCATTAATACGCTCGGCGTCCCTCTGTCTGATTACGAAGTGTTGAATGGACTCTATGCTGGCGAATATCTACGAGGCCTGTCGAAGTTCGTAGAGCAGGATGCAGCAGCCAAAAAGATATTGGGTGAGCCGAAGCGAGGCAAGAGCAAAATCAAACTGCTTGATTTCATTTGCTCTCTGCGCGGAGTGAAGGATAAAAAGGAATACGTGAAACTACATAAGGATGAGCCATTTCAGAGCGACCAACTACTCGTTACGAAACACATCCGTTTCGTGGCCTCAATCTTCGATGAATTCAGTTCGCTTACGATACTCCTACGCCTTGCCGTAAAGTATGCTAAGGACGTGACCATCTGGAAAGAACATAAAGATGAGATAAATCGACGGCTGAAAAAGTTTAGGAAGAGCCAAGACTATAAACTTATCACGGACAAAGAAAAGGAAACGGAAGACATCATCCAGACCGTTGTACAGGGTATCAGCGTTGACCCAAAACGTCTTTTCACGCAAGACCAAAAGGACGAACTCGTCCAACGTTCATTAGCTTATTCATCGAAACATGACGGCGAGAAAATCCGATGTGAAGACTGCAAACAGTTATTCTACGCTGACGAATTGACCGTTGACCACATCAAGCCGTGGAGTAAGGGTGGCCGCACAGAACTTTCAAACGCCCAACTTCTCTGCCGTGCCTGCAATAGTAAGCAGGGGAATCGGAAGTAGATTAGTTCTCCCATAAAAGGCAAAGAGATCTGTTTGACCTTATCCTAAATCATAATTATATCTGTTTTTACAGAGCCATCCCTTTCACCGTCAGCAAATGCTTCTGACGAGGCTTGTTGGGGTAGAGCATCGTGACAAAACCATGCTGGATGGCAAGATTGAGATAGAGATTCAAGAATTTGTCACGTCCTTTAAGTTCAAAAACCTCCATCATTGCTTTGACAGACAATCGGCCATTGCCTATCACGCACACCAAACACACCACATCCACACTGTCCGTCTCAATCAGACTCCGTTCTTGTCCAGTATTTGCGTGCCGCGTACTATGTTCACTCCTTTTTGCAACGAAATCAGACTCCGTTCTTGTCCAGTACTTGCCCTGCATTTGTTGGGAAACTTGCGCTCAACCTTTTTGTTTTGTACATGGTCGGTTTTCGACTGATAAAAGTGAAATTAGTTATCAACATAGCCAATCTCATTTTGCCAAACGGAGACCCTCTCTATTTCTCCAACACAGATGTAAGAGTGTATGGAAAAAACCGTACCCCAGTATCGGTGATGGTCGGATTGTTCACCCTCTTTGGTTTTCTCATCCCTGGTTCAAAAGCAGTTATGCCAGCTGGCTATGAAGTGCAAGCAAACGTAGCAGCAAACACAACTGTTTCCGCACAATAGAACATCTTAGCAAAAGCAACGAAAACGACAAGGCTGTGTCAAAATAATACACTTATTCCCCAAAAAATCGACTACGACGTGGGCGATTGAGAGGCTATTGGTGTATGTATTTTGACACAGCCCCTTATGATTTATATGCCAAGGTGGCACACCCGATTACTTTTTAATCCTTCACCAGCATCTTTGCCCATTCGGGCAGGTCACTTGTATCCATTCAGAAAAGGTCTTCCTCATGACAATAGAAGGGGGCTTCTAATGGCATACCGTTGATGTCACCCACAAAGGCGCGTTTGGGGTGGCACCAATGGTTTGCAATACAGTATTCATGCCACGATGAGCACTTTTTCACTTCTATTGCCGTTTCTCCTTGCCATCGGATAATGTTTTTCATAGCGGCTCACATGAATAGGGGTTTTGAAGTTCTAATCCGTGGGGATTTTGCGATAAAAAAGGCTGTATTTCTCCAATTTCCGCAAAGATTGTTGGCGGTGTAAAGAAAAATACGTTACCTTTGCCCCATGAAGTGAACAGTTTCACACTCAAGAAACCTGCGCATGATGAAACATCTACACATTATTATATATATAGGGACACTGCTGACGGTGCTAACGTTGGCATCGTGCAACGGGTGTAGCCGAAAGACTGACCGCACGAAGCCACGGATGGAGTCAGTCATTCTGTCGAGCATCAAGCAAAAGGCGGACTTGGTGACGACGGAAGTGAGGGTGCGGAAGTTGGCAATTTATGACTCCAGCAAGCATGAGAAGTTTGAACTGGCCAATCCAAGGACATGGAAGTATGGAGAACGGAAATGCATCGTGCCTGTGGATGTGACTATAAAGTATGGCTATGACCTACGCGATCTGACGATTGACGACGTGAAACTGACGGATGACAGCACGGCTGTGGTGGTGTTGCTGCCACGTCCCAAGGTCATTGACTCTGGCTATGAGGCGAAGGTGGAAGACAGAGACGTGGTGAAGATGTCATCGGGTTTGCGCGACCAAATCAGCCATGAGGAGGTGGACATGCTGATGGAAAGGGCTTATAGGGCAGTGATGGAGGAAGATTTCACGGAGATGGTAAACAAGGACATTGAAAACAATGCCAAGGTGGTGTTTGCCGCCATCGTGAAGAGCCTGGGCATGAAGAACGTAGATGTCATCGTACACAGGAAGGAGGAATGGCGATGAAAGAACGACTATGGGAAAATGTGCTGAAAGTGGTGGCTGTAGTGATGGCTTTCCGAGGCATCATCAAGAAAGTGTTCATGGTGTTGGTGGCACTGGTAGTAGTGATTATAGCAGTCCTTCTGCTCATCAACCATCTGAAGGAAGAGTTAGTGGAAGTGGAGATGGAGGACAGCATCGCCAGCATTGAGGAGGTGCGACCGAAGGGCGAAATATACGTATGCAGTGCTGTGATAGAGGATTACACCATCAAACGTGCCGCCGAAAGCCACTTGTTCTGGGGTGACGAGGAACACTCTTGTGTACAAACAATGACGCAGAAGTGCAGTTATGTGATTGACCTCGACAAGGTGGAATATCAGGTGGTCGATTCGATGAAAATAGTGCGTGTGAAGTTGCCTCCTGTACAGTATATCGCCACCACACAAAGTGCTTCTTTTCTGTCGGACGACAGCAACTTTTGGGCAACTCACATCCCCAACACAAATGTGCTGAAATCGAAGGTGGAGGAACAAATTAAGCAGCGGTTTGACACACTGAGCAACAGGAGAAAGGCGGAGAGATATGCAGAAGATGCTGTGAGTGCTGTGATGGAGCAGTTAGGATATGAAGTGGAGTTTGTAAGGGGACTGGAAAGAAAAGGGGAATAAAGCAACAAGCACGGAATTCTTGCCTCACGAGGAAAGAGGAAAGTGTGGAAGATAGAGACGACCTTGATGAGTGCCTCTTGTTGTCATACGATGCCGCACTTTTGCCACAAACTCATAGTTTTTCAAGCCCCAGCCTGGAACGGCGAGGAGGGAAGAGGGAGATTGGGAAACGAATCGTTCGAGCACCATATCGGGATGAAGACGTTCAACAAAATCAATAACGAGGTCGATGTACTCGTCAGGAGTGAAAAGATGGAAATCAGCAGGACGCTCCATATATTCCTCTGCCATGCGAGTGCCTTTAATTAATTGCAACTGGTGGAGTTTGAGCGTGGTGAGAGGGAGGGAAGACAGGACTTGTGCCTCGTTGAGGATGTCTTCACGACTCTCACCCGGTAAACCAAGGATGAGGTGTGCGCCTGTGCGAATGTCATGTTTAGCCGTGCGCATGAGGGCATCGACGGTCTGAGCGTACGTATGTCCCCGATTGATGCGTGACAGCGTCTTGTCATAGATGGATTCGATGCCATATTCGACAAGAAGAAAAGTGCTGCGGTTGAGTTCGGAGAGATAATCGAGCAGAGCCTCTGACACACAATCGGGACGGGTACCAATGATGATACCAACGACATCCGACACGGAGAGGGCTTCCTCATATTTAGCTCGTAAGCAGTCAAGGGATTCGTAAGTGTTAGTATAAGCCTGAAAATAGGCGAGATACTTCATGTGGGGATACTTGCGGGCAAAGAACCGCTTGCCTTCCTCCAATTGTTGAGTGATAGACTTGGAGGGGGCACAATAATCGGGATTGAATGTCTGATTGTTGCAATAGGTACAACCACCTGTGCCGACCCGCCCGTCACGATTGGGACAGGTGAAACCTGCGTGAAGAGAAATCTTCTGTGCCTTCACACCAAGCTGGGCGGTCAGCCAAGCACCAAACTCATTGTACATCACTGAACAAGCAACTTGGTGGAACGAGTAGTTCCACCCACTTTCCATACAATGATATACAAACCTTGAGAGAGGTCAGCCACGGAACAAGACTCGGAGGCTCGGAACGAGCGAACAGCCACACCATTGGCATAGTAAATTCTGACGGTGAACGTCAGTTGCTCGGGTGTTTCTGAACCAAAATGCAGAATTTTTGCCTGTGGGTTGTAAGCCAACGCATACTCAGCAGGTTCAAGAGCAGCAATGGCATCAGGTTCGGGTTCCGGCTCTGGTTCGGGTTCAGGTTCTGGCTCTGGTTCAGGATCATCATATTCAATTTCATCGCCTGCCATAATGTACCACAGACGATTCTTGCTTGAAGCATTACGTGAGTCTGTCGTATAACTGAGGATAGATGTGCCATCGGAAGAACCACCCCCATTCAAATTGAGTGTATGCCGTGTGTATTTGTTTGTCAGGTTGTAATAGCCTTCGGTACCTTGCGGTGTAATGCTCCACATCTGACGGTCTGCCACCTGATTGGGAACAGCCGTATTCAGCTGGGTGCCCACATTCGTTGTGGCAGTCGAATAACCTGAAGTGGGGTCGTTAAGTGCCATGCCACTTTGACGGTTAATGAGCATAAAATAACCATCAACTGGGAGAATCTTCCACTGCTGAGAATACTGACCTTCGGTGACCGACCAACCACACACAAGGTCACCCGCCTCGGTGCTCTTGTCTTGCGTATCAATGGCTGTTCCCGAATTAGCGTTGGTAATGATGTAGTAGTAGTCTCCTGGCACAAAGGGCGGCGTTGGCTCTGCAATTTTCTTGTTCGCAAAAGCCGATTGGAGATAAGGAATATGGATGCCGATGTAGTCCTTGAGGTCGGTGACATACTGGTCGTAGGACGAATAGAGCACACGCTCACGGAGCATCCTCTTCTGGATGCCCCACTTTTCGTAGTTAAGTGCCTGTGACTCTTGAAGCAGTTCGGCGATAGAGTCTATCTGTTGATAGAGGAAATTCTCCAAGCCAGCCTCCAGCACCTCGGCATAACGACGATTGACCAACCGACCGAACCAAGGGTCTTGCCACATACGATTAATCCACTCCTTCGTCTGTCCATAGCCCACATCCGTCATCAGCTGACGACTTGTGTCGCCTTTGCGGTTGTCATTGGCATAAGCGATGTCATAATCCCACAAAGGTCCCCAATAGAGCAAGGAATCCTGCTTATCCTTATAAAAATAGGTGGAGAAGTAACCATCAATGTTACCACTCACTTCTGTGGCAATAAACCAGTTGACAAGCGAAGTGGAATCCACCCACTTACGGTATCCTTTCTCAGCGTCAGCAAAATCCCCCCCAGAAAGAACCCCCTCGAAATCCTTGATGTATTGACGAATATATTCGTTCTGGGATGATGAGATGTCCTCTTCGTCAGGATAATGAATACGAACAGGCACTTGATATTGAGAGGTGGTAAAATAGTTACCATCGTAGAAACCATCCACCTCCAACAGATAGCCGCCAGTGATGTCGCTCTCATCACTGAGAGGGTAATCCTGTTCGGTGATGTTGACACGATGGGGCCTCACCTCCACTTGGTCGCTAATATGGTAGTTGCCAATATAGGTGCCATTGAGAGTGACATCCACAAATTTGTGAGCAGGGTTGTTCTTCAAACCCAAGAAATCACCCATTAAAGAAGTGATGGCATTACGCATCAGCGTCTTATCACCAGCATTCGCAATGAGTGTCCACTTCTTTGCCTTCGCATAACCTTTTCCCAAGAACTTTTCTTTCTGATTGAACTTAATCTTGTAGGGTTTCTTGGCGATGTTCCATGTAGAGTTACCACGTCCCCGTATCTGCATGGAGTCGTAGGTAGTCACCACATCATTTTCATCCACATAGTGCATCGTTGCATAGATATAGACGGTCTTGCTGTTGATGCTCTGACGATTGAAAGTCTCTATATAAATATGCGGCAAATTGGTCTTTCGTTTGTAGGTTTGAGCACTCGCCACCAAAGCCATCAAAAAGAAAAATGTCAAGAAGGGAATAAATTTTCGTGTCATAAATAGGCTAATTTTTTGTGCAAAGGTAAAGAATTCTTGGAAATTCATCAAAAAAAACAAGAAAATCATTGTCACTTTGGCAAAAAGTGGTACCTTTGCAAGCCGATTTACATCGAGGGGCAGCGAAAGCTGTCCCGTGCTCTGTGTGGATAGCATCTCCTCTTAACCGGGAATGTGGTCCGTGAAACGCAGAAAACCCAAAGGGAAACCGATGGGCACAGTACGTCAGTCGAGTTCTTCGGAGCCGAGCTGACAGCGAACACACATTATTAATTATTAAAACCAAAAGGTTAAAAATGCAATCAAACAGTTTTAAGACAAGCTACATCACACCCGAAGCAGCTAACAAGCAGTGGGTCGTAGTGGATGCTTCAGGCCAAGTGCTGGGTCGTATGGCATCTAAGGTAGCAAAGGTACTTCGTGGTAAGTACAAGCCAATCTTCACGCCCAACATGGACTGTGGCGACAACGTGATTCTCATCAATGCCAACCAAATTAAGGTTACTGGTGCAAAAGAGACTCAAAAAGAGTACATCACTTTCTCTGGTTATCCAAGTGGTCAGCACAGAGCCACTTATGCTCAGATGATTAAGCGCCCCAACGGTTACGAAAAGGTGATTCGTCATGCCGTTAAAGGTATGCTTCCCAAGGGCATCCTTGGCAGACATCTTCTGAAGAACCTCTACATCTTCGAAGGTGCAGAACACGACAAGCAGGCACAGAAGCCAGTAACTCTTGATATTAACACCCTCAAATAAAGACTAAGGTATATGGCAGTAAATTATATCAATGCACTCGGCCGTCGTAAGAGCGCCGTTGCACGCGTGTACCTTACAGAAGGTACTGGCAAAATCATCATCAACAAGCGTGAACTTGCTGATTATTTCCCATCAGAACTCATTCAATTCGTGGTAAAGCAGCCCCTCAACCTCCTTGGTGTTGCTGAGAAGTATGACATCAAAGCAACCCTTACAGGTGGCGGCTACACTGGACAGAGCCAGGCCATGCGCCTCGCTATCGCCCGTGCTCTCGTGAAAATTAACGAAGAAGATAAGAAGGCTCTCCGCGCAGAAGGCTTCATCACACGTGATGCACGTGCCGTTGAACGTAAGAAGCCAGGTCAGCCAAAGGCACGTCGTCGCTTCCAGTTCTCTAAGCGCTAAAAACTACAAGATAGCCGTTTAGTATCTAAACCCATAAGCTCTCTCATGAACAGGGCGACCTATGGGTTGGTTAAACAAACATTAACTCAAAAAGAAAGTAAACAACAACAATTATGGCAAGAACAGATTTTGATTCTCTTCTCGCAGCAGGTGCCCACTTCGGCCACCTCAAGCGCAAGTGGAATCCCGCTATGGCTCCCTACATCTTCATGGAGCGCAATGGCATTCACATCATCGACCTTCACAAGACCGTCGCTAAAATTGACCAAGCAGCTGACGCCCTCAAGCAGATTGCCAAGAGCGGCAAGCGCATCCTTTTCGTAGGCACCAAGAAGCAAGCTCAGGAAATCATCGCAGAGAAGGCTGCTTCAGTAGGTATGCCTTACGTGACTGAGCGCTGGCCTGGTGGTATGTTGACCAACTTCCCAACCATCCGCAAGGCTGTGAAGAAGATGGCTAACATCGACAAACTCTTGAGCGATGGTACTTACGACAAGCTCTCCAAGCGTGAAAACCTCCAGATTCGCCGCAAGCGTGCTAAGTTGGAGAAGAACCTTGGCTCTATCGCAGACCTGACTCGTCTTCCATCTGCTCTCTTTGTGGTGGACGTGATGAAGGAGCACATCGCTGTGAGCGAGGCTAACAGACTTGGCATCCCAGTATTCGCTATCGTCGATACGAACTCTGATCCACGCAATATCGACTTCGTTATCCCAGCCAACGATGACGCCACCAAGTCTATCGAACTGATTCTTGGTGTTGTCTGCGACGCCATCAATGAAGGCATCGAAGAGCGTAAGGTGGAGAAAGCCGACCAAGATGCTAACGCTGAAAAGCAGGAAGGCAACGTTCCAGCAGTGGAAGAGGCCGAAGAAACTCCAGCCGAAGAGGCTCAAGCAGAAGAGGCTCCAGCAGCTGAATAAACCGTAAAACTAAAAAATGAAAGAATTGAAAAATTGAAGTTCTGCCTATTCACAATAAGCTACTTCAATTTTTCAATTCTTCAACTCTCAAATTCTAAATAATAACTATGGCAATTACTATAAAAGAAATCAATGAGCTTCGCAAGAAGACTCAAGCAGGTCTCATGGACTGCAAGAAGGCACTCACAGAGGCCAATGGCGACATGGAAGCTGCTATGGAAATCCTTCGCAAGAAGGGACAGCTCGTGGCTGCCAAGCGTTCCGACCGCGATGCTGCAGAGGGCTGTGTCCTCGCAAAGGTTGATGGCAACTACGGTGCAATGATTGCACTGAAGTGTGAAACAGACTTCGTGGCAAAGAACGCGGACTTCGTGGCTCTCGCCACCAAGATTATCGATGCTGTTGTAGCCAACAAGTGCAAGAGCATGGATGAGGTAAATGCACTCACCATCGATGGCGAGAACATCAAGGATGCTATCACCAACCGTTCGGGTGTGACGGGCGAGAAGATGGAACTTGACGGCTTCAACTATGTGGAAGGTGAGGAAATTGTTGCCTACAACCACATGAACCAGAACTTCCTCTGTGCTCTCGTTGTGCTGAACAAGAAAGGCTTTGAAGAGGCTGGCAAGGGTGTGGCCATGCAGGTGGCTGCAATGTCTCCTGTAGCTCTCAATGCAGAGTCTGTTCCACAGGACGTAAAGGACACCGAGATGCGCAATGCCATCGACAAGGCTAAGCAGAACCAGATTGGCAAGGCTGTTGAAGTGGCTCTCAAGAAGGCCGGCATCAACCCCGCACACGTTGACTCCGAAGATCACATCGAGTCGAACACTGCCAAGGGCTGGATTACTCCCGAAGAGGCTGCCAAGGCTCGTGAAATCAAGGCTACTGTTGCCAAGGAGGCTGAGGCCAACTTGAAGGAGCAGATGATTGAGAACATCGCCAAGGGCATGGTTGCCAAGTTCTTCAAGGAGAGCTGTCTTCTCGAACAGGCATACATTGACGACAACAAGATTTCTGTCGCTCAGTACCTCAAGGGCATCGACAAAGACCTCACAGTTACAGACTTCAAGCGTTTCACGCTCCGCGCAGAGTAAGAGAAACCCTCTCCCCGATTCTCCCCATACCATAATGAGGAGGAAGACCATGCGGGATGTGGCAGATATAGTAAGCGGGATGCATTCAACCGAGTGCATCCCGCCTTTTATTATATATAAAGTATGTGTAAGCCGTAGAGGACTTCTTATTTCACCACCAACCCCTTCTTCACGTTCCATGACTCGCCCTCCGTCTTCAATTTTCCATCCTTCCAGCGGAGTTGCGTGTAGTTGTAAGTGACACCGTCGCGGACGAGATAGTGGCTGAGAATGCGTTGGCAACCGATAGTACCCCGAATGCGATGGCACACACCACCAGCATTCTCTTCATGATTAAAAAATCCTTTTTCATTCCCTAGTTATTTAATGGATAGTGTCAAAATAGCCCTAACGTATGACACTTCATACCTCTCTTAACATCCCCAAAGGAGGTGTGACTCTCACCCCAAAAGCGGTGTGACTCAGACCACAAAAGGGGTGTGATTCAGACCACTTCTGGGAATACCGAGCACCTATCGGAGGTGTTCTAGTGTGTCCTTTCCATCTTCTCCTCGTAGAAATGCAACTTGAGCAGCATCTTCTCCTGCTGCTTCTTGGCTGCATCGAAGTCGTGCATTGCCTTGGCGAGAGCATAACAACGATGGATGTCGTTCCGTTGAGCGGCAGTAAGATTCGCCGGCAATTGTGCCATATAATCCTCTTCGTCAAGGTCGATTTCCATGAAAGCGTATCGGCGTTTCTTGTCGATGGAAACAAGTAGCAACTTGCCGCTTTCCTCCACCTCGGGGAAGAATGTGAAACGCGACTTATCACCTTGATAGCCAGGCAAAACATAATAGCCAACCGTCTGATACTTCTCCTGCTTCTCAAACACAAACTGCTCCTTCAAATCCTTCACATCCAATTCTCTGAACGTGGCAACACTGTCAGCTGCAGCCAAGTCTCTCAGGGCCTGCACCAATTCCAGCGAGTCGTTTCTTCTGATTTCAGCCTTCCGCTGTTCGACCAACGAGGGGCGATGCTCACATCCACACAACAATGACAACAACCCCATCATGTAAAATAATCTTTTCATAATTCGTATTTTGGGGAGTAAAGGTAGCACTTATTTTGCAAAAAGCTTGGCTAATCTACCATTTTTTTGTACTTTTGCCCTCAGAAAAAGAATTGGCATTACTACTTATCACCTAATAACCACAAAAAGATGAAAAAGATTTTCTTATTCGCCAGCATGGGACTGGCTCTGCTTGCATCGTGCACAGGCAAAAAAACGAACACGGAAGGGGAACTGGCCGACAGCACGGCTGTAGCTGTTGAACAAACCGAACCCGAGAAGGAATACGACCTCGAATCTATCGCCAAAGTCATCGAAGGAGCCGAAACGGTGATGGGCTTCAGCGAGGGAAGGGCTTCAGTCATCAACAAAGACGGCAAGCTCGGTGTCATCGACAAGAAGGGCAACATCATCATCCCCTTCGAATATGGCTATTCCGTCTATCGATTCTCCGAAGGTGTGCTGTGCTGCCACAAGAACGACACGCGCTACTACTTCGACCACGACGGCAACGTGCTCTTCACTTCGGAATACGGTGGCAGTTGCCGGTTTCACGACGGATTTGCCTGCATCTACAAGGACGGCAAGTACACCTATCTCGACAAGACGGGCAAGCAAGCCTTCCCAGAGGAATGGGAGTGGGCAGAAGATTTCTCCGACGGCATGGCACTCGTCATGGGTGAGGGAGGCTGGGGCTTCATCGACACCACGGGCAAGCTCGTCATCCCTTATCAGTACGACTCACCCTCAGAGCGCAATCCTGAAGGTTTCCACGAAGGACTTGCCGCTGTCATCATCGACCCCAGCCGCGAACTCTTCGGTTACATCGACAAGACAGGCAAGCAGGTTTTTCCGAAACTCTATTACAATGACAGCCAGTTCTCGGAAGGTCTGGCTGCGGTGTATGACCGCGACCTTGATCGTCATGGGTACATCGACAAGACAGGAAAGATGGTCATCACGCTTGATGAAGGCTACAATGGCGACAACTTCCGCGAGGGGCTTGCCACCATCCGCAAACACGGAACTCCGTCCGCTTTCATCGACAAGGCGGGCAAGCAGGTTATTCAGTTGGACGGCACCTACAAAGACGTAGAGCCTTTCTACGAGAGACGCGCACGAGTGTGGGATGGAACAGCATACGGTTTCATCAACACGGAAGGGAAACTGGTCATTCCCTGCCAATACACCTGTTATGAAGGTTTCAGCGAAGGACTCGTACCTGTCACGAAAGATGGCAAATGTGGCTATCTTGACCTCGAAGGCAACAGTACCTTCGACTATCAATAGGGCCATAAATAGAGTACATTCTTAGAGAGAGAAAAGGAACGAAAGCACTTTTTTACAAAAAAAATAGTGACTTTTGTTCCTTTTTTCTCTTTTTTCTCTATCTTTGCACTATCAAATCATCCATTCACAAGCAGAGACAACATGAAAAAGTACGTCATCTTTGCCTTAGTCATCTTGGTGATGTCATGTGGCAACAAAACCACAGGCAGCAACGAGACAACAGAAGATACCATAGGGGGAACTCCCCAAACATCTGTCGAACCCGTCAACCATCAAGACACGGAGCGTGCTGGATACACCTTCAAGGTCTCGTTCCGAAAAGATGAGAACGACCAATGCGATGCACTACTTCTGACCTGTCAATCGGGCGACAAGAAGCAAGAATTTGTCGGTGAGTTTAACTGGTCTAAAGACGAGGACTTGCTGGGCGATGCAGGTGAAATCACCGAAGAAGACATCAACTTCGATGGCATCCCCGATGTGGTGGTCTATTTGGGCGATTTTGGCGTGAACCCAGGACTTTTCTCCACCTTTTACTATATGGCTTGTGTATGGAACCCGCAGCGTCAGAGCTTCGAACGTTGCGAGGCATACGACGAACTTATCAATCCAACGGTTGATGCCGAGAAAAAGGTCATCACCTGCGAATACACCAATCCAATCGGCGACGTGTTCCATGAAGTGTATGCATGGAAAGACGGAAAGTTAACGTTGACAGAAAGCACCAGCCACAACGAATTGGAAGACGAGAAGGAAGAGGAATAAACACCATAACCACACCCATACACCATGAAACTACTCACCCACGAAGACATACTCCAACAGCTGGATCACCCCTTCTTCCGCCTCATCTCAGAGACGGCAGAAGAGTTGGGATTGGAGTGCTATGTCATCGGTGGATGGGTGAGAGACCTCTATCTGGAACGTCCTTCGAGCGACATCGACATCGTGGTGGCAGACCCCAAGAAACAGGTGGAGCGTCCAGGCATTGCCATCGCCGAAGCACTCAAGTCAAAGATTGGGAAGAAAGTGCATATTGCCATCTACAAGAACTTCGGCACGGCACAGTTAAAACACAAACAACTGGAAATCGAGTTTGTGGGAGCACGCAAGGAAAGCTACAACAGAAACTCACGAAAACCAGTCACAGAAGACGGCACTTTAGAGGAAGACCAGAACCGTCGCGACTTCACCATCAACGCGATGGCACTCTGCCTGAACAAAGACCGTTTCGGCGAACTGGTTGATCCCTTCGATGGCTTGCTCGACCTCGAAGACAAGACCATCGCCACCCCACTCGACCCCGACATCACCTTTAGCGACGACCCCCTACGCATGATGCGCTGCATCCGCTTCGCCACACAGCTAGACTTCCACATTGAGGAGGAGACCTTCGAGGCATTGAGCCGCAACAAAGAGCGCATCAGCATCATCTCAGGCGAACGCATTGCAGAGGAACTGAACAAAATCATCCTCTCCCCCACTCCCTCCAAGGGTTTTGTGGAACTGGAACGCTGCGGACTCCTGCCACTCGTCTTTCCCGAACTTGCACAACTGCAAGGTGTGGAGACAAAGAACGGAAAGGCACACAAAGATAACTTCTACCACACCTTAGAGGTGCTTGACAACGTGGCAAAAGCCACAGCCAACCCAGCCGACCTGCCTAAAGGTAATAGCCAATGGAGTTCCTCGAAAGACCATATTCTCTGGCTCCGATGGGCAGCTCTCTTGCACGACATCGGCAAACCCAAGTCAAAACGTTTCGACCCTTTGCTTGGATGGACATTCCATAATCACAACGACATCGGAGAGCACATGATCCCGACCATCTTCCGACGGATGAAGCTGCCTATGAACGAGAAGATGAAGTTCGTGCAGAAACTGGTGCAGCTGCATATGCGCCCCAGTGTCATCGCCGATAAGGAAGTGACTGACAGCGCCGTGCGTCGTCTGCTCTTCGAAGCGGGCGACGACATCGACGACCTCATGATTCTCAGCACCGCCGACATCACTTCGAAGAATGAGGTGAAGAAGAAAAAATTCATTGACAACTTCATCGCTGTACGCACCAAACTTGTGGAAATCGAAGAGAAAGACCGCATCCGCAACTTCCAACCACCCGTCAGCGGCGAAGAAATCATGCAACTTTTCGGATTGAAGCCCAGCAAGGAGGTGGGTGTGCTGAAGACAGCCATCAAAGATGCCATCCTCGATGGCAAGATACCCAACGAACACGAACCAGCGAAAGCCTTGCTCATCGAGGAGGCAAAGAAACTGGGACTCACCCCCATCGAATCACACTAACTAAAACCTACTGATATGAAACTCCTATCCAAACTCATGATTGGTGCTGCCCTCATAGCACAAACTGCCGCAGCACAGACAAAGCAAGAGGTCATGGCTTCCATTGAGAAGGTGAACGACTATTGGCAAAGCCACAACACCGCCAAGTGCCGTGGCTTTTGGGACAACGCCGCCTACTTCACAGGCAACCAGGAAGTGTATAACCTCACCCAGAAACAGGCGTATCTTGACTATGCCCTCCTATGGGCTGAATACAACCACTGGAAAGGAGCCACACAAAAGGACAAGAAACAGTGGCAGTACAAGACCTATGGCGAAGGCATGAATCACGTGCTGTTTGCCGACTGGCAGATTTGTTTCCAAGTTTATATCGACCTCTACAAACTGGAGCACCGTGCCGAACGCATTGAAAGAGCCTTGGAGGTGATGTGCTACGAAGCTTCTACGCCAGATGTCGATTACTGGTGGTGGGCTGATGCACTTTACATGGGCATGCCCATCTTCTCCAAACTCTACACTGTCACCCACGACCAGAAACTGCTCGACAAGCAATATCAGTGCTACAAGTGGACAGACGACCTGCTCTTCGACACAGAGAAGCAGTTATATTATCGCGACGGCAAATACGTCTATCCCAAGGTGAAGACCGCTTGCAACGAGGGCAAGTCCTTCTGGGCACGTGGTGCAGGATGGGTGTTGGCAGGACTTGCCAAAGTGCTGCAAGACCTCCCCAAGGACAGCAAATACTACGCTTTCTATCTCGACCGCTTCAAGAAACTCGCCGAGGGAGTGGCCAATTGCCAGCAACCCGACGGCTACTGGACACGTTCCATGCTCTGCCCCGACGATGCCCCTGGCTATGAGACCTCTGGCACAGCCTTCTTCACCTACGGCATCCTGTGGGGCGTAAACAACGGCATCCTGCCCGCCAAGCAATACCAACCCACCATTGACAAGGCCTGGAAGTACCTCTCCACCGTAGCCCTCCAGCCCGACGGCAGCATCGGTTACGTGCAACCCATCGGAGAGAAGCCCGACCCCACGCGCACTGTCAATGCCCAGTCACAAGCACCCTTCGGCACAGGCGCATGGCTTTTAGCAGCATGTGAGTACTACAAATTCCTGAAATAGATGGAAGGAGACCATATCAAAGTCAACCACTGGCTCACGCCCCTCTCATGGCTTTATGGGCTTGGTGTAAGCATCAGAAACCTGATGTTCGACAATGGTATGCTCAAATCCCAAACCTTCCCACTTCCCGTCATCTGTGTGGGCAACATCACAGTGGGGGGGACAGGAAAAACCCCACACACCGAGTACCTCATCCGTCTGCTCTCCCCAAAGCATCAGGTCGCGGTACTCAGCCGTGGCTACAAACGCCAATCCAAAGGCTATGTGCTCGCCACCAAAGACACACCCATGAAGACGATTGGCGACGAGCCATACCAGATGAAACACAAGTTCCCCCACATCCACATGGCAGTCGATAAAGACCGGTGCCACGGCATCAAGCAGTTGCTGAAAGACAGCGTGAAGCCTCCCACCGAAGTGGTCATCCTCGACGATGCGTACCAGCACCGCTACGTGCAAGCAGGCATCAACATCCTGCTAATGGATTACCACCGCCTCATCTATTTCGACAAGCTCCTGCCAGCGGGACGGCTCCGCGAACACACATCAGGAAGGCGGCGCGCCGACATCATCATCGTGACCAAATGCCCACGTTACATCACTCCTATGGATTGCCGGGGCATCGAACGAAGCCTTGACCTCCAGAACTGGCAGAAACTCTTCTTCACCACCTACAAATACCCCAGCTCCTTTGGCAACATCGGCGACAATCCCCTGCTCGTCACAGGCATCGCCTCTCCCCGGCAGATGGTGTACGACCTCCAGAAAATCATCCCCAAGTTCGAGGTGATGAGCTTCCCCGACCACCACAACTTCACAGAAAAGGACATCCAAACCATCAGTGAACGCGCTGCCAAACGCACCATTCTCACCACCGAGAAAGACGCCACACGACTGCACGGACTCAAGCGCCTCAAGGTCATCCCCATCGAAGTGGAGTTTCTCGACGGACGGCAAGACGAATTTGACCAAATCATCAAAAGCTACGTAAACAAGAAAGAATAAATGGCAACAGAAATATCCACCCTTGGCGAGTTCGGACTCATCAAGCGACTCACAGACAACATCCAACCCCAAAATGCTGAGACCCTCTACGGCATCGGTGATGATTGTGCTGTGCTTAAATATGACGACAAAGACATCCTCGTCACCACCGACCTGCTCATGGAAGGAGTACATTTTGACCTAACTTATATGCCCATGAAGCACCTCGGCTACAAAGCCGCCCAGGTCAACCTCTCCGACATCTACGCCATGGGAGGAACGCCCAAGCAACTCACCATCAGCCTCGCCTTGAGCAAGCGGTTCAGCGTTGAAGACATGGAAGACTTCTACGAAGGGTTGAAGTTGGCTTGTGAGAAACACCACGTCGATATAGTGGGAGGCGACACCACCAGCTCACGCACAGGACTCGCCATCTCCATCACAGCCATCGGTGAGGCAGAGAAAGGGCGAGCCATCTACCGCAACGGAGCCAAAGACACCGACCTCATCTGCGTGAGCGGCGACCTCGGAGCCGCCTATATGGGCTTCCAGCTCCTTGAGCGTGAGAAAGAAGTCTATTACCAGCAAATCAACACAGCCAAGACCGATGCCGAACGCCTCGCCATCTCACAGCCCGACTTCAGCGGTAGGGAGTACCTCCTCGAGCGTCAAATGAAGCCCGAGGCGCGGCGCGACATCATCCTGCGGCTCCGCGAGGCAGGCATCCAACCCACCGCCATGATGGACATCAGCGACGGGCTCTCCTCCGAGCTCCTCCACATCTGCACCCAGAGCCACTGCGGATGCCGCATCTACGAAGAGCGTATCCCCATTGACTACCAAACAGCCGTCATGGCAGAAGAACTCAACATGAGCCTCACCACTGCCGCCCTCAACGGAGGCGAAGACTACGAACTCCTCTTCACTGTACCCCTTGCCGACCACGAGAAGGTGGAGCAACTGGAAGACATCAAGCTCATCGGGCACATCACCAAGGAAAGCCTCGGTTGTGCTCTCATCACACGCGACGGGGCCGAGTTCCAGCTCAAGGCGCAAGGCTGGAACTCTCTCAAATAGCCCCAACCACGTGTGCGTGTGGCGGTTTTCCCACCACAACATTCAGCACTTATTAAACTTTATTATAACAAACACTTTAAAAACAACAGCATTATGAGAGTAATCATTGAACCGAACTACGATGCCCTCTCCAAATGGGCAGCCAACTACGTAGCAAACCGCATCATCGAGGCCAAACCTACACCCGAAAAGCCATTCGTGCTTGGATGTCCCACAGGCTCATCACCCCTCGGCCTCTACCGCAACCTGATTGACATGTGCAGCGCAGGGAAGATTTCCTTCCAGAACGTCATCACCTTCAACATGGACGAGTACGTAGGCCTGCCCGAGGAGCACCCCGAGAGCTACCACAGCTTCATGTGGACAAACTTCTTCAGCCATATCGATATCAAGCGGGAGA
>JAFSKR010000053.1 GCA_017448825.1 Bacteroidaceae bacterium
GCGGTAGCAAATTTTTCACTTTTCACTCATACCTTTTACCTTCATTTTTACCTTTTACCTTTTATGCGGTAGCAAATTTTTCACTTTTCACTCATACCTTTTACCTTCATTTTTACCTTTTACCTTTCAATGCCTCCACGGGACGCATACGGCACACGTTCCAGGCAGGCAGGGCAATGGCAAGGCTCACCACCCCAAGGATGAGCAGGAAGACCACGAAGGAGACGATGAGGAGGTGTGGCCAAAACTGGGTGACCCAGTCGGTCTCGCGACCCGAAGCACCATAAGTCATGCCGTTGGAGAGGATGTCCCACGAGGCAGCGAACTGGAACCAGATGAAGTTGCCCACAAAGGTGGCGAGGGCGGTGAGGATGGCTCCCTCGGCAAGGAACGTCCAGAAGATGCGGCTGCGGGAGGCTCCGAAGGCACGCATGATGCCGATGTCTTCCCGACGCTTGCGGATTTGCAGCCAGTAGGTGCCAAAGGTGCCAAGAACGACGTTGATGGCGAAGAGCACCAGCGGTACCGCAACCAACTGGTTGAGCATATAAGTTTCATCACTCTCCACCTGTTTCTGGAAGTGATGCCCGTAAGTCTCCAACGAACCCAACACGCTGATGCCAGCACGGAACTCCTTGGTCAGCGTGGGCGAGAGCCGTTTCACAAACTCCTCGGCATCCACGTCGGGCTTGAGGCGAAGGAGCAGTTTGCTGTCGATGCGAGGCGAAGGGGAAGGCTGGGGCATGAAGACGACATAGGGGTATCGTTCATTAGGGTCGGACTTCACGTCTTCCACCACACCAGCGATAGTGTGATAGCCCACCACCTCGATGTCTCGTCCTTCAGGCGAGACGGCATAATCCACCATCGCCAACCGCTTGCCCACCACATGGTCAGTGCCGAAAAGCATCATGGCGATGCTGCGAGTGATGACGACACCATCCTGAGGAATCTCCCTCGACAGCGTCTCCACGTCGGGGCTACCCTCCACGGCTCGAAGCCCTTGCGTCTCGAAGTAGCATTCATTCTGGTAGTACCACTGGGTTGCCACACCGATGGTCTTGGTCGTGTCATCAGCCAACGAGAACGTTCGCCATGTGTAGAGTCGGAGGTCCGCACCGATATAATTGAATGCCAGACAGACCGACTGCACCTCGGGCAAGTCCTGCAACTTCTGCTTCAGGACATACAGCCCCTCCATGTCCTCCTCCGTGATGCCCTGTCCTTCCGACTCCTGTTCCCCTCGGAGGACACCAAACTGTCCCACACACAGGTGGTCTTTCTCAAACTCTCCTGCCGGGGTGCAGAAGTAAGTGCCGTAGGCATTGACCACCAGATAATCGACCATGAACCAACCCAGCACCGTGATAATGGCGATTTCGGCAAATATCCAGCCGTTCTGTTTGCGGTGAGCCCACAAGTTTTTAAGTATAAGTCTCATATCAGACCCCCTCTGCCTTAAAAGGCATCTCCCCCTCTATGGGGAGAGCCATTCGGCTTGTTTTGAATGGGGAAATTTTAAGTTAATACGATTATTTAATATTTATCATTTACAGACACCCCGCATGGCTTTCTCCCCTCAGGGGGTGAACCGAGGGGGAGATGTCCGAAGGACAGAGGGGGTCTTTATTTTTTCTGATTCATAGATTCCACAATCGGTTTCTTCAACGATGCCCATGCCGGGATGAGGGCAGCCATGAGGTTAAGCACGGCACAGCACACAAAGGCGATGAGGAACATCGTGGGAGTGAAGAACATATCGAACTGGAGCGACACATGCTCCACTGGGGCGTACTCCCGTTCGAAGAGCGAGAGGAACACCTTGTTCTCCCTGATGGCGGTGATGAAGAGCCACGAGAGCACATAGCCCACCACACCCCCGAAGAGGGTCAGCACCAAGTTCTCCTGTATCACCTGACCCAGCAGCACCCGCCGATTAGCTCCGAACGCCTTGCAGATGCCCATCTCCGCCAGACGCGACTCCATGCGGTTCGACACCATGCCGCTCAGGTTGATGGCAGGCAAGAGGAGGAACAGCAGCATGAGCAGGGCAGGCGGAAGGAGGTTGAGCAGCAGAGTGCCTGTCGAGGCATCGTTCACCTCGCTGGAGATGAAGTTGAGCGTCTTCCTCCAGTGCGGCACCACTTGGATGTACCACGACCATTCCTTCTCCGACGTGCTATTCAGCATAGAGAGGTACTGCGCCTTGTACGGCTCCAGTTCGTCCATCAGCATCTCGCGGGTGCAGCCCTTCTTCAGCAGCACACGCACCTTCAAGCCCCCAGCATAACTCACCTCATCACTTTGGTAGTGTGCCCGCGAGTCGTTCACCGTGTAGGGCAGGTAGATGTCGGCAGAAGAAGCGATGAGCAGCGGACTCACCTCCTTCACCACACCCACCACCTTGTAGGGGAGGTAGTTGAGCAGCAACGATTCCCCCACCACACCACGAGACTTTCCAAACGTCCGCTTTGCCAACCTGTCGGTGATGACGATGCACCTGTCGCCATGCGTTAGGTTCTCCCCATCGTAGGGTTTCCCATCAAGGAATTGGAACTCGTAGAGGCGAAAGAAGTCCGCATCGGTGAACTTGGGCGAGACCTGCACCTCCTGGCTGCCCACCTCGGTACAGGCAGAAAAGTGGTAAAGATAGTCATCGTCCATCACGGCACTCACCACCTCAGCACATTTCAGATGGCTGAACATCTCCTCCACCGCTTGGGGCGAATAGCCAGGATAACCCACGAATCTCCCATCGGAGTCAGTGAAGTTGCTGCCCACATAGATGGTTCTGTCCCTGTTCACCTCAGGATAGATGTTGCCCATGCGGATGTGCAGGATGAGTGCCACCACCATCGCCGAGGCAATGGCGACCGCCGTGCCCGCTATGTAGATGGCAGAGAACTGCTTGTCCTCACGCATCATGTGGAGGGCTTGGCGCACATAAAGACCCCCTCTGCCCCAAAGGGCATCTTCCCCTCTATGGGGAGACCATCCGGCTTGTTTGTCAATTGTTTTTTCGAATTTCATAAAGTTCTTTTTATTTTCTTACACCCCGCATGGCTCTCCCCTCAGGGGGTGAACCGAGGGGGAGATGTCCGAAGGACAGAGGGGGTCTTCTTTACTCCATCTGCCTTCCATCCAAAAACTTGACAATGCGGCTTGTCTGCCGTGCCTGCTGCTCGTTGTGAGTCACCATCACGATGGTGCGTCCGTCCTCCTCGTTCAGTTGCTTGAGGAGTCCGAGGATGTCGGCACCCATCTTCGAGTCGAGGTTGCCCGTCGGCTCGTCGGCGAGAATGATTTCGGGGTTGCCGATGATGGCACGAGCAATCGCCACACGCTGGCACTGACCACCCGAGAGCTGCACGGGCGTGTGCTTCATGCGGTGGGAAAGTCCCACACGCTCGATGACCTCCTTAGCCCGACGGATGCGTTCACCATAAGGCACACCACGGTACATGAGCGGCAACTGCACGTTGTCAATCACGTTGAGCGAGCTGATGAGGTGGAACGACTGGAACACAAAGCCCAGCGTCTTGTTGCGGAACTCCGCCAGCTGGTTGTCCGAGAGGTTGCGACCGATGGTCGTGCCACACAGCTCCACCATGCCGCTCGTAGGTTCGTCAAGCAGCCCCATGATGTTGAGCAGCGTCGATTTGCCACAGCCCGAAGGCCCCATCACGCTAAGGAACTCCCCCTTATACACTTCGAGGTTTACATTCTCCAATGCCTGAGTCTCCACCTCCTCAGTACGGTAAATCTTGTTGACTTCCGTCAGTTTAATCACAGTTTCCATTGTCATTTTTGAGTTATTAAGTTTTTAAGATTTCTCTGCTGCGGTAGCAAATTTTTCACTTTTCATTTTTACCTTTTCACTTATACCTTTTACCTTTCAATGCGGTAGCAAATTTTTCACTTTTCATTTTTACCTTTTACCTTTTACTTGATTGCCTCCACAGGTTTCCCTCTGCAGATGTTCCATGCTGGGATGGCGATGCCGATGCTAACGGTGAGGAGGATAACCAGGTAGATGAAGGTGCCGACGGCAAGGAAGTGAGGAACGAAATGCAAGAGCCATGTGTCGCCAGCACGGACGAGGAAGGGGCGCAGTTCCTGGTAGTTAATGATGCCTAAGGAGAGACCGTATGAAGCAGCATACTGAAGAAAAAGGAAGCAGCCGAGCAAGTGGCAGAGGGTGGTGAGCACAAAGCCCTCTGACAAGAACGCACGCATGATGCGTCGCTTGCTGGCTCCGAACGCCCGCATGATGCCAATCTCCTCCTTCCGCTTGCGTGTCTGCAACCAGAAAGTGCCGATGGTGCCCAGGCAGAGGTTCACCATGAAGAAGACCGCCAGCGAGACATATCGGCGGATGCTGCCCGTCACACCTTGGAAACGCAGGTGATGGTCCACCAGCTCGTCCATCGACACCGCCTTGCAGACAAAGAGCCGTCCGCTACTAAGTTCCTTCTGCATCGTGGGACGAATCTGGGCACAGAACGTGGTGGCATCCACACCGTCCTTGAGCCTGACAAGAAGGTCGGACTCCTGACCGACGAAAAGGTTGGAACGTTCCCAAAACACTCCATACTTCCAGTTCGCCATCTTCTCCATGCGGATGTCCTCCACCACGGCAGAGATGCGGAGTGGACGGTGCTCATCGGGGGTAGCAAATGCTGGAAGATTGTAGTATTCATAGATAGTCGCCCCTGCCACATCTGTCCGCCCGAAGAGAGCCAAGGCAAGGCTTTTGGTGATAGTGGCATCGCCCTCTTCGGGCTTGCCGCTGAGCACCTTCAGCCCCAAGGTCTTATAGAGGTCTTCGCCCCTGTGGAAGTGGAGACAACTGCTGAGCAGCCAGTGCACCGTGTCGTCTGGAAGGCTGTAGTACGTCTCGATCTGCCCGTCGCCATTGGGGAAGCCGCGCTCGTAGGTGAGGCTGACGCTCTCCACCTCTGGCAGGTTCTTCAACTTCGTCTTGATGGCTTCGATACACCTGATGCTTTCTTCCCCGGGAATCTCCTCCTTGCCATGAGTGGAGAGGATACAGAGGCGGTCGGGGTCGTAACCGTCCGATGCCACGAAAGTGTCATGAACAATGACAAACAAAGGGTCAAGCACAAACCAACTGACGATGCTGACCAGCACCAGTTCCGCACAAATCCAAGCATTCTGCTTTCTTCTCGCCCAAAGGCTCTTCAAAATTACTCTCATATCAGACCCCCTCTGCCTTAAAAGGCATCTCCCCCTCTATGGGGAGAGCCATTCGGCTTGTTTGTCAAGCGGGGGTGGCTTGTTTTTAGATGATTACTATTCCCCAACATCCCGCATGGCTCTCCCCATAGAGGGGGTAGCGACCGAAGAAACAGGGAGACTAAATGTCTCGCTGTCGGGAGCGACCGAAGCAAGTGCTCTTGCTGAGGACGGACGGTCCGCAGGACAGAGGGGGTCTTTATCTTTTCTCCATCATAGATTCCACAATCGGTTTTCTGAGGCTGAGCCATGCAGGGAGGAAGGCAGCCAAGGTGTTGATGAGCAGACAGAAAAGGAGAGTGGCAACGAAGACGATGGGAGCAAAGAGCATCTCACCAGTTGCCATGAAGTCCTCCATACCCACCTCGGAAGCATTGGAGAAACCCAGCGCATCGAGCATCCACAAGCCACCGAAGCGGACAATGCCCCATGCCAACAGCAGCCCCACCACCGAACCGAGGAAAGTCAACACAAAGTTCTCCGCCAGAATCTGGCTCAACAACTCACGCTTGCTGGCTCCAAATGCCTTCCTCACGCCCATCTCTGCCAACCGCGACTCCATCCTGCCCGAGATGATGCCGCTCAGGTTGACGACTGGCACGAAGAGCAGGGCGAGGAACGTGAGGACGAGGTAGAGCAGGTTTTGTTCCGCATCGCGCGAACGCTCATGAGTGCTCAGAGCCATGTCGCGATGAACGATGAAGTTCTTCCCCACAGGCTCAATCTCCCATTCGTCGCCCCGCTCCCTGAACTCATGGCTGAGCCTTGCAAACATCTGGTTGATATCCGCCCGCAATGCCTCGGCATCGTCCGTCAAGATGATGGCGCGCAGGCTTCCCTTGCCCCACGGGTCACCCCAATAGCCACAACGAGCATCCTGATGGCCACCCGTGTAGGCCTCGGCATAACTCATGAAAGACACCACATTGGCGGCACGCGCCACACCGCAGATGGTGTAGTCACGATAGTCGATAGTGATGGTCTTGCCCACCAGTCCCACGGTCGTGCCAAACACGCTGCGAGCCACCTTGTCGGTCAGCACTATCTTGTCCAAGTTTTTCTGCCAGTCCTCATGGGTGAAGGGCTTTCCCTCGATGAAGTCAAACTGATAGACCTTGAAGAAACCGTCATCCACATACTGCATGAAGATAGGCTCATCGTTGCCGTCAGGCCTCTGCACATAGATTTCGGGGCGGAAGTTCGTCACCGTGCCCACCTGCTTCACGCTCGGCAGTTCCTTCAGTCGGTCGATAATCTCCTGCGACACACCGCCGCACTCCTGCTGGACACCCGTGGTGGGGTTCACATCCACGATGCCGTCCAGATAACATGTCCTTGTCCTGTTCACCTCAGGATAGATAGGGGCAATCTTGAAGTTGTACGCCATCACAATCACCATCGTGAAAGCCACCGCCAAAGCAGTTCCAGCGATGTAGATGGCAGAGAACAGCCCATCCTCACGCATCATGTGGAGGGCTTGGCGCACATAAAGACCCCCTCTGCCCCAAAGGGCATCTCCCCCTCTATGGGGAGAAGGCCATGCGGCTTGTTTGTCTATAGTTTTCTTGAAATTCATGTAAGTATCGTATATTAGTTTTTTCCTAACACCCCGCATGGTCTCCCTCCCCATAGAGGGGGAGATGTCCGAAGGACAGAGGGGGTCTATTTTTTAATTATTAATCGCCTCCACAATCTTCCCTCTGCAGATGTTCCATGCCGGGATGGCGATGCCGATAGAGACGGTGATGAGAAGGATAAGATAGACGATGCCCGAGATGAGGAGGAAGTGCAGAGGCTTGTCCGCCACCCATGTGGGGTCGGGCTGGAGGCCAGAGGGGATGCACAGTTCTCCCAATCCCGTCTTCACATAGTTCAGGTAGAGCACACAGGCAATGAGCATGCTGAGGGTGGTGAGCACGACACCTTCAGCCAGGAACATCCCCATGATGCGCCGCCGTGTCGCTCCGAACGCACGCATGATGCCCGACTCCTCCGTCCTCCGTTTCGTCTGCATCCAGAACGTGCCGATGACACCCAGGCACAGGTTGATGAGGAAGAAGAGCGTGGTGGCAACAGAGAGTTTGAATTCATACCCACCTATTCGGTCATACGTTGCAGTCTCCGCGTTGCTGTAGGGAATCAAACTACTGATAGTGAGATACTCCGTTGACACCTCCTCGATGCGATAGTTCAGCTCTTCGATGAAACGCCCCATATCCACATCAGGCTTCAGTCGGATGACCATGCGGTTTCTCATCCCATGGCTAACCCTCCCATTAGGAGAGAAAACCATCCACGAACAGTACTTGTCAGAAAGGGCACTCACATCCTCTACCACCCCTCCGATGGTTTGAGAGAAACACTCCCCATCTATCCTCCACCAAGAGTCCATTTGCTTGCCGATGGCTGCCTCAGGCGAACCATAAAGCCTCTCCGCCAACGAACGAGTGATGACGAGGGTGAGATTTCCATGAAAGTCCGTTGACATCTCATGCTGAGAGGGACTGCCAGCCACCGGGTGAATGCCGAAGGTCTCGAAGAATGCCTCCCCCTCATTATAAAAGCACTCTGGCACCATCAGCGTGTCATTCCCAATGGGGAAAAGTCTGACACGGACATCCATCCGAGGATACCCACCTATAACCTCCTCCAGGCAAGTGACGCTTTCCACACCATCCTGTGCCATAAGATGCTCTTTCAGGAGCAGCATCTGCGCCCTGAACAGTTCTTCCTCCCGCATATCCACATCCTCACCCTTTTCACCCACCTCCTGGAAGGGCTTGATTTCTCTCGCTTCTGCCACCACCAGTCGGTCGATGTCAAACCCCACTGGCTGATTCCGATAAAAAAGCCTCACCACGATGGGGTCAATCTGTGTCCAAGCCACAAAGCACACCACCACCAGTTCTGCGAAGAGCCACACGTTCTGTGCCCGTTGACTCCAAAGGTTTTTCAAAATTATTTTCATATCAGACCCCCTCTGCCTTAAAAGGCATCTCCCCCTCTATGGGGAGAGCCATTCGGCTTGTTTGTCAAGCGAAGGTGACTTGTTTTTTAGATGATTACTATTCCCCAACATCCCGTATGGCTTTCTCCCCATAGAGGGGGAGATGTCCGAAGGACAGAGGGGGTCTTTACTTTTTCTGATTCATGGATTCAACAATCGGATTTCTAAGACTCCACCAGGCAGGGATGAGGGTTGCCATCAGGTTCACCACCATGCAAACGCCCAAGGCGATGAGGAAGATGAGGGGTGAGAAGAGCATCTCGCCCTGCACCAACGGCTCAGGAGTCAGTAGCGGCACATCGCCCAAGGCGAAGAAAGCCCACGAACGGAACACGTAGAGCAACAGCCACGTGATCACTAATCCGACGAGGCCGCCACACAGCGTCAGCACCAGATTCTCCGTGATGACCTGATGAAGCAGTTCCCCCCTCTTCGCCCCGAAAGCCTTCCTCACACCCATCTCTGGCAACCGACGTTTCATGCGAGCCGCCACCAAGCCGCTCAGATTGAGGGCAGGCACCAGCAGGAGCACAAACACCTTGGGGAGCAATGACAGGAAAATCTCCTTCCACGACATGAGTTCCTCACCCCTCGACATCATGAGTTGAGCATGGGAACAGACCGAAGCCTTCAAGGTGAAATCAGGATTCTCACCGCTCATATTGTAGCGATGCACCTTCTCCTCCAATTCCTTCTTCAAATCCTCAACCGTGTAGCCCTCCTTCAGCACTACAGTCAAACCATTCGCCACACCGTCCGTCGAAGGAAAAAACACCTGCCCATAACTTCGGGAAGCGATGGACGAAGTAGGCTCTATCATGCCCACAACACGTAAACTCCAGTTGTAAGACACCATGTCGATGGTCTTTCCCACAGGATTCACATCCTTGCCAAACAGAAGCTCAGAAATGTCCTTGCTGATGATGGCAACACGCGCAGCCTCACCACCGGCACTATCAGAAGGCCATACCTCATCCACAGTGAAAGGGTGCCCAGCAATAAAATGATGGCGATAGACCTTAAAGAAATGGTCGTCAACACCTCGAAATGCGACAGGAAACATCCGCTTCCCTCCGTCTGCTCTCAGAAGGAAAGGATGGCTCAAGAACTCCTCCACACGTAACACCCCACAAGCCATTTCCGTACACTCCATGTTGTTGAGCCAATCGCACAATAGTTGACCCGAAAATGTTCCCTCACTCCCCACACCATTAGGGTCTTTTCTTGTCAGATTCACATCCACATACACCGTCCTGCTCCTGTGTACTTCTGGCTCGATGTCCGCCAACTTGGCGTAATACACCACCGCTATCACCATCGTGAAGGCGATGGCCAAGGCGGTTCCTGCGATGTAGATGGCGGAGAACAGCCCATCCTCACGCATCATGTGGAGGGCTTGGCGCACATAAAGACCCCCTCTGCCCCAAAGGGCATCTCCCCCTCGGTTCACCCCCTGAGGGGAGACCCATTCGGCTTGTTTGTCAATTGTTTTTTCGAATTTCATAAAGTTCTTTTTATTTTCCTTACACCCCGCATGGCTCTCCCCTCAGGGGGTGAACCGAGGGGGAGATGTCCGAAGGACAGAGGGGGTCTTTAATTTATAGTACAAACAACGTGCCAGAAGCATAATCCGTTGATAATCAGTATTGGCTAAAAATAAGAGTGTCCAAAAGTGGACACTCACCGTCCAGAAATGGACATCTGTTTCTTTTGCTAAGTCCTCACACGCTATCTTTTTCATACGCCTACCATAGCCTCCGCGATAGTGAAAATGAGTCTTGTCACTTCTTTGATTTATTCTTCTTTAGGGGCTTATCGAATTACCCCCAAAACCCCATCATCGTGTGTGATGATGGGGAACACCGTAGTTATATATTATGTGCTTATCATTTCACTTGTGCGGCCTGCGCCTCTGGTTCGCAGCGAGTGTCCCAGAAGTCAACGATGTAAATGATGGCATTGGTGTCATCGATACAGTAGATCATCTTGTTGAGTTTGGTGATAACCACACTGCGATAGGTCGTAGGACGATCGGAGAGAAGTGGTTCTATAGATCCGAGATGAGGGTTGGTTGCGAGATACAGACGCGTCTCTTGTACTTTATAGAGGAGCAGGTCTCGATATTTCTTGCCAAACTCACTTTGGATGTATCTGGCTGTTTCACGAATTTTTTGCCTCGCAAATTTGTTATCAATACTCTCATATTATACCCCTGCCATTTCAGGTGCTTCTTCGTAAGTGGACTCTTCTTCCAGTTCGTGCATCACTTCGTCGAATTCATACACGCGCCCCTCAGCGATGTCACGTTCTGACTGGTCAATCCGGGCGTTCAGTTCCTCCATCGTGTAGGGTTTCAGTTTCTCTTCTGGTCTTCGCATAAAGTTTTTCATCTCCTCTACTAACCAAATCATGTCGGAAGTTGAAAGTGTGCCGCAAAGGTAATCACGCAGGTTTGATAAAGTTGCTGTGCTCATATCGTATCCTTTCTGTTATTGGTTTTTGGTCGCAAAGTTACAAAAAATCAAACTCCCCACAAAAAGAATGATGTACTTTCTTCTGACGGCATATAAACATCGGTACGATTGAGGTGGACTTTCTCACAGAAAGTTTATGGAAAAACGATGGTGAAGCGTGTCAAGCCATCGGCGGGGCTGGTCAGGAGGGTGAAGGTGCAGCCGTGTTGGGTGAGGATGTCGCGGATGAGGAGGAGTCCCAGCCCTTGCCCTTGGGGTTTGGTGGAGTAGAAGGGGGTGAAGAGATGGGGCGCTACTTCGGGTGGGATGCCACGGCCGTTGTCGGTGACAGTGAGGCACTTCTTTTCGGTGGTGATGGTGATGGTGCCTCCCTGTCCGATGCTTTCCACAGCGTTCTTCACGATGTTCACCAGCACCTGCTGAAAGAGGGTGGTGTCAAGATGCACGGGGGTGGCTTCGTCGGTGAGTTGGAAAAGGAGGCGTATCTGGTGGGCTTGGCAGAGTCCGTCGAGGAGGATGCGGCAGGAGTCCACTTCTTCGCTCAGGTCGCACAACACCTGTTGAGGTTTCGGCACTTTCACCACATTGGCGAAGCGTGTGATGAACTCCGACAGGGTGTGTGTGCGCTCACGGAGTGCCCGTGGTGCCTCTCCTTGGAGGCTTTCCAATGTGCTCACGATGCCTGCCACGTTGTTATTGACTTCGTGTGCTATCATGCGGATGACTTTCTCGTAGGCTGCTTTCTCTGCTTTCATCACTTCGGAGGTGAGGGATTCGATGAGGTAGAAGGGGTGCTGATAGCCTCGGTCGAGGAAGGAGAGGTGGCTGATGTGGTAGATTTGCGAGTCGCTCTGCCGAAGGGTGGTCTCCTCGCCTAAGGGCAGGTGCTCCATCGCTTCCCGCAGGGTTGGCGTGAGCATCTTTTCTGCCGCTGGATTCATCGATTTGATGCGGTTCGAGAGGTCGCACTGCACCACTCCCATGGGCGAGGCTTCGATGAGCAGGTTGAGGAAGGTGTTTTGCTCGTCCAGCCGCAGGTGTTCGTTGCGCAATCGGGTGATGAGGGCGTTGAAGGTCTCCACTATCGTGTCCGTCTCTTTCTGTCCCGAGGGGGCGAGCGTGGTGCTCATGTCTTGGTCGCGCAAGAGATCCATGCCACTGGTCAGCGCATCGATGGGACGGATGACTTTTTGGTAGAAGAAGATGAGATAGCACAGCACCGCCACCATCACTGCTTCTGCCCCGTAGAAGAGGAGTGGATGGGCGTGGAACGTCACCAGCATCAGCACGGCAAACACGCTGACGATGATGAGGGCAAGCAGGAGAAAATAGTGGATGAGTTTCATAGGCCATGCTTTTCTATCTTTCGGTAGAGTGCTCCACGGCTGATGCCCAGTTCTTTTGCCACCAGCGAGAGGTTGCCGCTGTGCTTCTGGATGGCGGCGGCGATGGAGGCGCGTTCTATTTCTTCAAGTGTGGCTCCCCGACTCCACCCCCTTTGGGGGTCGGGGGTCATGGAGGGCTGTCGCGGTGTTTCGCTTTCCGATTGCTGATGGCAGTTTCTGAAGTCCTCGGCTGTCAACACGTGTGTACTCCCTTGGGGGGGCTGGGGGCTTAGGAGCAGGGTGCGTTCCACCAGGTTCTTCAGTTCGCGGATGTTTCCGTAGAAGGGTAAGGTCTGCAGATAGCGGATGGCTTCTTGGGAGGCTGAGGCAGGGGGTAAACCATTGCTCGCGCTGGTTTGGCGGATGAAGTGCTCCACCAGCAGGGGGATGTCTTCCTGACGCTGGCGCAGAGGGGGCAGATGGAGGTGGATGAGGTTGATGCGGTAGAAGAGGTCTTCACGGAAAGTCCGTTCGTTGACCATCTGGCGGAGGTCGGCATTGGTGGCGCACACCACGCGCACATCGGCACGTCGCGTCTTGCTGTCGCCCAACACCTCGTAGGTCTGGTCTTGGAGCACACGCAGGAGCTTCACCTGGCTGGAGAGTTCCAATTCGCCGATTTCATCGAGGAATATCGTGCCTCCGTCTGCCAGTTCGAAACGACCGGTGCGGTCGCTCTTGGCATCGGTGAAACTTCCTTTCTTGTGTCCGAACATCTCGCTTTCGAAGAGGGCGGTGGAGATGCCTCCGAGGTTCACCTTCACAAACGGCTTTTCCACTCTTCGGCTCTGCTGATGGATGAACTGGGCGATGAGTTCCTTGCCCGTGCCCGACTCGCCCGTGATGAGCACGGGCGCATTGGTTTGTGCCACTCGCTCGGCGGTGGCGAGGACGGAAAGCAGGTCGGAAGAGCGACCCACAATCGCTCCTTGCGGGTGTGATAAATTGGCACAAACTCCATTCCCCCTCATCCCCCTCTCCGATGCCTCAAAATCGGTCTGAGTCACACCTATGGTGGTGGTCTGAGTCCCACCGCTTCGTCGGTGTGACTCAGACCGATTTTGGGGTGTCGAAAGAGGGGGTTGAGAGGTGCTTGGAGTGGGCATGGGTTTGTGCAGGAGTATTGCTGTTTCTATTCTGTCCATCAGCACACCATTGTCCCACGGCTTGGTGATGAAGTCGAAGGCTCCGTTCCTCATTCCCTGCACCGCGAGGTCGATGGTGCCCCAGGCGGTCATCAGGATGACGGGCACATCGGGGCGGAACACCTTCACTTGTTTCAGCAGGGTGAGCCCTTCTTCGCCATCGGTGGAGAGGGTGTAGTTCATGTCCATCAGCACCAGTTCCAAGTCGGGGCGGTGGCGCACCACCTCCATCGCTTCTGCGGGGCCTTCGGCTCTCGCTACCTCGTAGCCATTGCGCTCCATCAGCAGGGTCAGCGTCACTCGGATGGCACGGTCGTCGTCAACTATCAGTATCATACAGGCTTATTTTTTTGCAAAGGTAAAAAATAAGTGTGAAAAAAGGTGGAAGGAAAGGTGAAAAGTGAACTTTTCTACTCATTGATGCGTATTTTCTCTTTTCCTTTGAATTTCTGCATATCGCTCACTACCACGCTGTCGCCTTCGTCCAGGCCGCTGATGACTTCCACGTGGTCGTAATTGCATTCGCCAAGGCGGACGGTGCGGGGCACGAGGGTATGGGCGTCTTTTAATATAAATAAGGTGTAGTCGCCTGCCCCGGTGTAGTAGGAGCCGTTGCGGAGGCGTAGCACGTCTTCCTTGATGCTGGTGATGACGAAGACTTCGGCCTTGAGGCCTGAGCGCAGTTTGGGATGGCTGGGGTTGTCCATCGAGACGGTGAAGGTGATGATGCCGTTCTGGCTGAGGGGCGTGACGGTGCTGATGGTGCCGAGGAGGCGTTCCTTGCCTATCCTGACGAGCACCCTTCCTCCTGCCACGACGCGGTCGGAGTAGGTGTCGGCTATTTCGCCATTCACCTTGAAGTGGGTGAGGTCGCTGACCACTGCCACCTTGGAGCCTGCCCCGACGAGGGTGCCGATTTCGGAGCAGATGTAGGTGAGGGTGGCTTTGCGGGGGGAGCGGATGTTGGCTTCGTCGAGGGTGCGTCGGGTTTCGGCCAGTCCCTTGTCGGCGATGCGGTCTTGCAGGTGCTTCATGCGGAGGTCGGCTTGCTTGATGCGCTGCTCGTTCTGGTACTGCTGACGGAGTTGCTGGAGTTGCATCTGTGCGGTGCGCAGGGTGATTTCTGCCTGACGCACGCGGTCTTTGGTGCCCGAACCGAGGCTGTCGAGATACTGCTCATTGCGGAGTTGCGCCTGGAGCTGCCCGAGTTTCATCTCTTCCACTTCTATCTGCATGCGTCGGTCGCTGAGTTGGGTCTCGGTGTTGGTGGTGAGCTGCATGAGCTGCTGATGGCGTATCTCTTGTTCGTCGAGGGCTTTGGAGTAGTCGGTTTGGGCTGTCTGGAGGTCGAGCTTCAACAGCGGCGTGCCTGCATCGACGGTGTCGCCGCTGTGGGCATAGACTTCGAGTATCTGCGCGCTGATGGGGGTGATGATGACTTCCTCGAAGGCGGGCACGACTTTTCCTGTGGCGGTGATGCTCACGTCGATGGTGCCCCGACTGACTGCTGAGACCATGAGGCTCTTCCTATCGACGGAGGTCATCAGCAGCACGCCTAACCACAGGGCGAGGGCCAGCACGATGGCTACTCCTGTGGCGTATTTCCCGTATCTCACCATTCTTCTTTTGCGCTGCACGCTGACAGGAATGGCTCTGTCCATTGTTTGATTGTCTGTCTTCATTTTACTATCTTTTCAAAGTCTGCATCGATGGGGCGGTTGTGCTCGAAGTCCCACAGGGTGATGGAACGGAGCTGGTAGTAGTAGTACCAGTAGTTGAAGAGTTGGGAGATGCGGTTCTGCCGTGCCTCGTCCTTGGCGGTTTGTGCGTCGGAGAGTTCGAGGGTGCTGAGGGTGCCTATCTTGAAGGTCTCCACGTTGGTGTGGTACCGCTGTTGGGCGATGGCATCGGCTTCTTCGGCGATGCGGAGTTGCTGCCGCTGGTGGTTGAACTGCTGGGTGAGGATGAAGAGGTTTTGGCTGAACTCTTGCGACTGCTGACGGAGTTGGCCTTGCACGATTTCGCGGTTGCTCTCTGCCACTTTCACTTGTCCGCGCCGTTTGCCCCAATCGAGCAGGGGCAGGGAGACGCCCACCTGCACCACTTCCTTGCTGAGCAGGTCGCGATAGGCTTCGCCCATCCGCGAGGCGGTGCCTGTGTAGCCCACCTGTGCATAGAGTGTCACGCTCCGCAGGTTCCCCTTGGCGGCTGCCACGGCATAGTCGGCTTGCAGCTGCCGCCGCCTCAGCGTGCTGGCAAGGGCGTTGTTTTCTAATGCTTTTGCCAGCACTTCGTCATAGAGCAGCTCTACTTGGGGCACTTCCTGGGGCTCTACTGGCTCGATGTCTGCTTCTACATCGAGGAAGGCTTTCAGTGCGAACATCTGTGCTTTCTGTGTGCTTTCTGCATGGGTCAGTGCCGACTGGGCGTTGAGCATCTGAAGGCGCATCTGGAGGACATCGTTCTGGCTGATGCTGCCCATCTGGCGCTTGGCTTGTGCCACTTCGTAGAGCTTCTCGGCGTTTTGCAGGTTTTGCTCGACGATGCGCACGTTTTCGTTGGCCAGCAGCAGTTGGAAGAAGAGGCTGATGGCGCGCATGGCGACTTCTTCGGTCTCGGTGAGGAAGGTTGCCTTGGCTTCTTTGTAACGGAGGGGCTCGATGCGTCGGTTCCACTTCACGGTGTTCACGCCAAAGAGCGGTTGGCTGAGGGTGAGGGCGATGGGGATGCTCATGAACTGGTTGCGGTTGCCTGAGGTGTCTCCGCTCATCTGCCGCAGCCAGTTGAGCGAGGATTCTACGGAGAGGGTGCCGCCCGTCGGCCATATCTTCTGACTGACATGGAGGGTGCCGTCCAGCTCCATGTAGTCGTTCCTCACATACGAGTGTGTGCCGTCTTCGCGCTGGTAGGTGCTGTATCTTTTGTTGTAGGTGGGGGTGTTGGTGGTGAGCGACACTTCGGGCAGCAGGTCGGCTTTGTGGCTTCGCCACTCCCAATAGGCTGACTTGAGTTCGCCTAAGGCTACGGCGGCATCGACGCTCTGCCGACGTGCCAGGAGGATGCACTCGTCGAGGGTCAGCTGCAGGGGGTGGCCTGTGGCTATGGCACAACCCATGTATCCCCACAGGGCTATGCTGCATATTGTCTTTCTTTTCATACAGGGATGGTTTTCCCTTTTTTTCTGCAATTTTGATGCCAAGGCTGTAATGGACTGAGTATCAGCGGAGACTATATAAAAAGAGTGTCCATTTCTGGACACTCTCTGTCCGAAAATGGACACTGGCGATGCTGCCATGATTTTTTTCGTTTGGGGCGATGCTGCTATTTTTTCAGGGTTTTCGGCATTGGAGGAGCTGGTGGCCTTGGCCTTGCACTTTCACGCCGAAGAGATAGACTTGGCCTCCGTCGCGGATGCCTGTGCGCTGACGCAGTTGGTCGGCGGTGAGGGGGAAGTTGCGGGTGGCGATGTTGGCCTGGGGGATGTGGCTTTTCAGCCGTTTGAGGGTCTTGGAGGCGAAGGGGATGTGTGCCTCGACCACGAAGGTGCGACCAGGGAAGGCTGGAAGGCGGTGGTCGGAGGTCATCAGGTGGGTGTGGCGGTGGAGCTGACGGAGGGGGTAGCGATGGGTGAGGCTGCTGAATGCTTGTGCTTTCATGAGGGTGACGTCTGGCTCGTAGAGGTACTGCCCCACTCTGTCCGTTGTGGGGATGGGGGCTTCTTCTTCGGAGGGGGTGAAGGTGTAGTCCACGGTGCCTGATGGGAGGTAATCGACACAATGCACCTCGACGGGCTGGCTGGCGGAGGGTGTGTTTTCCATCTTCACGAGGATTTCCTTGCACTCGCCGCGAAGGGCGAGGATGTGCACTTGGGTCACGCTGTGCAGCTTGCGCAGGGTGTCGGTCAGGTCTATCATGGGGGAGAGCTTGACGAGGAGGGTCTTGGCATGGCGAAGGAGCTGGTCTTGCCACTGGATGATGTTGGGTTGGCTGTCTTCGATGGCATAGACACGGCTGCCATCGGCGGCACGACGGGCTGGGTCGAGGTAGATGACATCGACGGATGGCAGGGGCAGGGTTTGTGCGTCGCCATGCCGCACTTCGATGGGGGGATGCTGCTCGTCTTGCAGTGCTTGGAAGTTGTGCCTGGCGATGTGGCAGAGTGTCTCGTCGCGTTCGGTGTAAATGGCTTGTTTCATCCCTTCTGACATGTACCAGCAATCGACGCCCATGCCTCCTGTCATGTCGCATAGGCTCTGCCCGTCGATGATGCTCCGCTTGTAGCGTGCTGTCTGCTCGGAACTGCACTGCTCGGCTGGCACGCGGCCGCTCATGATGAGGTTGGGGTTGGCATGCCATTGGGGGAGTTTGGTCTTCAGCCGCTGGCGTGCTTCTATCTGCTGGACGGCTGAGGGCACGTCTATAGCAGGATACTTCTTCGCCGCCAGTAGCAGCGAAGAAGTATCGTCGTTGAGGTGACGCTGGATGAAGTCGCGTAGTTGGGGTGTCCAGCGCATCGTTTTTTACTTAACAAGCAGTTTGACTGTCTTGCCGTTGCTCAGGCGGACAAGGTTGATGCCTTTCTGAGGTGTGGCAAGGCGTGCTCCTGATGGGGAATAGTAGGCAACGGGGGTGACTCCCTTGAGCGTGTCGCTGGGTTGCTGGATGGCGTCTGGCTCGTCGTCTCCTCCAAGGATGTCTGTGTTCTTGCCTGCTCCGTAGTAGTAGAGTCGCCACTCGCCAATGACTACGTAGTCGTTGGAACCGATGGTCTGGTCGAGGTGCATGCCGATGGTGGCGGTTCCGTCAGTGCCTACATAGAAGGGGAGTTCGTTGAGGTAGTAGCCTGCGTTGTAGAATGCGACGGAGGCACTGGTGCCATCGGGTACGGTGATGCCGTTGATGGTGGTTGTCTTGGCTCCCTCGGGCACTTCTTCACCACCTTTCAGGCCTCCTTCGGAGAGGTTCATCACGGCTTTCTCGTAGGTCTTCTCGGAGGTGGTGGCATAGAACTTGGCGAGGTGGGTGTCAACTCCGCTGTTGATGTTGGCTGCCTCTTCGTCGTAGCTGCCTGCACGGTAGAAGGCATGGACGGTCACTTTGTAAGTTCCTTCTGGCAGACCCGAAAGTGTCTGGCTGAGGGCGAAGGTGTTCTTGTTGTAGGAGGCGGTGTGCTCCTTGTAGCCGTTGAGCGTGGTGGTAGTCCAGCCTTCGATGGTGGAGGTGTTCTTGTCGCCACGGGCTGGGTCGAAGTCGTTGTTGACTATGAGGCTGGTCACATCTTGTTCGGTAGCACCTGCATCGGGGTCTCCCATATAGTAGAGTCGCCACTCGCCGATGACTACGTAGTCGTTGGAACCGATGGTCTGGTCGAGGTGCATGCCGATGGTGGCGGCACCGTCTTCGCCTACCAGGAAGGTGAGTTCGTTGAGGTAGTAGCCTGCGTTGTAGAATGCGACGGAGGCACTGGTGCCATCAGGTACGGTGATGCCGTTGATGGTGGTTGTCTTGGCTCCTTCAGGCACTTCTTCACCACCTTTCAGGCCTCCTTCGGAGAGGTTCATCACGGCTTTCTCGTAGGTGTCAACAGATGTTGCGGCATAGAACTTGGCGAGGTGGGTGTCAACTCCGCTGTTGATGTTGGCTGCCTCTTCGTCGTAGCTGCCTGCACGGTAGAAGGCATGGACGGTTACTTTATACTTGCCCTTTGGCAGACCTGAAAGTGCCTGGCTGAGGGCGAAGGTGTTCTTGTTGTAGGAAGCGGTGTGCTCCTTGTAGCCGTTGAGCGTGGTGGTGGTCCAGCCTTCGATGGTGGAGGTGTTCTTGTCGCCACGGTCTGGGTCGAAGTCGTTGTTGACTATGACAGAGGTGTAGTCCTCGGGGTTCTCCTCTGAAGCTGTTCCGCCTCCCATCTTCACTGCGACGGATGCGGCATTGAGGTCGGAGATGGCTTTCTCTACTTCGGCATTGCTGTAGGACTTGCTGTCGTAAGCCGCCTGAGCTTTTTCAAGGATGGCCTTGGCATCGCTGAGCGCAGATGCGGAGGCATCGGTGCTTGTCTCGATGGCATCGGAGAGGGTCTTGAGAGCTACTGCAAAGTTGGCATAGAGGGTTGTGCCTTCTTCCACATCTTCCATGGCAGCCTTCAGCACCACAAGAGCTGCATAGGCATCTTCTGAATCCTGTGCATCAGCTATCGCACCAGAGAGTGCGTTGAGTTCGGGCTGACCCGCATAGTTGTCGAGAAGTGCCTGAGCGTTCGGAATCGTTTGACCTATCACCTGAGCCAGCACTTCGGCGTTCTTTCCACGGAAAATAAGGGTGGCTCCACCTGCCCAAAGACGGCAATTCTCGACGGTACGCACCTTGTTGGTGACTCCTAATTTCATGGTGCCGTCGGTTACAAGACCATAAACCTTTACGGGGAACTTGCCATCAGCAAAAGCGGCAGAGGCCTCTTCTGATTCGTTGAGGGTCACCTCGTCGGGGATGTTGCCCGATGGCACTTTGGTTTCGTATGAGTTGATGTAGGCGTAAGCTGTTGCGATGGCTTCATACTCATCGGCATAAGTATCGCCAGGACGGAAAGCCGACTGGAGGTTGAACTCATAGAGACCATTCTGCAAGCCTGTCAACTCTTGGTAGATGTTGCAAGCCACGTTGTATGCCTGCATCACGGGATATGTGTCGGTGTTCCCCGCTGGCCAAATGATGCTGGTGTTGGTCACACCCAACCATCCGCCTTCTTCGGCAAATTTGGGGTTCTTCAACAGCCCTGTGCAGTCGTCACCATCGGACATGGCGTTGGCCATTGCATCCTTGAAAATCTTGTCAAGATACTCGGTCTCGGCAGCTATCTGTGTGTTATCGAGTTTACCTTCTGCCAGCACATAAAGGGCACCACCGTTCTTGTTGAAGTCGCCCTCGGCAGCCGTGTCCTCCATCAGGTAGTCAGCAAGGAGGTTCACCTCATCGCTCTCGCTGGTGGTGGAGTTGAGCCATGCGTTGGCTTCGTTATACTTGGCAAGGAAAGCGTTGTAAGCCACAACACTCTCAGCCATCGCCTTCGATGCGGTGTTAAAAGCAGACAGTGCCTTGGCTATGGCATCGGCTGTCTGGGCTGCACTGAGTGCGGAGACAGCGGTCTTGTAAGTCTCATAGACAGACGACTGGCAATAGATTTCTTCTTCTGCCAACTGTGCCTCGTAGTCGGGTTCGGCATCAAGGGTGGCAGAAACCAACGTCTCGTAGGCAGTAGCATCGTTGCCCAAGTAGTAGAGCCCTACATTATCCAAACCAATCCAGTTAGTCCCCTTCACCTGCACATCGAGACCAATCTCTAAAGTGCCGTCTGTGACGATGGCATAGATGTCCATTGGCTGCTCGATGTCGATTTGTGTGACTGTGACCAACTTCTGAATCTCGCCTGCATAGAGGAAAGTGCCCCCCACGGTGGTGGTGTAAGCGAGCGCATTCAAATGATAGACACCAGTGGGCAGACCTGTAGCTGTAGCTGACACCTTACCGATGGAGAAGGCATCCCAGTTCCAGTTCTCATAGTGGTTTCCCGTAGCAGAGTAATCCTTGGCGTTGTTGCCATTAGAAGCTTGCTTGTTCGAGGCTCCTGTTGTTGAAGTCCAACCTGAGAAGTCGCTGTCGTTGAAGTCTGTGGCAATGCCAAGAGCCGTAAGCACTTCAACGGGGTTCTCGACCGTGGCGATGTCCAACCTCGCGTTGAAGATGGCAGCATCGAGTGCCTTCTTCTGAGCCTCCATTGCTTCGGCAGTGCTGGAAGTGTTGGCGTATGCATCCTTTGCAGCCTTCAACACCGTGGCATCAACACCATCCAATGCATCAGCCTCCTTGATGGATTCGCCCAAAGCAACGGCAGCAATGTATTGTGCCATCGCCGTGGAATAAGTTTCATAGTTGGCAGGAGTGACAAAATACCATGTGAGTTGGCACTCGTCCATCGTATAACCCGCTGAATTCTCGGGGTCGCAGAAATAGAGGCGCGTGTCACCTTTGGAAGGGATGACACCTAAATAGGCACTGAGATAGTTCTTGGGGGTGAACTCGGCATTCTGATCAGAAAGACCGATTTTGTAGGTATTGCCACCCTGTGCCTCAAAGGTGTACTGGTTGTTTGCCTTTCCATCTTTGGTGTTGTCCACCCAAATGGCATCCAATCCATCAATGAACATATAACCCAACTGACCAGCCATGCCACCTTGTAGCACATCGTTGGTAATGTAGTACGACCCATCGGCTGTACCGTTCTCAATGTACACCTTATGTCCCAATGTCACACTGACACTGGCACGTGTACCCCAATCATTGGCTCCCACAAGGAAGCCATCGGCCTCTTTGTTATAAAGATAGCACGCTCCACCCACTGACATAGGAGCCACAGCAGGAGCCGCTGGCTTAGTCCATTGAGCGAAAGACGCTACACTAACGAACAAAGAAGCCACGAATAACGTAAATCTGTTCATAGTGAATAAAGTTTTTGATAAGTTAGAAAAGATGTATTTAGTATAGATATAGTATAGAAATTTTGGGTAATAGATTACTTTTGAACTCTGTCTGCCACACATTCCATTTTGTAGGTCAACACTTGCAAATTTAGAAATAAATTCATATTCTTTCCAAACTTTTGTGCTTTTTGTTGGTTAAAATCCCACGTTTTCACCTCTTTTCTGTTATCTTTGCACAAATTTTACACACAGAAACGGATGATTTTCAACTATGATGTGGTTGTGGTGGGGGCTGGTCACGCAGGATGTGAGGCAGCTGCCGCTGCTGCCAATTTAGGTGTCAAAACCTGTCTCATCACGATGGACATGAACAAGATTGCGCAGATGTCGTGCAATCCTGCCATTGGTGGTATCGCCAAAGGACAAATTGTGCGTGAGGTGGATGCACTGGGGGGACAAACGGGCATCGTAACAGACCGTTGTAGCCTGCAATTCAGGATGTTAAACCTTTCAAAAGGACCTGCTGTGTGGAGCCCTCGTTCGCAGTGTGACCGCAACAAGTTCATCTGGACATGGCGGGAAATTCTGGAGAACACACCCAACCTGCAACTATGGCAAGACCAAGTAAGAGCATTAATCGTTGAAAATCAGGAAGTTCGAGGCGTAAAAACTTACTATGGGGCGGAATTTCGTGCCCAGTGTGTCATCATCACAGCGGGCACGTTCCTGAATGGCTTGATGCACATCGGCAAGGTGAAGATACCTGGAGGGCGTTGCGCTGAAGCGGCATCACTGGAACTGACGGAATCCATTACGAAACATGGCATTCAGGCAGGACGAATGAAGACAGGCACCCCTGTACGCATCGACAAGAGAAGTGTTGATTTCTCGTTGATGGAGAAACAGGATGGCGACCACGATTTTCATAAGTTCTCCTATCTTCCCACAAAACGTATGGCTGTCTCAGAACGCAACAACCTGCCATGCTGGATATGCTACACCAACACGGCTGTTCACGATGTCTTGCGTTCGGGCTTGGCAGACTCACCGCTCTACAATGGACAAATCCAAAGCATCGGTCCTCGCTATTGCCCCAGTATCGAGACGAAACTGCACACGTTCCCAGACAAGGAAGAACATATGCTCTTTCTTGAACCAGAAGGAGAGACAACCAACGAGATGTACCTCAACGGCTTCTCGTCTTCCCTCCCCTTAGACATACAACTGAATGCGCTCCGTCAGATTCCTGCTTTCCGAAATTTGGAAATTTATCGTCCCGGATATGCCATCGAGTACGACTTCTTCGACCCGACCCAACTGACCCACTCACTCGAATCGAAGGTGGTGAAGAACCTCTTTTTCGCAGGGCAGGTGAACGGCACGACTGGCTACGAAGAGGCTGCAGGTCAAGGCGTGATTGCTGGCATCAATGCCGCCATCAACTGCCATCCGAATCTCAACGAGGGAAAGGCTTTCACTCTTCAAAGGAATGAGGCCTACATCGGTGTCCTCATTGACGACCTTGTCACCAAAGGGGTGGATGAACCTTACCGTATGTTTACCTCTCGCGCCGAATACCGCATCCTACTCCGTCAGGACGATGCCGATACGCGACTGACAGAACGCAGCTATCAATTGGGGCTTGCCACACAGGAACGCTACGACCTCATGATGAGCAAAAAGGAGAAAAGGGACGCCCTCATCAACTTCATCGCTAACTTCTCACTGAAGCCCTCCCTCATCAATCCCACACTTGAAAAGTTAGGCACTACCCTACTCCGTCAAGGCTGCAAACTGGAGGAACTATTAGGGCGTCCACAAATCAACATCAACAACATCGCACCTCATATCGAACCTTTCAGAAAGGAACTTGACCGTTTGCTTGCCGACGAACCACGACGAGAAGAAATCGTAGAGGCAGCAGAAATCCAAATCAAATATAAGGGCTATATCTACCGTGAACAACAGATGGCCGACAAGATGATTCGCTTGGAGAACATCAAAATTTTGGGCAAGTTTGACTACCCCAACATGACCCAAATCTCCATCGAGGCACGACAGAAGTTGCAAGCCATCCAACCCGTCACGCTGGCACAAGCTTCACGCATCCCTGGTGTTTCACCTTCCGACATCAACATCATGCTGGTGCTGTTGGGAAGATAACACAGGGAACAAAATGTTCCACGTGAAACAAATCGCTCGTATGTTGTGCAAAACCAAGCAGTTACAAGAAAACATTCAACAAACCATACAATCATTTAACACTACAATGAACAATCAGTATCTATTAGACCATCTGAGAAGTATTCCCGACTTCCCAACAAAGGGTATCAACTTTCGCGATGTCACTACCCTCTTCAAAGACGCCAAGGCACTCGCCATCATGGAAGAAGAACTCTACGAACTTTACAAAGACAAGGGCATCACCAAGGTGGTGGGACTCGAAACACGTGGTTATGTGATGGGAGCCATTCTTGCACGCCGTCTCAACGCAGGTTTCATCATGGCACGCAAACCAGGCAAACTTCCCTACAAGACCGTCAGTGAGAGCTTCACAAAAGAATACGGCACTGACAGCATCGAGATTCACGTGGATGCCATCAACGAGAACGATGTGGTGCTCATCCATGACGACTTGCTCGCCACGGGTGGCTCCATCAAAGCGGCATGGAACCTTGTCCAGAAGTTCAACCCCAAGAAGTGCTACATGAATTTTGTCATCGAAATTCATGACGAGGGATTGCACGGACGAGAGGCCATTGGCGAGGGCATCGAGATACAGACCTTGCTCTCCGTATAACAAAATCCACACAAAATCATCTTCCATCATACGTAGAACACTCTTCTGTTACTTATTGATTCTATGATGGTTAGGCGCAAATTGTTTCACGTGGAACATTCTTGTCTCTTAAAGTAACACTCCAACCACATGACCAAAGAAGAAGAAAAACTACATCGGTTAAGAGTCATCGTCAACAGCCTCACCGAAGAACCTGGATGCTATCAATATCTTGATAAGGATGGCAAGGTGATTTATGTGGGTAAGGCGAAGAACCTAAAACGGAGGGTCAGTTCTTACTTCAACAACTCGTTCAAGAATCGCAAAACGCAGATTCTTGTCAGCAAAATTGCAGACATCAAGTACGTAGTAGTGCCCTCCGATGAAGATGCCCTGATTCAAGAAAACAACCTCATCAAAGAGCACCAACCTTTCTATAACATCCTACTAAAGGATGGCAAGACCTACCCTTCCGTCTGCATCACCAACGAGTATTTCCCACGTGTGTTCAAGACTCGCAACATTGACAAGAAAACAGGCACCTACTATGGGCCTTTCAGCCATGCAGGAACCCTCAATGCCATGATGGAACTGATTGGCAAACTCTACCAAGTACGCTTGTGCCACACGACCATTACACCCGATAAAATCGAACAAGGCAAACTGAAGAAGTGCCTTTACTATGACATTGGGAAATGCAAGGCACCCTGCATCGGCCTTCAGTCACGCGAAGCCTACATACAGCAGATAGAAGAGGTAAGAGAAATACTAAGCGGAAACACGCGCCACTTGTGCCAACAGTTGCAAGAAGAGATGCAGACACTGGCAGAACAAGAAAAGTTTCTCGAAGCGGAGAAAGTGAAACAACGGTTCCTGATGGCAAAGGATTTCGACAGCAGAAGTCGCGTCATCACCAGCACCAATCAAAACATCGATGTGTTCAGCATAGAAGATGACGAAAACAAGGCCTATGTCAACTATATGCACGTGGTCAACGGTTGCATCACTCGGGTGTTCACCAACGAATACAAGAAGCGATTGGATGAAACAGCTGAAGAAATCCTCTCACTTGCCATCGTCGATATGCGAGAACAATATGGCAATGAATCGAAGGAAATCGTTGTGCCTTTCGAGCTCGACTTCCAACTGAAAGATGCTGATTTCATCGTGCCAAAAGCGGGTGATAAGAAGAAATTGCTCTTCCTATCCGAAGCGAATGTACGGCAGTACCGCATCGATGCACTAAAACAAGCTGAACGACTAAACCCTGACCAACGGAATGTGAACCTGCTGAAAGAATTGCAGCGGAAACTTAAACTGCCGAAGATTCCCATGCGCATCGAATGCTTCGATAACTCCAACATCATGGGACAAGATGCAGTGGCAGGATGTGTCGTTTTCATCGGAGGAAAGAAGTCAAAAAACGACTATCGAAAGTATAATATCAAAACCGTGATAGGTCCAGACGATTACGCCTCCATGAGCGAGGTGGTTTTTCGTAAATATAGCCGTGCTATCGAAGAAGAGACTCCCCTACCCGACCTCATCATCACAGATGGAGGCAAAGGACAGATGGAGGTAGTGAGAAAAGTGGTGGAAGACCAGCTGCACCTTGACATCCCCATCGCAGGCTTGGCAAAAGACAGTCACCACCGCACTAACGAACTCCTGTTTGGCTTTCCTACCCAAGTGGTGGGCATCGAAATGGACAGTCCCCTCTTCAAACTGCTTACACAGATTCAAGACGAGGTACACCGCTTTGCCATCACCTTCCACAAACAGAAACGGGCAAAGCACACTACTGAATCAGAACTCGACCATATCAAGGGAATCGGAGCAGCTACTAAAACATTGTTGCTCCAAAAGTTCAAGAGTGTCAAACGCATTAAAGAAGCTGATTATGAGAAACTTAAAGAGACTATTGGAGCATCAAAAGCACAACTGCTAAGAGAAGCTTTCAGCGAAACGTAAAAAGAACAATACAATAATCATCAAAAACAACGGATTTCACGAGTGCGGATAGAGATAACTTAGCTGCACTGTACTCTGAGCCATCTAATTCGTGGAAGCCGTTACAGAAAGGAAATATGAGAGCTGTTATACAAAGAGTCACACACGCTTCTGTCACCATTGGTGGCGAGAAGACAGCAACAATCGGGCAGGGTTATTTAGTTCTTCTTGGTTGCGAAAATGCTGATACTGAGGAAGACATACAGTGGCTATCCAAGAAAATCTGTAACTTGCGCGTGTTCGACGATGAGGACGGCGTGATGAACAAGTCCATCATAGACATTGGAGGCGACATCCTCGTCGTCAGTCAATTCACCCTATGGGCCAGTTACAAGAAAGGGAATCGTCCCTCCTATTTGAGGGCAGGAAGCCATGAAGTGACCGTGCCGCTTTACGAGCGGTTTTGTGCGGTTTTATCGGAGAACTTGGGCAAATCCATTGCCACGGGAGAGTTCGGTGCAGAGATGAAAGTGGAACTATTGAACGATGGCCCCGTGACCATCTGCATAGATACTAAAAATAAAGAATAAAATGGAAGACAACAAGTACGAAAAAATTCTGAGCCAGTATGACTTGGAACTAAACGACAAACAAATTGCTCGCCAAGTAGAGACACTTCTGAAGGAGCACCTACAAGAGAACAACACACGGGAGGTGAAGCAATTCCTGTTTAACAGCGTGGAACTCACTACGTTAAAGACCACAGATAGTGAAGATAGTGTACTCAAGTTCGTGGAAAAGGTGAACAAGTTCGACGATGTTTATCCCGAGTTGGGACACGTTGCCACCGTATGTGTTTATCCCAACTTTGCCAAAATCTGTCACGATACCTTAGAGAATGATGAGGTGGAAATTGCCTGTGTATCAGGATGTTTCCCCTCCTCACAGTCATTCATCGAAGTGAAGATTGCCGAAACAGCCTTGGCACTGAAGGATGGTGCTACCGAAATTGACATCGTGATTCCCGTTGGCAAGTTCCTGGCTGGCGATTATGAAGGAATGTGCGATGAGATTGCCGAAATCAAAGCTGTTTGTGGGGAGAAGAAATTAAAAACCATCCTCGAAACAGGATGCCTCAAAACAGCCTCTAACATTAAGAAAGCCAGCCTTTTGGCGATGTATGCTGGTGCCGACTATATCAAGACCTCTACGGGCAAACTGGAGCCTGCCGCCACGCCCGAAGCGGCATTCGTGATGTGCCAGAGCATCAAGGAATACCACGAAAAAACAGGCATTCAGATTGGTTTCAAACCTGCGGGTGGCATGAAGACGGTGGCGGATGCTCTCACCTACTACACCATCGTGAAGGAAGTACTCGGCGAGAAATGGCTGACCAACAAATGGTTACGTCTCGGCACCAGCTCGCTCGCCAATAAGTTACTCAGCGAGGTGGAAGGCAAGGAAATTACGTTTTTCTAATACTCCCAAAGTGCGTCTTTCAACCCATCAAGGAAGTTTCTCTCAAGTCCTCAAAAGGGGGCTTTCAGCATCTCAAAAGGGGTGAGAGTCTCTCCTATGGTACACGTGAGACTCTCTCCTATGGTATAGGTAAGAGTCTCACCCCTTTTGAGGTTGTGAAACCAACACTCAAGAGACAGAAGAAGCAGGTCGTTTGACTTGCTTCCTTTTTTATTGAAAGAAGAATATGGTGACAGGGGAAAGAGGCTAAAGAGACCTGTCAATCACAAAATCGACATACCTCTCAAGGGCTTGCTTAACATCCGAAGAAGGAAAACGGTCAAGCAGGCTCTTGGCTTTATCTGCATAGTTGTTCATCACCTCAACCGCATATTCGATACCTTCATTTTTCTTGGTGAAATCGACCAAAACATCAATTTCCTCCTGCGATACCTGACGTGCTTTCACCTTACGTGCCAGTGCCAACATCTCCTTATTGCCTGTTGACAGCAACGCATGAATAACAGGAAGTGTCAATTTACCCTCCTTCATGTCATTACCCGTCGGTTTCCCTATCTGAGGATCGCTGTGATAGTCAAATATATCATCACGAATTTGGAAACAAATTCCTGTGCACTCACCAAAATCACGCATCGTCTGGATGCCAACTTTATCCGATGAAACCGACAAAGCACCTGCTTCAGCACAAGCAGAAAAGAGTGCGGCGGTCTTGTTCTTGATGATGTCGAAATAAACCTCCTCACCAATGGCGGTATTCTGTACGTTGTTCAACTGCAACAACTCTCCACTGGCAAGATTCTGAGCTGCCGTAGAAACAATTTCAATCAATCGCGAAGAACCCGTCTTAGCAGCACACAGCAAAGCGTTTGCCAGAATGAAATCGCCCACCAGCACCGCCACTTGATTGCCGTAGGCATCGTTGACAGATTGCTGACCACGACGCTCCTCACTCTCATCCACAATATCATCATGTACAAGGCTTGCCGTATGGAAAAACTCGAACGTGGCAGCAGTATAAATGGAATGCTCATTCGCTTCTCCTCCCACTATCTTGGCACTGAGAAGTGTCAGCAGAGGACGCATCATCTTTCCTTTGCGACGACCCAACTTGCCCAATACTTCCTTCAAGATGGGGTTGGAATGCTGAAGATATGAATCGAATACCTGCTTGTATTGATTCATTTCAGCATCAATGGGTTGGCGTATTTGTTGTAAAGCATCCATAATTTGCAAAATCGGGTACAAAGGTACGGAAATAAAGTGAAAAGTGGAAAGTGAAA
>JAFSKR010000054.1 GCA_017448825.1 Bacteroidaceae bacterium
ATTTCTGCAAGTCCCTTAATTCTTTGTGGCGAATTTGTAGCGCCTACGGGAATCGAACCCGTGTTCCATGCGTGAGAGGCATGTGTCCTAGCCGCTAGACGAAAGCGCCGCGTGTCTTTTTGTAGCGCCTACGGGAATCGAACCCGTGTTCCATGCGTGAGAGGCATGTGTCCTAGCCGCTAGACGAAAGCGCCCAAAAAGAAAAGGTAGCGGAAGGAGGGGGATTCGAACCCCCGGTACGGTAACCCGTACGTCAGTTTAGCAAACTGGTGGTTTCAGCCACTCACCCATCCTTCCGGAACCGTGTGTTCTGAATGCGCTGACAATGTGCGTTCTCCTTGGCAGAAGATGCTCCTTTGTCATTTGCGAGTGCAAAGGTAGTGCAAATTTTAGATACTACAAAATAAAATCAAGGAAAATTTCGTACCTTTGTGGAAAATTTGTGGACAAGACAATCCTAAAAGAGAAGATTATGCATACAAGACAAGAAAAAATGGAGGCTTTCGGGCGTTTGCTCGACGTGATGGACGACCTTCGCGAGAAGTGCCCGTGGGACAGGAAGCAGACGAATGAGTCACTGCGTCCCAACACGATTGAAGAGACTTACGAGCTATGCGACGCGCTCATCAAGAACGATGACCTGAACATCTGCAAGGAACTGGGCGATGTGCTGCTCCACATCGTGTTCTACGCAAAGATTGGCGAGGAGAAAGGTGCGTTCGATGTGGCTGACGTGTGCCACAAACTGTGCGACAAACTCATCTTCCGCCATCCCCACGTGTATGGCGACGTGAAGGCAAGCACGGCAGGCGAGGTGGTGCAGACATGGGAACAGATAAAGACGAAGGAGAAGGATGGAAACAAGACGGTGCTCTCGGGCGTGCCTGATGCACTGCCCTCGCTGGTGAAGGCATACCGCATTCAGGACAAGGCACGCAACGTGGGCTTCGATTGGGAAGAACGCCGCGATGTGTGGAAGAAGGTGAAGGAGGAAATCACTGAATTTGAGGAGGAAGTGGAAAAGCTATACAACGGTGCCGAGACCGACGGGGAGAAGGAACTTGCCAAGAAGCAAGCCACCGCGGAGTTTGGCGATGTGATGTTCAGTCTCATCAACGCTGCACGCCTCTACAAAATCAACCCCGACAACGCCCTCGAACACACCAACCAGAAATTCATCCGCCGCTTCAACTATGTGGAAGCCAAGGCGAAAGAAAAAGGTCAGGACCTGAAAGACCTGACCTTGGAACAAATGGATGTTTGGTGGGAGGAGGCAAAGACAGCCACGTGCTGATGCTGAGGGTCACAGGCAACAAGCCCTGAACACCCCCATTCGTCTCTCCTATTCAAAGTAGCGAGGCTTTCTCCGTCTCGCTTCTTCCAGGCTGACCATGCCGGATTCCCCTTCCGAGCGTTCGGAACGGAGTTCGGCATATTTTTTGTCCAAATCCTTTTCCAATGCATTGCGCGTGTCGGGATTGAGCAGTTTGGCACTCGCCAGCACATTCTGCGAGGCATCCTTCATCCAGAGGACGGGAGCATGATAGACAGGGGCAATCTTCAGTGCCGTGTGCAGTTCGCTGGTCGTGGCACCGCCAATCATGATGGGGATGTTCGCGCCCCGTTCTTCGAGGGCACGTGCCACATTCACCATCTCTTCCAGCGAAGGGGTGATGAGGCCTGAAAGCCCGATGATATCAACGTTTTCTTCGATGGCACGGTCAACGATGGTCTCCGTAGGCACCATCACGCCGAGGTCGATGATTTCGTAGTTGTTGCATGCGAGGATGACGCTGACGATGTTCTTCCCGATGTCGTGCACATCGCCCTTCACCGTTGCCAACAGCACCTTGCCAGCCTTCTGTGCACCCTCCGAACGGCTTGCCTCGATGAGCGGCTGGAGAATGCCCACCGCACGTTTCATCGTCCGTGCCGTCTTCACCACTTGAGGCAGGAACATCTTGCCTGCTCCGAAAAGCTCTCCCACCGTATTCATGGCATCCATCAGCGGCCCTTCGATAATCTTCACGGGGTTGTCATAACGTTGGGTTGCCTCGTCCAAGTCGGCTTCCAGATAATCGCTAACACCTTTCACGAGCGCGTGTTGCAATCGCTCCTCCACGGTGCCATTTCGCCAAGCAGACCCAGAGCCCCTTTCCGTTTCCCCTACAGGGGAAAAGCGGTTTCCTTGCCCATTAGCATTCTCATGGGCAGGGATACTACCTCCTCCCTGTTGGGAGGGTGAGGAGAGGGTCTGCTCCGCTTTGATTTGAGCAGCAATTTCAATCAGCCTTTCGGTCGCCCCCTTGTCTCTATTGAGCAGCACATCATCGATGGCAGTCAGCACCTCGTCGGGGATGTCGCTGTAGAGCACCTGTGCGGCAGGATTCACGATGCCCATGTCCTGCCCCTTGTTGATGGTGTGATAGAGGAACACGGCGTGCATCGCCTCACGGATGTAATTATTGCCACGGAAAGAGAAGGACAGGTTGCTAATGCCGCCCGACACATGCGCACCTGGCAGGTTCTTCCGAATCCACTCCGTCGCACGGATGAAGTCAAGGCCGTATGCGTTGTGCTCTTCCATGCCCGTCGCCACCGCCAGCACGTTAGGGTCGAAGATGATGTCGATGGGATTGAACCCCACCTGATCGACCAACAGACGATAAGCACGTTCACAGATGGCTATTTTCCGCTCGTAAGTCGTTGCCTGTCCCTGCTCATCAAAAGCCATCACCACCGTGGCAGCACCCAGGCGCTTGATTTCACGGGCTTTCTCCAAGAACATCTCCTCCCCCTCTTTCAGCGAGATGCTGTTCACGATGCTCTTTCCCTGCACACACTTCAAGCCAGCCGTAATCACATTCCAGTCGCTGGAGTCAATCATCACGGGCACTTTGGAGATGTCGGGGTCGCTCATCAGCAGATTCAGGAACGTCACCATTTCCTGCTTGGCATCCAAGAGACCATCGTCCATGTTGATGTCGATGACCAATGCCCCATCTTCCACCTGCTTGCGGGCGATGGAGAGGGCTTCCTCGTAGTTCTTCTCATTGATGAGGCGGAGGAACTTCCTTGAACCAGCCACATTGCATCGTTCGCCCACATTCACGAAGCGGCGTTCGGGAGTCAGTTCCAACAGTTCCAATCCGCTGAGCCACATATTCTTAGGCTTCCCCACAGGCACGTGTGGCCTCTTGCCCTCCACGAGGGCAGGATAGCGCTCGATGAACTTCTCCGTCGTGCCGCAGCATCCGCCAATGATGTTCACCAGCCCTTCGTCCACATACTCCTTCACTTGTTCCGCCATCATGTCGGGCGTTTGGTCATAGAGTCCCAATGAATTGGGCAACCCAGCATTGGGATGTGCCGAGATATAATATGGTGCCTTTTCCGCCAGAACCTTCAGGAAAGGCTTGAGCTGGCGCGCACCAAACGAGCAGTTCAATCCGATGGAGAAGATGTCGGCGTGCTGCACACTCGCCAAGAACGCCTCCAGTGTCTGCCCCGACAGCGTCCTTCCTGCCGTGTCGCTCACGGTGATGGACAGCATCAGCGGCACTTTCCTCCCCGCGTGCTCCATGACAGTCTCGGCCGCATAGATGGCAGCCTTGGCATTCAACGAGTCGAAGATGGTCTCTATCAAGAGCGCATCCACCCCACCCTCCATCAAGGCTTCCATTTGTTCCACGTATGCAGCTACCAGTTCATCATACGTGAGGCTTCTCAGTGCCGGGTTGTTCACATCGGGCGAGATGCTCAATGTCTTGTTCGTCGGTCCCACATCGCCCAGGACAAAACGAGGCTTCTCGGGGTTCTTCTTCGTATATTCATCCGCCAATGCTCGGGCTATTTTCGCCCCTGCCAGGTTCATCTCGCGGCAATGCTCCTCCACGTGATAGTCAGCCATCGACACACGTTGAGACGAGAACGTGCAGGTGGTGATGAGATCGGCACCTGCATCAAGATACTTTCGGTGAATGTCGGCTATCACATCAGGACGAGTCAGGCAAAGGATGTCGTTGTTGCCCTTCATCAGCCCAGGAACACCCTCGAAACGTTCTCCCCTGAAATCTTCTTCTGAAAGCCCATACCGTTGAATCATCGTGCCCATTGCACCGTCCAACACCAGTATGCGCTCTTTGATGATGTCGTGTATCTTCATCGTTGTGTCTGATTAGTAAACGTGAGCCTTCTTCACCCTGTCAATCTCCCTCCTGTCCTCCTTCTCCTTCATGGTCTGCCGCTTGTCATACTCCTTCTTGCCTCGTGCCAAGGCAATGTCGAGTTTTGCCAAGCCCTTCTCGTTGATGTACAGCAGAACCGGCACGATGGTGAAGCCCGGAGCCTTCGTGTCGTTCTGCAAGTTGCGTATTTCCTTCTTGCTCAGCAGCAGTTTCCGCTCGCGACGCTCCAAGTGATTATTATACGAACCGGCCAAGTAGGGAGCCACATACATATTCTTCACCCACAACTCACCGTTGATGAAATAGCAGTATGTGTCCACCAGGCTCGCCTTGCCCGCACGGATGCTCTTGATTTCCGTGCCCGTCAAGACGATGCCAGCCGTGAAGGTGTCGATAAACTCATAGTCGAACGCCGCCCTCTTGTTCTTGATGTTCACCTGCTGATTCTTTGCTATCTTATTCTTTGCCATTTGCTTACATATATTGGTCTAAATTCTCCACCACCATCTTCGCCACCGCTGGCGTCACCTCCTCCTGATGCTCGTCCAGAAAGTCATCGCCCAGTTCATTCAGCTCCTCCAACTGCTCGTACAATGCCATAAAGTCCTCATCGCTCATCTCTCCCGATAATTCCTCCTGATGCTTGTGATATTCCGCCTTGGCCGCATACAGCAACTTCGAGAAATCCTTCATCTTCTTTTCACATCCAGATGTGCTCCCCCACATCTTCTTCACCACCATCGGGAAAGGCCCCTCCAGCACATACGGCGCATAGCCGTTCAAAATCAGCTGGATGAATCCACCCTCCATCACCTCGTCCAACACATAGCGGTAGCACAGCAGCGCGTGCTGTTCCGCACTCAGCACCTCCATGCTCTCCGCCGTCAATGCCCCGCCAACAGCCGCCAAATAGCCATCCGTCACCCACTGGATGAACCCGATGCCATCCAGCTCTTCATACTTTTCCCTTGCTTGTTGCTTGTCCAAATGCACCATATCCATTCTTTTAGAGTTTGCAAAGTTACACCACTTTTCCCAAATAATCAAACACTCTCCCGACAAAACGTCTTTTTACTGAAAAAAAGTCCCCTACACCCCCGTTTAAGGCACATCCACAATCACGCTGCCGCCCCAACGCCCCACGATGCATCGGGATGGCACGAAACCGCTCAATATCACACTTTTTTCATTGTCATATTTGCCTCCTTTTTGTCACAAATGTCTTATTTTCGTCAAAATCAGGGAGTTTTGAGGGAGGTTTAAGGGAGGTTTGACCTCAAAACTCCCTTAGCTAACCTATTATCCCACAGCAACTTATCCAAAAGTTAGGGAGGTTAGGGAGGTTTTGAGCTAAAAACCTATAGGAAAAATTTTTATTAGAAGTTTTTTTACCCTCAAAACTCCCTAAACTCCCTGAGTTACACCCATTACGGATTGATAGCCAATTCTTTACCATGACTCTCTTCACGTATCACTTCTCCCTTAAACCTCCCTTAAACCTCCCTCAAACCTCCCTTGAAACTCCCTCAAACGTCCCTTGAAACTCCCTCAAACCTAACTTAGACTATGGAAAAAAAATGACGAAGCCCTACTCTTTTTGGACTTCGTCACGCATCGGGAAATGTCCCAGCCACTTCATCTGCCGCAGACACCAGGTCTGGCGTTTGTACATATAGTTGGTAGGAGCTGCCGAGTTCATCTTCAGGGGATTGGGCAGCGTGATGGCTATCATGGCGCATTGGTTGCGGGTGAGGTCCTTGGCATCGCAGCCGAAATGCTCCTGCGCCACGGCCTGGGCACCATAGATGCCATCCCCCATCTCGATGGTGTTGAGATAGACCTCCATGATGCGTTGCTTGTCCCACATAAATTCCATCAGCACCGTGAAATACGCCTCCAGTCCCTTGCGGAACCACGCCAACTTGCCTGACGACGAGGTGGGGAACAGAAACACGTTCTTCGCCGTCTGCTGGCTGATGGTGGAACCGCCACGGAAGCGTTCACCCTCTTCGCGTTCCTGGATGACGCGCTGAATGGCATCCCAGTCGAAGCCACTGTGGTTGAGGAAGTTCTGATCCTCGCACGACATCACGGCAAGGGGAAGGTCGCTCGACATCTCTTCAAGCGGCACCCACTCGTGATGCCAACGGATTTTCTCGCCATTGCCCACCTGCTCGCATGCGCGGATGAACATGAGCGGCGAGGTGTAAACAGGCACGTAGCGAAACAGAAAAACAAGGAGGATGCTCCCCGCCAGCAAGACGATGAGCATCCACTTGATGAAGTTTCCGATTGCAGAAAAGAATCTTCCCATTATTGCAGCGTGCCAGCTTCAGCCGACTGCACCATAGCCTCTGAAGCATAGAGATAGATTTCCACACGGCGGTTCTGTGCCTGGCCTTCCTTTGTGTCGTTGCTGGCAACCGGGTTGTTCTCGCCGAAGCCAACACTGCTCTTAATCTGGTTAACACCTGCACCCTGAGCTAACAGGAACGACTTCACGGCATCAGCACGCTGCTGGCTGAGGGCGATGTTCTTCTGTATGCTCTCTTCGGCTGTGGATTTCTTAAAGCCTTGATTATCCGTGTAGCCCTGAATGGCGACATCGCAGTCGGGATTGGCTTTCAGCACATCATTGGTGAAATTGGTGAGACTTTCCATCGACTCCTTGCTCAAGGTGGACTTGCCTGTGGGGAACAGCACACCTGAAGCCAGCGTCACCTTCACGGCGTCAAGGCCATTGGCATCTTTCACGGTCTCCACCTGTGCGTTTGCCACGGCAGCGGCGGCTTGTTGCTTCAGCTTATCCATCTTCTTGCCAATCAGGATGCCCGCACCGGCACCCACGACAGCACCGATGCCAGCACCAGCCAGCGTGCCACCAGCGTTCTTTCCAATCAAATTGCCCACCATGGCACCGATGCCTGCACCTGCACCGCCACCGATGAGACCACCTTTTGTTGTGTTGTTCATGCCACAACCAGAGAAAATGATAAGTGCTGCCATGATGACTGCACTGAATTTAATTTTTTTCATAAATCAATTGGTTTAGATAGTAGTTATTGATAATGACATATTGCCCTTTCAGATGGCTTATTTGAGTGCAAATTTCGCAAATTCCATCGATATAACCAGTCTTCAAGGCAAATAAATTTGAAAAACACCGTTATTTTCAGATTTATTCAGTAATTTTGTGGCTTGATTTGAATAAATGAACAGAAAAAGAATACAAAAAATTAAACGGACAAATAAAAGATATGGCAACAGAACTGAAGGACCTCACGAAGAGGTCGGAGGATTATTCAAAGTGGTATAATGAATTGGTGGTGAAGGCCGAATTGGCAGAACAGGCCGACGTGAGAGGATGCATGGTCATCCGTCCCTACGGCTATGCCATCTGGGAGAAGATGCAGCGCGTGCTCGACGATATGTTTAAGGAGACAGGGGTGCAGAACGCCTATTTCCCATTGCTCATCCCGAAGAGCTTCCTGAGCAAGGAGGCTGAACACGTGGAGGGTTTCGCCAAAGAGTGCGCCGTGGTGACCCACTATCGCCTGAAGACGAATGAAGCACACGACGGCGTGGTGGTGGACCCTGCTGCCAAGTTGGAAGAAGAACTGATTATCCGCCCCACTTCGGAAACCATCATCTGGAACACTTACAAGAACTGGATCAAGTCCTACCGCGACCTCCCCATCCTGTGCAACCAATGGTGCAACGTGATGCGCTGGGAAATGCGCACCCGCCTGTTCCTGCGCACGTCGGAGTTCCTTTGGCAGGAGGGCCATACGGCACACGCCACTCGCGAAGAGGCCGAGGAACGTGCCAAGCAGATGCTGAAGGTGTATGCCAAATTTGCCGAAGAGTACATGGCAGTGCCTGTCATCCAAGGTGTGAAGAGTGAAACGGAACGTTTCGCCGGCGCGCTCGACACCTACACTATCGAGGCGATGATGCAGGACGGAAAGGCGCTGCAGAGCGGAACAAGCCACTTCCTCGGCCAGAACTTCGGCAAGGCATTCGACGTGCAGTTCCTCAACAAGGAAAACAAGGTGGAATATGCGTGGGCAACCTCATGGGGCGTCTCGACCCGACTGATGGGCGCGCTCATCATGACCCACTCTGATGACAACGGCCTGGTGCTGCCACCACGGTTGGCACCCTTACAGGTGGTCATCATCCCCATTGGCAAGGGCGACCAGATGGCAATGCTGGACGAGAAGGCAGAGGCGATTGCGAAGAACCTCCGGGCGATGGGCATCAGCGTGAAGTATGACAACGCTGACAACAAGCGTCCCGGCTTCAAGTTTGCCGACTACGAACTGAAGGGTGTCCCCGTGCGCGTGGTGCTGGGAGCCAGAGACCTCGAAAAGGGCTTGGTGGAAATCATGCGCCGCGACACACTGGAGAAAGAGAATGTTTCCATCGAAGGCATCGAAACGTACATCAAGAACCTGCTTGACGACATCCAGAAGAACATCTACCAGAAGGCTGTCACCTACCGTGATGCCCACATCTACGAATGTGACAATTACGAGGAGTTCAAGGAGCGCGTGAAGGACGGCGGTTTCTTCCTCTGCCACTGGGACGGAACCGAAGATACAGAAGCACAAATCAAAGAAGAGACACAGGCAACCATCCGTTGTGTGCCGTTCATGTTTGAGCAGACCGAAGGTGTGGACATGGTGAGCGGCAAACCAGCGAAATACCGAGTGTTGATTGCAAGAGCATATTAAAGTGACCTGCCATACGGCGGGCAAAGAATGAAAGCCACTTATGAAGAAACTGACTATATCTATTTTCTTTGCGCTGTCGGCATCATGGCTGACAGCACAAACCGTTTCCACCCCCTTCATGCAACAGTTGTGCGCACTGGAAGGGGTGAGCGATGTCAAGCCTCTGGAGACCACCAAGTTCAAGGAGAAGTACGTGATGAAGATGGAACAGCAAGTGGATTGGAAGACACAACAGAAAGGCACTTTTGGCGAGCGTATCATCGTGGGGCTGAAGGGCTTGGACAGACCCACTGTCATTGTCACTGAAGGTTACTTTGCCGACTATGGCATGAATCCAGGTTACGAGGAAGAGTTGTGCCAGTTGTTCGATGCTAACGTGGTGTTGTGCGAATACCGCTACTTTGCAGAGAGCGTGCCCCAACCCACGAACTGGGACTACATGACCGTTGACAATTCCTTGGGCGATTACCATCATACACGCCAAGTGTTGGGCCAACTCTTCAAGGGCAAGTGGATCAGCACGGGCATCAGCAAGGGCGGCCAGACAACCATGTTCTATCGTGCCACCTACCCTGACGACGTGGATGTGAGCGTGAGCTACGTGGCACCACTGAACCGCGCGGTGGAAGACGGACGGCATGAGAAGTTCCTCGCAAAAAAGGTGGGCACAAAAGCCGAACGCGACTCCATCAAGGCCGCCATGCAGGAACTGATGAGACGAAAGCCTGCGTTGATGGAGTTGTTCAAGCAATTCAACACCGAACATGGCTATCAGTTCTATCTGCCCGAAGAGGACATCTACGATTACTGCGTGCTTGAATATCCTTTTGCCCTGTGGCAGTGGGGAACCCCTGTGAGCACCATCCCCTCGTTGACGGCTGACAATCAGACCTGGTTCAGCAACTTCATGGAGGTGGCAAGTCCCGATTACTTCACATATCCGAATCGTTTCCAACCTTTCGATGTGCAGGCAAGCCGCGAACTGGGTTACTACGGGTATTCACTCAAACCCATCAAGAAGTGGACTTCGCTGAAGAGCACCAAAGGCTATCTGAAGGAAATCATGCTGCCTGACAGCGTGAGAGGCTACGACTTCGACCCCACGCTCTACAAACGCACCGTGAAGTTCCTGAAAGAGGAAGACCCTACACATATATTTATATATGGCGAGATTGACCCGTGGAGCGCGAGCGGTGTGTGTACATGGCTGAACTGCAAGAAGAAGGAGAACATGCGTGTGTATGTGCAACCACGAGGGAGCCACAGGGCAAGAATCAGCAATATGCCCGCTGACATGAAGGAAGAAATCATACAAAGACTGACAAAATGGCTTCAATGAGCATACCCCCTCTGCCCGCTGGGCATCTCCCCCTATTATGAGGGGAAGAGCGCATGTATGCATCAGACAGCTTGTCCTGACAGGCATGACATTTTGAAAGACTTTGCACGAAAAAACAGGAATAACCCCACGCTGGCAAAACCTTTGTGGTGGAAATATCCGAAGGGAAATATGAAATTTTATGAATTACAAATACTCTGAAAGAATGTCGCGCATCCTTGGTTACAGCAAGGAGGAGGCGCTGCGGCTCAATAATGACTACATCGGTCCCGAGCATCTGATGCTGGGGTTGATACGTGATGGAGAAAGCCGTGCCATCGACGTGCTCCGAAAGAAATTCTACGTCAACCTCCCCACGGTGAAAGACGTGCTGGAAAGGAGTGTGAGAGACGACGGCCAAGCACTGCTCTCCACTGATATTGCGCTCAACCAAAAGTCGAATACAGTGATGAGGCTGGCGGTGCTGGAAGCACGCCTGATGAAAAGCGAGGAGAGCGATGCCGAACATATGCTGTTAGCTTTGTTGAAACAGAAGGACAATATGGTGGCTCGCATCCTCAACGACTGCGATGTGACCTACAAGGAACTATATGACTCGCTAACGACTCAAAAAGCACCACTGCAACCCCAGAGCGATGTGGACTACGACGAAGAGGATGAAGACGAAGACGCTCCTCCGCCAACAGGTGGGAACACATCCTCAAGTCCAGCTCAACCTTCTTCAACAAAGACGACCAAGAAAGGCAATTCGGACACTCCTGCCATCGACAAGTTCGGCTTCGACCTGACCCGTGCGGCAGGTGAAGGGAAACTCGACCCTGTCGTTGGTCGCGAAACGGAGATTGAGCGTCTGGCTCAGATTCTGTCCCGACGCAAGAAGAACAACCCAGTGCTTATCGGTGAGCCAGGCGTGGGCAAGAGTGCCATTGTGGAAGGTTTGGCAACCCGCATCAACGAAAGGAAAGTTGCACGGGTGCTATTTGGCAAGCGCATTATCAGCCTCGATATGTCGAGCGTGGTGGCTGGCACGAAATACCGTGGTCAGTTCGAGGAGCGTATGCGTAGCATCATCAACGAATTGCGTTCCAATCCAGACATCATCGTTTTCATTGACGAGATACATACCCTTGTCGGAGCAGGCAATCAGGCAGGTCAGATGGATGCTGCCAACATGATGAAGCCTGCTTTGGCACGTGGCGAATTGCAGTGCATCGGTGCCACAACACTGGACGAATACCGCAAGAGCATCGAGAAGGATGGTGCCCTGGAACGTCGTTTCCAAAAGGTGATTGTGGAACAAACCACTCCTGAAGAGACGCTTACCATCCTGCACAACATCAAGGATCGTTACGAAGAGCATCACAACGTCACCTACACTGAAGAGGCGCTGGATGCCTGTGTGAAGCTGCCGGAACGTTACATCACAGACCGCAGTTTCCCAGACAAAGCCATCGATGTGCTCGATGAAGTTGGCTCGCGCGTACATATAAACAATGTAGATGTGCCCAAGGAAATAGAAGAGAAGGAGGAGCAGATTGCCGAAATTCTCAAGAAGCAGGACAAGGCTGTTGCAAATCAGAACTTTGAACTGGCAGCCAGCTACCGCGACCGCAGCAAAATCCTGGGCGAGGAGCTGGAAACCATGAAGAGGCAATGGGAAGCCACCTTGGAAGACAAACGACAGAAAGTCAGTGCTGACGATGTGGCACACACCGTTTCGATGATGACGGGCATTCCTGTCAGCAAAATGGCCAATGCAGAAGGCATCCGCATGAAAGGCATGAGGCAAGAGCTGAAGAACAATGTCATCGCACAGGATGCTGCAGTCGATAAACTGGTGAATGCCATCCAGCGTAGCCGTGTGGGCTTGAAAGACCCCAATCGTCCGATTGGCACGTTCATGTTCCTCGGTCCCACGGGTGTGGGCAAGACGTTCTTGGCCAAGAAGTTAGCAGAGCACATGTTCGGTTCGGCAGACGCACTCATCCGCATCGACATGAGCGAGTACATGGAGAAGTTCACCGTCAGCCGACTGGTGGGTGCACCTCCTGGATATGTAGGGTATGAGGAAGGCGGAATGCTCACTGAGAAGGTGCGCCGCAAGCCCTATTCCATCGTGCTGCTCGACGAGATTGAGAAGGCACATCCCGATGTGTTCAACCTGCTCCTGCAAGTGATGGACGATGGGCGACTGACCGACACACAAGGTCGCACGATTGACTTCCGCAACACTGTCATCATCATGACCAGCAACGTGGGCACTCGCCAGCTGAAGGAATTTGGTCGTGGCGTAGGCTTTGCCGCAATGGCTGATAAGGACGACAAGGAAGTGTCACGCTCCGTCATCCAGAAAGCCCTCAACAAGCAATTCTCACCTGAGTTCCTGAACCGCATCGACGAAATCATCACCTTCGACCAGTTGGAACTCGATGCCATCCTGCAAATCATCGGCATCGAACTGAAGGGGCTGTACAAGCGTATCGACGACCTCGGCATGACCCTCGAAATCACCGATGACGCCAAGAAGTTCATCGCTGAGAAAGGTTATGACAAACAGTTTGGCGCACGTCCACTTCGCCGTGCCATCCAGCAACACCTCGAAGACCGCATCAGCGAGATGCTGGTGGAGGAAGAGGTGCAGGAAGGCGACACCATCCTGGCAGAACTGAAAGAGGACAAGATTGTGGTCGGGAAGAAGTGAGCAACGAACAATACCGACAAAATGTCAGTCACGAAAGTGGCTGGCATTTTTTTTGCCCTTTCTCCAACATCGGAAATAAATAGTAAATTGTAAATTGTCAAATAGTAAATAACATCATGTCACAACAAGGTAACATCGGGGTTACGACCGAGAACATCTTCCCCGTCATCAAAAAGTTTCTCTACAGTGACCACGACATCTTTATCCGTGAAATCGTGAGCAACGCAGTCGATGCCACCCAGAAGCTCAAGACCCTTGCCAGCAAGGGAGAGCTGAAGGAAGAGGCAGGCGACCTCACCGTGCGTGTCAGCATCGACAAGGAGAAGGGCACGCTGACCGTCAGCGACCGAGGCATCGGCATGACCGAAGAAGAGATTGACAAGTATATCAACCAAATCGCTTTCTCGGGTGCCAACGACTTCCTCGACAAGTATAAGGAGGATGCCAACGCCATCATCGGTCACTTCGGCTTGGGCTTCTATTCCGCTTTCATGGTGAGCAAGAAGGTGGAAATCATCACCAAGAGTTGGCAGGAAGGCAGCAAGGCCGTGAAGTGGAGTTGCGACGGAAGCCCTGAGTTCACCATCGAAGATGCCGACAAGGCTGACCGTGGAACGGACATCGTGATGTACATCGACGATGACTGCAAGGAGTTCCTGGAGAAGTACAAGGTGAGCGAGTTGCTGAACAAGTACTGCAAGTTCCTCCCTGTGCCCGTGGCATTCGGCAAGAAGACCAAGTGGGACGACAAGGAGAAGAAGAGCGTGGAAACCGACGAGGATGATGTCATCAACGACACCACCCCACTCTGGACACGCAAGCCATCAGAACTGAAAGACGAGGATTACAAGGAGTTCTACAAGAAGCTCTACCCCATGAGCGACGAGCCGCTTTTCTGGATTCACCTTAACGTCGATTACCCCTTCAACCTCACGGGCATCCTCTATTTCCCGAAGGTGAAGACCAACCTCGACATCCAGAAGAACAAAATCAATCTCTACTGCAATCAGGTGTTCGTGACCGACAATGTGGAAGGCATCGTGCCCGACTTCATGACCCTCTTGCATGGTGTGATTGACTCTCCTGACATCCCGCTGAACGTAAGCCGAAGCTACTTGCAGAGCGACTCCAACGTGAAGAAGATTTCCACCTACATCAGCAAGAAGGTGAGCGACCGCCTCTCCTCCATCTTCAAGAGTGACCGCAAGCAGTTTGAGGAGAAGTGGGATGACATCAAAATCTTCATCAACTACGGAATGCTCTCCGAAAGCGACTTCTACGACAAGGCAAAGGCATTCGCCCTGCTGAAGGACACCGAAGGCAAGATGTACACCTTCGAGGAGTACCAGACGCTCATCAAGGGTGAGCAAACCGACAAGGACGGCAACCTCATCTACCTCTATGCCAACAACAAGGACGACCAGTACAGCTACATCGATGCCGCCAACGCCAAGGGCTACAACGTGCTCCTGATGGATGGGCAGCTCGACCCTGCCATGTGCAACCTCTTTGAGGAAAAGTTCGAGAAGAGCCGCTTCACCCGTGTTGATTCCGACGTGGTGGACAAGCTCATCGTAAAGAGCGACGAGAAGAAAGAAGAACTGCCCGAGGACGACAAGAAGGCACTCACCGAAACCTTCAAGAACGCCCTGCCGAAACTCGACAAGATAGAGTTCAACGTGGAGCCACAGGCACTGGGCGAGACAGCCGCACCTGTGGTGATGACCCAGAGCGAGTATATGCGCCGCATGAAAGATATGTCACGTCTGCAACCGGGCATGGCTTTCTATGGTGAGATGCCAACGATGCTCAACCTCGTGCTCAACACCGACCACCCACTCATCAAGGCAAACATCAAGGATGCCAAGACTGAAGTGGTCAGCCAGCTCATTGACCTGGCATTGCTCCAGAACGGCTTGCTCCGCGGCGAAGCCCTCAACAACTTCGTGAAGCGCAGCATCGACCTCATCTAAGAAACACGGTTCACGCAGAACCATTTAACTGATAAGCCCTGCATCGCAATTATGGTGCAGGGCTTATCGTATTTACGATGCACCCGTCATCGTAATTACGTCTGTGGGAACACCATTTGGCACCATGTTCCTCATTCCTCCTTGTGTCATTTCGTCACAAAAACGTCCTTTTTACTTTCAAATATAAAAATTATCGGGCTTTCTTGTGATAAAAAGAAAATAAATCCGTACCTTTGCAGCGACAAAATAAAAAGTAATACTATGTGTGGAATTGTTGGATACTTAGGTAAACGTAACGCTTACCCCGTCCTCATCAAAGGACTCAAGCGATTGGAGTACAGAGGCTATGACAGTGCAGGAGTGGCACTTCTGACAAAAAGCGGCGAACTGAGAGTCTACAAAACGAAAGGGAAAGTAGCAGATTTGGAGGCGTTTGCTTCCGACAAAGACACGAGCGGCTGCGTCGGCATCGCCCACACACGCTGGGCAACTCACGGAGAGCCAAACTCCACCAATGCACACCCACACATCTCCTATACGGGTAATCTGGCGATTATCCACAACGGAATCATCGAAAATTATGCGGTGCTGAAAAAGCAGCTGCAAGAACAAGGAATCGAGTTCAAGAGTAACACTGACACAGAAGTGCTGGTGCAACTCATCGAATATGTGCGCACAAAACGAAACGTCGATTTGTTGACAGCCGTGCGAATTGCCTTACAGTCGGTCATTGGCGCATACGCCATCGCCATTCTCGATAAGGATGACCCCGACCAAATCATCGCAGCCCGAAAGAGCAGCCCCTTGGTGGTGGGCATTGGCGAAGAAGAGTTCTTCCTCGGTTCTGATGCCAGCCCTATCATCGAATACACAGACAAGGTGATTTATCTGGATGACAAGGACATTGCCGTGATTCGCCGCGGCAAAGAAGTGGAAGTGGTCGATTTCAACAACGAGAAGATGGAGCATGAGGTGACAACAGTGGACTTGAACCTCGCTCAGATTGAGAAAGGCGGGTTTGCCCACTTCATGCTGAAGGAAATCTTTGAACAGCCAGAGTGTCTGAAAGACTGCATGAGAGGCCGTGTGAATGTGGAGGCAAACAACGTCACGCTGTCTGCCATCATTGACTATCGGAAGTACCTCATCAACCCTCGCCGCATCATCATCGTGGCTTGCGGAACCAGTTGGCACGCCGGACTCATCGGCAAACAGCTGATTGAGGACTTCTGCCAGATTCCCGTGGAGGTGGAGTATGCCAGCGAGTTCCGTTACAGCAAGCCCGTCATCAACGAACAGGATGTGGTCATTGCCATCAGCCAGTCAGGCGAAACAGCCGACACCTTGGCTGCCATCGAGTTAGCCAAGTCAAAGGGTGCCTTCATCTACGGCATTTGCAACGCCATCGGCAGCAGCATTCCTCGCGCCACCCACACGGGCAGCTACATCCACGTAGGACCAGAAATTGGTGTGGCTTCCACCAAAGCGTTTACGGGTCAGGTGACCGTACTCACGATGTTGGCACTTGCCTTGGGAAAGGAACGCGGCACCATCGACAACGTGCGCTACACAAAGGTGCTGACCGAGTTGAATGCCATTCCTCAGAAGATGGAGGAACTGCTGAAACAGGGCGATGCCATCAAGGACATCAGTCGCATCTTTACATACGCCCACAACTTCCTCTATCTCGGACGTGGCTACAACTACCCGGTTGCCTTGGAGGGAGCGTTGAAACTTAAGGAAATCTCCTACATCCATGCCGAAGGCTATCCTGCTGCCGAGATGAAGCACGGCCCCATTGCGCTGATTGACGACGAAATGCCCGTTGTGGTGGTCGCCACCAAGAACGTGCTCTACGAAAAAGTGGTCAGCAACATTCAAGAAATCAAGGCACGAAAGGCACGTGTCATCGCCATCGTATCAGAAGGCGACGAGACCATCCGCAAGATGGCAGACAGCGTCATTGAGCTGCCCCACACCGAGGAATGCCTCGAACCCCTCTTGGCTTCCATCCCACTCCAGATGCTGGCGTATTACATCGCCGTTGCGAAGGGCAAGGACGTTGACCAACCGAGGAACTTGGCAAAATCTGTGACAGTAGAATAAAAACAAACACAATATGGAACCACTCAAACATGAATGTGGCATCGTTCAGATACGTCTCCGCAAGCCATTGGAATTCTACCAGCAAAAATATGGAACGTGGCAGTACGGGCTGAACAAACTCTATCTGATGATGGAGAAGCAGCACAACCGTGGCCAGGAAGGAGCAGGCATCAGTTGTGTAAAACTGGCTTGCAACCCAGGCGAGGAATATATGTTCAGGGAGAAAGCACTCGGTTCTGGTGCCATCACGGAAGTATTTGCCAACGTGCATCAGTACTTCAAGGACTACTCCCCCGAGAAAGTCTCCGATGCTGCATACGCCAAGAAGAATCTCCCCTTTGCAGGGGAATTGTACATGGGCCACCTCCGGTATTCCACGACCGGCAAGAGTGGCCTTTCTTTTGTACATCCTTTCTTGCGCCGCAACAACTGGCGCGCCAAGAACCTCTGCCTATGCGGCAATTTCAACATGACGAACGTTGACGAGTTCTTCGGAGAAATCGCCAAGACGGGACAACATCCACGCATCTACAGTGACACATACATCATGCTGGAACAGGTGGGGCACCGACTTGACCGTGAATCGGAACGCCTATTCGAGGAGGCGGAGAATATGGGGTTGGAAGGCTACGACATCACCGACTATATTGAGGAACACATCAAGATGGAGAACGTGCTCGACAAGTCCGCTCCTTTGTGGGACGGCGGCTATGTCGTCTGTGGCCAGACAGGTTCTGGCGAAATGTTTGCCATGCGTGACCCGTGGGGCATCCGTCCTGCATTCTGGTACATGGATGACGAAATCTTGGCAGTTGCATCCGAACGTCCTGCCATCCAAACGACCTTGGATGTAGAAGCGGAACAGGTACATGAGCTCGAACCGGGACAAGCCGTCATCTGTAGCAAGTATGGCGATGTCCGTTTCTCGCAAATCATCGTCCCCAAGGAGAATCAACGCTGTTCCTTCGAGCGCATCTACTTCAGTCGAGGCAGCGACAAGGATATTTACATAGAACGCAAGGCTTTGGGGCGGCAATTGCTGAACCCCATCCTGAACGCCATCAAGGGTGATGTGGAGCATACGGTTTTCTCGTTCATCCCCAATACCGCCGAAGTGGCGTTCTACGGTATGCTGGACGGCTTCAAGGCATACTTGCATGAGCAGAAGATAGAGAAACTGCTGGCACTCGACCATAAGCCGTCAGAAACAGAGCTTCGCGCCATCATCGACCCACAGGTACGCTCAGAGAAGGTCGTCCTGAAGGACATCAAACTACGCACCTTCATCACCGAAAGCGATTCGCGCAATGACCTCGCCGCCCATGTGTACGACATCACCTACGGAAGCCTCGTGCCACAAGTGGACAACCTCGTGGTGATTGACGACAGCATCGTGCGCGGCACCACTTTGAGGGAAAGCATCATCCGCATCCTCGACCGCCTGCATCCCAAGAAGATTGTCATCGTCAGCAGCTCACCACAGGTGCGCTACCCCGACTACTACGGCATCGATATGTCGAAAATGGAAGAGTTCATCGCATTCCGTGCCGCCATCGAACTGCTGAAAGACAAGAACAAGGAACAAATCATCTATCGTGTCTATCAAAAGTGCAAGGCACAAGTGAATCTACCGAAGGAGCAGATGAAAAACCATGTGAAGGAGATATACGCACCTTTCACGGATGAAGACATCAGCCATAAGATGGCAGAAATGCTTCGTGCGCCAGGCGTGACGTCAGACATCGAGATTGTCTATCAGAGCCTCGACGGATTGCATCGTGCCTGTCCCAACCATCCGGGTGACTGGTATTTTAGTGGCGACTACCCCACTCCAGGCGGTGTCCGTCTGGTCAATCAGGCATTCATCAACTACGTGGAGAGATACTATTTCACAGAACCCGGAAGACTGAATTTCAAGGATTAAACAAACACGACATTCATGAGAAACGTAACACTTCTTTTAGAAGACGGCACCACCTTCCACGGCAAGAGCTTCGGGTATGAAAAGCCTGTGGCTGGCGAGGTGGTATTCAACACCGCCATGATGGGCTATCCCGAAAGCCTCACCGACCCCTCATACGCGGGGCAACTCATGGCACTCACCTATCCACTTGTCGGCAACTACGGCGTGCCTCCCTTCAGCATCGAAGAGAACGGCATCGCCACCTTCATGGAGAGCGACAAAATCCATGCCGAGGCCATCATCGTCAGCGACTACAGCACCGAGCACTCCCACTGGAATGCCAAGGAAAGCCTTGCCGACTGGCTGAAGCGTGAACAAGTCCCAGGCATCACAGGCATCGACACGCGCCAACTCACCAAAGTGCTCCGCGAACACGGCGTGATGATGGGCAAGATTCTCTTCGACGACGAACCCGACAACATCCCCACCGCCCAATACGAAGGCGTGAACTACATCGCCAAGGTCTCTTGCGAAAAGATTCTTCGTTATGGCGAAGGACAGGGCAAGAAGGTGGTGCTTGTCGATTGCGGCGTGAAGAACAACATCATCCGTTGCCTCCTCAAACGTGGGGTCGAAGTCATCCGCGTCCCGTGGAACTACGACTTCAACACCCTCGACTTCGACGGGCTTTTCCTCGCCAACGGTCCTGGCGACCCAGACACCGCCGCCGATGCCGTCAAAAACATCAAGACATTCCTCACAACCGAAAAGGCCAAGGCAGACAAGGGCGCGAAGGTGCGTCCCTGCATGGGCATCTGCATGGGCAACCAGCTGTTGGCAAAAGCTGCCGGAGCCCAAATTTACAAACTGAAATACGGACACCGTTCCCACAACCAACCCGTGCAGCAGGTGGGCACCAGCCGTTGCTTCATCACTTCGCAGAACCACGGCTATGCGGTGGATGGCCAAACGCTTCCGTCCGACTGGGAACCCCTCTTCATCAACATGAACGACGGTTCCAACGAAGGCATCCGCCACAAGAAGTACCCGTGGTTCTCCGCACAGTTCCACCCCGAGGCGGCCAGTGGTCCTGTCGATACAGAATTCATGTTCGATGAGTTTGTAGAAATCCTTTAAGACATCCCAAGACAATGAACAAATCTCATATCAAGAAGGTGCTCCTCCTCGGTTCGGGCGCCTTAAAGATTGGCGAGGCTGGCGAGTTCGACTACTCGGGCAGTCAAGCATTGAAAGCCCTAAAGGAAGAGGGCATCGAGACCGTCCTCATCAATCCCAACATCGCCACCGTGCAGACCTCCGAAGGTGTGGCTGACAAGATTTACTTCCTGCCCGTCACGCCCTTCTTTGTGGAGAAGGTCATCCAGAAGGAGCAGCCACAAGGCATCCTCTTGGCGTTCGGCGGACAAACTGCCCTCAACTGCGGCGTGCAGCTGTATCAGCAGCACATCCTGGAGAAATATGACGTCCAAGTGCTGGGCACACCCGTCCAAGCCATCATCGACACCGAAGACCGCGAACTCTTCGTAAGGAAGCTCGATGAAATCGACGTGAAGACCATCAAGAGCCACGCTTGCGAAACCATCGAGGCGGCACGTCAAGCCGCCGCTGACCTCGGCTATCCCGTCATCATCCGTGCCGCCTACGCCCTCGGCGGTCTTGGTTCTGGCTTCTGCGACAACGAGGAAGAACTGAACCGTCTGGCTGAAAAGGCATTCTCCTTCTCTCCGCAAGTGCTGGTGGAGA
>JAFSKR010000055.1 GCA_017448825.1 Bacteroidaceae bacterium
TCTCGCCTAAGCGAAATCCCCGATAGAGATCGAGGCGCTGCGCCTCGGTCAACTCCAATACTTTTGGCTTTCCCATAACTATGTGTATAACGGGAATTCCATATATTTGTTTTGTATAAACTAATTTTGTTCACTTACTTAATAGCAATGAAAAGAACAATCTTACTGACTGTAGCGTTTACGCTCAGTGCTGCCGCAACAGTCTTTGCGGCAGGCGACGAGAAAAACGGACACGCCTATTTTACTAAGGCGGAACTGCCCGATATGACGAAAATCCTGCCTCCCTTCCCGGCATTCGAGTCGGCCCGCTTCGTGGCAGACCAGTCGCAGCACCTTTGGGGAAAGCTGATGCGGCAAGACGAGGCACGCGCAGCCCAGGCACAGCGCGATGCCGTGTATAGCATGCAGACCATCATCGATGAGTTCGGAGGACTGTTTGGCTTAGAGATTACGAAGGAAGATACCCCTGAGATTTACTCCATCCTGCAAGATGTCTGTGCCTCATGCGACAGCATCTATTCCGACGCCAAGGTTCAGTTCAACCGCCAGCGTCCCTATGCCTACTACAACGAGGGCACGCTGATTCCCGAGAAAGAGGAGAAGCACCGCTATGAAGGCTCTTACCCCTCGGGACATACCGTTTTCGGCTGGACATCGGCACTTCTGCTGGCCGACATCAACCAGTCGCCCCAGGCGATGGAAGGTCTGCTGGCACGAGGTTACGAGTTCGGCCAGAGTCGTGTCATCTCCGGCTACCACTGGCAGAGCGACGTGGATGCAGGCCGCATCGCAGGCTCCGTGCTCTACCAACTCATTCGTAGCCACGAGCGCTTTATCGAGCAGTTGGCAAAGGCTCGTGCCGAGTTCATCGAGAAGACGGGTGCCATGTCCAATGTACCCAGTGCCCCCCGAACCGTGCAGCAAGAAGGCCCAGCTCGCATCTACCGCATCGACGGAACGCCAGCCACCGATGCCACCCGTGGCATTGTCATCGAGGGCCGGCAAAAAGTCCTGAGGAAGTGAAAGAGTAAAGGTGGTTACTGCTTCATCTCCCACCAGTCGAAGTTGAAGAGGTTCTGTTTTTGTTGACTGTTGCTTGTGAAGACGAAATAGAGGTCGTGGATGCCTTGGGCTCCTTGGATGGAGGTTGTGAACTCGCGGAATTGGTCGCGAGTGTTGGGTATGACAATGCTACCGACACGTGTGCCGTTGGGGGTATCAAGGCGTACTTCGAGGATGCCGCCAAAGAGATGGGAAGCACAAGAAACGGTGAGGGAGGAGGCTCCATTGCCCATATCTACTCCTTTCAGAAGGATGTATTCTCCATCGTCTATGTCGGTGACAAACAATGTTGGATTCCATGGTCCTGATGGGTTCTCGCGGGTGGTCTTCAGTCCATATCCCCAAGCCATTGTCTCGGCCTCCACACGGCGATAGGGATTGAAGGTGCCCAGTTGTCTGAGTGTGCATTCCAAGAAATAGGGCAGTTCTTGAATGGTGCCATCAGCATTGTACTGCATCTCGGCTGCTGAGACAGAGCGTTGCTCGGCATGGCGGCTGGTTTGCAGACGATAGACATCGTAGTTCAGTCCGAAGCAATAGGAACGGCCTTTGTAGTCGATGATGCCAGGGTGATTGCCACGGGTGCTGATGGTGTGGTTCATGATGTGACCTTTATATTCCCAAGGCCCTGTAGGACTATCGCTCATGGCATATCCGATGCCTTCGGGACAGCAAGTGGAGGCGAATGCCAAATACCATTTCTTTTTGCCTTGTTCGTTCTTGCGAGACCACAACCAAGGCCCTTCTTGGTAATCTTTGATTTTGGGTAACTTTACGATGTCACCGTTGTAGGATATCATGTCCTCGTTCAACTTCACGTAATAGGTGCTGGGGTTTCCCCAGTACATATAGGCTTGTCCGTCATCATCAATCCAGACGGTGGGGTCGATGTCGTCCCAATGTTCTTTTTGCCACACCAAGGGTTCTCCCAATGGGTCGCTGTAGGGGCCATAAGGCGAGTTTGCCACCAACACGCCGATGCCATGACCGTGGATGGGGCAGTACATATACCACTTCCCGTTACGTTCAATCACCTGCTCAGCCCAGGCACCATTGTCACCTTTGTACCATTTGAAGTCGCGGAGTGATGCCACGGCTCCGTGGTCTTGCCAGTTCACCATGTCGGTGGAGGTGTAGAGCAGCCAGTCTTTCATCTTGAACCCTTCGGCACCATCTTCGTCGTGGGTGGTGAAAAGGTAGATGGTGTCGCCATGCACGTAGGGGGCTGGGTCGGCTGTGTATTTGGTTTGGATGATGGGCAGATTGAGTTCTTTTGTTGATGTCTCTTGCGCTTCTGTTGTCGAGCAGAAGCTGGTGAGTGCCACAAGGGCAATGGCGATTTTCTTTGTCATAGGTCTTGGAAATGTTATTTTTTGATTTTCAATACAGGCATGATGTTGTTGAGTTGCTTGGGGAGGGTGACGATGAGAGCCTCATGGGTGCGAGTGAACTTCACTTTGCCGTAGCCCAGTAGTTCCACTGTCTTGATGGGTGCAGGGTAAAGTTCGGATCCGTCAGCAAGGGCTTTCACGGTGATGGTCTTGTTCTCAGGCCAAGCCAAGGCGGTGACGTAGAGAGCCCCATCCCCTTTCTTCCCCACAGGGGTTTGGGTGAAACGGATTTCCTCGGCACCAGCCTTGGTGTACTGCCCATCGTTGAAGCCCTGCGCATTGATTTTGATGTCGGCGTTGGCGATGGGGCCTTCGCCGAAGATGGTCCAAGGACGTGTCTTGACGATGCTCTCGCTGTTCACCTTCATCCATGCGCCAAACTCCTTCATGATGGCGAGTTCTTTCTCGTCGGGTGTGCCGTCGGCCCTCAATGGTACCGATAGCAACATGTTCCCGTTCTTCGAGACGATGTCCACCAGCAGTTTGGCGATGGTATGGGCGCTCTTGTAGCCGTTGCGCTCATAGATGCCGGTGTTATAGTGCCAGTCTCCGATGCAGTTGCAGCACTGCCACGGGCGAGGCATGATTTGGTTGGGTGCACCGCGCTCCACATCCCAGACGAGGGCATCCTTCATGTCTTCTTCGAGTATCTTGCCAAAAACGACCGCTTGGTTCTTGCCATTGTGGGTGGCGGCACTGTGGTTGTACATGTGGGCGGCTATCTTCATGCCTGCATCGCTCACAGGGTAGAAGGGCAAGACGGTGACATCGAAGTAGATGAGGTCGGGGTTGTAGCGGTTGATGGCATCGAGGGTGCGGTTGTAGAAGTTGGTGGCGAACTCTTGGCTTGGTGGACAAGCTCCGTTTTGCCAGCCCCACTGACGGTGGATGGCTCCGTCGTCCCACGTGCCGTTGCTCAGGTCGTGGTCTTGGGCATAGAGCTTCTGTGGGTCAAGCCCCTTCCACCATTTCTCGGTTCCGTCGGCATTGGGCTTGTAACCATCTTCCTTAGTCAGCCAACCGTCGTACTTCACCCCACGTTTCTCACCCTTGAGGTCGAAACGGCGTGATGGCTCATACCATGTCCATGCGTGGTCGGCATGGAAGGAGATGCCAAAGGGCAGTCCCGCTTTCTTCGCTGCCTTTGCCCATCCCTCAAGCAGGTCTTTGTGTGGGCCGATGTTCTGTGAGTTCCATTCCTGATACTTCGAGTCCCAGAGGTCGAAATTGTCGTGGTGGTTACCGAGTGCGAAGAAGTATTGTGCCCCACATTCTTCTTTATAGAACTTCACCAGCTCCTCGGGACTCCAGTTCTCTGCCTTGAACAGTGGCAGGATGTCCTTGAAGCCCACCTCTGAGGGGTGTCCATAGTGCTCCTTATGGTAGTTGTATTGCCAACCACCTTCCAGATACAGTCCGCGTGCCATCCAGTCGCCAGAGCCTTCTACACACTGCGGTCCCCAGTGTGCCCAGATGCCAAACTTTGCGTCTCTGAACCACTCGGGCACTTCATACTGTCGGAGCGACTCCCATGTGGGGGTGAACTGTCCTGTAGCCATCGGCTCGTCATTCTCAAGCACAGGCACTTGGTAGTTTTGTGCCTCCACCATCGCCGCCGATGCCATGAGCATCAAGGCTGTAAAAATCGTTTTTCTCTTCATGTTATCAGTCGTATAAATAGAACATTCTTTCCGTCATCTGCCACTTCTCGTCGCTCCGGGCATCCTCGCGGCATCCTTGCAGACGAGCCACGAACGCTTCCCACTCCGCCTGTCTGGGCAGGGTGGCAAGCTTGTCCATCGCTGTCTGCCAGTCGAAGTCTTCTGGAGTATCTACAATCATCACCAATTGTGTGCCTCTGATGTAAATTTCCATCTCAAGGATGCCCACCTCCCTGATGCCATCTCGGATTTCCTTCCAGTGGTGCTCTTGGGTGTGCCATTTCTTGTACTCCCGAATCTTCTCAGGGTCATCCTTCAGTTCCAGCAACTGCACATACCGCTTGGTTCTTCCCTCAATCTTTTTCTGGATGTAGCCGTTCATGCTCCTCTTGTGAAATCAACCAAAATTCTGAACACTTTTCCTGGGTTCTCGCTCCACCATTTCATGGCTTTCAATGCCTCTTCTGGTTTGATTACCTTGGTGATGAGCTTGTCAACGGGGCAGGTGCCTCTCTCCAAATAGCGAATGACGGCACGAAAATCCTGTGGGGTGGCGTTACGCGAACCACGGATGTCGAGTTCTTTTTGTACGAAGTGCTTCGTCTGGAGGGTTACGTCTTGCTTGGCGTAGCCGATACAGGCAACACGCCCAGTGTAGGCTACTTCGTTCACCGCCATCTGGTAGGTGTATGGGTTGCCCACGGCTTCGATGATGACATCGGGACCAAATCGGCCTGTGATAGCTGCCAACCGTTGGTGTACGTCTTCGGTCTTGGTGTTGATGGCGTAGGTGGCTCCCATCTGTTTGGCGAGGTCGAGTTTCTCGTCGTCGAGGTCGGCGGCAATCACCGTGGCACCACGTGTGACGGCACGGACGATGGCTCCCATGCCCACCATGCCACAGCCGATGACCATGAGGGTGTCCACATCTGTCACTTGTGCACGGCTCACGGCGTGGAAGCCTACGCTCATGGGCTCTATCAGCGCACTGGTCTTTGTGTCGAGTGTTCCGGCAGGGATGATTTTCTCCCACGGCAAGACGATGTACTCTTTCATGGCACCGTTGCGCTGAACACCGAGGGTCTCGTTATGCTGACAGGCGTTGACACGGCCATTGCGGCAGGAGGCACACTTGTTGCAGTTGGTGTATGGGTTGCAGGTTACGGTCATGCCTTCTTTCAGTTCACTTGGAACTTTGTCTCCCACGGCTTCGATGACTGCACCCACTTCATGTCCGGGGATGACGGGATTGAGTGACATGGTGTTGCGTCCCATGAAGGTGTTGAGGTCGGAACCGCAGAAGCCGACGTATTGCAGCTTGAGCAGTACTTCGTCTGCTTTCAGTGCTTGGGGCTTTTCTATGTCAATAATGTTGAGTTCTTGATTGTGTGTAATTTGGATTGCTTTCATATTCTTTTTTTTAATTCTTTACTTTCACTTTTACTTTCAAGTATGAACGATAACCATAGATGATAATCACCAAGAAGCATACCAGTGGTAGGATGAACGACATGTTTACTGCTGGCATTCCCCAGATGGTGCCTTGGTCAATCATGTGGCCTTGCAGTGGCGGCATGAGTGCTCCGCCGACAATCGCCATGACCAAGAAGGCTGCTCCCAGATGGGTGTCCTTCGCATCGACATTTTCCAGTGCGATGCCGTAGATGGAGGGGAACATGATGGACATGAAGAGGCTGATGCAGACAAGGCTGTAGAGTCCCGGCATCCCTTCGATGCTGATGGCACCGAGGGTACAAATGGAGGCACCCACACCGAAGTGTGTGAGCAAGCGTCGGGTGTTGACATAGCGCATGATGAAGGTGCCGATGAATCTGCCGCCCAGATTGAGCGACATGGCGGCGATGTTGTACATCTGTGCCGTGGCTTTGTTGATGCCCAGATGGTCGGCGTACTGAATGATGAATGTCCACACCATGATTTGTGCTGCCACATAGCACACCTGCGCAAGGACTCCCTCGCGATAGATTGTGTTGTGCCACAGGTTTGTCAAGGTCTCCTTCACCGTGTGCGTCTGTCCTGCCGCCTTCTGTTCTTCGCTTTCCGTTTTCGGCATCTTGGTCAGGGCTATGATGATGAGCACACACACCACGACAAGTCCCAAAGCCACGTATGGATTGCGGATGACCGCGAGGTCGTGCAGACGGATGTCCGCCTTTTCCGCTTCCGTCAGGAAGGGAAAGATAATTTGTCCTGCCGCATCACGTTTGTCTGACAGTAGGTGGGGCAGCACGATGAACGATGCCACCGCCATGCCGCTGAGTGAGCCTACAGGGTTGAATGCCTGTGCCAGATTCAATCGACGGGTCGAGGTCTCCTTGTCACCTAAGGAGAGGATGAACGGGTTGGCAGTGGTCTCTAAGAATGCCAAGCCGAAGGTCAGGATGTAGAGTGATACACAGAAGAAGGAGAACTGTTGCCACTCTGCTGCTGGAATGAACAGGAAGGCTCCCACGGCATAGAGTGTCAAGCCCAACAGGATGCCGCTCTTGTAGGAATAGCGTCGGATGAACAGTGCCGCTGGAATCGCCATCGTGGCATAGCCGCCATAGAACGCAAACTGCACCATCGAAGCCTTGGCAGCTGACAGCTCCATGACGGTTTGAAACGCTGCCACCATCGGGTTGGTGATGTCGTTGGCAAAGCCCCACAGGGCAAACAGCGACGTGATGAGAATAAACGTGAAGAGGTATTTCTTCGAAACTAAAGGCCTTTTCATTTGCTATTTTACAAATTACTATTTACAATTTATCTTTCAATTTGACGATTGGGCTATTTGCAGAAATTTGTCAAATAATCCAAAGATCCAATCAATTGTACATTGTACATGGTCAAATTGTAAATGTTTCTATTCTGACATATTTTTTAGGTAAGGTAATTCTGGTAAATTCTTGAAGCCATAGAAACGTTCAGCGTTCTTTCCGAGGAATGCTGACTTTTCTTCGGCAGTCAGTTCCGTGGATTTCTCCACGAAGTCATATGACATCTTGTAGGTGATGGCGGTGATGGTTCTTGGGTAGTCGCTGCCCCACATCAGTCTGTCCATGCCCACCATGTCAGCTGCCTGTCGGATGCTGCGGATGGCAGAAGGGTAGGGGTAGAACTCTTTGTGGAAGAGCCATGTGATGCCTCCCGATTCCACCATCACGTTCTCGCTTTCCCGTGCCAGTTCCACTTGATGTTCGAAGGCACCAGTAGTCACCATGCCGAAATGTCCGATAGCCACTTTCAGCTGTGGGCACTCTTGAATAATTTCCCTCATCTCGCCAATCTGTTTGTCATCCTCGCCTAAGCACATCGACAGCACCATGCCCTTCTCCTCCATATATTTATATATAGGTAGAAGGCTCAGCAGCGACTCCTTCATCCTGTGACCAGGATAGGCAATGCCCTTCAGTCCTGCTTCATGTACAGCTTTTGCCTCGTCCAAGTTCCAAGCCATGCCCATGCAGAAGAATCTGTCTGGGTACTTCCGTTGTACTTCTTTCAGATACTCGTTTTGGTTGCCGTCGATGACCTCCTGCACCACCACGGCACCCCCCACTTGGGCATAGTCCATGTTGGAGAGGAACACCTCTGCTGAGTTCACGCCATCAATGAGCCAAGGAGGTAGCATCTGCACCTCCTCGTCCATGAAGATGCTCCTGCCGTTCTTCAGCGACAGGATTCTCTTTCCGTCCACCCATGTGTCCTGTTTCAGCCACAAGTGGGAATGTGCATCGATTATGAGTTTGCCCATGACACTCGCCTCTGTTCTCCAATCATTTCCTGCACCTCTTTCACCAACTGCCAATCGGGCTCCTCATTCGCCCATTCAATGTTGCGCCTTACGTTCTCGGGGTTTGCCGATGAGAACAACGTTCCCGCAATTCGGGGGTAGTTCACCGCGTACTGGATGGCCAGCCTTTCAATGGCATATCCCTTGTCAGCACAATGTTGGGCAGCTTTCCGGCAGGCTTCCACCAAAGGCTTGGGGGCTGGATGCCAGTCGGGCACACCGCGCATCGACAACAAGCCCATGCTCAGTGGCGACGCATTGATGACACCTACGCCCTTGCTTTCGAAGAAGTCGAGAAAATCGACCAGTTTATCGTCGTTTAGACAATAGTGGCAGAAGTTCAGCACACTCTCTACCGTGCCCTCCTCCGAGTGTTCGATGACCCATTTCAGGTTCTCCAGCTGCAAGTCAGTGATGCCCACATGACCCACCACACCTTTTTTCTTGAGCTCCACCAAGGCTGGCAGTGTCTCATCCACCACCTTCTGCAGCCCACCTTCCATCGTAGCCTGAAACTCGATGTCGTGCACGTTGATGAGGTCGATGAAATCGACGTTCAGTCGCTCCATGCTTTCATACACACTCTCTGTGGCACGTCTGCCCGAATAGTCCCATGTGTTCACGCCATCCTTTCCGTAGCGTCCCACCTTCGTGCTCAAGAAGTACTTCTCTCTGGGGATGCGTTTCAGTGCCATGCCCAGCACCGTCTCAGCCTTGTAGTGCCCATAATAGGGACTCACATCGATGAAGTTGATGCCGCCTTCAATGGCGACCTCCACCGCTTTGATGCTTTCTGCCTCCTTCGTTTCGTGAAACACGCTGCCCAGCGACGAAGCACCAAAGCACAAATGGGAAATCTTCATTCCCGTCTTTCCTAATTCTCTGTACTGCATATTTAGTTATTTAATTGATTCTTTGAATAGTGCAAAGTTACGCCTTCCTTCCCTCACATCATAGGACGATAAAAAGAAAAAGATAGGACAAAATTGACAATCATCACACCTCATACATCATCCTGTACTCCTGCGGAGTCCTGCCCGTGATTTTTTTGAACAATCGGATGAAGTAAGAGTGGTCATTGAAGCCCAAAGAGTATGCCACCTCCTTCACTGCCACATCTTCCGTCAGCAACAGCAGTTGAGCCTTTTCTATCTTCTTATGGTTGATATATTGCAGAGGTGTCACTCCCAATTCCTGCCTGAACAACCTGATGAGGTAGGGTTTGGTCACACACGCCACCTCTGCCAGGTCATCAATGTCAATGTCCTCATAAATATACTGGTGCACGTGGGCCAACACCTTCACCATCCTCTCATCCTTAGTCCACATTCTTGGCACCGCCCTTTCCATGAACCTCGAAAACAGCATCAAGATAGCCCCTCGCAACTGCATCTTCTCATGCAGCGGCATCTCGTTGTAGCGATGCACATAGTCAGTAAACTTCGTCGTGTTGTCATACGACTGGGGGTCACTCTCAGGTAGCTGAGCTTCAGGATGTCGCCTGCACATCTCTTCCAGCAGCCATCCGTCCCCCTCGTGAGCCATCACCTCCGTTGGCAGGTCGTAACGATCCATCACGTCTGTTTCCTTCTTGAACCCCTCATACACGTGCAGATAGAAATGGCTAAACACACCTCTGCACTCATAGCTATGTGCTGTGTAGGCAGGAACGATGTATAGATGACCTGGACGCAAAACAACCACCTCTTCCCCGTCACGGGGGAGGGGTCTTTGTAGGTGCAGCTTCGCCTCCCCCTCCGTCACGAGGTAAATTCTTGTGAAAGGTGAACTGACGTTTTGCCAGTTCCAGTCTTTGTCATGTTGGGCGAACCCCACGTTCAGCATCAGCAGGTTCAGCGATTCAATAGGCATTTGCATAGTTCACACCTTTTATTCTTTATTTTTCACTTTTAGTTTTTAGTTTTTCACTTTTAGTTCCTCACTTTTATCCATCCTGTAATGTAAGTAATCCACATCCACCCATCCACTTTCCTCTACATCGTTAAAGCAGAACACGCCGATGCGGTCGCCACGATAGAAACCCCACGAAAGCTGATATTGGCCCATTGGCAGATAGTGGTCACCATCGGTACTGTAATAGAACTCAGACCTCCCGTCCAGCCCCCATGTCGATTTCAACCACAGGTACGGTGTGTCGATAACCTCTCCCCGCTCACTTCGGTCGTCTTTTCGATACTCCACATAACACTTGCCCTTCTCACATGCGAAGCCCACCGAGGCACTATGTTCCGCAAAGTGACACAATCCAGCCCTCATGCCATCCGTTGCATGGCTGATGTCCATCTTTACCACCACCTCGTTCTGTGGGGTTCGGAACGAGCGTTGTGTCAGCGTGTTGCAGGCTTTCAGCAATCGTCCATACTCTAACGGCGTCGATGCCTTCAGCCTTAGCCACCCCTTCCTCTCTGTCAGCGAAAACTTCTCCTTTCGTGGCTGATAGTTCCATTGCCATTGCACACTCAATTTTTCGTCATCGAAGTCATCGCTACGTTGCAGGGAATGGATGCCCCTTTTGGGGAGCTGGGGGACTTTAGGGTTGAGAACCGGCATCTTGCCGCTCCACGCCATCCTGCCCACCTCACTCTCGCTTCGGTCGCTTATCATTGGCCAGTCGTCCGCCCATTCCACAGGCAGCACGCTCATCACCCGTCCACTCCAGTCGCCCGAGCCGTGATGAGTCACGAAATACCATTTTCCGTCCTTCCCTTCCACGATGCCACCTTGATTCGGTTCATTTGCCTCCCGACAGGGCTGTAGCAACTGCTTCGCTTCCGAAAATCGGCCTGTGATGTGCTTGTCGCGCTTTGCCATCACATAGCGTCCCACACCATCCCGATGCTCGCTATAGATGAGATAATAATACTTTCCATGCTGTATGAGTTTGTTTGCCTCGCGTCCCATGCCCTCGTTCAGCAGGGTGGCACTCTCTCGGTTGATGCTCCGTCCGTCCTTTGCCATGCTGAAACGGTAGGTCTTGTAGCCGTCGCGAAAGCAGGTGCCTACAAACCAGCCCCTGCCTTTCTCGTCCCACAATGCTGTGCAGTCGTCCCATCCGCTCTCCGCCAGCAGCACGGTCAGTGGCTCCCAAGGTCCTTCTGCCCTTTCTGACGATGTCATGAAATACCCCTCGTCGGGCGTGCCGAAGAACACATAGAAACGTCCCTCATGATAGCGTATGGTGCCCGCCCACACACCACGTCCGTATCTGTCCATCTCCTGCCATGTCATCCCCTTGCCGATTTGCGACACATCTTCCACGGCATTTCCCACAATGTCCCAGTTCACCAAGTCCTTTGAGTGCAACACCGTCATGCCTGGTGCAAACTGCATCGTTGAAGAGATGGCATAATAGTCATCCCCCACACGAATACAGTCCAAATCGCTATAGTCGGCAGGGATGACAGGGTTCCAGTAGGTTCCGTCCTTCTGTTCTCCCCACGATTGCCAGTCACCCCAATTCGGTTGACCTCTCCTGGACAATCCTGACATCTCAGACGTCGCACGTTGTCCTTTCTGTTCCATGGGAGCCAGCAACCTCCATTCCCACACGCCTCTGATGCCCTCCGTTATCTTCACTCTCACATATCGGTATGCCTTCCTCACCTCATCCACATGGGGGGATTTTCTCTCCACATCCGCATGGCCGCCACACCGTTCCCAGCGTTGTCCATCTGTTGAACCTTCCAGCACGTATGCATGGCCAGCCGTGGGACGCACGAAACAAAGTTCACTCCTACCTATCATCCTCTTCTCCCCTAAGTCTGCCATCAGCCAGCAGTCCGTGTCCTCCTCCTTAGCCATCCAGCGTGACCCGTTTGCCCTGTCGGTGGCAAACTCCGCCACAAACTGCTCCGTGCGCTGGCATCGACTGTCGTTGAAATAGCGAATCCGCTTTTTCTCCATCACGCTTGAGGCCGTCATGGCTACAGGTTTCAGTTCCCAGCCCTCATCCACGCAACTCAGCGCACCCACGCCATCCAGCGTCACCTCCACCTGTCGGATAGAGCCATCGCCGTTGAACTGCATTCGGTTCACATACGTCTGTCGGTTGGTACTGTTTCTTCCAAACTCCAAAAAGGCAAAATAGTAGTCGTCACCTACGTTGAACACACAGCCGTGCCCTGGGCCAAACACTCCCTTCTCCACGTCCGTGGTCGCCACCAAGTCATGCACAGGAGTCTCGTATGGCCCCATGGGCGACGTGCGGCTCATCATGTAATAGTATTCATAGTTCTCGTCACCCCCTATCGTGTACATATAATAATAGATGCCTCTCCGCTTGAAGAAGATAGGCCCTTCCGAATACTCCTTCCGACGCGTCTCCAGCGTTCGTTCCTCCGTCAGCGTCATCATGTCGGTGGCCAACTTCGCCACGTGCCGACCTCCCCAGAAAACATACGCCTGACCGTCATCATCCACAAACACCTCCGCGTCAATGCCACCACGGTCATCACCCTGCCTCAGCGTCGCATCCCTCGCAAAAGGTTTGGTGAACACATCTGCCCCCTTTGCCAATCGGAAGGGACCCTCAGGCCTGTCAGCCACCCCCACGTGCATGATGCCGTTCACCGTCGGATAGATGTACCATCGTCCGTTCCGCTCCACCGCCTTGCTTGGTGCCCAGTACTTCTCTCCGTCGGCTGAGGGGAAACACACACCCTCGAAACTCCAGTGCAGGAAATCCTTTGACGTCCACACCACAGGCGGTCCCGATGTCTCCAACCCCTTGCCATAGCCATCAGTCGTGGCATAGCAGTAGAACGTGTCGCCTACCCGCTGGATGCTTGCATCCGCCACCATGTCAGGCACCAGCGCCTTGCCAAACGGATTCGTCACTTGTGCTCCAGCCGTCAGCCATGCAAGACAGCCATACACACATAAAAACAGGAAGTTACTCTTTTTCATATTGGTAGCAGGTATATTGATGCTGCAAAAATAATGCTTTTTTCTCACCCTACAAAAAAAATCCTCTTTTTTTAGAAAAAATCATTTTGTCCTATTCCCGTATGCTTTTGTGATATGGGGTGTAGGGGAATGTCCGTAACTTTGCAGCGGATTTATTTCACTAACTAAAAGTTTTTTTAAGTTTATTATTAACGTTCTAACAGTTTTATTTTATGAAGAAGCTTTTTTTACTTTCCGCGCTGATGGCAGTGATGGGGCTTTCAGCCTCGGCTCAACTGACGGATGTGGCTGTGCAGACAGGTTCGTTTTCGGCGGATTGGAAGTCGCTGGACGCTTGGGAATGCCCCGACTGGTTTAAGGATGCGAAGTTTGGCATCTGGGCGCACTGGGGACCTCAGTGTCATGCGGAGGATGGTGACTGGTATGCGAGATTCATGTATTATGAGGGCACGGGACAGAACCAATGGCACTATGAGCACTTTGGCGACCCAGAGGTGTTTGGACTGAAGGATTTGTGTAACGATTGGAAAGCGCAGAACTGGGACCCTGAGAAACTGGTGAACCTTTACAAGAGTGTAGGGGCACGCTATTTTATGGCTTTGGGTAATCATCATGATAATTTTGACCTATGGGAATCTCCTTATCAAGAGTGGAATTCTGTGAATGTGGGTCCCAAGAAGGATATTGTAAAGGGCTGGAGTGAGGCATGCAAGAAAGCGGGGTTGCCGCTGGGTGTGAGCATCCACGCCAGTCATGCGTGGACGTGGCTGGAGCCTTCGCAGGAGTATGACGGCAATCTGACGAAGGAGGATGGATATACTCTGAATGCTGACGGAACGGAGAAGTGGTGGAAAGGTATGGATCCTCAGGAGTTGTATGCGCAGAACCACGCTCACAGTAAGGGATGGGACAATTCAGGCACCATTCACAGCCAGTGGGATTGGGGCAACGGGGCGAGTCTGCCTTCTGCAGAGTATAAGCAGAAGTTTCAGAATCGTGTACTGGAGCTTATCAACGACTATAATCCCGACATGATTTATTTCGACGATACGGCCATGCCGTTTTACGGTTGTGACGACGAGGTGGGCAAGAACATTCTGACACATTATTATAATAGAAGTGCTGCAGCGAATGGTGGTGCACCGAATGTGGTGGTGACAGGAAAGCAGTTGGACGCTGACCAGAAGAAACACATGATGTGGGATGTGGAACGTGGTATTCCCGACAGGATGCAGTCGGAGTATTGGCAGACGTGTACGTGCATCGGCTCTTGGCACTATGACCAGAGCACATATAAGAACAATGGGTATAAGAGTGGTGCGACCGTTGTCCGTATGTTGGTCGATATCATTTCGAAGAACGGAAACCTGCTGCTCTCCATTCCCGTGAAGAGTGATGGCACCATCGACGAGAAGGAGGAACAGGTGTTGGCTGACATCAAGGCTTGGATGGACGTGAACGGTGAGTCTGTGTATGGCACTCGTACATGGAAGACTTTTGGCGAAGGTCCTTTGGCTGATGCGGTGAATCCGATGAATGCACAGGGCTTCAATGAGGGTCAGAACTATTCGTCGCAGGATGTGCGCTATGTGCAGAAGGATGGTACGATTTATGCCACCATCATGGCATGGCCTGCCGCTGGCAGGTTTTCACTGAAGAGCTTCTCAATGGCGAGCGAATACTATAGCGGCAAGGTGACAAGTGTGAAGTTGCTGGGTGGTGGTGATGTGGAATTTTCGCAGGGCATTGAGGGGTTGACGCTGATGGTGCCTTCGGTTCATCCCAACGAGATTGCCCCTGTGTTTGCCATCACGGTGGAGGAAGTGGCTCTGTCTGCCTATGAGCAGTTGCAGGAAGCTATCACGTCAATGGAGGCTTATATTGCCACGATGAAGGATGAGGCAAGTTATATGAACACGGGAAAGTTGAGCACGCTTTATCTGCCGACATTGCAGGAGGCTGTGCAGGAGGCGAAGAAGGTGGGGAAGGATGCTTCCGACAAGGAGGTCGCTGCTGCTCAAGAGGCGTTGCTCGCTGCCTATAATGACTTCTTGAAGAACGGACGGAACAAGGGTGGTAAGTTTGACGGCATCTATGAGAGCGACTTGACGACAGAGGTGCTGGTGGAGGGACAGGACTTCACCCGTCAAGCTGGTGGTAACGACCGCTTTGGCGACCCGATGTACTGGACGGTGGAGAACTTCAACATTCCTAACGGAGGAGACGGAACGAAGGCTGGACTGGACAAGTATTCAGGCAGGGAGGCACTTTATCTGGGTCTGTGGAACGACCGCAGCAGCAACACGGAGGGTGACCTGACCAATGCCCGTATTTACAGGAAGGTGCATCTTGAGGCAGGGGCTTACTATTTTGGCGCTGGCTATAATACCCACTACAATATCAGCCAGAGTGCCTATATGTTTGTGTCGTCCGAGCTGTACAGCACAGCCGACTTGCCTCAACGGTCGATTGCCTACTATCCGATAGCCGATGTGACAGAAGACTTGCAGCTGTGTGGCTTGTGGTTCAAACTGGATGAGGCACAGGATGTGTACATCGGCTTCCAAGCAGACTTGGCGAATGGCTCGGATACTCAGGAATTCCGTGCTGAAAAGGTGGCATTCTATCGGTTGTCGGATGCCAATGCATATGCGTTGGAGAGTCTGCTGCTTGACATTGATGGACAGCTGGAGGAGATGGAGGCAGGGTTGAGTGAAAATACAGGCTTCTACAACAAGGCTGCATGGGAGAAGATGAGGGCTGTGGCTGACGATTTCCTCGGACGTGTGGATAACCTCTCCGCCGATGAGTCGTCGAAAGCATATTATGAACTGAGTGAGCAGTGGGCAGACTTCTTGACCAACGGAAGGAACAAGGGAGGACTGGTGGATGCAGACAACAGTGAGGATGTCACCGTGGAGGTACTGACGGAGAAGCGAGAATTTAGCCGTGCAGACGAGAGTGTGACCACTCGTTTTGCCACACCGAAATACTGGACAGTGGAGAACTTCCAGATTCCTAACGGGGGCGACGGTACGAAGAATGGTTTGGACAAATATACAGGTGTGGATGCCTTGATGCTGGGTGTGTGGGATGACCGCCAGAACAACGAGAGCGGTGACTTGACGAATGCCCGCATCTATCAGAAGGTGTCGCTCGAGGCTGGCCGCTACTTCTGGGGCACGACGTTTAATGCGCTCTATCAGTTGAACGAAGCGTATATTTTTGTGAGCGACCAATTGTTGCCCACGTCTCAAGTGACAACTCGCTCTTTGGCTTATATCAGCATCAACGAATGTGCCAACGATGGGCAGACTTATGGACTCTATTTCACTCTGCCCGAGGCACAGGAAGTGTATTTGGGCTTCCAAGTCGACTTGGCGAATGGCTCTTCCACTCAAGAGTTCCGTGCCGAGACGCTGTCGCTGTTGAAGTATAACGACCTGACCAACGCAGTGTTGCAAGAACTTGTGGAGAGTGTGGAAGAAGCCTTGCAGTTGGCAGCCCTCCACATCAACGAAAACACTGGCTTCTATCAGCAGGAGGCCTACGACGCGGTGAAAGATGTGCTGGACGAGGTGAAGGAAAAGGCCGAGTCTGCCACTGGTTCGGAGATTCAGAGCCTCTACGACCAACTTCGCACTGCCTACAACGATTTCTTGGCGAACGGACGGAACAAGGGTGGCATCTTCGTGGATGAAGACATGGAGGATTTGACGGAGGAGAAGTTGGTGGAGACCAGCAACTTCAGCCGTGCAGACGAGGGCGTGACTTCTCGTTTCGCTTCCCCAAAGTATTGGACGGTGGAGAACTATGACATCCCATCTTCGTCGGAAGGAGTGCGTGGCGGTCTCGACAGCTATCCTGGTCGCGACAACCTGACCCTTGGTGTGTGGGATGACAAGGAGAACGCCCCTGAAACATCGGACATCAGCAATGCCCGCATCTATCGGAAGGTGTCGCTCGATGCTGGCCGTTACTTCTTTGGCGGCATCTACAACACCATCTATAATTTGAACGAGGCGTATGTGTTTGCAGCTTCTGAGCCTCTCTCTACAGGAGACATCCCGACGAATTCGATTGCCTATATGAGTGTGAGCGAATGTACGAGCGATGGCAATTACTGGGGCATCAACTTTACGCTCCCAGAGGCTCAGGAGGTGCTACTTGGCTGGCAGGCTGACCTCCTTGGTGGTGCCAATGCCCAAGAGTTCCGTGTGGAGAAGGTGAAGTTGGCGAAGCAGAAGAGTGGTGAATATGATGCCATCACTACCATCGGTACCGACCTCAATACGGCTCCAGTGGAAATCTACACCCTGCAAGGCATCCGTCTGGGCAGCATTCCGACTCATGGCATCTACATCGTGAAACAGGGTGGAAGAGTGAGAAAGGTGAGATTTTAATTAACGTCAGTTCGACGAAGGTTGAGTTCATTTCAACTGGATGCAGGATAAAAAACGACTACGTTTTTTCGTATTTTATATCCCATTTGTCCGATTTTAGGGAGTTTGAGGGAGGAAAAAGGGAGGTTTGAACCCAAACCTCCCATTTTCCTCCCTCAAACTCCCTTTTTCCTCCCGCTTTCTCCCCTTCTTCTATTCCTCAAAGCACCCACGCATCTCTGTGACCACTCCCCCGATGTCCCTGTTTCCACTCCCCCGATGTCCCTGTTTCCATTCCCCGCAAAGGCTCATGAGCCTTCCCCGCATACCCCCGCGAGCCTCTGCGGCTGAGGCTCACCAGGGTATGCGGCATCAGGGAGGCAACATCGAGGTGCGACCCTCTGCGGATTTGATTATACAAACGTGAATCCGATGAATTTGAATACAAATAGAATTTATGAACCTTATTAATTGACTCTTTTTTTCTTTTTTCACTTTTTGTTTGGTGGGTTCGGAAAATCTGTGTACTTTTGTGCCATGAAAAGGATTTACGTTTTTTTTGTTTTTCTTTGGGCTTGTATGGGTATGCAGGCTCATCGCGTGACGAAGTATCGGGTGACGAACCAAGAGCGGCAGACCATTGACGGGTTTGGCGCGAGTGATGCTTGGAGTATGTGGCAGATAGGGGAGTGGGAGGACTCTTTACAGACGAGGGTGGCTGACTGGCTTTTCTCGTCGGAGGTGGGGGATGATGGCTCGCCGAAGGGCATCGCTCTGAGTATCTGGCGCTTTAATGCTGGGGCTGGAAGTGCGACTCAGGGGGATTCGGCTCAAATCCATTTCGACACAAGGACGGAATACTTCGAGCGGCAGACGGGGCAAAGGCGATTCCTGCGGTTGGCGAAGGAGAGGGGCGTGCCTACGTTCTTGGCGTTCTATAACTCTCCACCTGTGCATCTGACGCTGAACGGGCTTGCCACGAACACGGGTCGTGGAGGCACGATGAATTTGAAGGAGGATGCTTACGATGATTTTGCCGCCTACATTGCCGATATGTTGCAGACGGCAGAACGGGAGGATGGCATCCACTTCGACTATGTGTGTCCAGTGAACGAGCCTGACGGCCATTGGAATTGGCTGGGGCCGAAGCAGGAGGGATGTCCTGCCACGAATCGGGAAATCGCCCATTTGGTTCGTGAGATGAGTCAAGCGTTTGTCAATCGTGGCATCACGACGAAGATTCTCATCAACGAGTCAAGTGACCTGCGCTGCATGATGGGCATCCATGAAACGGACTGGCAGCGTGGCAACGAAATTCAGTGCTTCTGGAATCCCGACTCGGTGGACACGTATGTGGGCAATCTGCCGAACATCGCTCCAGTGATGGCAGGACATTCTTATTGGACGAACACGCCTGTGCTCACCCCCGATGACCCTCATTACGAAACCGAAGGACTCTATGGCTACCGCAAGAGACTGAAGGACACGTTCGACAAAGTGGAAGCAGATTTCTGGATGACAGAGCTCTGTATCATGTCCAACGACGAAGAAATCCACGGTGGAGGCGGATTCGACTTCTCAATGGAAGAGGCTCTCTATGTCGCCCGTGTGATGCATTATGATTTGACGGTGGCGAATGCTCGTTCGTGGCAATGGTGGCGTGCTGCTGGCGGCAATTATAAGGATGGTCTTATCCGTATGTATCTGAAGGGTGAACGTGTGCGTGGTCGCCGTGGTCAGGGCCGTGGTATGGTGAGGGAAAACATGGTGAGGGATTCCAAGCTGATGTGGACGCTGGGCAATTTCTCGCGCTTTGTCCGTCCAGGGGCGATGCGCCTCGATGTGGAGGGTCAGATGGAGGTGGACGGTCTGATGCTTTCAGCTTATCGTAACATGGATGGTACCCTCGCCGTGGTCGCCATCAACTACAGCAAGGAAGACCGCCCTATCAGCATCGACCTGTCAACTCTCAACTCTCAACTGTCAACTGTCACCGCCTACCGCACATCGGACGTGGAGGGGGAGAACTTGAAGATGGTGGGCAAGGTGAAGTTGAAGAAAACGGTGCTACCAGCACGGTCGGTCACTACTTATATCATGGAATAGCCCAACCCATACATCATCCCATTGACGCATTAGTCCCCCTTTTAGGGCTGATATACACGTTACCGTCAACAGGGGTTGCAACCTTGCCTATCATCTGCTGCCCCTTCGGGGCTTTTGCCCACGATTTCGGGGCAAAAGCGGTTGCTTTTGCAATTTAAGAAGGAAAAAGTTTGGTCATGAATATAAAAAGTTGTACTTTTGCAGCCAAATTCAGCATGATGGCAACTTTTGGTAACACATCTCTACTCAACCTCTTGGGACTTCGACTTACTGGGTCGAGGATGAGAAAGGTGTGCGTAGGCTGTCGGGCATGAAGAGAGATAAAGAATGTGTAACCTTTCTCACAGTCGTGGGGAAGGTTTTTTTATAGAACAGCCCTCTCTGCCCTGAAGGGCATCTCCCCCTCGGTTCACCCCCAGAGGGGAGAAAGCCATGCGGGGGAGAAAAAATAGAAAGAAGAAATAATATAATAACAACAAAATAACCCCCGAGCACAAACATGCCGGATGGTCTCCCCATAGAGGGGGTAGCGACCGAAGAAACAGGGAGACTAAATGTCTCGCTGTCGGGAGCGACCGAAGCAAGTACACTTGCTGAGGACGGACAGCCCGCAGGGCAGAGGGGGTCTTCTATTATGGCAGACAGATTGTTTATTTTTGACACGACGCTCCGCGATGGCGAGCAAGTGCCTGGATGTCAGCTCAACACGGTTGAGAAGATTCAGGTGGCGAAGCAATTGGAATCATTGGGCGTGGATGTCATTGAGGCTGGTTTCCCCATCTCCAGCCCTGGCGATTTCAACAGTGTGGTGGAAATCTCGAAAGCGGTCACATGGCCTACCATCTGTGCGCTGACCCGTGCAGTGGAGAAGGACATCGACGTGGCTGCCGAGGCACTTCAGTATGCAAAGCATAAGCGTATCCATACGGGTATCGGCACCAGTCCTTCACACATCAAGTACAAGTTTAACTCGACTCCCGAGGAAATCATCGAGCGTGCTGTGGCTGCCGTGAAGTATGCCAAGCGGTATGTGGAGGATGTGGAGTTCTACGCTGAGGATGCTGGTCGCACGGACAACGAGTATCTGGCTCGCGTGATTGATGCTGTGACCAAGGCGGGTGCCACGGTGTGCAACATCCCAGACACGACGGGCTTCCGTGTGCCGAACGAGTATCATGAGAAAATCAAGTATCTTTATGAACACGTGGATGCTTTTGCTGCTGGCAAGTCTATCCTTTCCACCCACTGCCACAACGACCTCGGCATGGCAACCGCCAACACCGTGGCTGGTGTATTGGCAGGTGCACGTCAGGTGGAGGTGACCATCAATGGTATCGGCGAACGTGCAGGCAACACTTCTTTGGAAGAGGTGGCGATGATTTTCAAGACCCACCCAGACCTTGGCATCGAGACGAATATCAACACGACGAAGATTTATCCGACGAGCCGCATGGTGTCGAGCCTCATGAATATGCCTGTGCAGCCCAACAAGGCGATTGTGGGCAAGAATGCGTTTGCTCACTCCAGTGGCATCCATCAGGACGGGGTGCTGAAGAACGCTTCGACCTATGAAATTATGGATCCGAAGGACGTGGGCATTGACGACAACGCTATCGTGTTGACAGCTCGCAGTGGTCGTGCTGCTTTGAAGCACCGCTTGAGTGTGAATGGTGTGGAAGTGGAAGGCGAGAAGCTTGACAAGATTTATGAAGATTTCCTCCGATTGGCTGACAAGAAGAAGGAGGTGACGGATGACGATATCCTCGTGTTGGCAGGTGCGGAGCGCAGTGCCACCCATAACGTGAAACTGGATTATCTGCAAGTGACCACGGGCAAGGGTGTCCGTTCTGTGGCATCCATCGGTTTGCAGGTGGCAAACGAGCATTTCGAGGCTGCTGCATCGGGCAATGGTCCTGTGGATGCCGCCATTAATGCGCTGAAGTGCGTCATCAAGCGCAAGATGACCCTCAAGGAGTTCACTATCCAAGCCATCTCGAAAGGCAGCGACGATATGGGTAAGGTGCATATGCAGGTGGAATACAACGGTCACCTCTACTATGGCTTCGGTGCCAACACCGACATCGTCACCGCTTCAGTCGAAGCCTACATCGATTGTATAAATAAATTTAGATAAAGACCCCCTCTTCCCTTTGGGCATCTCCCCCTCGGTTCACCCCCTGAGGGGAGAGCCATGCGGGATGTTAGGCGTTAGTAATATGCTGCGTGATTTCCAAACGGCGAGTTCGGATAGGTATGCGTTATTGAAGGAGTTTGCCCGTGCGAATAGGAATAACCAGACGAATGCTGAAAAGTGTTTATGGCGGTGCCTGCGTGGAGGCGAACTTGGTGTAAAGTTCAAGCGTCAACACATTATCTATGACTTTATTGCGGATTTTGTGTGTCTGGAGAAGAAGTTGGTTATAGAGGTGGATGGTGCATATCATTTTACAGATGAACAAATAAAGCATGATGTTTATAGGACAGACGAATTAGAGCGGTTGGGTTTTCGGGTCATTCGCTTCACTAATGAGGAGGTTATTTATGAAACCGCAAAAGTAATAGAAACAATAAAACAGTATCTATAATGGAACAGAACAAAATGACTAACATTCCGGATGGCTCTCCCCATAGAGGGGGAGATGCCCAAAGGGCAAAGGGGGTCTGCCTCTTCGATAAAATTTGGGATGCCCACGTGGTGCAGAACGTGGAGGATGGTCCCACGCAGTTGTACATCGACCGCTTGTATGCACATGAGGTGACAAGTCCACAGGCGTTCGACACGCTGAGAGACAAGAACATCAAGGTGTTCCGCCCTGACCATGTGGTGGCAATGCCTGACCATAACACGCCGTCTGACCAGCAGGAAGTCATCAACGACCCTGTGGGCAGAAAGCAGGTGGAGACCTTGGCGAGGAATTGTGCCGAGTTTGGCATCAAGCACTTCGCGATGGGCACCAAGGACAATGGTATCATCCACGTGGTGGGTCCCGAGAAGGCACTTTCCCTGCCTGGCATGACCATTGTGTGTGGCGACTCCCACACCTCCACGCATGGTGCTGTGGGTGCCATTGCAATGGGCATTGGCACGAGTGAGGTGGCGCAGGTGCTCGCTTCTCAGTGCATTCTGCAGAGCAAGCCAAAGACCATGCGCATCAACATCGAAGGAACGCTGCCCAAGGGTACGACGGCTAAGGATGTCGCACTTTACATCATGGCGCAGATGACCACTTCTGGTGCTACAGGTTATGCGGTGGAATATGCAGGTTCAGCTGTTCGCAACATGAGCATGGAAGGGCGTCTGACACTTTCCAACCTCTCCATCGAGATGGGCAGCCGTGCAGGTCTGATTGCTCCCGACGAGACTACATTCGCCTATCTGAAAGAACGTGAGTACGCTCCCAAGGGTGAAGCGTGGGACAAGGCTGTGGAAGAGTGGAAAAAACTCTACTCCGACCCCGATGCTGTGTTCGACAAGGAGGTGACCTATCGTGCCGAAGACATCGCTCCGCGCATCACCTACGGAACGAATCCTGGCGCAGGTATCGCCATCGATGAGTGCATCCCGACCCTCGAAGAGATTCCAGAGGCTGACCGCAGCCAGTTCCTCAGTATGCTCGAATATATGCAGTTCCAGCCAGGGCAGAAGTTGGAAGGAACTCCTGTTGACTATTGCTTCCTTGGTGCCTGCACCAATGGTCGCATTGAAGACTTCCGTGCCTTTGCCTCCGTCGTGAAGGGCAAGAAGAAGGCGGACAATGTGGTGGCTTGGCTTGTGCCAGGCTCATGGCTGGTACGTCAGCAGATTGTTGACGAGGGTATTGACAAGATTCTGGAAGAGGCAGGCTTCGAACTTCGTCTCCCATCTTGTTCTTCATGCCTTGCCATGAACCCCGACAAGGTGCCAGCAGGCAAGCTCTCCATTTCCACCAGCAACCGCAACTTCGTGGGCCGTCAAGGTCCTGGCGCTCGCACCATCCTTGCTTCACCACTGGTTGTGGCAGCATCCGCAATTACAGGAGTAGTAACTGACCCAAGAAAGATGTAAGATTATGGCTAAAGAAAAATTCGACATTATCCAGTCAACCTGTATCCCAATTCAGATTGACAACTGCAATACCGACCTCATCATCCCTGCTCGCTACTTGGCCAGCACGACCCGTGACCCCAAGTTCTTCGGCGATGCCTTCATGCACGACCTCCGTTTCGATGCAGAGGGTAAACCCGTGGCAGACTTCGTGATGAACCAACCAGCGTATGCAGAGGCACCTCGCAAGGGTGTTCATGAGATTATCGTAGGTGGCCAAAACTGGGGCAGTGGCTCCAGCCGCGAACACGCCGCATGGGCGATTGCTGGTTACGGCGTTCGCGTGGTCATCTCCAGTTCCTTTGCTGACATCCATCGCAACAACCTCCTTAATTGCTTTGTCCTTCCTGTTATCGTGAGCAGGGAGTTCCAGCAGGAACTTTTCGACAGCATCGCTGCCAACCCTCAGACGGAGGTGAAGGTGGATGTGCCCAACCAGACGGTGACCAACCTTGCCACTGGTCACTCTGAGCACTTCGACATCAATTCCTACAAGAAGTATTGCCTCATGAATGCCTATGACGACATCGACTTCCTCCTCTCCAATAGAGAAAAGATTGAGGCATACGAGAAAGCATGAGTTGCACACTTGAACAGCGGGCTTGATGTGAAAACAAAGGGCTAAATGCCTAAAAAACATAAGCTAAACGAAGATTTTCGGGCAAAGATAGCTTCCAAGTGCGGAAAAAAAGCTACCTTTGTCCGATTTTTCGTGCCGTGCGTGGCACGACTATAGATGTTTTATATATTTTCAACAAACAAGATGAATGTAATTACAAAGAAGGTTTCGTTGCCTGATGGAAGAGAAATCAGCATCGAAACAGGAAAGCTCGCAAAACAAGCGGATGGTTCCGTGATGCTCCGTATGGGAGACA
>JAFSKR010000007.1 GCA_017448825.1 Bacteroidaceae bacterium
AAGGACTGTATGCCCGTGTGTGCGTCGTAGTGGAGTGTGTCGGCGTATGCGCTGGTGGTGATGACCACGTCGCCGCCATCAGCTTCCAGCTTGAAGGAGGTGTGGATGTCGGTGCCGATGTTGTCAAGCTTGTCGCACCAGAGCACCTTGTAGCCGTGTGCCGGGATGATGGTGTTGAGCAGGGCATCGTCGGTCGGCACTTGGTACTTCTCGGGCTTCTTGACATTGTCTGAGACATACATACCGGCGATGTCGATGTCCTTGTCGGTGGTGTTGTAGAGTTCCACCCAGTCGTTCTTCTTGAAGTAATCGTTCACGTACATCGAGTTGGCGGCACCGATTTCGTTCACACGTACAGGCGTGATGCCCTCGGCTATCATGTCTTCAGCAGAAATTGCCTCGAACACTGCCACCAGTTTTTGTGTACCAGAAGATGGCAATGTGTATTCTGTATCTGTCGATACAAATTCCATGTCTTCGGCATTTTGTGCCATAAGGGTGAGAGATGCATCCCAGAGAATGTCTGTAGAAGTGAGGTCGTTGTTGTGAACCTCTACTGCAATCACGTTGGTACCACGTTTGAAGAGTGACCCTTTCAAGGTGAGGCTGCCAGTGTCTGGATTATTGGGCGCGTATGAGGATGCCAATGTGTTGTAGTTCACATCACCTGATGGCATGTTGTAGCGTCCAGCTTCAACTCCGTTCACATAGAGAACCATTCCGTCATCGATGGTGAAATCAATCACGAAATCATCCGTTTCTCGTGGTTCCGTTGTCAGGGCAAAAGTCTTGCGGAAATAGTAGCATGGCAAGTTCTTTGCCGTTTCTGTGGTCTGATCTTTTCCGTAGCCAATAGAAGTTTTGCCTGTGCTCCAGCCTGTTGCGGAGTATGATGACTCATACCAATTGGTTCCGTCCAGTGAACCCTTGTCGTAATATCTCCACGAAGTGCCAGTCTCGAAGACTGATTTTGCCGTTGTGCTACCCGTGCTGGTCCATCCTTTGAATTGATAACCAGCAGGTGCTTCTGCTTTCAAAGTGATAGGCGCAAAAATGTAGCCATCAAAATTGGTGTATGGCACATCAATACCGTTCATCTTAATTTTGGCACCCGCAACGTTGGCAGAGAAGGTGGCTGCCTGTTTGGTTACCTCCTTCAAATTCATCGCACTGGTGTTCTTCAGATGGGTGGTAAGTGTATTGTTATATGATGTACTGAACTTATTGATGAGGTCGTTAGCCGTTCCAGACGAATTGACCCATCCACCTGTATTGAGATAGTCGCGCATTTCAGAAACGATGGATTTCACTTTCTCTGGTTGGAAAATAGAACCGCCCACTATACAATAGGTGTCTATGAATTTTTTGCAGAAGGCCTCGTTCTGCAACAGATTTTTGAAGAGGGTGACGAACTTGATTTCTTTGCGATTGTGTTGTCCCTCAACGCTTTGTCCTGTCGAATAGTCAAAGCCGTGCAAGGTGTCGAATGTGTAGGTTTGCTTGCCAAAGAAAGTAGAGAATGGCGTGTTGGTGGAGAGGGCACCGTCAAGGTCAAAGAGGACGAAACGGAACTTCCCGTCATTCACGTCACGGAACCCCTTCACGTTGTTCTGTGGCCAGTCCCAGTTGCCTGTATAGAGTTCCACAGCCATGTAGTTGGCATATTCATCGATGTCGAGCAATTTGCAGATTTCCTCGTAGGTGTCCTTGTCGGCGGCATTCTCGCTGAGTTCCACCAGACGGAGGAAGCTCTCATCGGTGCCCCGCATCTGCACGTAGCCCGAGTCAGGTGAGATTTCAAACTGATCCATTTCGTCGCTGTCAATACCGTAATTAGCGTAGGCGTAGTCCTTGTTATTAGGCTCACGCATATTCAGCACAGCGTAGTGCCAACCATTTAAGAACACGTGAACGGGTTGCCACTCCTGATAATCAACGTTGAGTCCACTACGGGCTACAATCTGCTGGATGGCAGGATCCTTAATGCGGCATGAAGTGTCGTTGCCACCATTGCGGATTTGCAGAGTCTTACTCTTCAGGAAGGGCTTTTCAGAGAAGAACTGCGTCTTGAACGTGTTCTCAAAGTCGTAGGTCTTCTTTGCCTTGAGCTTGAAGGCATGGGGTGTCCATGCGCGGCTCCATCCGCCACACATGGAGAAGTCACACTCCTGAGATACCAAACACTCATTGTCTTCGGTGATGTATTCGAACGAGACGGGACGGTCCCAATCCATGTTCCAGTTGCACTTGCTCGACTGACCATTACCAGGGCGACCATATGGACCTTGCTCGAACACACCAAAGTCTTCGTCGTAAATGTTATCATAGTCAGTAACTAATGAAATGATGGGGAAATGGTAGTTACCTTCATCATATATATATGTGCGTGTGACGACTTTCGATGGCAGATACCCATCCTTAAAGAGGCGGAAACGGAAATAGTAGTTGTTGTTCCAACTCTCGCTGTTGTATGTTACAGTGAAAAGACCTGTCTCAGATATTTCGCCATTGGTGAGGGTGGGGGTGGTACCGTCTGTCGTATAGCGCAGGGTGGCACCTTCAGGAATGTTGACACAAACCTGCATGGAACCAGTATATAGCTGCCCGTCTTTATCCACAACAGGTGGTGGCAGTTGCTGGGTTCCCCATCCGTTTGAATTCATCTGGTTGGAGTAGCCAGGAGAGGGGAGGCTGGTGAAGCCCCATTCGTTACCGCCATCGGAGGTACGGGCGTAGGATATACGAGCAATGGCTTCAGGATAATCTTGTTGAACAATAATTTTAGTGCCGTCGGAGATGATGATGGTGCCTCCGTCGCAATCCAGTTTGTCATCAATCTGGCGATAGGAGGCTGGTGTCCACACCTCGAAGTGGTCGAAATTAAGCAAGGCAAAACCCTGTGATGGCACAGCACCGTAAGTGTCAATCAGGCGGTGCTTCTTCAGGTTTTTGGGGTCGTCTGACACATAGAGACCTCCCAGCGAGACGCTTTTGTCCGATGGATTGTATATTTCCACCCAACTGCCGTAATTCTGCGAAGGGTCAAGATACACATCCACGTTGGCTGCCATGATTTCATTGATGACAAGATTCTGTGCCGTGGCGGGGTTGTTTGCCACTATCACCTTGCACTTGGCTTCCACTCCCGAACCGTCGAGTGCCGTAGCGATGATGTTGCAGGTGCCTATGCTTATGGCTATGACATTGCCCTTGTCATCGACGGTGGCAATGCGTTCGTCAGAGGATGACCATCTAACATTGTGGAAAGTGGCATTGGCTGGTGACACATCTGCTGAAATGTGGATAGTCTCGCCTGATACAATCTCGAAACTGTTGATGCTCAATTGAATGGAAGAAACATTCACCAACTCGCCCATAATTTCCAGTTTCCAGTTGTCGAGACAAACCCAATCTTCCCAAATTAAATCATATTTGTAGATGCCAATGGTCAACACGCCATCTTCTCCCACTTCGCATTCCAAAGAATTGTCATAATACCCTGCTTCAAACCAATAGTGAGCGGCTTCCATATTATTGGGAACGCACAGGCGGTTACTTCCCACCCGGCTCACAGCCCCTCCTAATGATTCTTCCAAGGCAGCAGAGGAGATAGGAGCGATGGCAGTTTCATAATTGCCAATGGCTGAGTTGGCATACAGTTTAGCGTACTGATAGTCTGTATAACTGCCTGAAGTGTATAGTTGGTAGTCGTTGCTGGCACTACCTATACGATAAAACGCATCAAGGCTGAGACGGTACTGGCCAGGGGTAAGTCCTGTAATCGTTTGGTAGTTGTCAAAATAGTTTTGGTAGTGTTCAGCATTCTCCATCGGGTTGGCTGCCCCAAACTCTGGCCAACCTTCCCATCCTGTAGTGCGGTCATTGTTGTCATAGCGTGGATTGACGATGTATGCATCGGTAATGTCAATCCAGGTTGTTTGTGTGTTCTCTTCGTCTTCAGGCACATACCGTTCAAGACTCCAGTTATCGATGCAGGTCCAGTCGCTTTCGATAGTCTCCGATTTACGGATGCCGATGGTCAGGATACCATCAGTTCCCACTTCACATTCCACGCTGTTGATGTAATATCCAGCCTTGAACCAGTAGTCAGCAGCCTCCATGTTGTTAGGAATGTATAACCTGTTGTAGTTCACTTCGCTGACACCGCCTCCGAGTGACTTTGTGCATGCAGCGGATGATGCTGGTACGATATCCACTTGCTGCTCATCGACGGACGACGTTGCGTAGAGCTGTGCGTGCTGGCTGCTGTTGTAGTCGCCTGATGAGTAGAGCGAGTAGTCGTTGTCGGCACTGCCCATTCGGTAGAAGGCGTTGAGATAGACACGGTACTTGCCAGCCTTCAGTCCCTTGATGGTCTGGTAGGTGTCGTAGGTTTTGTTGTAGTGCTCGGCGTTCTCCCTCGGGTTGGCAGCACCAAACGAAGTGCCTTCCCATCCCGTTTCACGATCGTCGTTGTCAAATCGAGGATTGACGACGTACTGGTCGGTCACGTCAACCCATCTCTGGGCAAAGCCGTTGAGCGATGCACAGGTAAGTAGAAGTAGGGTAGTTAATTTCTTCATATTGTTTAGGTTTTTGTTGTATTGTTTCTTTTTCTGTATTCAGGTTTCTTCCAGAAGTTAAATCCGAGCACGTATTTGATGGTGCCATACGTGTTGGTTAGACCGAATTTGTTTTTGCGGTAGGAGTAGGTGTGTGCCTCGAGAATAAGTCCACTAAAGAGTCTTGTGTTGTTCCAGAAGAACGACATACGAAGGTTCAAATCAGTGGAGACATTGTTGAGGAAAGAATGTTTCTCTTCTTGCGCCTCAGTAATGTTCGATCGCCGATAACCGATACTGGGCATAAGCGATATGGCATAGAGAATATTCCGCCCAATCACACAGTTATAACTATAACCTATATTGATATTATAATCGTCGTAGTTCACCTGTGTAAATAACAGTGTTGTGTCTATCACCTCCTCCAGATAGTCGGGCAAAGCATCCTTGTCAAACGTTACCCTTTGGTGATTGTATTGGAAACCGACACTCCAACTTCCGCAACTTTTTCGTTGGACGGCATTCTCACCGAAGGCGGCAGGCCACGAGAAATGACGGTTGTTGAACAGATAGACTGCACTCACTCCATTACATCGCGAGTCTAATCCGTGGAAGGTCTTGTCCAGTCCCTTCAGATTTAAGCCTGAGATTCTTCTAATTTCAGCCCCTTTGCCAGAGTTGAACGTATAGTACTCAGCAAAAAATTTTGCCGTATGTATCATAAAGGTCTGTCGCAACGATGTTCCATTGGTTTTACCTGCTTTGATACCGATGTCATTCAAGTTCCACACAGCACCATATCCCAAGATACTGTAGTAAATGTATCCACCAAGGATGACTGACGGATCAGACTGAATGACCATCGTGTTGCCTGTCTCCGATGAGCGCAGGAAGTAATAGTCGTGCCAGTACGATAGTTCCGCTTGTGCTGTCAATTGATACTTCTGAGGTGTCACATAGTTAGTGTCACATCCCATGAAAAACTCGTTTACTCCCATCATCATACGGGTTAGCAATGGGCGTCGGTGGCTCTCCACCACTACACTATCCAGCATCATGCTTTTCTCATCTGGCTTTATGTTGTCGTGGATATTTTCCTCTATGGTTGCTATTGAATCCGTCTGTGCCATGCTCATCCCACACACAACGCTCCACAGGATTATCGCCCAATGCATTTTTTTCATCCTCATGACTTTTTCTTAGAACTTCCCCAGTATTCTGTCCATCACCCAATTTGTTGCGGTTGAACTTACAGAGTCGCAATCACACAAACGTTTGCCTTGCAAGTGTTGTACCACTTGTTCAATTAGCCCCATTTGTACATGTGGAGGGTTAGGTACAATGATTTTCTTCTGTCCGTGTTCTGTATCGAGCACTATGGGTTCATAATCGAATACAGAAAACACAATTTTGCCTTTTGTTCCCACGATGGAGATACGGTCACGACGTGCTGACTCATGCGCCACAAAACACCATGAACCGCTTCCCGTCAGTCCACCAGCAAAGCGGAAGCATGCATTGAATGTGTCCTCGACCTTGTACAAGCCCACCATGTTCTGACAGTAACCTTCTGCTTCGATGATGGGACCAAACCAGTATTGTAGCAGGTCAATCTGATGGGAGGCAAGATCGTAGAAATAACCACCACCTCCTGCCACTTCTGGTTGTAGTCGCCATGGTAGCTCTTTACCACTTTTATAGTCAAGTTCTCTGGGGGGGACAGCAAATCGAATCTGCACAGTCAGTGCCTTACCAATCATCTTCTCGTCCAGCACCAGTTGCTTCACTCGTTCGAAATAGGGAAGATAGCGTCTATAGAAAGCCACGAAGCAAGGAACGCCAGTTAAATCGCTGATGCGGTTTACACGCAAACATTCCTCATAACTTGCCGCCAACGGCTTCTCCACATAAGCAGGCTTGCCCGCCTTCATCGCCATGATGGCGAAGGTGGCATGAGAGGATGGGGGAGTGGCAATATAGACTGCATTCACATCGGGGTCATTCACCAACGACTGGGCATCAGAGTACCATCGCTTGATGCTATGTCGTTCGGCATACGACCGAGCTTTTTCCTCGTCACGGCTCATTACTGCCACCACTTCACTGCCCTCAATCTTTCCAAAAGCTGGTCCACTCTTCTTTTCTGTCACCTCACCGCAGCCAATGAATCCCCACTTTACTGTATCCAAATATTTCATATTTTTGTACAAATATATGCTTTGAATGATGTACAATTCAGTTGCAAAGGTACGAAATATAAGTGGAAAAAGGCAAGTGAAGAGTAAAAAATCTAAGTTACAAGCTCCCAGAATGGTTGGGATGATAGTTTTTTTACTCTTCACTTTCAACTTTTTCACTTTGTTTTCCTACCTTTGCAACGAAATTAGTAATTCTGTATCATTTATATGACTCGTAATAAAAAGAAGTTGTCATTGTTGGAGCGGGTGCCCATTATGGCATGTGCTGCTGAGGGCAAGGCACTGGCACGTGTGGACGATAAAGTGGTGTTTGTCCCATTTGTTGTACCTGGTGATGTAGTTGATTTGCAGGTGAAGAAGAAAAAGAATTCCTATATGGAAGCCGTGGCGGTGCATTTTCATGAATATTCTCCTCTTCGTGCTCAGCCCTTATGTCGTCACTATGGCGTATGCGGAGGTTGCAAGTGGCAATGTCTCCTGTATGAGGAACAGTTAAAAGCAAAGCAGCAGCAGGTGTATGACAACCTTACTCGTATTGGTAAGATAAAATTGCCAACGTTTCAACCCATATTGGGCAGCAAAAAAGTTTATGGCTATCGAAACAAGTTGGAATTTGGATTTTCTAATAAACGTTGGTTAACGGAAGAAGAAGTTAAACAGGATGTTAGGTACGAAGTAATGGATGCTGTAGGCTTCCATATTACGGGGGCATTTGACAAGATTCTTGACATCACCGAGTGCCACCTGATGGACGACATCAACAACCAAATTCGCAACGACATTCGACAGTATGCCTTGGAACACGGACTGGAGTTTTACGACCTCAGGCAGAACCGCGGGCTTCTGCGGTCGCTCATGATTCGTACCTCCAACACGGGCGAGTTGATGTTCCTCGTGCAGTTTCGTATTGATTCCCCTAAGGAACAGGAACAGGCAGATGCACTCATGCGGCATCTGAGTGAAACCTTTCCTCAAATAACATCTCTTCTATATGTTGATAATCATAAAGCTAACGACACGTTTGGCGATCAGGAGATTCACGTTGTTAAGGGCAAAGATCATATTTATGAACAGATGGAGGAACTCCGCTTCAAGGTCAGTCCTAAATCGTTCTATCAGACTAATACGGAACAGGCGTATGAACTGTACAAAGTAGCACGCACGTTTGCTGGACTGACAGGGCATGAATTGGTTTATGACCTCTACACAGGTACAGGTACTATAGCTAATTTCATTGCTAAAGATGTTCGTCAAGTTATTGGCATCGAATATGTACCAGAGGCTATCGAAGATGCCAAAGTGAATTCTCAAATCAATGGTATTGACAACACCCTTTTCTATGCTGGTGATATGAAGGATATCCTCAACCGGGACTTCATCGAGCAACACGGACGACCCGATGTTATCATTACAGATCCGCCACGTGCAGGCATGCACCAAGATGTCATCGATGCCATACTTTTCGCTGCCCCCCAGCGTATCGTCTATGTTAGTTGTAACCCAGCCACCCAAGCACGTGATTTGCAACTATTGGATACCGATTATCAAGTAATGAAAGTTCAACCTGTAGATATGTTTCCTCACACCCAACATGTGGAGAATGTCGTATTGTTAAAAAGAAGATGAATACCTATTTCGATTATAAAGCAGCTAATCATTATACCACCTACACGGTGAAGGAGTCTGCGGAATTGCTCCAGTTTCTCATGACCTCAATCAGTGGCATATCGCGTACCAAGGTAAAGGAATTTCTTAGCCAGCGCATGGTGTATGTCAACAATCAGATTGTTACTCAATACAACTATCCCCTTAAGCCTGGTACCATCGTTCAGGTGGCAAAAAATCGTCATAAACGCACCATCGCCAGCAAGATGGTACATGTAGTCTATGAAGACGCTTTTCTCATTGTGGTTGAAAAGAGAGAAGGTATCCTTACCAATGCCTTGCCTGGTGACCGTCGAAACAGTGTAAAGGGAATCCTTGATGAGTATGTACGGCGGCAAAACAAAAGTTTCGCTGTTCACACCGTTCACCGCCTTGACAAAGGAACCTCGGGACTGCTTCTTTTTGCCAAACGTCGTGATATTCAGCAGATTTTCGTTGACAACTGGCAAGACATTGTGCTCGACCGCCGTTACATAGCCGTAGTACAAGGCAATATGGAAAAGGATGCGGGCACTGTCACCTCATGGCTGACAGACAATAAGATGTTCGTGACCTATTCTTCTCCTACTGACAATGGTGGGAAATATGCTGTAACTCACTATCGTACCCTCCAACGTTGTAATGGTTATTCTCTTGTTGAATTCAAACTTGAGACAGGACGCAAAAATCAAATTCGTGTCCATATGCAAGATTTGAAACATCCTATTGTTGGTGACTATAAATACGGTTATCAAAATGCTCCTCAAAAAGGAAGTGAGGCCTCTAATCTACCTCAGAATCGTATTCACCTCCACGCATTCCGTCTTGTATTTCGACACCCCATCACCGGTGAAATGCTTAAGTTTGAAACCTCTTTCCCTAAAGAATTTACTGATTTGTTGAAATAATTGCAAAATAATTGTTAGCATCCGTTTCCTCGCCTGTCAGAATTTATTGGGGAATTGACGCTTGTTCCAATTCTCCGTGCCTACTCGCAGCCTTCCTGTAGAGATAGGCTACAATCGCGCCAGATAGATTGTGCCATACACTAAATATCGCTCCAGGAATGGGGGCCAATGGGTAAGCCGCAAAATGCAGTGTGGCAAGACTACTGGCCAATCCGGAGTTTTGCATACCGACCTCAATAGATATGGCTCGCTTTTTCGGCTCAGACAAACCTAACAATCGCCCTATCAGATATCCGAGGCCTAATCCGCAGATATTGTGAAGCATTACTACCAGCATGATAATCATTCCGCCAGCCATGAGTTTACTGGCATTGGAGGCGATGATGATAGCCACAATGAGTGCAATGGCAATTGAAGAAAAAGCCGGAAGATAGTCTGTAGCCCTTTTTGTGAACTTGGGCCAAAACCATTTTACCAACAGACCAATGACGATGGGCAGGATAACCACCCATAGAATGCTGAGGAACATATTTCCTACATCTACATTTACGTGCTTTTCCACTAAGCCCCAAGTCAGCAAAGGGGTAAGAAACGGAGCCAACATAGTAGAGACGCCCGTCATGCCCACAGAAAGTGCCAAGTCACCTTTTGCCAGAAAGGTTATCACGTTGGAGGCTGTGCCGCCTGGACAACAGCCCACCAACACCAAGCCTAATGCTAATGCCTCATCAAGTGAGAAAGCTCGTGCAAGGCCCCATGCCAGTAAGGGCATGATGGTGAATTGTGCCAGACAACCGATGATGACATCCTTGGGGCGACTGAACACTATTTTGAAGTCTTGCAGATTGAGTGTTAGTCCCATGCCAAACATCACTACGCCTAACAGATAGTTGATGACTGTTGGACGCACTATTGTCAATGCATCAGGGAAAGTCAATGCCAGCAATGCTGCTGTCAGCACTAACAAACCCATGTATTCTGATATATAATGACAAAGCTTTTTCATGTAATATATTCCATGTGGAAGGACATCACCCTTCAGACCATTTGTTGTCAATCAAAACTGTTGTTGGCACTTATCGTATAAAGTGCATAGGTTCCCACGGTTCACGCTCAGGATAGTTGAGATTTCCGTCTGCGTGGATTTTCTTCAAAAGCCAGGCCATGTTGTTGGCCATCGTCCTCATCGTTTGCATGCCCTCTGCATCAAGAGCAGCCTGTCCTTCCTCACGGCCATAGACGATATTCCAGTATTGTGAAGTGACTACAGGCATATTCATCATCTGGAAAGGCATATTCATCGTTTGGAAGGCTGCAGTAGCCCCCCCACGACGACATACGCACACAGCAGCAGCGGGCTTGTTTTGTACCTTGGCACCTGCTGAGAAGAACAAACGCTGGATAAGTGAAAGAACAGAGCCATTGGGTTGACCGTAATAGACGGGTGAGCCAACGATGAGTGCATCAACATTATCCAGCTTTTCAGAAATATGATTGCAAATATCATCGTCGAATATACAACGTTCCAGTTGTTTGGCCTTGCATTGTCCGCAAGCGATACAACCACGCACAGGCTTCACACCAATCTGTACAATTTCTGTCTCAATACCCTGTTGCTTCAGCGTCTTTGCAGCCTCGCTCAGTGCAAGAAATGTATTGCCCTTTTTACGAGGACTACCATTAATCAATAGAACTTTCATATCTGTATTTTTTATAGTTTGAGTTTTTCTAATACACTCATTTCTGAGTCAATGAATGAAACAAGCGTTCAATTCCTCACACGAACTTGCGTGGGTATCGGAACAAAATCGCCAGCAAAAGTGCCCCACCAATTAGCACGGGATAGAACAGAGTGGGGAGGATGGCAATGGGATTTACACCCGATAAGCTGGCAGCGATAAGTACCTGTGCACCATAGGGAAGTAGTCCCTGTGTGAAACAGGAAGCCGTGTCAAGAATCGATGCAGAACGGCGTGGGTCAATTCGATAGCGTTTTGCAATGTCGTGAGCAATCGGACCTGTGGTGATGATAGCCACAGTGTTGTTGGCGGTGCAGACATTGACGAGGCAGGTGAGGGCAGCTATACTTAATTCGCCACCACGTTTGCCATTGATTTTTCGGGTTAATGCCTTGATGATGAGTTCAATCCCTCCATTATGACGGATGATTTCAAGCATACCTCCTGCAAGGATGGTGACAATGATGAGTTCAGCCATACCTATCATGCCTTCATTCATGGCAGCAAACCAACCGAACACATCATAGGTGTCATTGGTCATGCCGACCACCCCCGTAAGGACTATACCAATAGCGAGAACGAGCAACACATTGACCCCACAGATGGCAAGGATGACCACTGAAATGTAAGGGAGAACCAACCAGAAGTTGACCGCACCAATGTCTGTTGGGGTGGTGATATTCTTGCCCAAAAAGAAATAGATGATGAGCATGAACAAAGCGACTGGCGCAACAATGCGGATGTTTACGCGGAATTTGTCTTTCATACTGCATCCTTGTGTCTGGGTGGCAACGATGGTCGTATCACTGATAAAAGAAAGATTGTCCCCAAAGTAGGTACCACCCACTACCAGCCCCACCATTAAAGGAATACTTATATCTGCTTGTTGAGCAATGCCCACTGCCAATGGTATAAGGGCGGCGATGGTTCCACAACTGGTGCCGATGCTGAGTGAAATAAAGCATGAGGCAAGGAAGATGCCTGGTAAGATGGCTTGCTCGGGTAGGTACTTTAAAGCCAGATTTACGGTTGCATCCACGGCTCCCATCATCTTGGCAGAAGCCGCAAATGCCCCCGCCAAGATGAAGATGGCAAGCATAAGCACCATCGTCGGATTTCCCGCTCCTTGAGCAAACACCTTAATGCGGTCACCCATCGCGCCACTCATCGTCAACAAGGCATATACAGAACTGACAAGGAATGCCACAGCAATAGGTACCTTGTAGAAGTCTTGCGCCACAATACTGGTGGCAAGGTAGAGAATGAGGAAAACGAAGAGGGGGCTGAGAGCTTTCATGTTATAGGGTTACGCCGTTCTTAAAGATAGCAATTTCTTGATAGTTCTTCCTCTCATTCCAAGTAAGTTCTCCGCTGGCTATCTGTATGACTTTCTGTACAAAAGAACGGAACACCTCAATCATCAGTTCACCTTCTACAATAGTGCCGGCATTGAAATCTATCCATGTGGGTTTATGAGCGAAAAGAGTGGAGTTTGTACTTACTTTCAAGGTAGGAACAAACGTGCCGAATGGTGTGCCTCGTCCAGTTGTGAAGAGTACGATGTGGCAGCCCGAAGCAGCAAGCGCAGTAGATGCCACAAGGTCATTACCTGGGGCAGAAAGGAGGTTGAGACCCTTCACAGAGAGGCGTTCGCCGTAGGGTAACACCCCCCTCACGGCACTTTTTCCGCACTTTTGTGTACAGCCAAGAGCCTTTTCTTCAAGGGTAGATATGCCACCAGCCTTATTGCCCGGCGAAGGGTTCTCACCCACAGGCTCGCCATGAGAGAGGAAGTATTGCTTGAAATCGTTGACGAGATGAACAGTTTTTTGGAAGAGTTCGGGTGTCTCACAACGGTTCATGAGAATAGTTTCGGCACCAAACATTTCGGGCACTTCGGTGAGTACGGTAGTGCCGCCTTGACTGACGATGAAGTCGCTGAACACGCCCAACAGGGGGTTAGCGGTGATGCCAGAGAAACCGTCGGAGCCGCCACATTTTAGTCCTACGCGAAGTTCAGAAAGCGGGATGGTCTCGCGTTTGTCTTTAGCAGCGATAGCATAAAGTTCACGCAATATCTTCATGCCTTCCTCCATTTCGTCACCCTCCACTTTTTGGCTAATCATGAAGCGGATGCGCTCTTTGTCGTAGTCACCCAGCAACTCTTCAAATTTGTCAGGCTGATTGTTTTCACATCCCAGTCCTACCACCAACACTGCACCAGCATTAGGGTGCAACACTAAATCACGCAGGATTTTGCGTGTGTTCTCGTGGTCATCCGACAGTTGGGAACAGCCATAATTGTGAGGAAAGGCAATAATGCGTAATCGTTCCACATCAGCTGGCAATTTCTGGTTGAGTTCCGACTGAGGATTCAATAGTTCATGAGTAAGTAACCCTGCCAATTGATTGACAATGCCATTCACACAACCGACTGTTGGCACAATCCATACCTCGTTGCGGATACCGACTTCTCCGTTTTTGCGGCGGTAGCCATGGAAGGTGAGTTGTTCTTTCGGAAACCATTCCGTATAGGCTGGATTGGTCAATTCATTCTTGCTAACAGGATGATATTCGTAGTCAAGCAGACCCGAAAGGTTGGTCTTGATGTGATCATGGCAGATAAAGTCACCTTTCTTGTGGCTTTCTTTCAAGTGCCCGATAGGATAACCATATTTGATGACATCTTTCCCTTCGGCAAGGTCGGTGAGCAGAATCTTATGACCTGCTGGCACATCGTTGTTGAGCGTGATGGTCTTCCCTTCTATTTGGATGGTCTCGCCAGCCTTGAGAGGAATGATGGCAACGGCAACGTTGTCGGAAGGATTAATTTTAATTGTATTCATAGAGTGATGGTATTTTCAAACAAGGTGAGAGTGTGAGATTTAATGGACTTTTATTTTAGAGTGCTTTGTATTCCTTGGGAGTGTAGCCCGTGTGTTGCTTGAAATACTTGGCAAAAAAACTTTGGTTGGCAAAGTTGAGTTTGTTGCTTACATCCTTGATGACCACTCCCTTTTCTCTGAGCATGGTTTTGGCTTCGAGGATGACATGTTGGTTAATCCAGTCAGTAGCATAAGTGCCACTCACCTCATGTACTACACTCGATAGATATTTGGGGGAAACAAACATTTTGTCAGCATAGAACGAGATACAACGGTTCTCCATATAATGCTCTTTCACCATTGCGATGAACTTCATGAAGAGTTCCTCCTTTCGATTAGCTGGTTTGATGTCGCTTTCCACCCCCTTTTCCTTCATGAATTTCTGAAAGACATTGCATTGCATGACTCTCAAATAGCTTCTTGCCACCTCTTCCTTGAAGCAATATTCCTTATCAAGCAGTTTACGTTTCAGTTCATGATAGATGGTCAGATGTTCCTCCAGTTCCTCAGGAGTTGGTTTATGGATAGGATTCTCTTTCAATTTTCTTCCGAACTCAATGCCCAACTTCACGTCACCGATGTAAGTGATAAAGTCTGGGGATATAGCCATGAACAAACATTTTGTACCTTCTTGGATATGTCCCATTTGAAAGAAACAGCCAGGAAACACCATCGCTGTGTCACCATCTGTAAGTGTATAGTGATGGAGGTCAATGTTCATGTCCATTTTCCCCTTTATACAGATAAAACTGACAGCCATTGTCACTTGCACAGGGAAGTCTGGATGATTATGCCCCTCGTTCGAGAACTTCTCACCGTCCAGATTGTCCGCCAGTACCAGTTTCCCTGGAATTTGGGCAAACCGTTCGTCGGTCGGGAAGTGGGAGAGGTCCACTTTGATAATTTTAGGTATGCTCATGGGTGAGTAAATTGTTCTTTCGTTCGCCAAAGGTACGTAAAAAATATCAAAAAAAAGGAGAAACTATTAAATTTCTCCTATCTGTACATATATTTTTTTTATTTTGTCTGCTATTCGTCCCTTTGTTTACTTCAAAGCAGCCTTGGCAAGAGTCGTTGCTTGGTCGTATGCTTTCTCCCAGTCGGTGTCAAGACAGAAAGGAGTTTGCGTGGCCTTGTCGTTGACATAACAATTTACTTTATCCTTGTCGGTGTCCTTAAACATCGGGTTAAATTTGCTGGCATCTGTATAGATTTTGAGAATTTCGGTGCGCTTGGCTGGAGACATGGAACGTGCCTTCTCCAGATTTGCCAAAAAGTCTGTCACAAAGGACGTAAGGTTGACCGCTTGGCTGTCATAGAAATACGTGTCTTTCTGAAGGCCGCGCTTCTTGACCATCATGGTCATATAATTAAGGGCAGTGACCTTGAATTGGTTAATTTGAATTTCTTCATCAGAAGAGGCTGGGTTGTTGACAACGGCGGTTGCCTTGTCATAGACAGTTTTGTAGAGGCTTTGGGCCTGAATGCCAGTCACTGATGCTGTCAGCACAAGCAGGGTAAAAATCAATTTTTTCATTGTGTTCTGTTTTCTTTTCTATGATACCTTATCAAATAGATGTTGCAAAGTTACACTTTCTCTCTAAATAAGTGAGCGTTCTGCGAATAAAATCCCTGTTTATTAATGATGTTTAACACTTATTGCCCTGCAAACTCACTGATTTCGTAGTTGTTGGCAACAGCCAGACGGGCGCAATTCTGCAAGAGCGTTCGATTGGCATTGGTTACAGCTCCGATGTCTGTGCTTTGACCGTAGTTACTCATGTCGTCACGCAGGTTGCGTGTGAGGCAAGGAGCGATAATACTTTCAAAAAAGGTGCAAGCAAGCAAATAGCGTCCAGCATAAAGATTGATGTGCAATCCGTCCCGCGTCAGCTCGTTGTCCACATTGAGACTTTCCACGTTGCGTGCGTTCTGTAGTGCCGTACCACAAGGGATGACAATATCGATACCGGTAGTTGATTTCATTTTCTTGACACTCATGCATATACTTTTCCACATATCAATTTGTGTCTTGTATTTGCCCAGACTTTTATTATTGGACGCGTATGCCCACGTTTCGTTGAAGGCAAAGGTGGTACGTGACGAGAGTTTGACAATGTTATATGCCTGAATGAGTTTGGCAAGATAAGGCTCGTAACTGCTAAAGTCACCAGAGTCAAGCGAATACTGCTGAAAGATAACCACATCGTAGGAGAAGCGTTTCATCACATCGTTGATGCTGGTCGCCTTTTCGAGTTGTTGCTCGCCTTGGATATTGTATCGGTAAAGCTCATACACCGCTTCACCACTCTTGTAGTATTCATAGTGCTGTTTCATGGAGCAACCGCCTTTGTAGAGCACATAGACGTTCACATTACGGATGCCGAGTGAGTTGAATATCAAAGGTAAGGCAGCACTTGTGTCAATAGAGAAAGAATTGCCGATGAAAAGGATGTCGAGTTTAGCGGGCATATAGGGCAACGGAGGATTGCAGAGATAGCCACATGAGGTCTGTACCGCTGCTGCCGTTTTTGCCACCGCTGCATTAGCCGCCGCCTTTGCTTGATTCGTGATGGTGCCAGAAGTGGGCTTGCTCGGTGTCGTTTTGGGGGTCTTGCTGGTCTTATTATTGGTCGTTTTCGTTGTGGCTGTCTTTGTGGCAGTCGTGGTTTTTGCTGCCGTTGTTTTCGTCACTGCCACAATCTTGCCCGTTGCTGTTGTCTTGCTTGTTTGAGCCATCCCCTGTATGTAGAGAGCTGTCAATACCCATATCCAAAGAAATCGTTTCATGTCTTTCTATTTTGTTTTTGTGGGTGCAAAGTTACGACAAAAATTCGATTTAGCGAAGAGAGTACAAAACGTTTTGTATTCTTGAACGAAAGAAATTTATCTAACATTCCGAATAAGTAGCGAAAACACAAAAACAACTCATGGAGTCTTGAGCAGGATGGTGAGGTTGGGGAACGCATGACGCATGGCATAGAGGAATGGGGCAGGGTGGAGTGCTTCGGTTCGGAGCAAGAGTTCTGGGGGTGTAAGGCGTTCCAAACGGAGCAGATTACCCCGATAATGAGGCGAACCGACCATCAAATGTATCAGCACTTGGAATGGCACAAACAAAGGATTTTGAAGAAAACTCATCAAAAAGCACACCTGGCGGACTTTGTCAGGTGTGCTTTTATGATGAGAGGTAAGAAGAAGATTCTTCACTTTCACCTTTCATGCAGTAGCAGATTTTTCACTTTTCATTTTTACTTTTTCACTTCTTTAACGCTTCGAGCAGTTTATCCATCGCTTTGGCTGGGTCTCCTGTCTCTTCGTAGAGGTTGACGAACTTGCTGCCAATGATGGCTCCTGAGGCATTTCGTTGGGCGGCTTCGAGGGTTTGTTTGTTGCTGATGCCGAAGCCGATCATGCGGGGGTGCTTGAGGTTCATGCTGTTGATGCGTGAGAAGTAGGCTTGTTTGGCATCGTTGAACTCCTTTTGGGCACCCGTGATGGCAGCCGATGAGACCATGTAGATGAAACCGTCGGTATTGTCGTCGATGAAGCGGATGCGTTCGTCGCTGGTTTCAGGAGTGATGAGCATGATGATGCGGATGTCGTACTTGTCAGCAATAGGCTTGTAGTCTTCCAAGTAGTCCTTGAAGGGGAGGTCGGGGATAATGACGCCATCGATACCCACCTCGACGCATCGTTGGCAGAAGGCATCGAAGCCGAACTGCATGATGGGGTTCAGGTACCCCATGAGGATAAGGGGCATTTTCACGTCGGAGCGAATGCCTTCCAACTGCGAGAACAAGGTCTTGAGTGTCATGCCGTTGCGCAAAGCTTTGGTGGCTGCATCTTGAATGACGGGTCCATCTGCCATTGGGTCGGAGAAGGGGATGCCCACTTCTATCATGTCCACGCCTTTCTGTTCCAGCGTGCGGATGGTGTGTGCCGTTCCTTCCAATGTGGGGTGTCCTGCACAGAAGTATATGGAAAGGATGTTTTCGCTCTTGGTGGCGAATAGTTGATTGATTCTGTTCATGTTGCTTTAATGGATTGAATGGGATGAATGGTTTATTTGAGAGAGAAAGGTGCGGAGGAGCATTGGGTCTTTTATCGCAGGGGCGGTCTCGAACTTACTGTTGAGGTCGATACCCACGAATTGAGGATGATGGAACGATAGCACTTTTTCTGCATCGGTGGGTTTGATACCTCCTGTGAGGAGGAAGGGAATGTGCCCTTTGTAACCTTCCAAGATGTTCCAATCAAACTGTTTGCCACAACCTCCGTAGATGGAGCATCGGGTTTCGAAGAGGAAATAATCGACGATACCTTCGTAGCGTTTGGTTTCGTCCAAGTCGGAGGGTATGGTAATGGGAATCATCTTGATTATTTTGACCTCCTTGTTGATGCATGAACGAAGTTGCTTGCAGTAGTCAGGTGTTTCATTTCCATGCAGCTGGATGATATTGAAACCGAATGTCTTAACACGTTCGAGTATGTCTTGTATGGGTTCGTTCACAAAAGCACCGACTCTCTTGCAATGTTGAGGTAGATAAGTGGGTATTTCGCTGACGAAGCGTGGTGAATGAGGATAGAAGATGAAGCCCATCCAATCGACACATCCCAGTTCGTCTATCTGACGGATGTTATCCGTGTCGCGCATGCCACATACTTTTACTATCATGGAGTATCGAATTTTATGAATTTATTGGGTGATTTGAGTGATGAAGGTTTTAAGGGCGGCACCTGGGTCTTCCGTCTTCATGAAGGTCTCGCCGATGAGGAAGCCTCGGAAACCCGCTTCACGCAGTTCTTTCACTGTTTGAGGATTGCTGATTCCGCTTTCAGAGACGAGCACATAGTCCTTGGGCAAGAGGGCGGCAAGGCGATAGGAGTTCTGTACATCGGTGTGGAACGTGCCGAGGTTGCGGTTGTTTACGCCCACCATGTCGATGCACTCGCCCACATACTCCAGTTCTGGCTCTGTGTGCACTTCGAGCAGGGTTTCAAGCCTCAGTTCGTGCGCCTTTTGCGCCAGTTGCTTGCACTCGTCCTTCGTCAGGTCGGCGGCGATGAGCAACACAGCGTCGGCACCAATCGCTTTGGCTTGATAGAGCTGGTATTCATCGACGATGAAGTCTTTGCGCAGGATGGGGCAGGTGACCATCGGTCGGGCGATGCGCACAAACCGCAGGTTGCCGCCAAAGTACTTCTCGTCGGTCAGGATGGAGAGGGCACTCGCACCATTCTCACAGTAGGAAGCAGGAATCACCTCAGGTTTTCCCTCCTCCTTAATCCAACCTTTCGAGGGGCTTTTGCGCTTGAATTCGGCAATGATGCCCGATGCACTGTTGGCAAGGCTTTCACGCATGGAGCGTCGGGGTGTCGTCTCATCAGCCAGCAGCTGCTCCACATTATTATATAATAAGGAGGGAGCCACCTGTGTTTTCTGCTTCTCCACTTCGATGCGCTTCCAAGCGACGATTTCTTCTAAGATGTCCATGAGGAGATGAGGTTGATGGGGTTAGGAGTTGAGTTCGAGGAATTTCTTGAAGGTTGCCAGTGCCTTGCCGCTTTCGAGCGATTCACGAGCCACAGCCACAGAGTCGGACATGGAGAGGTTCTTGTCCATCACGCTGATGCCGCAAGCAGCATTGGCGATGACCACATTCTTTTGTGCCTCGGCGGAAGTGCCTTCCAGCACGGCATCGAAAATCTTCATGGCATCCTCTGGCGTCTCGCCGCCGTAGATGTCACTCTGTTCGATATACTTCAAGCCCAAATCGACAGGTGTGAGCACTTTCTCGAAATTGTTGGTGCAGATTTTGAAACCACTCGTCAGCGAGATTTCGTCGTAGCCATCGTAGGAGGTGATGACACCGAAGTTGTCGCCAATCTTCTGATGCACGTTGGTGTAGAGCCGCAGTTGTGCCTGGTTGGCGGTGCCGTGCAGGGAGTTCTTGGGATGGCACGGATTGACGAGAGGACCCAGCAGGTTGAAGCAGGTGGGCACGCCGAGTGCTTTGCGGGTGGGACCTACAAACTTCATGCCGTAGGCGAAGAGGGGAGCGTGGAAGTAGCAGATGCCAGCCTCGTCGAGCGAACGTTTCAGTGTGTCGATGTCGTCGGTGAACTTCACGCCGTGTCCCTGCAGCACGTTGCTGGCACCGCTCACCGACGAGGAACCTCCGTTGCCGTGCTTGGTCACCTTATAGCCAGCACCTGCAATGACGAAGGCTGAGCACGTGGAGATGTTGAACGTGTTTTTGCCGTCGCCGCCTGTTCCCACGATGTCCAGCGTGTTGTACTCGCTGAAATCCATATACTTGCCCGTTTCGAGCAGTCCTTGACGGAACCCTAAGAGTTCATCTACCGTCACACCGCGTGTCTGCATCGCCATCAGTAGGGCGGCAATCTGCTGAACGTTGTACTTCTCCTCCACGATGCCAAGCATAATTTCGTGGGTCTCTTCCTGTGTGAGGGTGTTGCCCTCGATGAGTTTCAAAAGATACTGTTTCATATTGAGTTGTGTTTTAACCAGTTGTTGATGATTGTTTTTCCTTCTTTTGTGAGCACGCTTTCGGGGTGGTACTGAATGCCACGGATGTCGAACTGCTTATGTCGCAGAGACATGATGAAGCCTTCGTCGCTGACGCTGGTCACTTCGAGGCAATCGGGCAGTCCTTCAGTATCGACCACCCATGAGTGGTAACGTCCCACCTCGATTTTGTCAGGCAATCCCTCGAAGAGATAGTCGCGCATGGTGATGGTGGCAGGAGTGGCCACGCCGTGATACACTTCGCTCAGGTTGGTCAGGTGTCCGCCAAAGCTTTCGCCGATGGCTTGATGACCGAGGCACACCCCGAGAATGGGCTTCTTGCCGGCGTATGTCTTGATGACATCGAGCAGGAGACCCGCCTCACACGGGATGCCAGGACCTGGAGAGAGGATGATTTTGTCAAATGACTCCAGTTGCTCCATCTGGAACTGGTCGTTGCGATACACCGTCACTTCTGCTCCCAGTTCCTTGACGAGATGACTCAGATTGTAAGTGAATGAGTCATAGTTATCGATAATTGCTATTTTCATATCTACATTAGTCTTCTTTATAGTTTCTCTGCGATTTCGATGGCTTTCCGTAAAGCCCCGAGTTTGTTGTTCACTTCCTGCAATTCATATTCCACATTGCTTTTCGCCACGATGCCGCCACCAGCTTGGAACCACAGTTCGTTATTACGGCTGACAAAGGTGCGGATGGTGATGGCTTGGTTGAGGTTGCCGTCAAATCCGATGCTACCCACACAGCCTCCGTAGGCACCACGGTTGTGTGGCTCGTATTCGCTGATGAGTTGCATGGCTCGCACTTTGGGTGCGCCCGACAGCGTGCCAGCTGGGAAGGTGTCGATGAAGGCCTGCACGGGGTCAGCCCCATCGTTCAGTTCGCCACTCACACGCGACACCAAATGGATGACGTGGCTGTAGAATTGCATATCCTTGTAGAAATCGACTTTCACATCGTGGCAGTTTCGGCTGAGGTCGTTGCGAGCCAAATCCACCAGCATCACGTGTTCGGCATTCTCTTTGGGGTCATTCTTCAGATAGAGTGCGTTCTGGCGATCCTGTTCGGTGTCGCCTGTGCGTTTGGTGGTGCCGGCGATGGGGTCGATGTAGGCTCGACCCTCCTCGATGCGGCAATGGGTCTCGGGACTTGAACCGAAGATGCGGAAACCACCGAAATCCATGTAGAACAGGTAAGGCGACGGGTTGATGCTTCGCAAGGCGCGGTAGAGCTTGAAGTCATCGCCCTCGTACTTCTGCTTGAACCGGCGCGAGAGCACTATCTGGAACACGTCGCCGCGCAGACAGTGGCGGATGCCTCGACGGATGTTCTCACGGTGCTCGTCGTCCGTCAGCGTTGACCAATAGTTGCCCACGGGGTGGAATCCGTACTGCTGGTAGGGGCGGTTGTTCACGTCGTGCTCCAGTTGGTCGAGGTCGTCCTGCTCGCCGTCAGCCAGCAGTTCGATGAGTTTCAGTTCGTTCTTGAAGTGGTCGAACACGATGTAATCTTTGTAGAGGATGTACTGGAGGTCGGGTGCGTCGTTCTGCTCTTGTGTCTCGTCCTTCACGTCGATGTGCTCGAAGTAGCGCACGGCATTGAAGGTTGTGTAGCCAAAGAGTGTGCAGTTGCCCTTGCCCTCGCCCGTGATGTTGAAGTGTGCCAAGAAGTCGTTGATAAACTGTGCTGTGTTGTAGCTGTCCGTGATAGGGGTGCGTGTCTCCTCTCCGTTGGGGAACTTCATCACGCCCACGCCATGTTCCACCGAAACGCTGGCGATGGGGTGGACACAGATGAACGAGCGGCTATTCTTCCCGCTGTGATAGTCAGAACTTTCCATCAGTGCGCTCTGAGGGTAGGCATCGCGCACTCGCATATACACACTGACCGGTGTGTTCAGGTCGCCAAGAATCTTTTTGGAGGCGGTATGATAGTGATACATAGTGCTTATGGTTTGATACATTGTTTGATGTTGCTGGTTTGTAGAGGTACTGTAAAGGAGTGCTTCCACATCCTCTAAACCGACGTGCCCCACGTCGGTAAGGCGGCGTGCCTCACGTCGGTCGACCGATGTGCCCCACGTCGGTTGAGGGGTGTTTGGGGATGGGTGACTCCTTTCTTTTTATTGTTGATGTTTCAGGTAAGTGTCCAAGTCCTTGTCGCCTCTTCCGCTCACGGTGAGCACAACGACGGTGTCCTTCGTGAACAGGTCTTTCACCTTGGGCAGCAACGCCAAGGCATGAGCACTTTCGAGAGCAGGGATGATGCCTTCCATGCGCGTCAGTTCAAAGGCAGCTTGTAGGGCTTCGTCGTCGTTGGCTGGGAGCACTTGGGCACGTCCCGTCTCGTAGAGGTTGCAGTGGATGGGGCCCGTTCCCGGATAGTCGAGGCCAGCCGAAATGGAGTAAGGCTCGATGATTTGGCCATCCTCCGTCTGCATGAGCTTGATGCGGCTGCCGTGCAAGATGCCTACGGTGCCCACCTGCATGCTGGCAGCGGTTTGACCGCTCTCGATGCCGAGACCTCCGGCTTCACCGAGGATTATCTTCACACGCTCGTCGTCGATGTAATGGTAGATGGTGCCAGCGGCGTTCGAGCCTCCACCCACGCAGGCCATCAGATAGTCAGGGTAATCTCTGCCAATCTTTTCCTCAAGCTGCCACTTGATTTCCTCCGAGATGACCGACTGCAAGCGTGCCACCATGTCGGGATAGGGATGCGGCCCCACGGTGCTGCCTATTATATAGAATGTGTCGGCTGGGTGGCAGCACCAGTCGCGAATGGCTTCGTTGGTGGCATCCTTGAGCGTCTTGTTTCCGCTCTCCACAGGCACCACCGTTGCGCCCAACATCTTCATGCGCTCCACGTTGACGTGTTGACGCTGCACGTCCAACGCACCTTGATACACCGTACACGGCATATCCATGAGTGCGCAGGCGGTGGCGGTGGCCACACCATGCTGACCAGCTCCCGTCTCTGCGATGATGCGCTTCTTGCCCATCTGCTTGGCAAGGAGAATCTGCCCCAACGCATTGTTGATTTTGTGGGCACCCGTGTGGTTGAGGTCTTCGCGCTTGAGGTAGAGCTGACAGCCGTACTTCTCGCTCATGCGCTTGGCGTAATAGAGTGGGGATGGGCGACCCACGTAGTCCTTCAGCAAGGCATGGAACTCCTGCTTGAATGCTTCACTCTCCAAGATGGGCAGGTATGCCTTTTTCAAGTCCTCCACCGTCTTGTACAGAATCTCTGGAATGTAGGCCCCTCCGAACTGTCCGTAGAAGCCATTTTCATCTACTTGGTATGTCATAATTGAAGACCCCCTCTGCCCTTTGGGCTTTCCGTCCTCTATGGGGAGAACCGTCCGGCTTGTTTGCTGCTGGGGGATTTTGTTAAGTGATTGTTTGATTTGTTTATCTTTTGCCTTTTTCTTCCCCCAACATCCCGCATGGTCTCTCCCCATAGAGGGGAAGATGCCAAAGGGCAGAGGGGGTCTGTGGTTTATCTTACGAAAAAGAGCCTGTCGCAAGTACGACAGGCTCTTTTTGTGCTATGCTTTTTAGGGTTGGCTTTGCATAGGGAAATCACCATTGGACTTACGACTCTTTGAATCCTAAGCTACGCCACCACCAATATGTCTTGTTGTTCTGTGTCATGTTTTTGTCATTTCGTTTGCAAAGTAACGACATTTCTTTCAAATGGACAAATAAAAACGAGAAAAAATGACATTTCGATGAAAAGTGATGCCTTTTTTGTGTGTATTGCGAGATGTTTTGTAATTTTGTGCCGTCTAAAACAAAGATGTTTACGAAAATGGCAATGCCGATTACTTTCAAAAGGAACTCATAGAATATGAAGTCGAAAAAGTTGTTTTTACTGGTAGGGTTATTGGTCTCTCCTCTGTTGGTGAGGTCTCAAAGTGTGAAAGACTATCTGAACATAGGCGATACCATACGCTTCAATAATGAAACCTATCATCTTGGTTGGAGTGCCCAACCGATGGATGGTTATTATGTCCAAGAGTTTTTTCCTAAAGACGAAAAACCAGAATCTTATAAACAGATGTTCACAGTTTCTGTGCATTGTTCAGAAACTCTTACACCTCGGCTTGCGGTGGAGGCTAAAATGATAGAACTAAATGCCCGAAAGAAAACGGATGCCTGCTGCAACTACAAGGTCATGAATCAAGGCGATGATTATCTGATAGATTTCTTGGTTAGTCAGAAGGATGCCAACAATCCCGAACTTTTGTCTGTTGTAGAGTTCGATGTGCATGTGTATCGGCAAATTACAATCAATGGGAAAAAGGCCTTGAAACTTGATTTTTACAGTCGACGTGCATCCGGCGATGAGATTATGCCTTTTCTGCAAAACCTTACAGATATAAGAGGGAAAACATTAGTGGAGATGCTACAGACGGATATACAGTGTAAATAAGCGATGCGTTGTCGATGACCAAATTGAAATAGTGGATTCTGGGGATACTCGCAAAGAACCTCAAGCATGGGTTGATAATATGAAATGAGGGAACAAACTCAAAAGGCGTCAAGCAGGAACGATTCTGCTTGACGCCTTTTGTTTAGCGGGTGTGTGTATCTTACTTCACCATCACCTTCTTGCCCTTCACGATGTAGATGCCTTTCTGGAGACCATTTACGTTGTCTGCCACTTTGACACCAGAGAGGTTATATACCTCCACCTTTTCGTTGGCCTTGGCAACGGCATTGATGGCAGTCACGTCACTGCCGATGTGGTTGGTGGTCAACAGTGTAGAGTTACCGTTGGACAGCTGGATGTAGCAGCGAGTGGCAAGGAAACCGCTGGTAATGTCATCCACATTCACGAAAGTAGCTTCCGCATTGTCCTTCGCCAGAATACCATACAGACCTTGTGCCTTAGTCTTCATTCTGGCACAAGCCATAGTGACTGTCTCACCTGTGCCTTCTGCCGTGAAGGTCAGTTCCGCTGTAGCATCAACCACAGCTTTGCTGTCGCTCTTGAACTTCTTCGTACCAGTCTCGCCTGTGTAGTAGAGGATGTAAGGTGTATTGGCCTTGATGCCTTCTGCCTTGCAGTTTTGGAAATTCAAGCGGATGTTGCTCCCGTCGTTCTCGACACCCACCAACTTCTCCAGACGGCAATCATTGCCAAATGTCTCATTCACCTGCTCTTCAGTCATCGAGAAAGGCAGGGCAATGGTGTTCCAACCGTTAAAGACATAACGGCTCACCGATACGGGCAGAGTCTTACCATTGTACTTTGCAATGTTAGTTCCCTGATACGTGCTCAGTGTCAGCGACTCCTGAGCCGATGCGCTGATGCAACCAAGTGCAAAAGCTGCCATGAGTAATACTTTCTTCATACGTTTAATAATTAATTATGTATAACAAAACTTTATTTTACTTCTTTGATGAATCCGTTCCTATAGGCGAAGAGTAGGCGTTTCAGGTTCTCCACCTTAGTTTTCAGCACTTTTCCCTTGTCGGTATCCTTCACATACATACGCTGCGAATTCAGTTCCACAATCTGGGTCGAACTCTTGATGTCATCTCCGTTCTGGATGGCATCTTCGGCAGAGCGGAAGGGTTGATGTTGCACGAGGTCAAGCCCACGGCTGTGGAACGTCAGTGTGTAACCAGCGATGCCCGTTTCAGGTTGATAGGCACGTGAGAAACCGCCGTCGATGACCAGCAATTTACCATTTGCCTTGATGGGAGTTTCACCCTTCAGCACCTTCACGGGTGTGTGTCCGTTGATGATATGACGGTGCTTTCCCTCCACGCCGAAATCGTCGAGAATCATATCGACAGTCTTCTCGTCGTTGTTGTACTGATAGTAGTAACCCTTTGTCTCCGTGTGGGTTGACTTTTCCTTGATGAAGTACCGCTCGAATGTAGTCATCTTGTCCTTATCGAACAGCGGTGAGTCTTTGCCGCACCAAAGGTACCAAATATAGTCCTTGGCAAAGTGCTTCCGCTCACGGGGCGTGTCGCTGTTGAAGGCTTCTCTCACCAAATGCCCCGTTTTCTTCATCAGGGCCATGCCCTTATACTTCTTGCCGCCAATTTCCACCTCTTTCAGGGTACCGTCAGCGTTGAGTGGCACGGTGGCATGATACATGAGGTTGCTGTTTGCGATGGAGTACATCCCACCATGTGCCAACAGGCATTGGATGTGGCGTTGCAGTTTATCGCTCGTTCTGAACGAGTGTTCCAGTTTTGCCATGAGCGATTCCTCCTCCTCTGTCAAGGCATTGGGGTTATCCTTATCCACTGTGGGCAGGAAGGTGTCAAGCATCTCATACTCCTTGCCGTCGATGAAGCAAGTTCCGTTCTGGAAGTAGATGTGTTCCAACATCTTGCGTCCCGCCATGTCAAACTCGGGACGGCGGTCTATAATCTTTGCCTCCTCTTTGAACTGGATGATGGTAATCGCCTTGTGCATCTGTGCAATGAGGCGATTGGTTTTCTTGTCGTGCTGGCTCTCCTTAGTCAACTCGTTGGCCGTGAATTGTTTGCACGGATCATCTTTATAGGTTTCCATGGCAAAGGTCGCCAAGGGCAGGAGGTTGATGCCGTAGCCATCCTCCAGCGTGGCAAGATTGCCATAACGAAGCGAAAGCCTCAGTACATTAGCGATACAAGCCCTGTTGCCTGCCGCTGCCCCAAACCATTCAATGTCGTGGTTGCCCCACACGATGTCGAAGTGATGGTAGTGCATCAGTGTCTCCATGATGAGATGGGCACCAGGACCACGGTCGAAGATGTCGCCTAACAGATGCAACCTGTCAATGGCAAGACGCTGAATCAAGTTGCAGATGGACACGATGAAGTGGTCTGCACGTTGTGTATCGATGATGGTCTGCACAATCACGTTATAGTACTGATGACGCTTCTCGCCCACACCGCTGTGGCTCTCATGCAACAGTTCCTCGATGATGTAACCGAACTCTTCGGGCAACTCCTTTCTGATTTTACTCCGCGTGTATTTCGAACTTACCTCTCTCAGCACTTTTATCAACTGATTCAACGTAATCACGTAGAAATCCTCCATATTGGTCTCTGCCGCCTTGATGCGTTGAAGTTTTGCCTCGGGATAATAAATCAACGTGCACAGTTCCTGTTTCTCTGCCAGTCTCAAGGTGGGACCGAAGATTTCCTCCACCTTCCGTTTCACATACCCCGACGCATTCCGCAGCACATGGTTGAAAGCATCGCTTTCGCCATGTGGGTCGCTGATGAAGTGCTCCGTCGGCTTCGGCAAGTTCAGGATTGCCTCCAGATTGATAATCTCGCAGCTTGCCTCTGCCACGTTAGGGTAGCTTTGCGCCAGCAGTTGCAGGTATCTGAGGTCTTCCTTGATTTCCTCTTCCGTCAATATGTTTTCCTTCAGGGTCTCCATGGAATAGTGTTTACGGCACAAAAATATGAAAAAAAGATGAAAGGACAAATAGTTTTGGAAAAAATATCAAACAAAGTGGTGATTTCTTCATGCTTTTTCACCGTTTGCATTGAAATTGGAAATCCTCCAAAGTACATATCGACTTCTCCTTGACCTCTGATGAGAATTTCAGGAAGATGGCGTGCTTGCCTTCTAACTGGCTGATGGCTGACAGCTCAACCTTCAGTTCTGTCAGTGTTTTAGGCATATCGGCCTTTAAGTCAATGGTGCCCAGCAATTGACCTCCACGAGATTCCCATGGACTGTCAACCATAATGTCAATCGTTCCGTCAACACCTTCGGGGGTAAGGTTCAGCAAAAGGGCTATATCTTGTTTCCCTTTCGTGATGTCAAAATTGAAGTACTTGTAACCCACGATGGAGCCGTCTGTATTGTTGACTACAGGGTTGGAGTTGTCGGGGAGGCTGTAAGGCGCGTCAAATTTTTTCTCTGTGCCGTAAGAAGCAGCCACATACGAACCGTAAAACGTATTATTAGGCCATTCATGGACAGCCACTTTCGGACCTGTGTACCAACAGGCGATTCCTGCCGAATGACGCTCCAGTGGGTTCAGTCCTTCCAGCGAGAAGCCTTCAGAAGTGTATTCGCCTTCGCTGATTTCCACCTTGCCGCCTTCGCCTTCTTCCACCAGCACTTCGATAGGTGCCACCATCGCTTGGCGGGCATACTCGTCAGTGCCTGTCTGGCGATGGTAGAACACGTACCACTGACCATTGATTTCGCAAATACTGCCGTGGGTGTTGCCATCAACAGTGGCTGTGGCGATGACATTGCCTTGCTCATCCGTTCCACGGGCACGACCATCTATGATAGTGCCGCCGTATGTGAAGGGACCCATCGGGTGGTCGCTGTATGCGTATGCCAGTGTGTAGTTTGATCTGGGAAGGCCGAACTCACCCTCTTTCGTGAAACGGCTGTAGATGAAGACATACTTGTCCTTGATTTTGCGGATGGACGATGCTTCATAGAAACTGAAATCGCCTTCTTGCTCCATGCCTGAAACCATGTCCTCCACAATTTCCGTGTCAGGTTTCACCGTTGCCATCGTGTTGGGGTCGAGTTCGGCTGCGTATGAGCGTCCAAAGCCCCAGTAGCCATAGATACGTCCATCGTCATCAACAAACACGGCAGGGTCAAAGCGTAGCACACCGTCCGTCTGATTAGGGTCTTCTTTGCTCCAGTTGCACACCTCGAAAGGACCATCAGGCCTTGAACTCTTGCACACCATGCCATTGCGACCTCCGCACTGATTGTTGGGATACAGGTAGTAAGTCTTGGTTCCGTCGGGAGCCGTCACCAGGGTCACGTCGGGAGCATAGAGCACGTCTGCCAGACTATCGGGTGTAAACAGCTCACCATTGGCGTTCCTGTTGACACTAAAGATGACACCATCGTAGCGCCATTGTGTCAGACTATCGACAGATGCCGACCACACTACTTGGTCACGTCCACAGTAGGCTGTTACCAGATTATCGTGAGAGCCATAGATATAAACCCGCAATTTCCCTGGCTGGTCGGGGTCTTCAAACACGTATGGCTCACCGTCGGGGATGTGTTCCCACAGAGGCAGATAGGGATTGCCTGGCGTAGTGAGTGCGTTCTGTGCAACATCTGAAGTTTCGGCACATGAGGAAAAGAGGGTAGGGGCACTGAGAGCAGCTGCCACAAGGCCGATGAGACCACAAGATAGATTTCCTTTTTTCATGACAAAGAATGCGATGATAGGTTACTGGTTTATACGATTATTGGTCGATTTTGTACGATTGTCGAATCATTCTCCAAACAAAATTTTTCTTTCCCTTTCGATGGCTTTTCCCACCCAATCTTCGGGGATAAACCGCCAATGGCAATGAGGTTGCGGATTGATGGTTCCGAGTTCCTTGATGTACTCCATCAAATAGTATCGGATGTCGTGTTCGCTGATGTTGATGATGCGTGAATCAATATCCTCTTTTGACAAACCAGCGCCTTTGGTCAGCAGTTCTCCGCCTCCATTGGCACGGTAGGCTGTCATGGCAACGGTGTACGTCTTATCCATGAGGAAAGGGGTGCCGTCTTCCATCGAGTGTATGTGCACCTTCTCTCCTTCGGGTTTCGTCACATCCACCTCATACCGTATGCCAGCAGCCGAATCGAAGTTGAAGATGAAGTTCTTGAATCCCATTCGTTCGGGGTTACTCTTCATGGGGCTGATGATCATCATGGGGTCATTGGGCGAGTGCATCTGTTGGGTCCAACTGGCATAACTCATTTCCAAATAACGTTTGATTTCCATTCCGGTCAGTTGGAGTGTGTACAGATGATCCTCAAAACGATAGAGGTCGAAGAGGTTGCTCACGTATATGTCACCAGCTTCGATGGCAGCGTTGAAGAAGAGAGGGGCAGTGAACGACAGGTCGGCTTGGCTGACTTTCAACTGAAGTGCTTGAATCAAGTCAATGTAGGCAGATGAGCCGAAGTAGGCTTCTGACACGTCCACGCGACTCTGAAATGTGCCTATTTTCTGGGATGCAAATCGTTTCACCTCATGGAAAGGGTATGAGAAATGCCGTCTGAAAGAGTTGGCATGCTGGTTATGCAGCGTCCCGATATAGTTGAGGGCACATTGTGTCTCATGGCTGGTCACCTTGCCCGTCTTGTCTATTCTGAAATCGACATCCACGACTGCCACGCTGTAGGCATAACATCCAGGGTTGATACATGGTACATTTCTTCCCCCACGTGTGGTCACCTCTTCCATATTGTTCACATGGTCATGTGCATAGAGAATCAAGTCAAAACCTTCCACATTCTCTGCCGTTTCCCGTGTGGAATTTTCCTTATACTCAGGAGTCACAATGCCTTCGTCCATTCCCGAGTGCATCAGTCCGATGATAAAGTCTGGCGTCTCTTCCTCCTTCACAATTTTCATCCATCGTTCCGCACTTTCTCGGATGTCATCGAAACGTAGTCCCTTCCAGATTTCCTTGGGAATCCAGTGAGGGATAGCTGGCGTGATAAAGCCCATCACAGCAATTTTCAATCCCTGCCGATAGAAGACTTCGTAGGGCTGGAAATAGGGTTCACCTGTGGTGGTATCGATAACGTTTGCACCCAAAATAGGGAAGTTACACTCTTTCACATACTTGTCAAAGATGTGTCTTCCCATCTCAATGTCATGGTTGCCTATCACCGCCACATCATAACCGATGTAATTACAGATGTCTGCCACGCGGTGACGTGAGGTTTCGCAATGATTGTTGAAGTAGTATGCCGTCGGCTCGCCTTGCAACATATCTCCACCATCAATCAGCAGGGTGCTGCCAGGACTGTCCTGTACGGCTTTTGCCACGAACGCATGTACGCGCTGGAGGCTTCCTTTGCCCCAGTGCAAATGGCGGAAGTCATACGGGAAATAGTTTCCGTGCACATCCGCCGTGAAGATAATTTTCAGATGTTTGGTCTCAGCGCTCATGGTCGGTTTTGGTGTTGAATCTGTCACATTCAGCCAACAAAGGTACGCATAAGCGGACACAAAACCAAAGAAAATGCCACTTTTCTTCGATTTTGCCTCGTGCGAACCTCTTTGGCAAGGCCTGATGCTCCCCAATGGAGACAAGATAGAAACAGAAAAAGCGAAGGACTTCGGGGTTGAAGTCCTTCGCCTTTTGTGGTCTTGCAAGTCTGTGAATCGCGAAGTAAGCTGAAAAAATCAAAGGTCTTCCACTTCCTCGGTCATGTCGATGTCGTTACCCTTGGGGTCAACGAACTTATACTGAAGGAAACCGAGTTGTTGGCTGGGATAAACCTTTACGCCGAATCCATATGTCATTTGCCATCTGAGATAGAGACTGAAGAGTCCTTTGGTAATGAAGGCTTCAACGTATGGGTTCACATAGAGCTTAAACTTCTTCTGACCAAGATTGTTGACAATGTAGTCGATTTTGCGTTCGAGCGTGTCGGTGAAGAGGATGGACGACTTGATGCTGCCTTTGCCGAGACACGTGGGACAAACCTCTTCCACGTGCATATCCATAGCGGGGCGCACTCGTTGTCGGGTAATCTGCATCAGTCCGAACTTGCTCAGGGGCAGGATGTTGTGCTTGGCGCGGTCACCTTTCATCAGTAAAGTCATCTGCTCATAGAGTTTCTGACGATGCTCGGCACTATCCATGTCTATGAAATCGACAACGATGATGCCGCCCATGTCGCGCAGACGCAGCTGGCGTGCCAGTTCTTCGGCCGCTTCCATGTTCACCACGAAAGCGTTTTCCTCCTGGCTGTCCAGGCCTCGGTTGCGGTTGCCCGAGTTCACGTCCACCACGTGCAGTGCCTCTGTGTGCTCAATGATGAGGTAGGCTCCGTGCTTGAAGCTGACTGTGCGTCCCAGTCCCGACTTCATCTGCTTCGTCACTCCGAAGTTGTCGAAGATGGGTGCATTGCCCTTGTAGAGTTTGACAATCGACTCACACTCTGGCGCTATCAGGCCGACATACTTCTTCACCTCCTTATAGACATCCTCGTTGTTCACTTGGATGCTTTCGTAAGATGGGTTAAAAAGGTCGCGCAGCATGGAGACAGTTCGTCCAGTTTCTTCGTGTGCAAGTACTGGCAGACTTGTTGCTTTCTGAACCTTTACCAAGCAATCGTTCCATGACTCGACGAGCATGCTCATCTCGTTGTTCAGTTCGGCGGCTCTCTTGCCCTCCGCAACGGTTCTGACGATTACTCCAAAGTTTCTTGGTCTGATGCTCTGAATGAGCTGCTTCAGGCGTGCACGTTCTTCCTTCGACTTGATTTTTGAACTGACGTTCACCTTCTCGTCAAACGGTATCAGCACGAGATACCGTCCTGCAAAAGAGATTTCGCCAGTCAGCCGGGGGCCTTTCGTGTTGATGGGCTCTTTGGTGATTTGCACCATCACCTCCTGCCCCAGTTCCAGCACGTCCTGAATGCTTCCTGTCTTCTCCAGCTTCGACTGCACGACAGCCTTAGCCATAGGTGCAAGCTTTCGTCGGTCGCTTACCACCTGCTTCACATATTTCTCCAAAGAGAGAAAATGTGTGCCTAAATCTTGGTAGTGCAGAAATGCTTCGCGTTCATGACCTACATCGACAAAACATGCATTGAGTGCCGGCATGATTTTCTTCACTTTACCGGCGTAGATGTTGCCTACGGAGTACTTGCTGTCCTGACCTTCCTTCTGGAACTCAACGAGTTTCTGATCTTCGAGCAGGGCGATAGTCACTTCTTTCGGCTGAGCATCGATGATGAGTTCGCTGGTCATTTTTGCTTTACCTATTATGTTTTTAGTGGGTTGGGGTCGGCACATTCTGTCCGATGACAGAATAGCCGATACAGAAAAGAGCAGCCCATCACATGATGCCCCTAAGTAGGGGTGGTTCATAGTTAGGGTCTGCTCTTGGTTCTGCCGTCTGTAAGAAATGCAGAGTTTCTCAACTCTACTTGCTCTTATGACGATTCTTTCTCAGTCTCTTCTTACGTTTGTGAGTAGAGATCTTGTGTCTTTTCTTCTTCTTACCGTTTGGCATAGTTGTTGAAAATTTAGTTGTTTATAATTTGGTTTATTGTTGCATTTCAGTGGGGGAAAGTCCACCTTCCTCCCCATTTGAGGTGCAAATTTAGTGCTTTTTCTTGAAAGAAGAAAATTTTTCTTGCTGAAAATACTGAAGTTGCTATGAATAATCGGTAAAAACCCCTAAATTTGCACAAAAATTAGAAATATACCTGATGAAATTGATTTCATTATTGATAGGATTCGGCCTGTTCTTCCTCGCTGGGTGTCCAGCAAACGCACAAAACTCGAAGAGCTATGCTAAAGAGGCTGCATCCGTTGTGGCAAAGTATAAAAAGGGCCTCGTTCAAGCTGCAAGGAAGGCCGTGCAAACCTCGTCGGACGAGGAAGAGGTGCCATTTTCTCCATACCTGTATAAATTGATGGGACCTGGTGTTTACTACAGTTCAGCCTTGACAGACAAGTTCACCTTGGGGTATGACCTTCCCGAACAACAACAGGATGCCTCCCCCCTGTCGGAAGGCATGGATTATCGCCAGCGTCTCAATGCCAGCATCGACGATGTGTTGTTCACCACCTATGTCGCTCAGCCCTCACATTTCCAGTATTACGACAAGCAGATTGAGGCAGAGGAACTCGTTTCGTCAGTAGCGGAAGTGGGTGCCACGACAGAGGACCTGACCGAAATATATAATAAAGTGGACGAAATCAAGGATGTGACGGATGTCGTGAGCGATGTCGATGTGGACATCCAAATTAAGAAGCCCAATTTCTGGGCCACCAACGGAAAGTTCTCCCTCCAGTTCACACAGAACTACTTTTCCGAAAATTGGTATAAGGGCGGTAACAATAATGTGACCCTGCTCTCCAATTTGGTGCTCGAAGCCAACTACAATGACCAAAAACGATGGACGTGGGACAACAAACTGGACCTCCGCTTGGGGTTCGTCACGGCGACCTCCGACTCCTGCCACCGTTATCTGACCAACAACGATAAGATATATCTCTTTTCCAAAGTGGGTCTGAAAGCCGCCAAAAACTGGTTCTACACCACATCCTTCGAAGCCAACTCACAGTTCTTGCCTGGCTACAAGAGCAACGACCGCCGTGCCTACTCCAAATTCATGGCACCACTCGATGTCTATGTTTCACTCGGTATGGACTGGAAGCCCACATTCAAGAACGGCAACACTTTTTCCCTCGCACTGCTCCCGCTCTCCTACAAGATGCGCTACATCAATGCTGCCGACGAGACCATCCACTCGTCCTATAACATGGTGGGCAAAAAATTCCAACAAGACTTCGGTTCCAAAATCGAACTCAAATCAAAAATCACCATCGTAAAAGACCTGACATGGCAGTGTCGTTTTTACTACTTCACAGCCTACGAATATACAGAATCCGAGCTGGAAAACCTCCTTTCTTTCCAGTTCAACAAATACATCTCCACTGAGGTCTATACGCTCTGGCGCTTCGACGACAACCGCAGCCAGCAGTACTACGACTCCACCCTCGGCTACTTCCAGTTCAAGGAGTACTTCACACTTGGTCTTGCCTATAATTTCTAAGCACCCTTCATGCGCGCACGTACATTATTTTAATGGTTGTCCGCAATCGTTCCACCAAGGCGCAGAAAGCGTCATCACTCCATAACCAAGGGTACGGCAGAGAATCCGTCACCCTTCCTTTTCACGTTAGCCGCTAAGGAAAAGAATCCGTAGCGGCTTCTTGTTGTATTGCCTTCCCGCTATTGTATGTAATGACTTCGGGGAATCTTCAAAAAGCGGTGTGAGACCTCTTCTCCCTTCCCTTGGGAAACACCTCCCCAGAAGACACGAGCGTGAGAGCGGAGTGATGACGAGCGTGAGGGCAAAGTGATGACAAGCATCAGAGCCGAGTGATGACGGGCAAGAGGACTCGGAAGACACGGGCAAGAGGCGGAGCAAGATACGGGCAAGAGAACTCGGAAGACACGGGGCACAGTCGCCCGAGACGACGGGCATGAGGACGAGGAAGACCTTG
>JAFSKR010000056.1 GCA_017448825.1 Bacteroidaceae bacterium
TTCCAACGTGGTCACCTTGTCGGGTATCACCACCTCTTCCAAATCCACACAATTGGCAAAGGCACGATAACCTATCGTGCGAACGTTATCGCCAATCACCAACTCTGACAATTTGGAACAATTCATAAACGCCCCTGCCCCAATGGAAGTCACGCCTTCACCAATAGCCACTTGGGTCATCGCTGTACAGCCTTTGAAAGCCTCAGAACCAATAGTAAGGGTGCTGGCTGGAATGGTGATTCCTTTTAGTGCCGTACAGCCAGAAAAGGCGGTTGACCCTATACTCTCAACCGTATTGGGGATGGTCAGGGTGGACAACCTTGTACAACCGATAAAGCAGCCACCACCAATGACAGAACACCCATCTTTAATAGTCAAATTCTTCAAACTGGTACAATTTTTGAATACATCTGTCCCCATCGCAGTCATCCCCGCACCGATTACCAAGGTTTCCAAAGCTGTACAGCCACTAAACGTTTCAGCTTCATTGAAAAGGGAACTTTCACGTTCCAACGTGGTCACCTTGTCGGGAATCACCACCTCTTCCAAATTCACACAATTGGCGAAGGCACGGTAACCTATCGTACGAACATTACTACCAATTTCCAACTCTGACAATTTGGAACAATTCATAAACGCCCCAACCCCGATGGAAGTCACACCTTCACCAATAGTCGCTTTAGTCATTGCTATACATCCATAGAAAGCATTAGAACCAATAGTAAGGCAGCTTGCAGGGATGGTCAGGGTTGACAACCTTGTACAACCGCTAAAGCAGCCTGCTCCAATGACAGAACACCCGTCCTTGATGGTCACATTCTTCAAACTGGTGCAATCCTTAAATACATTTGTTCCCATTGTGGTCATCCCTGCACCTATTACCACGGTTTCCAGAGCCGTACAGCCACTAAACGTTTCGGCTTCATTGAATAGAGAATTCTCACGTTCTAACGTGGTCACATTGTCAGGAATCACCACCTCTGTCAACTCGTCGCAGCCAGCGAAAGCACGGTAGCCGATACTCACGACATTGCTGCCGATGCTTATGCTCTGCAAGTGGATACACTTGTTGAAAGCCTGGGCAGCAATGCCCGTCACGGTATAGTCAATTTCGTTATACGTCACCGTTTCCGGGATGGTGATAGCTCCGGTGTAAGACTCGTCGCTGGAAGTGACACTGACCGTCTTTGTGTTTTTGTTGATGGCGTAGCAAACCCCATCCACCTGAAAATCAGAGGCAATCAAAGGAAGCGACAACACAAGTCCCATGCCTATGAGTACCGATTTAAGTAACATTTTTTTCATGCGTTTTAGATATTTTTTGTACCCCTGCCAGTCCCCACAAAGGTTGATAAGTACAATATTCACACAAGAAGCGTGGAACTGTATGTCCACATCTTCAAGCTGAAGGCCCTGAGAATCGCCCGAATAACAAAGATGGTTTAATTAAGCAGTTCCACGCAATAATGCGTGAAGCCGCTATGTCTGTCTTCTGTTATTCGAGTATGGCAAGTGTGGCACACGAGCCTTCTCAAAATTTGCAATGATTGAAAATTTCTCAGGTTTTCAGCTTGCAAGAAAGAGCATAACGCTTCTATTTACCAATAAGCCACGGCACCGAAGCACCGCAGAGAGTGTTGCCACTCATTCGGGGACAAATTAACGAAGAAACTCCGAAACCCGCAAACTTTTCTCCAACTTTTTTCAAAAAGGCACAAAAAAAGGCACAAAGCAAAAACTTTGTGCCTACATTTTTTATTTAAGGGTTGGGGCTGAACATCGAAAGTGCCGCATGGTACTTTCTGAGGGCATTAGCATAGGGTTAAACCGACGTGGGGCACGTCGGCAGAGCCAAACGAGTTTGGGCTCTGCTCTCGCTTACTCGCTGCTTTTTGTTCTCTCTGTGTGGCATGGGGGGATTATCTCTTCTTATTTTTCTTACTGAAAAGGTTTATTTCGTCTGTCTGGCTTGAGCCTTTGGCTCGCGTCTAGTATCCCAAAAGGCGGCAATGTGAAGCGTATCGTCCTTGACATAATAGACTATCTTGTTGAGCTGACGCACGATAATACTGCGATAGGTTTGCTTGCGATGAGCGAAAAGGGGGTCTATTTTGCCCATCGTTGGCATATCGGCGAGAGAAAGCGTAGCCTGTTCCACCTCGTCCATGAATTCCTGTCGGATGCGCTCGCCAAAGTCTCGCAAGACGTATTCCTCCACCTGATGCAACTGAGCGGCGGCCCGTTTATGCCAGTGTATCTTCATACGGTTACTTTTTCCTTGTGGTGGAAGACCTCATCGTTGGTCAGATAGTCGCCGGCCTCAAAAGCTGCTTCTGCCTCGTCGAGCATATCGTCAATCTCCTGCATGGTGTAGGGGCGTAACTGCTCGCTTTCTTCCTTCTTGCTGTACTCAATAAGGTGCTCACCCACCCAGCGCATATTACTTGGCGAGAGTGTACCATAGAGATAGTCGAGAAGACTTGTCAATGTTGCTGTACTCATCATTTTCCCTTTTTTGAGTTTCATGCTGCAAAGATACACAAATCGAGCGAAACCGCAAAGGAAAAAACATTTTTCTTTGTTCTTTTGTGAGGGAGGTTGGTTGACACACCCTCCTCTACATTTTTTATTTAAGGGTTGGGGCTGAACATCGAAAGTGCCGCATGGTGCTTTCTGAGGGCATTTGCATAGGGTTAAACCGACGTGCCCCACGTCGGTCGACCGATGTGGGGCACGTCGGTCAATCGGTGTGGGGCACGTCGGTTTTGGGGTCAAAAAGAGTCCCGTTTAGTGGTTGGCGATGTCGATGGCATTGCCCACACAGCTGCTGGGTTGCTGGATGTTGAGCAACGCACAGATGGTGGGGGCGATGTCCACGACATGATAGGTTTGGTTGTCCCATGCGTGGCGAACGCCCTTGCCCATCACGATGAAGGGGATGTGGGCATCGTAGGGGCTCCACACAGAGTGGTTGGTGCCGATGGGGATGCCGTCATACTTAGGCTGATAGCCATCGTCGAAGTCTTCCGTCACGTTTCCTTCCAGGATGATGGCAATGTCACCGCTCCGCTTCGGATTGTAGCCATTGATGACCATCGTCCGCACTGGCTCGGGCACATAGTCGGGAATCTTCTTCAAATCGAAAGCATACGCCACATTTTCTTTCTCTTCCAGCAGTTCGATGACACGTTCTTTCATCTTCTCCTTCAATGCCTTCGGATGGCCGTCCCTGCACACCTTCGCGATCACCGTGTCGTTGAAGAACACCTGCTCACACTCCAAGGAGTGAATCACCTTCACGGCATCATACTCCACCGTGTTGATTTTCAGTTTCATCTTCGGGTCATCGGTGGTCAGCCCGAACTCCTTCGTCAGTGTCTCGTTCAGTTCTCTCAACACTTGGTAATATGGCCACGTCTGGGCTGGGATGCCATGCTCGCGGCGGAACTGCACGTTGTGGCTACCTGCATGGTCGGCACTGAGGAATGCTACCCACTCGCCCTTGCCCACATGCTGGTCGAGCGCATCGAACAGGCGTTTCAGGTCTTGGTCCAGATGCAGATAGGTGTCTTCCACCCACGGCGCGTTGGGACCCACCTTGTGGCCTATCATGTCGGTGGTGGAGAAGCTGATGGCCAAGAAATCGGTCACTCCCTTGGGGTTATTGCCCAATTGCTCCCCCTCGATGGCGGCAATCGCCATGTCGGCGGTGTAGGTGTTGCCATAGGGCGAATACTTCAGGATTGTCCCTGTCCGCTGGTCGTAGTAAGGCTCGTCCAAGCCTCCCGACTGCTCGTAGGTCTCGGCATCGTACATCAAGTCCCAGAAGTGCTGCTCGTCTTTCTTGTTCTTCGTCGTCTTGTCCAGATACATCCGCCCTAACTTCTTGGCGTTGAAGTCCCGCACCCACTTGGGCAGTTCCGTCATGTAGTAGGTGGACGAAATCCAGTCCATGCTCTCGCTGTCCATCCAGTAGGCGGCGTTGGCACAGTGTCCGCCCGGCAAGACAGAGGCGCGGTCCTTGATGCTGACGCTGACCACCTTCGAACGGAAATTGGTGGCCAGCCGCAACTCGTCGCCCATCGTCGTGCAGAGCAGCCGATGTGGCGAAGCCTGCCCCTCGGTGCGGTCTGTTCCCACGCCCTTCACGCTTCGGTCTCTCACGGGCGTACTCCACTTCCCGTCGAAGTACATGCTGTTGGCGATGATGCCGCTGAAAGCTGGCACCGTACCCGTATAGACCGCTGTGTGCCCCACCGCCGTCACCGTCGGAACGTAGTTGATGCTGAGCCGGTTACAGTTGTAACCCTCTGTCATCATGCGCTTGAATCCACCCTCGCAGTAACGGTCGTTATACCTCACCAGATAGTCCCAGCGCATCTGGTCCACCATGATGCCCACCACCAGTCGGGGGCGTTGTTGCAACTCCTTTTGTGCACGAAGCACTGGTGTGGCCATACAAAGCGCCACTAAACACATGAAAAACTTTTTCATAATCAGTCTTTTAATTTCGAGGGAGAAAGATAGAAAAAAATAATTTTGAATTCTTATCACAAACGGATTCCAAAGAAGAAACGGGCATACCCTTTCACCTGCCTCGTGTAGTGGTCGAGATTGCCAAACAGTGTGGAGTTAACCACGAGCGTGGAGCCTACAAAGTATTTGGGATTGATGGTATAGACCACCGCCCCACGGCTGTTGATAATCATTTCGGGGAAATGATACGACTCCGACCTCTTCTCGCCGTTCATCTCGACACTGTTGCTGTTAAAGATGATGACGTTGGGCTGTGCTGAGAGGTGGAAGAGCCATCGTTTAGCGACAAGGTTGTAGCCGTAGCCACCACCGATGGCGAAATTGCCCACATAGATTCGTGCCTTCCCCATTTCGGTCGGTGTGTCGCCTGTCGTTTTGATGCTGCCGCCCTGATAAGAGAAGCCCGCCAACCATGAACCTGCCGAACGCTTCTGGATGTAGGACTGCGTGAAAGCGGCGGGATAGGAGAAATGGCGATGATTGAACGCATAGTAGCCCGTGACAGACAGCGCCGCCATACGGAGGTAACCCTTGTTCAGATGATACGTTAGGTCATTCTGGGTAATGTCGCCTGAAAGCGTCTTGGACAGCTGGTAGCCCGCCTCGATGCCGAATCGGTTGGCGTATGCATTGAGGTTGAACTCCATGTCCTTGTTCCTGCCACTCAGACGGGCAGGGTTGATAGCCATACCTGCGGACAATCCCATATAGTTCACGCCTACGCTGAGGGTGGCACGCATGTCGGTTTTGAGCTTGGCACGGATGTCGTTTCCATCCACCGTATTTTTGGCATGAATATAATTGCCCGACAGGTTGCCCCTCAACTTCAGCATCAGCCGGCTCTCAGGACGCTTAATATAGAGCGTGTCGTAAGTCCCCTTCTCATAGTTCTTGCGCAACACGCTGTCAACCTTTTGCCCCGTGACACTCATCCGCTCGCGCATCACCTCACGTCTGCTCTGCGCAAAAGTCGTGGTCGTGATGGCGAGCATGACCATCACGACCGCCCACATCCTGGCATTTTTCTTTCTCATATCTTTTAGTTTTTGTTTTTTGTCATTTAGGGCAATAACCGTCCGTGTTCTGATGAACCAGGGACAAAGGTACTCATTTTTCTTGGAACAGACCGATGACAACAAAGGATATGAGCCAAAGAATCTGCCAGTTTTCCACTTTTTTCACCCAAATTCCACTTTTTTCACACTTTTTTTGTTGAATTAAATAAAAAGCTCTATATTTGCAACCGACTAAGCCAGTCCCGTCAATCGACCTACAATGGTCGAGTACGACAAGACCGGGCGGAGTCGAAATTACATCGATGGAACGAGGCCGAGAACACCATTTGTAAGGACGGTCTTGGGAAAGGCGTTTACGGGCGTTACTGTTCTGTGTCTTCAAACTTCGCAACTTTGAATCGTATCACAGAGGTAATGCAACGGAACGTCTGCGTGGGTGAATTATATCCATATTATTGTTATACATATTTTATAATATGTGTATGTACAGTAATAGTAATCGTATATAATCACTTGGCGTGGGCTGGCTGCGTTGCTTATCCTTGATACGGGGCAATGCGAAGGCCTGAAGACAGGGATGGGCGGAAGTAGAAAACTCCCCATGCCTTTTTTGTTTCCGCTCACTTAACACAAATTATTCACGCTGAATTTGGGAGTTCAGGAGGCGACAGACGCTGAAGCAGATGAGAAGTCTCAGAATTATATCTCTTAGGTTCATGCTATTGGGGCTGCTTGTTCTTTGTGTAAGCAGCAGACTTCATGCCCAACAAAAAGAAAAAAAACATTATTGGCATGAAATAGGCGTTGGAATTGGAAAGGCTATAGAGTGGCATGGAGGCAATAACACTGAAACTCATAGCGTGTGTGACTTCCTCTATTTCTGCCATGTTAGCAAGAGCATTAGTATTGGTGGAAGTTTCGGATATTCTCTGCACGATAAAGCGGACGATTACAATGATAAAAGTTCGGTCTATATACTTCCTGCTATAAAATGGATGTGGAAAAACGGACATATTATTCGGTTTTACACAAAAGCGGGATTTGGTATTAGCCATTTCACACATCAGAGATATAATGAATCAGAATGGGAGCCTGCGATTCAACTTACACCTATAGGCATAGAAATCGGTAAAAAACTTTGTTTTTATACAGAGTTGGGGGGGGGGGTAAAAAAGGAATTGTCAATTTAGGATTAACCTATCGATTTAAGGAAAAAGTCCATCATTAAAACAGACATAATTATTAATTAACTCTAAAAACAAAATGAGATAGCCTTAAGCATTGACAAGTTCAGATTTTTTCATGCTGAAGGCACAAGAACCAGATAGTAATCACTTTTTCTGAAGAGAGGGGCACGATAGTGCAGCCACTTCCCGAATACTTAATTAAAAAGGTTATATCCTTTTCTAACAAAAATTATTTATTAAACAGCGAGGAAACACGGGTATAAGATCACAAAGAATCTTTTTTTCTTAATGAGCCTTTCCCTTTTCTCTACAAATCTTAAAAACAAAACATGAAAAAAAATTAACTTTTGGAGCATCTTTATGATGGCAATGCTCATGCTTGGTGCAGTTCTTTCTCTCTCATCATGTGGTGATGATTCAGATCCAGATGAAGTATCTGTAAGTATGCCTTCTGTCAATTTTAGTGAAAACGGCGGATCGCAAGTTGTTCAGATTACCAGTAATACAGGATGGACGGTTAGCGGTGCTCAAAGTTGGTTGACGGTCGCTCCTGTGAGTGGCTCGAAAAATGGCTCTATTTCTCTTATGGCAAGTGCTAATACAGAGAGTAGCAGTCGTAGTTGTGTCCTGTACGTCAATGCAGGTAGTGCATCGGCTGTTATTACGGTGACCCAGTCGGCAGTTTCAGCTCCAACTCGTGTTACAATCACGAATGGTAGTGTTTACACTTTAGAGCGTTTCAGAGTAGTGTTCCTTAATTCTAGATTCGAGAAGTTAACAGACCGTGATTTTGGAACATTGTCCCCTGGTAGCTCTGTGACTGTTGATATACCAACAGGTGCTACAGAGTATTATATGGCAACTTATTCTGGCTCAACTTGGTACTTCTCTCCAAACTATACAGTTGATTACACAACGCTCAATCTTACTACCGATGAGATAGGAAACTGGAGTGCAAATTCAGCACCAGTAAGAAAGTTGTCGGCGGCAACGGAATAAAAATACCCCAAAAACGAAGGGGGGAGGGAGTTCATTTACATACATAGGGGTGTGGCTCCCCCCCCCCTTCATTGAAGTTCGATTTGTGACATGGAGATATTAAGGCTTTTTGTTTTGCAAGGGATGTTTATATTGGGATGGATATCTTTGAATGCAGTCCCCGCATATCCCAAGAAAATTCCAGTGCATGTAGGTGATAGCGTAATCTATATTCGTCTATTTGGTGATGAAAACAGCAAACGAGCAGAGACTTTGGATGGCTACACTCTTTTACAGAAGTCCCGGCAGTGGTTTTATGCTGAGAGGGATACGTCAGGATTTTTGGTACCATCAGCTTATGCTTTGTCATGTTCTCCAGATGATGACACACAAAAGTTCTTAGATTCAACTCCTCTTCACCTTACATCCAAGTTTGTTGTGTCACCAAAGATACGAGGTCATCAAGTCTCTGTGAATCGTCGTCAGCCAGCAGTGGGAAATCGTCGGATATTGGTAATTCTCATGCAGTATAAAGATTTGGCGTTCAAAAAAAGGAATGAAGATTTTGAGCATCTTTTTAATCAGTCTGGTTATACAGAAGATGGTGCACAAGGGAGTGTGTATGATTTTTATGCAGATGTCTCTTATGGACAGTTGCAGTTAGAGAGTGATGTTATTGGTCCTTTTACAAGTCGATACTCATACAATTTTTATGGGAAGAATGATCGAAATGGTAATGATAGCCAAGCAGAGCGACTTTTTGAAGAAGCTGTAGAATATGCGGCAACAGAAGTGGCTTTGTCTGATTATGATGCAGATGGTGATGGCTTTGTAGATAATGTGCACATTATTTTTGCGGGGTATGGAGAGGAAGCAGGAGCGAATCAAGATGCTATTTGGTCGCATGAGGCAACCTTATATACTCCCTATGAAATACAAGGTATGAAAATAGATCGCTATTCATGTGCACCAGAGTTAAGAGGGAATTCGGGAACAGGTATCTCTCGTATAGGTCCTCATTGTCATGAGATTGGTCATGCCCTTGGGGCAATGGATTACTACGATACTAATTATTCGTCTGGTGGTGCGTATGAAGGAACAGGAATGTGGGATGTAATGGCTTCCGGCAGTTGGAATAATGATGGCATTACACCTGCGGATTTTAATCCCTATGTGAAGATGCATGACTTTGGATGGATATCACCTCAAGTTTTACCTTCGGGAAATGTTAATTTGCAACCATCATGTGATGATATAGGGAGTTATTACATCTTAGGGGCATCTGCTTCAGATGAGTATTATTTACTTGAAAATAGAAGCAAAAAGAAGTGGGGCGCGGGTATTCCTGGTGAGGGTCTGCTGATTTTCCATATCCATTCAGATGTAGCAAATGTTTGGAATAATATTAATGTTACAGCACCACAGATGTGTTATGTTGTGTGCGCTTCTTCAAAAAGCAGGTATCCCAATAGTTCCACTTCATCTTATGGAGAGATTAATTCAGATGGATGTCCTTATCCAGGAAGTTCTGGTAATCGAAATTTTGGGACAAATTCTACCCCAGAAGCATTCTACTGGGATGAAAAGGAATGTGGAATAGAATTGAATGATATAGTTATGGAAAGCGATGGTGGTATTCTCTTAACCAATAATAGTACGGGGAGTATTTATGAACCCATTGAAAGGGAGAGAATCTTCTTCGAGGATTTTGAAAGGGATGTAAATGTAAACATTTTGGAGGATGCTTGGACGATAGAAGAAGTTCCAACCGACATGAAAAACTTTGACAGGTTGTTGGCTTATGATGGCAATAGAAGTCTCCAAATCTCAGCAAGAAAAATAGAAGATGAGGTTCGAGGCTCATTTGAATTTTCTTGTCCTCCAACGGCTGACCAAGGGAAATATAGAATAAAACTATATATTGCTTCACGTTATATCGCCCAAGGAGATTCAAATGTCATTAAAATTGGTTATAAGAAAGAAAATGATTTGGAGTGGCGGTATCATGAGGTCTTATCTGAAGAAAATAGCAAATGGAAACAGGCTGTTGTAAGATTACCTGAAAGTGTTCTACCTTACTTCCGAATAGAAGGTGTAGTTTCAAAGGGGAGTATACTTGGTATAGATAATATCGAAGTAGAGCAGGAAATACCAAAGGAAGATACAAGTATAAACGATGTTCTTGTCAAAAAAGGGAACGCCCTCTTTTCTGGTATATATACTTTGATGGGACATCCCGTTTCTTCTATTCCACCGATTCATCCATATATATACATAAAAAATGGAAAGAAAATATATGTGAAATAGCAAACTTATACGATTATCCTTTAATGAGTCGTTTGCTTAGAATTCAGCTGGCACCGTTCGGCAAGAGGAGAGAAAGACTAAATCCGCAAATGGGCAATAAGAGCCAATTATCATCTTGGTTCACCTTTTCTCCCTTGGCCTCAGGCTTTGATTGCAAAGATAGCACAACACCTTTGAAGAGAGGGTGCAAATCCAAAGGATGGTCGTATTAGAATTTCATGCCTTCGCTTTGGGTACGAGCAAGATACTCACCTCGTAGAGCAGGTACATGGGCAGGCTTACGATGGCGAGGGTGACGGCATCGGAGGTGGGGGTGATAATGGCGGCGATGATGAGGATGATGACGAGGGCATGGCGACGGTACTGCTGCATCTGCTGGCGGTGCAGGATGCCGAGGCGTCCGAGCAGCCACGCGAGGATAGGTATCTCGAAGACGATGCCCATCGCAAGGCTGAGGAACAGGAGGGTGTCGATGTAGCTCTGGAGGGAGATGAGATTCTCCACCGCGCTGTCCACCTGATAGTTGCCAAGAAAGCGGAACGTGATGGGGAAAAGGATGAAGTAGCTGAACAAGACTCCCGACATGAACATCAGATAGGCAGAAATGACGAGCGGCGTGGAATAGCGTCGCTCGTTCTGATAGAGTGCAGGCGAGATGAAGCGGTAGAGTTGGTAGAGGATATAGGGTGCTGCCACAAGGATGCCCACATAGAAACTGGTGGTGACATGAACGAGGAACTGACGTGTCAACTCGGTGTTGATGAGACGGATGTCAGGGGTGGAGCCGAAGATTTGTGGCAGGAAGTCAGGACTTTTGGGGGCGAAGATAACGACAAAAACCTCGTCTTTGAACACAAAGGCGAGGATGGCGAAGAGTGCTGTGACGACGAGGCATCGCAGCAGCACGTGGCGCAGTTCGTCAAGATGGTCCCAGAAGGTCATCTTTCTTTTCTTCGTCGGTGGTCACTTCTTTCATGCCGTCCTTGAAGGCACGGACTCCTTTACCGGCTCCGCGCATGAGTTCAGGTATTTTCTTGCCACCAAAGAGGAGGAGGACAACAACGAGGATGACGATAATTTCGGGCATCCCCAACCCTAAGAACATGGGTATCATAATTTGTTTTGTTTAAGTTTTTCTACAAAGTCATCTATGCGGCGCAGTTCCATCGGGATGCGGATGTTCTGTGGGCAATGGGGGCTGCACTTGCCGCAACCGATGCAGTGGTCGGCTTGCCGTAACCGAGGCACCGAACGGTCGTAACCGACGAGGAAGGCACGACGGGCTTCCCGATAGTTCTCTGCCTGCTGGTTCTCAGGCACGTTGCCCTTGTTGACACACTTGTTGTAATGCACGAAAATGGCAGGGATGTCAAGTCCGTAGGGGCAGGGCATGCAGTACTTGCAGTCGTTGCAGGGGATGATGGGATAGGAGTGATAGAGGTTGGCAATCTCAGTTTCAAGCCATTCCTGCTGCTCGACACTGAGGGGTTCGAGGGGACAGAAAGAGCGCAGATTGTCCTCCAGATGTTCCATGTAAGTCATGCCGCTGAGGGCAGTCAGCACGTTGGACTTGCTTCCACAATAACGAAATGCCCACGATGCCACGCTATCCTCGGGACGCTGCTGCTTGAGGGTAGCCACGATGTGGTCGGGCATCTTGGCGAGACGGCCGCCAAGGAGCGGTTCCATGATGACAACGGGGATGTCACGCTTTTCCAGTTCTTCGTAAAGATACCTTGCGCCAGCGTTGTAGTCGCCCGATTCTTTCGACAGATTCCAATCGACGTAATTCATCTGTATCTGCACGAAGTCCCAATGATATTTGTCATGGTTGGCGAGCAGGTGGTCAAACACTTCCACTTCGCCGTGGTAGGAGAATCCGAGGTTGCGGATGGTGCCCTTCTCACGTTGTTGGAGCAGATAGTCAAGCACTCCATTGTCCATAAAGCGACGGTTGAAGTTTTCGATGCCACCTCCACCGACAGCATGCAGGAGCAGATAGTCAATGTAGTCGGTCTGTAGATATTTGAGCGAGTTTTGGAACATCTTCACGCCCTCCTCGTGGGTCTGCTGCTGGGGGGCGAAGTTACTCAACTTGGTGGCAATAAAGAATTTCGAGCGGTCGTAGCCCGATGCCTTCAGGGCAATGCCTGTCGATTCCTCCGAATGTCCCTGGCAGTAGGCAGGGCTGGTGTCGAAGTAGTTCACCCCGTGGTCAAGGGCAAACTTCACCAGACGGTTCACCTGGTCTTGGTCAATCTCCTCGGGAGCAGGCTGACCGTCCTTGCCTGTAGGGGTGACTGGTTTGTTGGGCAGACGCATCATGCCATAACCGAGGATGGATACCTTGTCACCCGTGTTGGGGTTCGTTCGGTAGGTCATCTTGTTGGTGGGGATGTCGCCCGTATGGTGTCCCAGTGGGTCGATTTCGCCCAGTTCGCTGCTGGTCTTGCCAGCACAGGCGGCAAGTGTTGCGGTGGCCGTTGCGGCTCCTGCTATCTTGAGGAAATCCCTTCTATTTATATCTTTCATAAATCCTTCCATTTTTCAATTCTTACATCTTATCAAATTTCACGATGCACCTCGTTCCCTTCCACATAGATGGCAGCAAGGGGTCTTGCTGGACACAGGTATTCGCACTTGCCACAGCCGATGCACTTCTCGGTGTTGACAGCAGGCACCATGAGCAGGTCGCGCCAATCCATGCGGTTGCCATCTGCATCATACCACTGCTGGTCGTCGGGGTTCTGTTTCAGACTCTTATCGAGCGGCACCATCTGGATGGCTTCGGCAGGGCAATGGCTGGCACAACTGCCACATCGCTGACCTTCTGCCACGGGCAAGCAGTTTTCCTTCACCCACACAGCATGACCAATCTGGATGGCTGTCTTCTCGGGGGGTATGATGGAACAGATGGCACCCGTCGGACAAACGTGTGAGCAACGTGTACACTCTGGACGACAGAAACTCTTGTCGAATTGCATCTCTGGCTGCATGAAATGGTCGAGGTCGGTCGAGGGACGCAACACACCATTGGGACAGTTGGCGATGCAGAGCTGACAAGCGGTGCAATGGTCGTGCAGATTCTGAACCGAGAGCGAACCTGGAGGGGTGACTCGAGTCTTGCGTGTGGGAAGCTTCTTGTCTTCAATCACGGCAAGCCCACCATCAGTGGTCTTCTCTTGAGCTTGAAGGGCAGCAGCGGCAACAGTCGCACCTGTAATGGCCAAGAACGAACGGCGGCTCACTTCTCCATCCTTGCCTTCCTCTGCGTCTGTTCCTTTACTTCCACTCAGTCTTTTCTTTCCTACAGGTGCCAAATGTAATGCTCCCTTTCCGCACACCGTCTGACAATCACCACAAGTGACACAACGAGTGTAGTCGAACACGACGGGCTTCCCTTTCTCCACCTTGATGCAGGCTGCTTTGCAATTCTTCTCACACAGGCCGCACTTGATGCACTTGTCTTCCTCCACCTGCATCTTCAGCCAAGAGAACTTCGCCATATAACCCAACACCGTGCCCACAGGACAGATGGTGTTGCAGTAAGTTCTGCCGTGCATGAATGCCAACACAAAGAGGATGAGTGCCGTAACCGAGGCGATGACCACCAAAATGAGCGGGTTGTTATGCGGCTCCACATAAGAGAAGATGTAGTTATCATTAGCTTCCGACCACTGTGCCAACAGGTTGTTGATATCGGTATAAACCACCTGCAACAGAGAGGAAACGATGCGTCCGTAAGAACTATACGGAGCCAAGAGCACCACACCTGCACTGAATCCCGTCAGCAGCATGATGAGGAAGAGTGCCAGCACGGAGAGTCGCAGCCAAGTCTTCGGCTTCGAATAACTGTACCTATTGGCAAACTTCGCCTTCTTGTTCTTGCGGAAGATTTTCCATTTGCCTATCCATGCAAAGAAGTCCTGCAAGACTCCAAGGGGGCAGATGATGGAACAGTAGATACGCCCCAACAGGAACGTAAGAACAAGCACGATAGCAATGGAGAGCCAGTTGAGTGCCAGCACGCTGGGCAGGAACTGTAGTTTTGCCATCCAAGCGATGTGATGGTGAGCCATTCCCGACAAATCGACGAACAGCCAAGTGATTCCCAGCCAAAAGATGACGGCAAGGATTCTACGAATTAGTTTCAGCATCAGTTAATGAGAGTTAGAATTACGTGTCATAAAAAATTTCGCCACAAATATAGGAATTGTTTTCGGAAAAAGAACAAAAAAGAAGCACTTTTTTTGTCAAATGTCCAGTTCTTCGTACCTTTGTACGCTTTTTAGATAAAAAAACAAGATAATGGAACAGGCACTTTATGTTTACAACACTCTGACCCGTAAGAAAGAGGTGTTCCGCCCACTGCATGCGCCACACGTGGGCATGTATGTCTGCGGACCTACAGTATATGGTGACGCACATTTGGGACACGCTCGTCCCGCTATCACGTTCGACATCATCTTCCGATTCCTTCGGCACATTGGCTACAAGGTGCGCTATGTGCGTAACATCACCGATGTGGGGCACTTGGAGCATGATGCCGACGAGGGCGAGGACAAAATCGCCAAGAAGGCACGGTTGGAGCAACTGGAGCCGATGGAGGTAGCTCAGTACTACACGAACCGCTTCCACGAGGCGATGAATGCGTTGAACTGTCTGCCGCCCAGCATCGAGCCTCATGCCACAGGACACATCATCGAACAGCAGCAACTGGTGCAGCAGATTCTCGACAACGGCTTTGCCTACGAGAGCAACGGGTCGGTGTATTTTGACGTAGAAAAGTATAATCAGAAATACAAGTACGGCATCCTCTCGGGCAGAAATCTGGAGAACGTAAAGGATGCCAGCCGCGACCTCGCCGGTGTGGGCGAGAAGAGGAACCAAGCCGACTTTGCCCTGTGGAAGGCTGCCCAGCCTGAGCATATCATGCGTTGGCCTTCGCCTTGGAGCAGCGGTTTCCCTGGGTGGCACTGCGAATGCACTGCAATGGGCAGGAAGTATCTGGGTGCCCACTTCGACATCCATGGTGGTGGCATGGACTTGATTTTCCCTCACCATGAGTGCGAAATTGCCCAAGCGGTGGCAAGTCAGGGGGAACAAATGGTAACCTATTGGCTGCACAACAACATGATTACCATCGAGGGACAGAAAATGGGCAAGTCGTTGGGTAATTTCATCACGTTGCCACAGTTCTTCAGTGGCGACCACCCGAAGCTTGACCGTGCCTACTCACCCATGACCATCCGCTTCTTCATCCTACAAGCTCACTACCGCTCCACAGTGGATTTCAGTAACGATGCCCTGCAAGCCGCCGAGAAGGGACTTGAACGTCTCCTTGATGCTTGGAAAGCCCTGCAATCCATCACTCCCACTGCCAACGGTTCTGTGTGCATCAATAGTGTCGAGACCCTCAAACAGCAGTGCTACGATGCCCTCTACGATGACTTCAACACCCCCATCGTTATCTCCAACCTCTTCGAAGCAACCAAAACTATCAACTCCATCGTCGATAAGAAAGAGACCATCACCCCCGATGCCCTCGAAGCACTCAAGGAGACTTTCTCCCTCTTCGTCTTCGACCTGCTGGGCATCAAGGCAGGCAGTGCAGCAGCAGCCGATGGCAGTGGCAACGATGCCCGCGAGGAGGCGTTCGGCAAGGTAGTAGATATGCTGCTCGAACAACGTGCCAAGGCCAAAGCGAATAAAGACTGGGCGACCAGCGACATGATTCGTGACAACCTCGCCGCACTGGGCTTCGAAGTAAAGGACACCAAAGACGGATTCACCTGGAAACTGAACAAATAGCATGGAAAAACTCAAGAAACTTTTCATGATCCTCTCGCTCGTTTTCATCGTCATCTGTTTCGGGGCGAGCATCTGGCTCTATGTGGTGCTGCGAGACACGATGTCCTTCATCATCATGGTCATCTTCTTCCTCGCACTTATCTGGTTTGGATTTAATGTTAGAAATATGCTGAAAATATAAGACAAAAACAAAATGAAAAAACTTACTTTCTTACTGGCATTCATGCTGATGGCCTCGATGGAAGTCATGGCAAAGAGTGTGGTGTTCACCTTGAGTGATGGCACTAAGGTTTATTATCTGTTAGGTGGTGAAACCTCCCCCATGCTACGTTTTGTCGATGGGAAACTAACTGTCGATGCTGACGAGTACGAACTGAGCAACATCAAGAACTTCTACATCTCCGAGGAAGACGACCCCAACGGCATTGAGGAGGTACTGACACAACAGAACATCCGTTTCAGTGCCAACACCGTGGTCATCAACTCACCAACCGTGAAGACCGTGAAAGTCTATACGGTGGGAGGTGCCGAAGTCGATGCCGACGTACAAAAATCGGGGGATGTCATCTCTGTCAACCTCAATGGCTTGGCAAAGGGCTTTTATGTGATTAGCACAGGAAAGGCTTCGCTGAAAGTCATGAAAAAATAAAAAAACATGCCGACCATGAAGAAAATCCTTATTGCCTTCACGACACTTGTCCTGTCAGCCTCAACGGGCTTGCTCCATGCACAGGAAAAACCTGAAGCACTGTGGTTCCAATTCGACAACCGTTTCATCGCCAACGAAGTTTTAGACTTGGCAAACGTCGATTCCATCGAGCTGACAAAGACCACGCTGAAACGCTACAAGTATCTCCCTGCCGCCGACAGAGTCACCCCCATGTCAAAGAGTTACCGCACGAATGGTGTCTATCGCTTCGACGACATCGAACGCTATCTGGTCAGACCCAGCACCTATGCGAGCAACGACTACACCAGCGAGAACTCCACCTACTGCTTTCAGCGCAGCGCCGAGAGTGAGCACTTCGTGATTTTCTGGGCCAAAGGACTGACCAAACAGCGCAACGGCAATCTGACGGGAGGGGCATCCAGCTCAGTGTGCAACGTGAACACGCTGCTCACCAATGCTGAGAAAATATGGAAAGTGTATGTGGAGGAACTGGGCTTCTTGGAGCCAGGCAACTCGACCACCGACAACGTGAAAATCCAGATGTACGTGGTCAATCAGTCCGACTGGCGAGCTGACGGCAGTGGCACTGAAGGCACATACTGGGTGGCGGGCTCGGGCAACACCAAGACCAGCAACACATACTGCACTGGCATATTCCATTGTAATGCTTGGGCGGCCAGCGACAATGTGACCGTGGCTCACGAAATCGGGCACACCTTCCAGTACCTCGTCAGCGGAGACCTCGGAAATACCCACGGACTTAACTATGTGCTGGGCGGCAATGGCTCCTATGGCAACGAATGGTGGGAGGACTGTGCTAATTGGCAAGCTCACAAGGTTTACCCCGCACAGCAATTTGCCACCAACTGGGGCAACAACCAGAAGATGCACCACATGAATATTTTGCATGAGGATGCTCGTTATAACAACTGTTACTATCAGGACTGGTGGTGCCAGCAGCACGGATTGACCACCATTGGCCGCGTCTGGCGCGAAGCCATTAAGCCCGAGGATCCCATCCAAGCCTATATGCGCATCTTCGGCCTCAATGAAGAGACGTTTGCCGACGAACTGTATGAGGGCTATGCCCACATCGCCAGCATGGACATCGACCGTTGGCAGCAGTACGGGCAGGGCTTGATAGGCAGCGAGCAGCAACGCCTGAAAGAGCCATCAGCCAGCATTGTGACAGACTTCCTTGGCAACGATGATGAGTATTGGGTGGTTGACCCCGATTACTGTCCCGAAAACTATGGCTACAACGCCAATCCGCTAAAAGTCCCAGCTGTCGGCACCATAGTGAAAGCCCACTTCAAAGGCATCGTGGGGGCCTCTGGCTACCGCATCATCAACAAACTCCATGCAGGATGGCGCTATGGACTGGTGGCATACAGCAGCGACGGCACTCGCACCTATGGCGAGATGGGGCGGGATGCCGAGGGTGAAGTGTCCATCACCGTACCTGAAAACTGCACCCACATTTGGTTCGTCGTCATGGGTGCCCCGAAAACCTACTGGACCCACTCATGGGACAACAACACCAGCAATGATGAGCAGTGGCCTTATGCCGTAAAGTTTGAGGGCACTGACCCCTATGGAGCCAACAAGACTTATGGCGACTATCCCGATGACTACGAACGCAAGGACACCACCGTCGTTCTCAATGCCAACCTTGCTTACAGTTCCAGCAGTTACACCAGCGTGCGTGTGCAGTACGACATGGATGCCATCAGTCAGGCACTTGGTGTCAGCACCGAGCAGATGAAGGCCATCAAGTGCAAGTCGGGCAGTAATGGCGTGAAAGGCACACTGGACTTTGTTGGGGTAGGCAGTAATGGAAAAGACACCTACGGCACCACCACCTCCACTTCAAGTGCCACCTGCTACGGCCATTGGTTCACCACAGCAGGCAACGTGGTGGGTTACACCTCCACAGCCGCCATCTTTGCCGAGATGTACCCCGACCAATATGGCTGCTACGTCGGCCAATACCCTGGCAAACTGAAGAAAGGCAATACCTACGTGATTCGCCAGGCCATCATCTACACCCACACCGACGGCAAACAATACCGCGCCACGATGGAAGTGCACCTGAACGTGATTTGAACACCTGTTGACGAAACTACGAATAAAAGGGGAAGCGAACAGAAAACGTTCGTTTCCCCTTTTTGTATTTTTTAACACATCACGATTAAACTTCAGGAGAAACGGGGAGTCATATTGAACGAAAACCAACTTGCAAGGGTGGTTCTGCAAAGAACACTAAAAACGACTAATTAAGAACACTAAATGAAGACAACAATGAAAAAGTTTATCCTTTCAGCACTCGCAATGGTGCTCATATCAGTGGCCGCAACGGCACAAAATGAAAATGGTGGTCAACGTCAGCGCATGGATCCGACAGAAATCTATAACCGTCAGGCAGAACGTCTGGTGAAACAGATGAAACTGGAAGACGACAAGGCGGAGGCCTTCAAGGTGCTCTATCTCGACTATCAGACGGCACGCCGCAATGCCGCTAACCCGAAAGGGGAGAATGCCGAGGATGAGAAGGTGGACATGAAGAAAATCACGGATGCTCAGGCCACGGAACTGATTCAGAAGCAGTTTGCCGCTCAAGAGGCACAATTGACTGTAGATAAGTCCTACCTACCCAAGTTCCTCGAAATCCTCACACCAGCACAGGCTGCCCAAATCTACATCCAGCGTGGCGGTCAGCGTGGTGGCATGGGACAGCAAGGTGGTCAGGGTCGTCCTGGTGGCGGTTTTGGCGGCGGTCCACGAGGTGGTGGCAATGGTGGCTTCGGTGGTGGAGGTTTCTAAATCCAATTCATAAGTACCTATAATAATAAAGAAAATTCAACTCTGTTTTTTCGAGGAGGCACGAGATGGGAATCTGGTGACTCCTTTTTTTGTGAGTTTTTAAGTTTTTGAGTTAGTTTACACCCATCGGGGAGAGAAAAAAGTTTTTGTGAAATACAATAAATAGGGGAAGATTGCGTTTTTAGTATTGATGATTCGACGATTATACGCGATGTCGGTGCTCTTGACGGTATTTTTTGTGTCGGCAAGCGCACAATGGGATGTGCAGTTCTCTGACTACACAGCCCTCAAGTCGTTTTATAACCCTGCCGTGTCGGGCACTGACGGGATGTTGAACGTAAGTGCCATCTATTCGATACAACAAGGGGGATATGACGATGCGCCACAGACACTCTATGTGGGTGCCGACCTGCCCATCTTCTTCCTCAGTCCCCGTCATGGCGTGGGGATAAGTTTCTTCAGCGACAATGCCTCGATGTTCACCACCACGAAAATAGCTCTTCAGTATGCCTACAACATCAAGTTGGGCAAGAAAGGACGTTTGGCGGTGGGCTTTCAAGGCGGTCTGTTGAGCGAAAGCATGGATGCCAGTAAGGTGGAGAAGGAGGACAACAGCGACCCCGCCTTCCCTTCCTCTCAGCAGAAAGGCAACAAGGTGGACTTGGGCTCGGGCTTCTACTACTACCACCCAAAACTGTGGTTCGGCATCTCGGGGCAACACCTCTTGGCACCCACCATCATGATAGGCGAGACGAACGAGCTGGAAGTGTCAAGAATGTTTTATTTAATGGGTGGATGCAATATAAAGATAAAAAAATCGTTAATTACAATACAGCCCTCCTTCTTGGTGCAGTCAGACCTTGACAACTGGCGAGAAGACATCCAGTGCAAAGTGGCGTACGAAAATGAAGGAAAAAAGTTCTATGGCGGTGTGGGTTACAGCCCCAACACATCCGTGACTTTCTTGGTGGGGGGCGTATTTCATGGCATCAGCTTGGGATATGATTATCAGATGTTTACGTCTGGTGTAGGGTTGGTGAACGGCAGTCATGAAATCGTGCTCGGCTATCAAACAGACCTCGATTTGTTCAAGAAAGGACGCAACAAGCATAAGAGCGTTAGATGGCTGTGAGCAGGATTGAAAAATCTTTAGCTCGCCCATAGGGCAACTGCTGAAAGCAAGTGTGAAGCAATTTGAAGAATTATAATATAGAAGATGAAAAAATTGTTTTTTGCAATAAGTGCAATGGTCTTTACCTTGGCGGTGGCCTCTTGCTTTTCGAGCAAGGGGGGATCTAATGCGTCAGGAGGCGAAGTGACAGGTATTGGCGGCACATCGATGTCGGAACCAGCACCTTACGGCATGGTACTCGTGAAGCGCGGCAGCCTCAAGATGGGCACGGACAAGACCGATAGCCTATGGGGTAAGGATGTGCCCACCAGAGACATCAGTGTGGATGCTTTCTGGATGGACGAGAAGGAGGTGACGAACTCGATGTATCGTCAGTTTGTGTATTGGGTGCGTGATTCCATCATCCGCGAGCGTCTGGCCGACCCTGCCTATGGTGGCGACGAGACCTACAAGATTGAGGAAGACAAGAACGGTGACCCCATCACCCCTCATCTGAACTGGAACAAGGCCTTGCCACGCAATCCCGATGAAGACCAAGAGCGTGCCCTTGAAAGTGTCTATACCTATCACCCTGTGACAGGCGAGAAGATGCTGGATGCCAGCCAGTTGAACTATCGCTATGAAGTGTTCGACTATGTGATGGCAGCCAAAAGGAAGTATCGCCTGAAGAATGGTGGTGACCGTGGCTTTGGTGCGTCTCCACTGGAAGAACGCAACTTGAACACAGACTTCGAAAATGACCCCAACGAGGAAGTCATCATTTCGAAAGACACTGCCTACGTGGATGATGATGGCATTATCCATCGCGAGACCATCACACGTCCGCTCAGCAGTATGTGGGACTTTCTCAACACTTATATCGTCAATGTATATCCCGATACGACCTGCTGGATTAACGACTTCCAGAATGCCGAGAACGAAGCCTATATGCGCCTCTACTTCACCCACTCCAACTTCAACGAATATCCCGTTGTGGGCGTGAGCTGGGAGCAAGCCAACGCTTTCTGCAACTGGCGCACCGACTTCCTCATCAAGGGACTGGGACCACAGGCCAAGTTCATCCAGCGTTACCGTCTGCCCACCGAGGCCGAATGGGAATTTGCCGCACGTGGCAAGGATGGCAACGAACTGCCGTGGCAGCAGGAAGGAGTGGCCAGCGACAAGGGATGCTACTTTGCCAACTTCAAACCCGACCGAGGCAACTACACGAAGGACGGCAACCTCATCACCTCGAAAGTGGGCATCTACAGTGCCAACTCCAACGGACTCTACGATATGGCTGGCAACGTGGCAGAGTGGACAAGCACCGTCTATACGGAGGCGGGAGTGCTCTCAATGAGTGACATGAACCCCACACTCACCTACAATGCCGCCAAGGAAGACCCTTATGCTCTGAAGAAGAAAAGTGTAAGAGGTGGTTCGTGGAAAGACCCCGAGAGTTTCATCAAGAGTGCATGGCGTTCGTATGAATACCAAAACGTGGGACGCTCCTTCGTAGGCTTCCGATGCGTGAGGTCGCAAGTGGCAACAGCAACGAAACAGAAAAAATAATTATATGTACAATTTGACAATGTACAATTTAGGCTAACGTGAAGCACACACACCGAATGGCAAATTGTAAATGGTTAAATTGTAAATCAAATTGAATTGTAAATGGTAAATGGTTAAATTGTAAATCAAAAATTATGGCAACACAATATACAGGCATTCAGAAGTGGCTTCGCACCAAGAGGGGTCAGACCTTCCTGAACTATGCATATAGCTGGGGAGCATCCGTCGTTATCGCAGGTGCCCTCTTCAAACTCACCCACATTGCAGGTGCCGACATCATGCTCTTCTTGGGCATGGGCACTGAGGTCATCGTGTTCTTCCTCGCAGGTTTCGAACCCCAGGAGAGTTTCGATGCACGAGAACTGGCAGAAGAGGCTGCCGAGAATGCTGCCATCACAGCACAGGTCAATGCCAGCCTCTCCGAGGAGACGGCTGCTGCACTCGCCAATGCTGCCAATGTGGCAGCTCATGCACCTGCTGGCGGTGGTGGAGGAGCCGTAATTGTAGGTGGCGGAGGTGTGCCTGGAGGTGGCACGATTGTCATCAATGGTGGTGGCTCTAGCTCGATGGGCGAGGTGGGCAATGCCAACAGCGGCGAACCCATCGATGCAGCCCAACTGGCTGCCAACATCTCGAAGGCACCCGTCTTCAACTCTGCCCAGTTCCAAGGCATGGCTCCCGAAATGCAGGAGGCTACCAAGGCTTACGTGGAGCAGTTGGCAGAACTCACTGACATCCTCAAGAAGGTGGCAGAACAGAGTGCTCGCCTCACACGCGACAGCGAGGAGATGGAGAACATGAACCGCACGCTCACGGGCATCAACCGCTTCTACGAGATGCAGCTCAAGAGCGTCGGCACTCAGTCGGCCACCATCGACGAGGTGAACGACCAAACCAAGAAACTTGCTGCTCAGTTACAAGAACTGAACGATGTCTATTTCAAGATGGTTGAAGCTCTGAAAATGAAGATTGCATAATGTACCTTTTACAATGTACAATTTAGGCTAACGCGATGCACACATTCCGAATAGCAAATTGTAAATTGTAAATTGTAAATTGTAAATAACGAAGATGATACGAAAGAAATTAAGTCCGCGACAGAAGATGATCAATCTGATGTACGTTGTGCTGATGGCTATGTTGGCACTCAACGTCTCGTCAGATGTGCTCGAAGGTTTCTCGCTTGTGGACGAAGGTCTCAATCGCACGAAAGTCAACTCCACCACGCAGAACGAAGCGATATACAAGGAGTTGGATGCTGCCATGAAACTGAACCCCGAGAAGACCCGCCAGTGGTATGAAAAGGCTCAGCAAGTGCGCAAGATGTCCGATTCCCTCTACACGCTTGCCGAGAACTTGAAGTGGGAGATTGTGCGTGAAGCTGATGGCAGCGATGCTGACCTCAACAACATAGAAGGGCGTGACAACCTCGAAGCAGCCACCCACGTGATGCTCGCTCCAGGCATCGGCAAGGGTGGCACCCTCAAGAAGGCCATCGAGGCATACCGCGACGGCATCACGGCAATGATAAACGACGAGAATCAGAAGAAAATCGTGCGTTCCAACCTCACTACTGAAGTGCCCAAGAAAGCCAAGTTGCAAGGCAAGAACTGGCAGGAATATATGTTTGAGAACACCCCTGTGGCTGCCGCTGTCACCCTGCTCACCAAACTCCAAACCGATGTTCGTCATGCTGAAGGCGAGATGCTCCATCAATTAGTGGCCAACATCGACGTGAAGGATGTGCGTGTGAACGAAATCCAAGCCCTCGTCATCCCCAACTCCCAGACGGTGGTACGTGGTGGCAAGTTCTCCGCCCAAATCATCATGGCCGCTGTCGATACCACCCAGCGTCCCGAAATCTATGTGGGCAACACTCTCTTGAAGTCAGAAAACGGACGCTACGAGACCATCTGCGGCTCCACAGGCGACTTCACACTGAAGGGCTACCTTGTCATGAAAAATGGTAATGGCGAGACCATCCGTCGTGAGTTTGCACAGCCCTACACCGTGGTGGAACCTTCAGCGACCGTGAGTGCTACCATGATGAATATGTTGTATGCAGGTTATCAGAACCCCATCAGTGTCAGTGTGCCTGGTGTGCCCAACAACCGCATCAACCTCTCCATGACCAACGGAACCCTCACCAAGAAGGATGGTGGCAACTATGTGGCCGTGCCATCGAAGGTGGGTGAAGATGTCACCTTCACCGTCACGGCACAAAACGAGGGTCGCCAGCAGGAAATGGGCAAGTTCTCTTTCCATGTGCGCAAACTCCCCGACCCCACAGGTTACCTCGAATATACCGACTCCAAGGGCAATGCCACCCGATTCAAGGGCGGACGCATCAGCAAGCAAGCCATTGTGGCGGCTGGAGGCATTGGAGCTGCCATTGATGATGGCCTGCTCGACATCTCCTTCCGAGTGCTCGGCTTCGAAACCCTCTTCGTCGATAATATGGGCAACGTGGTGCCCGAAGTGAGCGGTTCCGCCTCCTTCACGGCCAACCAATTGACCCGCATCCGCTCGCTGAGCCGAGGCAAACTCTTCAACATCAGCCGCATCCGTGTGGTGGGGCCTGACGGCATAGAACGAACGCTCACTTCACCCGTTGAAGTCATCATCAACTAAAAGAAGACAGAAGACCCCCTCCTCACTCCCCCTGAATGGGGAGGGTGGTTACTATCAATAAAGAAAATTGCAAGAACAACAAAGTAGAATCTCCCCCCACAAAACATTCTACTCCTCCCATTTAGGGGAGGCGGGGGAGGGGTCTTTATGAGACGATTCATTTACATACTCATCACCTTCTGCATGGTGGGCACACTCACAGCCCAGCCTCAGAAGAGCCGCGTGCAGAACAACCGCACCACCGCCCAGAAGAAAACAACCACCACTGATGCCGACCGTGCCAGCCTCATGTTCCCCACTGCTGTGGATGTGCCAGAAGACCCCACATGGCGTCGCGACATCTACCGTTCTATCGACCTCACCAAGGACGAGAACGCAGCACTCTACTATCCTGTTGAGCCACAAGGCGGCAGCATGAATCTGTTCACCCTGCTGTTCAAACTGCTCAACACTGGCAAGATACCTGCATACGAATACCAATTGGATGGTATCGAAAACTTCCAGCAGAGTAACCGAATGCACTTCAAGGATATGTTGGAGCGTCAGGACATCTTCTACGAAGTGGATGGCAACACCATCAAGGTGGCACAGGGCGACATCCCCTCAGCCGAAGTGCTCTCCTACTACGTGAAGGAAAGCAGTTACTACGACCAGCACACTGCCACCTACCACAGCCGTGTCACCGCTCTCTGCCCAGTGCTTCATCGCTCATCCGAAGAGTTCAGTTATGGTGACGTGCAGAAACGCCCCCTCTTTTGGGTGAAGTATGACGACATCAAAACCTATCTCAGCGGACAGGAAGTGATGACCAGCAACCTCAACAACGCCGCCCGTATGTCGATGGACGACTTCTTCTCCACCAACCATTACCAAGGCGAAATCTACATGACCACCAACATGCAGAACAAGTCGCTCCAGCAGTATTGCGCCACCGACTCCCTCTTGAAGAAGGAACAAAGCCGCATCGAAAAGGAAATCACCGACTTCGAGGAACACATCTGGAAAGAACCCATCGATTCCCTCGAACAGGCGCGTCGTGACTCCATTGCCGCAGCCTCTGTCAAGGGCAAGAAAGGCAGAGCCAAAGCCAATGGCAGCGCATCTTCCTCCGCTGGACGTACAGCACGCCGAGGTTCCTCTGCTTCTGGCACCAAGAAAGAAAAATCCAGTGGTTCATCATCAAGTGGCGGCAACGGCACACCTCGCGTCTCGGTAAGAAGACAACGGCACTAACTCTCCTTTTCCATGGGGTGACTCACGGTCATGCTCCTGACACGGAGAATAATGCCTCATCTGAAGTGATTGTTCTTCCTTTTTCACACCTTCAACATCCACGATTTCAAGTGGATGTTTTTTTGTGCGTGCTGCTTTCTTTTGCTTCCATTGGTCTATTCTTCCTCCTCCATCATGCCTATAGGGGTACCTTTTCCATCACCTCCTCTGACTCATGTTGGCAGCAACCGTTGTTGCGTGACTATGAGGAATCTCTTTCTTGTAGCCCTTTTTTTTGTCTGAAAAAGAGGTGGTAATTTTGCAGCGGCCTCCCCCAAAACAGTCGCCATGCCCCACCCCACATCCGAACGGGAATGAAACGTTGCCCAAACAGAAGGATAGTTCCTGAAAGATGAGTTGAAGGCTTTTTCTTTGCGGTGATTTTTGGAAAAAACGTCTCGTTCGCTTCGCGCAAGGTGCATGCACATCGTCATTGTTTATCCTTGTGTTCGGAAAAGCATAAATAAATTTGTTATTTTTCTCACTTAATCGTATCTTTGTGCCCGAAACGAATCTTTAACTTGAAAACTCACAAACTAAAAAAACAATAATATATGAAGAAAAAGGTTCTTTTATTGCTATGAGCACTGGTGGGACTGGTGACCATGACTGCCGCCCAGGAGGAGCCTGGTGCCTATCAGGTGTATCATGAGACGGACACGGTCTGGAACTTTGGTTACCAGGGCCTGAATCTTTTCAGCCGCAAAATGCACCGCATCGATATTGCCTATCCTTCGACGGACAAGGACGGGAATGCGGTCACGCTAAGTGGTTATGTTTGCGTGCCCGATGAGGTGTATGGCGGTGCCATGCCTTGCGACGGTGTGATGCTCTACAATCACTTCACCCACACATTCGCGCAAGAGGCACCCACACGGGGCTATTCTATAGGCGAGGACTTGGTGATGGCGAATCCGCTCAAACCCAACTACATCGTGGTGTGCAGCGACTTCATCGGTTTTGGCCTGACTGCCGACCGTCCGCAGGTGTATTGCTACGGGGATGTGAACGGGCAGGCGAGCATTGACTGCTTGTTGGCAGCCCGCAAACTGCTGGACGAGCGTGGCATCAGTCAGGGCAAGTACCTCTTCAACGTGGGCATCTCTTCTGGTGGCTATGATGCCATCGCCACACAAAGGGTGCGCGACATGAAGTATCGGGATGAAATCCGCTTTGACAAGACCCTTGTGGGCGGTGTCCCCTTCGACTTGGAGGCGGCGTACGAGACATTCATCTCTGGGAAGGAAGATGCCTCCTGGTCTCCGACTTGCATGCCGATGGTGCTCGATCAGTATAACCGTCATGCCAACCTTGGGTTTACCTACGAACAGATGTTTACGGATCAGCTGGCCCCCCATTTCGAGGAGTGGTTCCTCAGCGGCAAGTATTCCATGTCGGACTTGGGGAAACTGCTGGAAGGCAAGAAGCTGGTAGAGCTGGTACAACCTGAATTTCTGTCGGAGACTTCTCCTGAGTACAAGAAGTTCATTGCCGCCTCGAAAGAGCACAGCCTGGCCAATGGCTGGACTCCCGACTCGACGGCGAGCTACTATGTGCAGCACCTTACCCGCGACAAGGTGGTGCCCGCCAATTCAGGCCGCGAGTTCCTAAGCTTTCTGAACAATTTCGACTATGACGGCAAAAAGTGTCAAGGCTTCACCAAGTCTATCGTGCCTGAGCGCACCCGTCTGCAAACGAACTTCATCATCCCCTCGGAGAGCCACACGCTGGTGGGCGGCCTCGTCTATTTCCTGCATCTTGCCGCCACGCTCACAGCCTATCCGATCCTTTATTACGACGACGAACTGAACACCTATTATGCCGACCTCATTGAGCCAGCCACCCTGATGGGCATCCTCAAACTGCTGGAATCGAAGGGCTACGACGTGCGCGGCACAGTGAAGAAGCTCACGCAGGGAGACGGTTCGGCTGGCGGTGGCACCGACTTCTTCAGTATGCTTGCCACCATCAACGAGACCCTGACGAAGTACGGCACCAACCTCGAAGAAGTGCTGCAGATCGTGTCAGACTGCGGTGTGGAGTTGAACGACATCCTCGCGGTGTATCAATATCTGAACACCGACCCCGACCCTGCCGCTGAGAGCAAGATACGTCGGATTGCCTCCGACTCGGAAGAGCCTGTCGCAGAGCCGATGCTGATAGATTATTATCAGCAATATCTGAAGAACTGGGTGATAGAAAAAACTAAAAATTAAAAAACTAAAAACTAAAAGTTAAAGTTACCTCTGCCCCTCATTGACAAAACACCCTTTCACTTTTAGTTTTTAACTTAAAAGATAGTATGAAAAAGATACGACATACATTGGCAGCTTTCATGCTGGGCTGCATCTCCGCCTTTGCCGGTGAAGAACCAAAGACGAACTCCACTTTCAGCATTGTTTCACTCAATGTTGACGGACTGCCAGGCAAGTTGGCATTCATCCCCGTGAACTCCGATGGTCCCATGTCGGCAGGCAGTGAGCGCATCAGCGAATACCTCGCAAACCTGAACTGCGATATCCTCTGTCTGCAGGAAGACTTCAATTACCGCATGGAAATCTGGTCACGCCTCTTCGCCAACTATCAGCACGACGAGTGGTCGGGCGGCATCATCTACGAAGACCGCGAGATAGACTTTGCCCACTTGCAGAATCTAAAGTTCGAGTGCGACGGACTCAACACTGTGTGGCGCAACAACATTCAGTCCGACAGCTACGAGCGTGTGCCCTGGCAAAAAAGCTTCGGCAAGTTCAGCCACGACTTCGACGACATCATCACCAAGGGATTCCGCTGCCACGAGCTAACCCTCTCCGACGGCAATCAAATCGTTGTGTACAACATGCACATGGATGCCAGCTCGAATCGTGACGAGAAGAAAGGCAACGACGGCAAAGACCGTGAGGCACGCATCTCTCAGTGGCAGCAGTTACGCGACCACATCCTGGAGCATCTTGACCAACGTCCCGTCATCGTCGTAGGCGACATGAACAGCTACTACCACCGCGACGACTTCAAGACAGAGTTCATCGATGCCATAACCACGACAGGACGCGCCACCGTCAGCGATGCATGGATTGAGAAGTACAACAAGGGCATCTATCCTGAAATGGGCAGTGAACCATTGGAGAAAGAAACACTCGACAAGGCACTCTACATCAACCCCACCGACGGTAATAGTGTGGAACTGGTCAATGTTTCCATCGACCTGAGCAATTATCTGTACAACGATAAGCCCCTTGGCGACCACTATCCCCTCATCGCCACGTTCCGCTACATCTCCTCCTACGAACAAGGTGCTACCCGCATCAACCAGACTGCCGCCGATGCCAATGGCGCTACCCCAGAAGCCTACGACCTGTCGGGTCGTCCTGTGGATGCCACCCACAAGGGCATCGCAATCACCAAACAGGGGAAGTTCCTCAAGAAATAGGATAAGTGGCTTCTTCTTTTTGCAAAATCAAGCCTGAATATAGGAAAAGCCTTGGGGTCGAGTGACTTTAGGGCTTTTTCTTTGTGGTGGTTTCGTGAAAAAGTCGTATCTTTGTGCCCGATATTGTATTTTGAGCATATATGAAGGTATTGAAGTTTGGCGGAACCTCGGTGGGTTCCGTGGAGAGTATTCTCAATTTGAAAAAGATTGTGGAGGCGTGCGACGGGCCTGTCGTGGTGGTCGTGTCGGCTCTCGGTGGAATAACCGATCAATTGATTCACACGTCAAAACTGGCTGTGTCGGGCGACATTGCCTATTTGACGGCTTACAACGAGATGGTGGAACGCCATCATCAGATGATTGACACCATTATCACAGACACAACGAAGAAGGAAAAACTGCTTGCCACCGTGGATGAACTGCTGGGACAACTGAAAAGCATCTATCAGGGTGTATATCTGATTGGTGACCTCAGTGAAAAGACCAGCAACGTGATTGTGTCTTACGGAGAGCGCATTTCAAGCAATATCGTTGCCACATTGATTGACAACGCCCAATGGTATAATTCTCTGGAGTTTATCAAGACGAAGCATAAGCAGGGCAGAAACCTGTACAGCAACTCTATCAGCACACCGCTCATTCTGGAGGCTTTCAAGGATTTCAAGGCGGGGAAGGCAGACCATAAGGTGTGCTTGGCTCCTGGATTTATCGCGACTGACAGCCTGACAGGAGAGGTGACGAACCTTGGTCGTGGTGGTTCAGACTATACGGCAGCCATCTTGGCAGCCGCATTGGATGCCGAGGTTCTGGAAATCTGGACGGATGTGTCAGGTTTCATGACAGCCGACCCTCGTGTCATCAACAACGCATATCCTATTGACAAGCTTTCTTACGTGGAGGCGACGGAATTGTGCAACTTCGGGGCAAAGGTGGTGTATCCTCCGACGATTTATCCCGTATGTGTGAAGAGCATCCCCATTCTCATCAAGAACACTTTTCACCCCGAAGACAAGGGTACCATTATCACGAATTTGGTGGAAGGTGACGACAATGGTCGTGCCATCAAGGGCATCTCGTCCATCAACAACACATCGCTCATCACGGTGAGCGGTCTGTCGATGGTGGGTGTGATTGGTGTGAATCGCCGCATCTTCACGACATTGGCAGAAAACGGCATCAGCGTGTTCATGGTGAGCCAAGCAAGTTCGGAGAACAGCACATCTATTGGTGTGACGGATGACGACGTTGACCGTGCATGCGAGGTGCTGAACCACGAGTTTGCCAAGGAAATAGAGATGGGTGCGATGTATAAGATGAAGTTGGAGCGCGACTTGGCAACGGTGGCAATTGTGGGAGAGAACATGAAGCACACACCTGGTATTGCAGGAAAGCTGTTTGGCACGCTGGGCAGGAACGGCATCAGTGTGATTGCCTGTGCGCAAGGAGCGAGCGAGACAAACATCTCGTTTGTGGTGGAGCGGAAGAGCTTGAGAAAGTCGCTGAACGTAATCCACGACTCATTCTTCTTGTCAGAATATCAAGTGCTGAATGTCTTCCTGTGTGGTGTCGGCACAGTCGGTGGAAGCCTGTTGGAGCAAATTGCAGGTCAACGTCAGAAGTTGATGAAGGAACGAAATCTGAAAATTAACGTGGTGGGTATTGCCAGCGGACATAATGCTGTGTTCAACCGTGACGGTATCGACTTGGCACAATTTGAAGAGAATGGGGGTTTCTCCATACAAAAATTGCGCAAGAGCCTGAAAGCGGCAGAGCCAAGTAATATCAAGCGACTGAAAGAAGAGGTTATCGGCATGAACATCTTCAACAGCGTCTTTGTGGATTGCACAGCGAGTGCAGAGGTGGCGAATCTCTATGAGGCTTTCCTCAGCAACAACATCTCGGTGGTGGCTGCCAACAAGGTGGCTGCATCAAGCGACTATGCGAATTATGCAACACTGAAAGCAACTGCCCGTAAACGTGGCGTGAAATATCTCTTCGAGACCAATGTGGGTGCAGGACTTCCCATCATCAACACCATCAACGACCTCATCAACTCAGGCGACAAGATTCTGAAACTGGAGGCTGTGCTGAGTGGCACGTTGAACTTCATCTTCAACACCATTAGTGCACAAGTGCCTTTCAGCGAGACGGTGCGCCTGGCGAAAGAACAGGGCTATTCGGAACCCGACCCTCGAATTGACTTGAGCGGCAAGGATGTGGTGAGGAAGTTGGTCATCCTGTCTCGTGAAGCTGGTTACAAGATGAATCAGGAAGATGTGGAGAAGCAGTTGTTCATTCCACAGTCGTTCTTTGACGGCACATTGGAGGACTTCTGGAAGAACCTCCCCTCGCTGGATGAGCAATTTGAGGAAGAACGCCAAGAGGTGGAGGCTGCCCATCAGCATTGGAAGTTTGTGGCAAAACTGGAGAATGGGAAAGGCAGTGTGTCCCTACAACGTGTGGGTGAGCACCATCCTTTCTACGACCTTGAAGGCTCGAACAATATCATCCTCATAACAACGGAACGTTACAACCAGTACCCAATGCTGATTCAGGGCTATGGTGCTGGTGCATCGGTGACGGCTGCCGGTGTGTTTGCAGACATCATGAGTATAGCAAATATCTAAGGTAAAAACTAAAAGTTGAAAACTAAAAACTATAAACTAAAAGTTAAAGTTACCTCTGCCTCCTGTTGACAGAACTTTCTCTCACTTCTAGTTTTTAACTTATACCTTTTTAGCGAAGCGATATATGAAGCACATTATCATATTAGGCGACGGAATGGCGGATTGGCCCGTGGAATCGCTCGGGAACAAGACGCTGCTACAGTATGCCAACACTCCTTACATGGATTTGTTGGCAAAGAGAGGACGTTGCGGTATGTTGAAGACGGTGCAGGATGGCTTCCATCCAGGCAGCGAAGTGGCTAATTCGAGCATCTTGGGTTATGACCAGAATGAAGTATATGAAGGACGCGGTCCCTTGGAGGCTGCGAGCATCGGTGTGAAGTTGGCTCCTGATGATATGGCGATTCGTTGCAATATCATTTGCATAGAAGGTGACCATATCAAGAACCACTCGTGCGGAAGGTTGGAGACAGAAGAGGGCGATGTGCTCATCAAATACTTGCAGGAACATTTGGCGAATGACCCCGAAGTGGTGGGGAAGTACGGTAACGTAGTACATTTCTATACAGGTGTGCAGTATCGGAACTTGCTGGTTATCAATGGTGGAAGCAAGCACATTCTGTGTACACCACCACATGATGTGCCGCTGCAACCATGGCAACCATTGTTGGTGAAGCCTGACATGGAAGCGGAGAGGAAGGATGAACGCAAAACGAAACTGAGTGCGACAGAAACTGCTGAGTTGTTGAATGTGCTGATACTGAAATCGCAAGAGCTGTTAAAAGAGCATCCGCTGAATACCCAACGTGTTGCTGAAGGGAAAGACCCAGCTAACTCTATTTGGCCGTGGGCAGGAGGGTATCGTCCCCACATGGTGCCGCTGACGAAAACTTTTCCACAGATCAAACGTGGAGCAGTCATTACGGCGGTTGACCTCATCAGAGGCATTGGCACGTTGGCAGGATTGCGTGTCATAGATGTGCCTGGTGCAACAGGACTCTACGACACCAACTATGAGGGCAAGGCACAGGCTGCCATTGAGGCATTGAAAACAGATGACTTCGTATATCTGCACATCGAAGCCTCTGACGAGGCAGGACATGACGGCGACCTCGAACTGAAACTCAAGACCATTGAGAACCTTGATAGTCGTGCCATCAAACCCATATATGAGGAGGTGAAAAATTGGGGCAAGGCGGGTACGTCAACGGCTGACATGGAACCTGTTGCCATTGCTGTGCTGCCTGACCATCCGACACCAATAGCACATCGGACACATACCAACGAGCCGATTCCTTTCCTCATTTATGCTCCTGGTATCGAGGCGGACGATGTGAAGGTGTTCGACGAGGATGCTTGCAAGAATGGTGCATACGGGTCGTTAGAAAAGGATGGGTTTATTAAGGAATTCATGAAGACCCCCTCCTCACTCCCCCTGAATGGGGAGGATGGCTACCATCAATAAGAAAAAAATAGCAAGAACAACAATAGTAGAATCTCCCCCACAAACATTCTACTCCTCCCATTCAGGGGAGGCGGGGGAGCGGTCTGTATGAATTTTTACAGTACAAACGGACAGGCTCCTATCGCCACTTTGGAAAAGGCGGTGGTGAAGGGACTAGCAGAGGACAAGGGACTCTATATGCCAGAGCGAATCAAATCGTTGCCACAGGAGTTTTTTGACAATATAGAAAAGCTCTCCTTTCAGGAGATAGCATATACTGTGGCAGATGCTTTCTTCGGTGAGGATGTGCCAGCTGAGGACTTGAAGAAAATCGTATATGACACATTGGCTTTTGACTGTCCTTGTGTGAAGGTGACAGACAGCATATACTCTCTGGAACTTTTTCATGGACCCACATTGGCATTCAAGGATGTGGGCGCAAGGTTTATGGCTCGCTTGTTGCAGTACTTCTTGAAGAAAGAAGGGAAGGGGCAGGTGAATGTGCTAGTGGCAACATCTGGTGATACGGGAAGTGCGGTGGCCAACGGTTTCTTAGGAGTTGATGGCATCCATGTGTATGTGCTCTATCCGAAGGGGAAGGTCAGCCCCATTCAGGAGTGTCAGTTCACTACCTTAGGCCAGAACATCACGGCGGTGGAAGTGGATGGTGTGTTTGACGATTGTCAGGCTTTGGTGAAAAATGCCTTTATGGATGCTGAACTGAATGCGCACATGAAGCTGACTTCTGCCAACTCCATCAATGTGGCGCGTTTCCTGCCTCAGGCTTTCTACTATTTCTATGCCTACGCTCAGATGAAGAAGAAGGGGTTGGCTGACGAGTTGGTGGTATGTGTACCATCAGGCAATTTCGGCAATATATGTTCCGCTCTCTTTGGCAAGAAGATGGGACTGCCCATCAAGCGTTTCATCGCTGCCAACAATGCCAACGACATCTTCTTCAAGTACTTGCAGACCGGCAAGTATGAACCGAAGCCATCGGTACAGACGATTGCCAATGCGATGGACGTGGGCGACCCAAGCAACTTCGCCCGTGTATATGACCTCTACGGCAAGAGCCATGCCGCCATCTGTGCTGACATCAGCGGTGCTACCTACACCGACCATCAGATAGCAGAGACCATCAAGGAGGTAAAGACTGAGACTGGTTATGTCTGCGATCCTCACGGAGCCTGTGGCTATCGCGCCTTGAAGGAGGGACTGAAAGCAGGTGAAGTGGGTGTGTTCCTTGAAACTGCACACCCTGCCAAGTTCAAAGACACCGTTGACTGCATTCTCGGAGCAGATATTGACATCCCTGCCAAACTTCAAGCATTCATGAAGGGTACCAAGCAGAGTGTCCCCATGAACAAGAACTTTGCCGACTTCAAGCAATACCTAATGGAGGTAAAATAATCATATATCGATGAAACTTTCCAAACAGCAGAAACGAACAGACCGCACCCGACTTCTCATGAAGGTGGTCTTAGTGGTCATCTCTACGGCATTAATCGTTTATTTCATGCCGAGAGGAGATGAGTTTGGCTATAAGTATGAGTTGGATAAACCATGGAACTATGGCCTGCTGATAGCCAATACCAAGTTCCCCATACTGAAGAATGACTCTGCTGTTCACCATGAGAAAGAGGCAACGGAACGTCGGTTCCAGCCATACTACAATTACGACAAGGCGGTGCGCGACAGCATGGTCAACCTCCTCTACAACTATGCTGCCAAGGAGTGGCAAGGACAGAACGCGGCGATGTATATCCATCATATCGCCATCTTGCTTGACACCATCTACCAACACGGTGTCCTCTCTACCGATGACTATGCACGCTTGATTGACGAAGAGCACCACAAGAGCATCCGCATCGTAAGAAATAACGAGGCAAGTTCTGTTCCCATCACTGATGTGTTCTCTTTGCGAACGGCTTATAGGTACATCATGATGGCAGATACGGTGAAGTACTCACGGTTGGTACTCCAACAGTACAACATCAACGAACTTATTCAACAGAATTTGACGTATGACGAAATGAAGTCGAGAGCCGAATTGGACGAACTATTGCAAAGCATCTCCAGTTACAATGGTTTTGTACAAGCTGGACAGAAGATTATCGACCGTGGTGAAACGGTTACAGACGAATTATACGACATCTTACATTCCTATAAGACAGACTATGAGCGACGTAACACCGATGATGCCAGTTTGCCCTACAAGTCCATTGGACAGAGCATTTTCGTGATTGTGATACTCACCACCCTTATCTCTTATCTGTCACTCTTCCGCAATGATTATTTCGAGAATTTCCGTTGTGGCATTTTGCTTTTTGCCCTGCCAGTGTTCTTCTGCATCGTTGCAGCCTTGATGGTGTCGCACAAGATTCTGAACGTCTTCATGTTGCCCTGTTGTATGGTGCCCATTGTGATACGTGTGTTCATGGACTCCCGAACAGCCTTCATGTTCCATTGTGCCATGGTGCTCATCATCTCCCTCATGTTAACCAACAATTACGAGTTTGTCATACTGCAACTGACAGCAGGTATGGTGGCAATACAGACACTACGCGAACTCTCTCAACGTTCGCAGATTATCCGTACCGCCTTCATCATCTTCCTTGTCTATGTAGTTTTCTACACTGGCTATTCGCTCCATCATGAAAATGCCGTGAAGATGGACACATGGATGTACATTTGTTTTTCAGTGAACGGGGTATTGTTGCTTTTCACCTATCCGATGCTGTGGCTGTTTGAGAAAATTTTTGGATTTACCAGTGATGTGACATTGGTGGAACTCAGCAACATTCACAACCCATTGTTGCAACGCATGACAGAAGTGGCTCCTGGCACTTTCCAACACTCCATGCAGGTGGCAAATCTGAGTGCAGAGGTGGCCACCAAAATCGGTGCCAAGGCGCAACTGGTGCGTACCGGTGCACTCTATCACGACATCGGTAAAACTGAACGCCCCGTCTTCTTCACCGAGAATCAACAGGGTGCCTCTCCACATAAGCATCTTTCCCCCTTGAAGAGCGCAGAAGTCATCATCGCTCATGTGACAAGAGGGGCAGAACTTGCGGAGAAGAGCCACTTGCCAGAAGCGATTAGACGTTTCATCCTGACCCATCATGGGAAAGGCAAGGCAAAGTTCTTCTACATCACCTACAAAAACGAGCACCCTAACGAGGAAATAGACGATGCACTATTCACCTATCCAGGGCCCAACCCCAGCACGAAGGAAGAAGCCATCCTCATGATGTGTGACGCAACAGAAGCCGCTTCACGGGCTCTGTCTGAGTACACCGAAGAGAGCATCAACCAATTGGTGGACAAGATTATCGATGGACAGGTGGCAGAGGGCTTCTTTAGCGAATGCGCCATCACCTTCAAGGACATCGCTGTGGCGAAGACGGTATTGAAAGACAAGTTGAAAACAATATATCACACTCGTATCTCCTATCCCGAACTGAACAATACGGGTGAATCATGAAAGCCTCGAACAACTGCAGATAAGCAAGGCAATAGACATTTGGTAAAAAGATTTATAGCAAAAAGAAGAGATGAAAAATAAACTTTGGCTGACATTCCTACTAGTACTTTTGGTGGTGGCTGCATTAATAGGGCTTTTCTATCTGCCACGCATCAAAGTGCAGGACACAGACCTGCGTCGTGTGAACATCCTGAGTGATGTGCAGCGTCGTGACAAAGACGGCAATATCATTGCAGAAGTGATGGCTGATTCATTGGATGGCTACGTAGAAAAACGTATCGATTCAGCAGCCATCAGGGTGAAGCAACTCACTTACGTTGATTCCATCCCCAAAGGTATGACGGCCACAGAAGACTATGCAGACGTAAAAGGCGTGAATCGTGAGATGGATCTCTTCTACGCAGCACTTGATGAAGTACGCAACCGTCCTGTCCGCATTGCCTATTTTGGTGATTCCTACATCGAAGGGGATATTCTCACGATGGACTTGCGTGGGCTTTTGCAGCAGAAGTATGGCGGACGCGGCGTCGGTTTTGTCGAAATACAATGCGTTTCTTCCGACTTTCGTCAGTCAGTCACGACCAAACGCAACGGGTGGAACAAGTATCACTCCAACGAAAAGGGACATGGTTTCAATGCCTCTCTGCAAGGCCCCGCTGGCAGTTACTTCATCCCGACGGGCAAAGCCACCTACGAAATGCGTGGAACGAAAAACGTCTATGCAGGTCTGCTTGACACAGCAGAAGTGGCAACAGTCTATTTCACACCTGGCGATGGACTAAACATCCATTATGCCATCAACGGAGGGGAAAGCCAAACACTATATTCCAATGGCATCGCCTCAGAGCCCGAAACATACGAAGAGCAGATAGAAGAGCTCGATTCCGACTCCGTCGTTCACTATAAGACGGTGACACGTCAAGTTGCACCCACTCAACAAGGCGCAGGAAGAGTCTTGGCAGAATCAGCAAAAGGTCGCATCGGAAAGTTCAGCATGAATGTCACGGGTGGGCATGGCTCCCGTTTCTATGGTGTCGCCCTTGATGGTCGCCACGGCATCGTGGTGGATAACTTCAGTATGCGTGGCAGTGGCGGTCAGCATCTGTTGAAAGTGCCCCAACAGACCTTGAACAGTTTCGCCGCAGTACGTCCTTATGACCTTATCATCCTTCATTTCGGTCTGAACGTAGCAGGCCCTAAGCAGAAAGATTACAGCAGTTACGCAAATCAGATGGGGCAAGTAGTGGAACACCTAAAGGTGGCATACCCCCATGCCAGCATCCTCGTCGTCAGCATTGGCGACCGCGACGCTCGTGGTTCCGACGGTCAGATGCACACAATGGGAGGCATACAGGAACTGGTGTCCTATCAGCGCAAGATGGCAAGCGACCAGCACGTAGCTTTCTGGAACCTCTATGAAGCAATGGGCGGAGATGGAAGTCTTGCCAAGATGGTAGAGAAGAAACAAGCCAACAAAGACTACACACACATCAACTTTGCAGGAGGTCGCCATCTGGCAAGCCTGCTATTTGAAGTCCTCGTCAACGGAAAGAAGAACTACGACAATCGTGTACACTAAAGTTCGACATATCATCAGCACCATATCTGTGGTTCTTGCTTTCATCATTTTTGATGGAAGCAACGCCTTCGCGCAGTCCCTCACCACGCCGTTCCCTGCCAGTTTCCGCAATACACGCACCAACGAACTCATTGATGGAACGTCGCTGGCACCCGTATTCAAGAAAATTAAACAAAACAGAAGCGTGAAAGTGATGCACATCGGCGACTCCCACGTCAAAGGAAACATCCTGCCACGCACGGTGGGCAACACACTTCAAGGATATTTCCCACATCTGGAGTTCACTTACTATGGCATCAATGGAGCATGGGCACGTCGTTTCTACGAACGAGACATGATAAACCGTGTGGCAGCCGAAAATCCCGACCTCGTCATCATCTCTTTCGGCACTAACGAAGCCCACGGCAACACCATTAACGAGCAAGTGCATGGAGAGACCATGAAGACCCTCACACAGCGCATCAAGGAGCGTTGTCCCAATGTCTGCTTCCTCTTCACCACACCTCCAGGCAGTTACATCTCGCGGCGCACAGGCAGCTACACCACAGGAACAGGACGAAGAAAGCGCACCCACTACACAACCACCAAGGTGCCCAACCAGAACACCGACAACGTGGCACGCAGCATCGTCAACTTCTGCAAAGCCAATCACATAGCCGTGTGGGACATCTTCACCATCGCAGGTGGAGCCACATCCGCTTGCACCAACTGGCACAATGCCGGACTCATGAACACCGACTGCATCCACTACCTCGCCTCAGGCTACACCCTGCAAGGCAAACTGTTAGGCGAGGCCATCTACAAAGCATACACAGGCACCGCCACCTCGGGCAGCCAGACACGCATGATGCACGGCTCCACACCTCAAGAACAAAAGCCATACAATTCGGTAAAAGGATTTTAGGAATATATGTTTGACATCGACCCCTCACGTCTCATAGAACAACTGCTCTATCAGCCCGACTCCCCCATGATATTCTCGTCGGGCATCTTCCTGTTCCTATTTTTAGGATTCACGCTCATCTACAACCTGTTAGGGCGTGCAGACACCCTACGCATCCTCTTTGTCACCCTCTTCTCCTATTACTTCTATTACAAATCCAGCGGCCTCTTCTTTTGGCTTTTGGCACTCGTCACCACCAGCGACTACTTCATCGCACGTGCCATCAGCACCATCAAGGAGAAAGGGAGCCTTGCCAAGACACTCGTCTTCCTCTCCCTCCTACTCGACCTCGGGCTGCTCATCTTCTTCAAATACACCAACTTCCTTGGAGAGACCATCTGCACCTTGCTGGAAGACTGTGGCATCCACGTCCCAGCCTCCATCACTGGCAGCTATCTGAAAGCCGTCGTCTGGCAGCCACGCGACATCTTCCTGCCCGTGGGCATATCCTTCTTCACCTTCCAGTCGCTCAGCTACACCATTGATGTCTATCGAGGCAACATCAAGCCCCTCAACCGCCTGCTCGACTATGCCTTCTACGTCAGCTTCTTCCCACAACTCGTGGCAGGCCCCATCGTCCGTGCACGCGACTTCATCCCCCAGATACGTCGCCCCCTCATAGTAACCGACACCATGTTCGGCATGGGAGTCTTCTACATCATCGCAGGACTCTTCAAGAAAGCCGTCATCAGCGACTATATCTCCGTCAACTTCGTTGAGCGCATCTTCGACCAGCCCGACCTCTACAGCGGACTCGAGAACCTCCTTGCCGTCTATGGTTACACCCTCCAGATATACTGCGACTTTTCGGGCTACTCCGACATGGCCATCGGCATCGCCCTCCTGCTCGGATTCCAGTTTCCCAAAAACTTCGACAGCCCCTACAAGTCTGCCTCTATTACCGAGTTCTGGCGGCGCTGGCACATCAGCCTCTCCTCGTGGCTCAAGGACTACCTCTACATCTCCCTTGGCGGCAACCGTCACGGCAAGTTCCGTCAGTACTTCAACCTCCTCATGACCATGCTTCTCGGCGGTCTTTGGCATGGAGCTTCCCTCAACTTCATTCTCTGGGGCGGCATCCACGGTGTGCTCCTGTGTCTCGACAAGATGTGGCACTCCCTTTGCAGTGTGCTCAGTCCGCTCACCTACTTGCCGAGCAAGCACACCCCCAACCCGACCAAGAACTGGTTTGTGGTTATGTTAGGTGGCTTGCTCACTTTCCACCTCGTTGCTGCTTGTTGGGTGCTCTTCCGTGCTCCCTCCTTCGGCATCGCCGAACAGGTGTTCCATCAGATATTCTGCAAGTTTGAGCCGCAGATATTCCTCCAATGGTGCACCTCCTACAAGGCCGTGGCACTCCTCATGTTGCTGGGCTATGTCCTCCACTTCATGCCAGAGTTCTTGACAAACAAGCTGAAGGACTTCGTCACCCGTTGTCCGCTTGTGGTCAAAGCCCTCCTCATCGTCATCCTCGTCTTCGTGGTCATCCAGATTAAGTCGAGCGATGTGCAGCCTTTCATCTACTTCCAATTCTAACCCCATCCATCAGAAAAAGAACTATGAGTAACCCATTGAGAAAACAATCCCTCCTCCTCATTATCCTCCTCTTCATAGCTGGCAGCAAGGCAGAAGCACAGTCTCAAACGTCCTTCCACGAGGGGATGCTTCGCACCATCAAGACCCACGGCTGGCTCAAGGAACTTCTTCAGCGTCAGCACGATGGTCTGACTGGTCATCCAGAAGCCCTCTCCTATCCCTACAACTCCTGCCTCTGGGCAGGCGAGATTTCCCGTTCCGACGAAACTTACGGCGACAACTGGTGGCGTTACGAACAGACCGCCTACTACACCGAAGGCATGCTGAAGTTGGGTTATGAGTTGAACGACTCAGCCATGGTGGCAAAGGCAGAAGAAGGCATCGAATACACTTTGGCTCATCCCAGCGAAACGGGTGTGTTGGGCAATTCCACCCTCGAAGGCATCACATGGCCCATGTCCGTCTTCTTCCGTGTGCTGCAAGCCAAGTATGAGCACGACGGCGACGAACGCATTCCCGCCGCTTTAGAGAAGCATTACCTCAACTTCACGCCTGAAGATTTGGCTGGCGGCATCGTGGGTGGACGCAACATCATGAGCATCGAAGGCATACTCTGGACCTACGGAAAGACGGGCAACACCAAACTGCTCCAGTTGGCGGAAGAAGCCTGGGCATACCAAGACTGCTTCGCCGTCGATGAGACAGCTATCACGAGCGACGAACCCTTCTACATGCACAGCGTCACATTCTGCGAGATGCTCAAACTTCCCCTGCTGCTCTATGCCTACACCGGCAAGACCCGCTACCTCGATCTCGCCATGACAGCCGTGCGCAAGTTGGAGCGCGAGTCCATGCTGCCTGATGGCGTGCCCACCAGTGCCGAGTTCCTCTATGGCAACCGTGTGGAGGTGAGCCACGAGACCTGTGACATCGTCGATTACACTTGGACACTCGGACATTTCCTCCAAGTAACGGGACAGGCTGAATGGGCGGACAAGATAGAACGAGCCATCTACAATGCCGGATTGGGAGCCATCACCAAAGACTTCCGTTCGCTCCAGTACTTCTCATCGCTCAACCAGTTCATCGCCACCGGCACTTCCAACCACAACCTTTACAAGCACGGCTCCACCTGGATGGCATACCGTCCCACCCACGAGACCGAATGCTGCTCAGGCAACGTGAACCGTATGTTGCCCAATTTCGTAGGACGCCTCTGGATGACCGACACCGAGGGTGGGGCAGTGGCTGCACTTTATGCTCCTGGCAGCGCTGTGTTCTCCACTTCCGAAGGCGATGTGGAAATAGAGTGCGATACTGACTATCCTGCTGATGGTCAGATTGTATTCCACGTGAAGAGCACCAATGCCGTTGCTTCCATCCCTCTGACGCTCCGCATCCCCACGTGGTGCGAGGGTGCAACGCTCGAAGTCAACGGAAAGGCAGTCAATCTTGCGCTCACTCCAGGCACTTTCGTCCGTCTACCACAGTCGGTCAAGCAAGGTGACGAGATTGTTCTTGACCTTCCCATGAAGTTGCAGAAGCAGACCCTCGAAGGACAAGGCGTCTATTTCGAACGCGGTCCGCTGCTCTATGCCTACGCCATTCCGCAGCAAATGACCGAAGACCTTGAAGAGTATGAGTGCATGCATGGGAAGAAGCCTGAGAATCCCGATTTCAAGTGCTGGAGCATCACGCCCACAGGTGCATGGAACTATGCCTATGCCAACGATGGAAAAGGGTTTGAAGAGCCAGCTGCAGAAGGAGAAGAAGCACCTTATTTCTTCGATAAGCACAGCACTTCCGCCTACACCATTCCTGTCAAGCCCATCAAGTGGGAACTGGACGAGGACAGATACACCCCAGCCTTGCCCGAACAGGGACATCTGGAACTCCTGAGCGACGAGACCACCTACATTCCCCTGGTGCCCTACGCCAGCACCGAACTCCGTCTCACCGTCTTTCCCGATGCCGACTCACAGCCTCTGCCTCCCACTCCTGAAAAGGATTACACCCGTCCTGCCGATGCACCCGACTGTGTGAGTGTGGTCGATGGATACTACTGCGCCTATTTCGAGATGCCTCGTTTCTGCTGGGATGCCCCCATCTACTGCAAGGTGCGCACAGCCGACGACACCACCACCGACATGCACAATCCGAAAGAAGGCACCCTCTGTGAAGAAGTGGGCACCACGACCAATGGCCGCCGCATCTGGCGATGGACAGGGCCAGCGGCCACAGAACTGGCACCCGTCGAAATCATCTTCACCAACAACGACATGCTCACCGACATCATGCCCTTTGCCAATGGCGGCTACTACAACTACGGCGCACTCCTCTACAAGGCAGGACAGACCACGCCCGTCTCCATCTCCTCTCCAGCCGCCGGTGCATCATCCCACAGCCCATGGTTTAACCTTCAGGGACACAGCATGACACACCCCACCGCCACGGGCATCTACATTATCGACGGGAAAAAGGTGGCGCTCCAGTTTTGATTCTCAGCCTCTTAACCCTCAGCCCCATGACTTCATCGGAGATTTACAATGCAGCCCAACTCATGGAACGCATCCAGCAGGTCGGCTTCCTGCCCCTGCTCGACAGCGGCATCCGCGGTTTTTCGGCAGAAGAGATGGTGGCGGAAGATTGCCGCTATGTCACCTTCCCCGACGGCGGATGGGACTGGCCTCTGTGGAAGTGGAAAGGCCCCGTCGTCACCGAAGGCAACTGCGTCTATGGCAAATTCTTCAACAAGAAAGCAGGCTTCGTCAGCCGAGCCTGGTGGCCAGACCTCTGCAACTACCGCCGCAGCCAGCACCCACAGCCAGCTCCCGGCACCATCGAAGACGCCATCCTCGCCACCCTGCAAGAGCATGGTAGCCTCATCACCCGTCAGCTCCGCGCCCTCTGCGGCTTCACTGGCCCCAAAGCACCGAGTAAGCGAGTACAGAAACAAGATGGCTTGTATTCTGCCGAGCATGAGGTGGTTCGGCCGAAGGTCAACATGCGCAGCCGCTTCGATGCCATCATCACACGGCTACAGATGGGATGCTACATCGTCACCGAAGACTTTGTTTATCCGCTCGACCGCCATCACCACGAATATGGTTGGGGCTGGTCATTGCTCACCACCCCCGAACAACTCTATGGCGCAGAAGCCTGTCAGTCATCCCGTCCCCCCGAAGAGTCCTTCCAGCGTATGCTCACCCATCTCCACACCCTCCTGCCCAATGTTGAAGAAAAGGCCCTGAGGAGAATGATAATGTAAGATTCCTGCCTGTCTGTGAAGAGCGTGGAAACCTTGCTATCCCCCCCCTCGTAACCTCAAAAGGGGTGTGACTCACACCTATGGTAGGGGTCTGAGTCACACCTATGACAGGGTCTGAGTCACACCGTTTTCGAGGTGTAAAGTGAGCCTTTCTGCGGATGTTCGCAAAAGCCTATAGAGGGAACTCCATTTCACCCTTCACCCTTTTTCCCTTTTTCCATCTCACTCCGCATCAAAACAGCCCCCTTTCAACGTCATTCATCCCCTTTTTCCACAAAACTCCTCTCAATCTTTTCGCCTTTCTCATTTTTTCCGTACATTTGCCCTCGCAAGCGTTCGGCACCCCATGCCGTCCGTAAGCAGACATCGTGGGTATATTGAATCAACGTATTCAATTCTGAAGGTAGGAATAAAAAACGGGAAGTGGTACGTCTTTTTTGTGCCCGTATTTTAGAATTGTTAGATTTCAAAAGCGTCCGAACAACTATGCGAGAGGATCTAAAGAGAAAGAATTGTGCCCCTATGTCGGGGTGTTCTGGCACAAAAAAACTTAATGTAAATGCGATATTGGCATTTTTGAAAGAGAAGTTGCTCTATCCTTTTCAACGTGACCTGTTCTATTTCATAATATTATGGGTACTCATTGCCCTTCCTAACTGCTATTCACAGTTGGGAAATCCTACTTATGCAGCCTATCTCGCTCTGATGTATTATATCATCACCTATATCATTGTGATGGTGCTCAATCTTTATCAGAAAGTGGCAAGGGTGTTGAAACCTATTGTTTTCATCTTGACAACATTGTTCGCCATATTGAATCTCTATTGCTATCATGTGTATGGGTGTCTGCTCTCTAACGATTTCATTCAGATTATCGCAGCCACGAATCCAGACGAGGCGAAAGAATACTTTGACACATTTATTTCATGGGAGCAAGTAGTTTTGTTCTTCTCTATCATAGCCGTCAGCATCTTCATCACCTTTATGCTTCCTAAAATACAAAAGGTAAAATTGGGGAAATCATGGATAGTGGCAGGTGTGATACTGTTGTTTTCTATTTGTGCAATCTGGCACAATTCTGGTATTATCCAAGAAGAATTTGTGGACAAAAAACGGTGGAGTTTCAGTTTTGAAGAAGTCGTGGACTTGAAAAATCACCCCACTCACCCTCAAATTGAAGAGTCAGATAGCATTCACCCTTCACAAATCATTATTATATTGGGTGAGTCATTCTCTTCCAATCACAGTTCCTTGTATGGATATAAAAGAAATACGAATCCGCTTTTGACGAGGCAAGTGCAGGATGGAAATCTATTCGTCTATAAAAAGGTAACGAGTCCCTGCTCTCACACTACCGCGGCTTTCAAGTATTTGCTGAACACATATCAAATAGGCCATGAAGATGGACTTCCGTGGTATGAACATACCAATATCATTGAAGTGATGAAAATTGCTGGGTATTATACTGCATGGATTTCCAACCAATCTGAAAAAGGTATGTTTGATAATCTTCCCAGTGGACATGGTCAGTTGTGCGATGAAACTTTTTTCCTGGAGAATGAAATGAATGCCAATAGATATGATGGAGGGCTAATAGGAAAAGAAAAGGTCAATACTAAAGAAAAGAATGTCATCTTCTATCATTTTATGGGGCAACATGAGAACTTCGAAGAACGTTATCCCCATGATTACGAAGGGTTCAAAAGAGCAGAATACAATGAGTATCCAGAACATCAAAGGAATCTTTTGGCAGCCTACGACAATGCCACCCTCTACAATGATTTTGTCGTCAACTCCATCATGAATAGATATAAGGAGCAAGATGCTGTTGTATTCTACTTTTCCGACCATGGATTAGATCTTTTCGACACTGACCCCAACTACTTTGGACATGCAAAAGCAACGGAGGAGTCGCAAGCACAAGGCAAGAAAATACCATTCATGGTCTATGTTTCTCCCATTTTCCAAGAACTTCATCCAGACAAAATGGAGAAGATAAAGTCTTCTACGAACAAGCCGTTCTGCACGGATAAATTCATTTATGCCGTCATGGATGTTGCTGGCTATCGGTTTGCGGACAATGATGACATGGAGAAGTATTCCTTATTTCAGTAATCGTTTGCCCTGTTATAAAGGGGTAGAAACTTATAGTCTTTGATGATGAAGCGAAACCATTTCTTAAGAAACATTACATTGATACTCGTGGGGGGGGTAATTTTGATGTTGGGGGTGTTCTTGTGGCTCATTTCTCCCATGCCACAACCTCAAGATGATGTGCTTTCCAATCAGAACTATTATATTGCCCATGCCACAGGTGCCATCAATGGGAAAACTTATCTCAATTGCCAAGAGGCTTTGTTGCAGTCTCTCAACAATGGGTACAAATATGTGGAATTGGACTTGAGTCTAACAACAGACAGTGCCCTTGTCTGTGTGCATGATTGGGCATATTTTTGCAAAAATCTTGTTGGTGACAGTATTGAAACGGCCATCAGCACAAAAGAATTTCTTGGAAAAAGCATTTTGGGACAATACACACCTTTAACCTTGCAACAAGCCATAGAAATACAAAGGATTCATCCATATATCATTGTCACAGACAAAATATCCGATACAAAAATATTGAACCGCGAATTTCTGCAAAATAGACACAAAGTAATGGTTGAAGCCTTTACTTTATCAGATTATGTTGAATTAAAGAAGGCTGGATATATTCCCATGATGTCGCTTTGGACATTTGACTATTCACAAATATTTTGGGATTTCATCTATTACCCTTTGAAATATCATACGAAAATAGATTGGATATGTGTTCACTCATCAAGCAATATTAAAAGTCTAAGAATGCTGAAACGACTCTTCAACTGCAAAGTCGCCATGTACACATGCAATTCACGAGCCTTCTTTACCGAACATCTTGGCAAAGAAATAGATTTGATCTATACAGACAATTGGAATCCCCTAAAACAAACGAACAACGATACTTTGTATACAACGGTCTATTGAACAATCACAGAAGTGTTTGAAACGGTCCCTCGCGACATCCTTGACCTCCTCCTCTCCGTCATCAACGTCAACTTCCTCCCGCACTTGACGTTTGGCTGACTCTGTGAATGGCCGATGTACCACAACTTGTAAGGGGCTTCTTCCACTTTGTTTTCAGCATGCCTTGTGGACTTTCTTTTAAGAATTATCCTTTTAAGATTATCTTTTTTGGATAAAATTCTCAAAGGTGTATAAAAAAGGCTGGCTCCCATCATGGAAGTCAGCCTTTTTATATATAATATGTGTATGTCTTACTCTTGTACGTAACTTGCCAACTGGTCAACGTCGAGGGCGTTGATGTAGTTGCAGTGCTTTGCCACTTCGCTTTCGGCGTAGTTGATGAAGACGGTGAGCGACTTGCCGAAGAGTTCGGGAGCACGCTGGGTGTCTTGCAGGAGCAGGTGGCCCATGATGACGTAGGCAGTCATCTCGTAGAGTTTGCGGGCACAGAGGTCGAGGAAGTCCTGATTGCCGGGCTCCTTAGCCTTCTCGATGCAAGCAGCGAGTTTCTCGTTCATTGCCTTGATGCGCTCTGCATAGGCTGCATACTCGGCTGCAACGGGTTCTGCCTCGAAGTCCTTGATGACGTTGGCATAGAAGCCTGAGGTGATGTAGCGGATAGCGGCTACGGTCTGCAACTGAGTGGTACCCTCATAGATGGACATGATGCGGGCATCGCGATAGACACGCTGGCACTTGTACTCAAGCATGAAGCCTGAACCGCCGTGTACCTGAATGGAATCGTAGGCAGATTCGTTGGCGAACTCGGAGTTCATGCCTTTGGCGAGTGGAGTGAAGGCATCGGCGAGTTTGCTGTACTTCTTGAACTCGTCACGCTCTTCGGGAGTCAGTTTGCGCTCCTTGCTGATATCATCGAGTGCTTTGTAGATGTCCACGTAACGTGCGGTCATGTAGAGGAGTGAACGACCTGCATCGAGTTTGGCCTTGATGCGGGCAATCATATCGTAAACGGCTGGGAAGTGGATGATTTCCTTACCGAACTGCTTGCGGTCGCGGGCATAGTTGATGGCCTCTTCGTAAGCTGCCTGTTCTGCACCTACTGACTGAGAAGCGATACCGAGACGGGCACCGTTCATCAGACCCATCACGTACTTGATGAGACCGAGTTTTTCTGAGCCACAGAGTTCTGCCTTGGCGTTCTTATAGACGAGTTCGCAGGTGGGGCTGCCGTGAATGCCGAGCTTGTTCTCGATGCGACGCACGTTCACACCTCCGTTACGCTTGTCGTAGATGAACATGGAGAGACCACGACCGTCGCGAGTGCCTTCTACGGAACGTGCCAGCACGAGGTGGATGTCAGCGTCGCCATTGGTGATGAAGCGCTTCACACCGTTGAGTCGCCAGCAGTTCTCCTTCTCGTCGAAGGTGGCCTTGAGCATCACGGACTGGAGGTCGGAACCTGCATCAGGCTCTGTCAAGTCCATAGACATGGTTTCACCTGCACAAACACGTGGGATGTAACGCTTGCGCTGGTCTTCGTCGCCAAACTCATAGAGGGTCTCGATACAGTCTTGGAGTGACCAGATGTTTTCGAAACCAGCATCACCTTCTGCGATGATTTCGTTAGCAGCGGTGTAAACCACGTTAGGCAGGTTCAGACCGCCGTAACGACGTGGCATGGTCATGCCGCAGAGACCAGCCTTGATGGTGGCATCGAGGTTCTCGTAGGTCTTAGAGGCATAGCGCACACGGCCGTTCTCGCAGTGAGGGCCTTCAGCATCGACATCCTCAGAATTGGGGCCGATGATGTTGGCGTTGATGTCGCCTGTGATTTCGAGCAGGCTGTCATAGTTCTCCTGTGCATCCTCGTAGTCCTTGGGTGCATAGTCGTACTGACCGTAGTCAGCATAGTTTCTCTCCTTCAACTCAACGATGCGTTTCATCAAAGGGTGTTCCATGTGGAATTTAATCTCAGGAACATCTGTATAGGAATTAGCCATAATTCTATTTTTTATTCTTAAAGTCTTTACAGGTATCGTAGAAGCGTATAGCAAAATATATTGCAAAAACTTCACTTAATAATCTATGCCACAACTCATGGTCTGTCTGGAGTGAACGGTACATTAAAAATATAACAAATGCAGCATAGAGAATTAAAACCAAGACTTTTTTCTTCATATTACTTGGAGTTCTTCTTATAATACTTAATCAACTTCGGAACAACCTCTTCGATGGTTCCGTTGATAATGTAGTCGGCAATCTGGTTGATAGGAGCCTGTGGGTCGTTGTTGATGGAGATGATGATACCTGAGTCCTTCATGCCTGCCACGTGCTGGATAGCACCAGAGATACCGCAGGCGATATACACCTTAGGACGTACAGTGGTACCTGTCTGACCAATCTGACGGTCGTGGTCAATCCAACCTGCATCAACAGCAGCACGGCTGGCACCCACTTCTGCATGAAGCTCCTTAGCGAGTTCGAAGAGGAGGTTGAAGCCTTCGGGACCACCTACGCCATAACCACCGGCGATGACGATAGGAGCACCTTTGAGGTTGTGCTTTGCCTTCTCCACGTGACGGTCGAGCACCTTCACCACATAGTCGGTGAGAGGGATGTACTTGGCCACGTCGTGCTTCACCACTTCACCCTTGTAGTTCTCGTCGAGGATTTCCTTCTTCATCACACCGTCACGAACGGTTGCCATCTGTGGGCGATGCTCGGGGTTAACGATGGTGGCGATGATGGAACCACCGAAAGCAGGACGAATCTGGTAGAGTTGGTCTTCGTAGTGCTTATCGACCATGTTGCCCTCGGCATCCTTCACCTTCATGTCGAACGAGCCAATCTCCAACTGGGTGCAGTCGGCTGTCAAACCTGAGTGGAGTGCGGAAGACACACGAGGACCGAGGTCGCGACCGATGACGGTAGCACCCAAGAGACAAATCTGTGGTTTCTCCTCCTTGAAGAGGTTTACCACAGCAGAAGTGTGGGGAAGGGAGGTGTAAGGGAACAGTTTCTCATCGTCGAAGATGTGCACTTTATCTACACCGTAAGGAATGACTTGCTTCTCAACACCCTCGAGACCTGCTCCGATGAGAACGGCTTCTAACTGCACTCCAAGCTGGTTGGCGAGTTTGCGACCCTTGGTGCAAAGCTCCAAACTTACATCAGCAACCTTGTTGCCTTCAAGTTCACAATATACAAAAACGTTGTTCATATTATCCGATGGTGTTGCTTTCCATGAGTTCTACAATCAGACTCTCGACATCTGCATCAGAAGAAGTGAGGGTCTTGTTTTCTTTCGCCTTGAAGACGATGCTCTTCACCGCCTTCACGTTGGTGGGGGACCCCGCCTTGCCAATTTGTGCTGGGTCTGCCTCAATGTCGGCAGCCCCCCAAGTGGTGAACTCGCGGTTCTTGTTTGCCCACACACGCTTCACGTTGCGTACACGGCAAGGGGCGGCACTTCCGTTCACCGTCACCACGATGGGCAGCGGACCTTCCACAGTCTCCACACCACCGTCGATGTGACGCTTGGCTACAATCTTCTTGGCTTCCTTGTCGAGTGAGAGGATTTCCTCGGTGTAAGTGATTTGGGTAAGACCCAACTTCTCTGCCACCTGAGGACCCACCTGTGCCGTGTCGCCGTCGATAGCCTGGCGACCGCAAAGGATGATGTCGTAGTCGCCCACCTTCTTAATGGCCTGAGCCAATGTGTAGGAAGTGGCGAGAGTGTCGGCACCGCCCAGAGGACGGTCAGAGATGAGGATGCCCTCGTCGGCACCACGATAGATGCCCTCTTTCAACACCTCGGCAGCCTTGGGAAGACCCATGGTGAGCATGGTGATAGTGGAACCCGGATTCGCGTCCTTCAGGCGAAGTGCCTGTTCAAGAGCGTTCAAGTCCTCGGGGTTGAACACGGCTGGCAAAGCCGCACGGTTCACTGTACCCTCTGGAGTCATCGCGTCAGGACCGACATTTCTTGTGTCGGGCACCTGCTTTGCGAGTACAATAATTTTCAAACTCATAGTTAATGTATTGATTGTTTTTGGTATGTATTGTCCCAAACTGGTTAGTCTTACCCATAATAGGGCAATATAATATGAAGTGCAAATTTACAACATTTTTCCCTTTCCGCAATGAATAGAAGGATTTTTATGCTCAAAAACACGAAAAGAGTGCAAAAACATAAAAAGAAAGTGCCATTGTGCGGTACGAACTGTGCGTTTTTTCAACAACTAACCCGTCAAAGAAACTTTTTCTCAAAATAAATTTGGAGCGTAATATGTAATCCCTTACCTTTGTACACTTTCTCATCTTAAACAAACAATGGTATGACACAAACTAACCCTCTTGACGGAACGTTTCAATTGGTAGAACTTCCGTATGCAGCCGATGCATTAGAACCAGTCATCAGCAAAGAAACCATCAGTTTCCATCACGGGAAACACTTGCAGACCTACGTGAATAACCTCAACACGCTATTGCCAGGCAGTCCTTACGAAGGACGTTCGTTAGAAGAAATTGTCTGCAAAAGTGACGGTGGAATCTTCAACAATGCAGGTCAAATTCTCAACCATAACCTCTATTTCACTCAGTTTACAGCACCAGAAGAAAACAACAAACCTGTAGGGAATTTGGCTGTCGCCATCGAACAACAATTTGGCTCTTTCGAGGCATTCAAAGAAGAATTTGAGAAAAAGGGTAGTACTCTATTTGGGTCTGGCTGGGTTTGGTTAGCTGCCGACCAAGATGGTAAACTACACATCACGCAAGAAGCCAATGCCAACAACCCCATCACCAAAGGACTCACGCCTCTACTCACGTTTGATGTGTGGGAACATGCCTATTATTTGGACTACCAAAACCGCCGACCTGTCCATCTCTCCAATTTATGGAGTATCGTGAACTGGGCAGCGATTGACAAACGATACATGAAGTGACATCGTCAATAGAAAGAAGGGGATAGCCTGATAGTGTCAGGCTATCCCCTTCTTTCTCCTATAATCAAAAAAATCTCATCCTTCAGTTCGTCGGGAATTTCAACAGCACGAAGTTGGAGTGAGCGAACCCAACCAGCCACTTCTTCTTCCCTCATCGTATAAAGAACTTCACGAAATTCTTCGATTTCATCGGGCAAATAAGCACTACTGCCCTTGCCACGGAAACGGTCAAGTTCTTCATCATTGTAGTACTCTATCTGTTTGCTCACAGCGGCAAGCAGACTTTCCTTCTCGCAGGTTTCATGCTGACCACAACATTCCATATCTTCCACCTGCTGAATGTTGGGTAATTCTACGATTTCACCTCTTGCCAACAACTTCTTCAATTTCTTCTCACGAAAGAAGCCTGCCAAGAAAGCAATGATGCCCAATATAAGGAGTCCAATAATTAGGTATATCATAACCAGAAGTAGTTAACCTTATCAAACCGTTTCTATCTTAAAACCAACACGTTCCAAATCTTTCCAGAAGTGAGGATAGGACTTCGACACCACATGAGGGTCATTGATTCGGATATAATCATGACACAATGCCACAGGAGCAAATGCCATCGCCATTCGGTGGTCTTCATAAGTGGAAATAGCTATTTCATCGGGTAAATTGATGCCAACTTGTCCTCTTACGCCATTCCACAACAGTTCGCTGTCATTATGGTCTTCAAGTATATAACCTAATTTTGCAAGTTCCGTTTTCAGTGCTTCTATGCGGTCAGTCTCTTTTATTTTCAAACTCTGCAAACCAATAAAATGGAACGGAACTCCCATCATGCAGCACGTCACAACAAAGGTCTGTGCAAGGTCTGGCATCTCCAAGAAATCATGGTAAAGCGCATCGACACAACGACCATTTTTCCTCAGCACTATAGCATTATCACGATACTCTGTCGTAACACCTAATTTTTCAAAGAGTTGCGCGCCATGACTATCGCCTTGTACACTCTCCGCAAAAAGACCTGGCAGAACGACCTTGGCATCATCGTTGGGAGCAAGTGCTACCATCTCATACCAGTAACTTGCAGCACTCCAATCACTTTCGACGAAGTATTTCCTTGCTTGATATGGGACAGGTTCCACCACTATACATTCTTGTCCATTTTCCTCTTTCCAATACGCTTTTGCCCCATAATCACGCATCACGGAAAGGGTCATGTCAATGTAAGGGCGACTGACAATTTTGTCTGATGAAAACAGTTTCAGACCCTTTTTCAGCATCGGAGCAATCATCAATAGTGCAGATATATATTGAGAACTCACATTGCCCAACACATGAACGATTCCTCCCTCAAGACACCTATTCCCTGTAATCCGCAAGGGAGGGAAACCTTCTTTCTCCATATATTCTATATGCGCACCCAACTGGCGTAGAGCATCAACAAGGATTCCAATCGGACGCTGCTTCATGCGATCACTCCCAGTAATGACATGAGTCCCTTCTCCCACAGCCAACATCGCCGTGGAGAAACGCATGGCTGTACCAGCTGCGCCAATATCAATGGTTTGTGGTTTCCCACTCAACCACTCTATCATCACCCTTGTATCATCGCAATCGCTCACATTCTCTGGAGTCTGAGGACTACCTGACAAAGCACTGATAACCAACGCACGATTGCTCAGACTTTTCGATGAAGGCAATACGATATGACCACGAATCGCTTCTGGTGCACCAACTTTTATCTGCATAATCACTGATTTTTCGTACAAAGGTAGTGATTTTTTCCGTAGAATTATATAAATTTGCGAACAAAATCGACAACTATCCATAAAAGTAAGCAACTATGAACTTGCGACAAAGCATCCTCTTCATACTCTGCACCCTTCCTCTTTGGGCTTTTTGGGCCTGCGAGAAATTAGATATACCCTCTGACGAGAACAATCCACACTCAAAAGAAACGGACATAGACAGTCTATTCTCCAGTGATAGCACAGGATTCTTCTCTTACTCTGTAAATGACATCATTTCAGAGAAATATGATACTGAAAAGGACGTTTACATCGTTGGGTATATTGTGGGGTACATCAGCGGGAACAATATACAAAGTAGTGAGTTTTCCACTGGAGATATAAAAACAAATATCATCTTGGCAGACATTCCCGTAGAAAAAAACTACAATAACTGTATTCCTATACAACTGAGCACTGCTACAACAGCCTGCAACGAAACCCGTCAGAGACTTAACCTGTCAGATAACCCTACGATGTTGGGAAAGAAGATTCGGTTACAAGGTGACATTGAAACCTACATGGACACGAAAGGTATCAAGGGAGCAAAGAATCACAACATCTTAGAAGACGACTTTGACTACGAAGCATACTATGCTTCGTTGAATCATACAGATGAAACACCTACTATGACTGACACCTTAAATTATGTAAACAGTCATGGTATAGAGGAAAGTGTCGCCTTCTCTGTTCACGACTTCAAAACATACATACCCACCTATCTCAACTACTATGAAGCATCAGGGATAAAAGACTGTTATGTGGAAGGATATATCGTCGGCTACATCAAGAAACAGGGACATTCGATGGCCAATACCATTTTCTCAACAGGTGACGTGGAAACCAATATCGTGATAGCAGATTCACCGACCGAGTCTGACCCCATGAACTGCATCGCCATTCAATTAACCCAAGACTCCTCCAAGAGTCAATCCACCCGCGAAGCACTCAACCTTTCCTCTCACCCTGAGAACCTACATCGGAAAGTCATCATTTTCGGCAACATCGAGACATACATGAGCACTCTCGGACTTAAAAATGCACGTCAGTACCTCTTCACTAATTAAGCACCTTTCCGTTTTTCATAGAAAATTCCACCAAGTTCAAGGCTCACGCCGCTACCGCCACAGTATCTATTCACATATACATATACCAATATAACAAAGAGTCCCCCCTCATCATCGTGATGTGGGGGGACTCCCTCAAGAAGGCGGCGACCTACTCTCCCGCATTGCGGTGCAGTACCATCGGCGCGCCCGGGCTTAACTTCTCTGTTCGGGATGGGAAGAGGTGGAA